>CAURNE010000009.1:0-3018 GCA_963526415.1 uncultured bacterium | reverse complement strand
GAAACTCCACCAAACACTCCACCGGAAACTCCACCAAACACTCCACCGGAAACTCCACCAAACACTCCACCGGAAACTCACGACGATACAAAATTTAAAACGGATCAGTCGATTTACAATGTAGACGGTGCGGTTACTAAAATGGATGCGGGTGAATTAAGGGCTGAGGCTACTGAAGAGGAACGAAAAAATAATATCAATCCTACCGTAGCACCTGGAACGGCAACTGCTGAAATTCGGGCAAACGGTGTTGATGAATCTATTGATGTTTCGAAAATAGCTGAACAGCCAGTTGAATATACGGGTGGTGAACATACAGTAGAAAGTAATGCACGCGATGCTGAGCAGTCATTACAGGCTCAAGCTGAGTCTGAAGCTAAATCTCGCGAAGCTGAACAGGCTCAAAATAAAACTGTAAATATTGGTGGTGAGTTTGTAAGCTACGATGATATTCTTGCAGCACAAGAAAGCTACAACGCTTCAGCTGCACAAAATCCAAATAATGGACAATAATATATAAAAAGGTAAAAAATGTTAGTAAAAAATAAATTACAAGGCTTGGGGGTTGCGATAATTGCGACCCTCATCGCAGGGGTGGCTTTGAGCGGAAGTGCTTTTGCTCATGGTCCAGAAAGAAAAACTTTTTCTGCCGAAAATCCTGCCGACTACGTAACATTTAACTCAATCACAAACAATCCAACTGTTGGTGACGAGCGAAATTTCGTTCGAATCCGTCAAGCTGGAACTGGAAACTTTGTAGATGAAATTAACATTGTTCCTGGTCAAGAATATGAAGTTTATATCTATTACCACAATAATGCAAAAAGCTCCCTCAACTCACGAGAAAACAGCTTCCGCGGAATTGCGTTAGATGCAAAACTTAACACAATCGTTCCTTCGAAACTTGGAAAAGGTCAAAAAGGTTTTGTTCGGGCAGAAATTTCGGCTCGAAACTCGCGACCACAAAAAGTTTGGGATGAGGCTGTAATTCATTCACCTTCACAAAATGTTGTTTTGCGATACGTTCAAGGTTCAGCAAAAATCACAACAAAAGGTGCTGTAAATGGTCAAAACTTAAGTGGCGAAAATCTTTTCGGCGCTGGAACAAATCTTGGTTATGATAGTTTGAATGGAATTTTGCCAGGTTGCGATCAATATTCAGGCGTAATTACCTACCGATTTAAAGCAGATTTTTCAGATTTCGAAACAACAAAAACTGTTTCAAAGGCTGGCACGAATGCATTTTCAAAAAATCAAAATATTGGTTTAAATGATCAGGTTGAGTTTAAAATCACTTATAAAAATACTGGAACAATCGATCACAATAATGTGAATATTAAAGATTTGCTTCCTGCTGGATTAGTTCTAGTTCCTGGAACAACTCGAGTTGTGAGTGCTTCAGATCCTACTGGTAAAACTTTGGGAGATAATGTTGCAATATCCGGTATAAATATCGGACGAAATGCAATTGGCAGTTTTGTGACGTTAACTTTCCGCGCAAAAATTGATCCTTCGAAATTAGTTTGTGGAAATAACATACTTACAAATACTGCGCAAGTTTTGACCGAAAACGGTGGAAAAAGCGATAAAGCAACTGTAACTGTTCAAAAAAATTGTACACCACAAGAGCAAAAAGAATTTTGTGGAATTCCTGGAAAAGGGAATTTGAAGAAAAACGACCCAAACTGTTCTGATAAATGTAAAATTAAAGGTCTTGAAAATCTTGCATCCAACGATCCGAATTGTGCAGAAGTTCCAACTGAACTTCCACACACTGGACCTGCTGAAGCTGCAATGATGGTAATTGCGATTATGGCAATTACTGGTGCGGTTGCCTACTGGTACCGAAGTCGTGAAGAAATGAAAAAAGTAACAGCTGATCTTTCGAAAAAAGCGGTTCATGTTGCTGAACATAAAACGGCGAAAACTCACGAAGCTAAAAAATCTCACAAAACAGAGAAAAAATAGTTTCAAAAAAAAATAAATAAACCTCGCGAAAACGGGGTTTATTTTTATGTTTTGAATGATTGTTGGGTTGTTTTATAAAAATAATTATTATGTCGCAAAAATAAAACAGCTCCTGAGTGGGGAACTGTTTCGAAATGGCTGGCCGCCTTTTTATTATTTAATCGAAGTAATTTCGATTTTAGTATATTTTTGACGATGTCCGTTTTCTTTGTGAACACGCTTTTTAGCTTTGTAGCGGATCACGCGGATTTTTTCGCCCTTAACAAGTTCGTCAACAACTTTTGCGGAAACCTTCACGCCTTTTACAATAGGAGTTCCAACTTCCACTTTGTCGCCATCAATAAGCATCAAAGCGTCAAGTTCGAGCTCTTTTGTTCCTTGCGGGAGGAGGTCCACCAGAAGGGTCTCTTTTTCGCTAACGATAAATTGTTTACCGCCAACTTTTACGACTGCTTTTTTCATAAAATCCTCATTAAATTTAATATCCTTATTATTTTAGCATAGTTTTAAGTTTAAATCAAGGGTTAAAATAAGTTGAAAAAGGTAGTGCTTTGTGTTAAAATTGTTATAATTAATATTGTAAGAAATAAATAAAGGTAGTAAAAGAAAGGAACTTTATGGATAGAGATAAATACGCATCTAAACGGGCGTTAAGGGTTACAAATGTTGCTTTGATTATTTTGTTGATTATTGTGTTGCTATTTTGGTGGCGCGGATCTTCGAATTTTCAATTTAAAGGTGTGAATCCTGGACAAATTAGTATTCGTCAGCAAGATGGAAAAATTCAATATCAGTTCTTAGACGGCGAATGGCAAGATATTACATCTGTCGCTAGCCTTAAAGGCGAAAAAGGAGCCGATGGAAAAGATGGGCAAGATGGCAAGAACGGTGTCGATGGAAAAAATGGCGTTAATGGTTCAAACGGTTCTAATGGTACTAACGGAGTTAATGGTACTAATGGAGTTAATGGTACTAATGGGAAAAATGGACTAAACGGCGCACAAGGAATCCAAGGTCAAAAAGGTGACCGAGGCGAAAAAGGTGAGCAAG
>CAURNE010000008.1:0-12131 GCA_963526415.1 uncultured bacterium | reverse complement strand
TGACTTTTGTGGGGGGGGGGGTGCTATAATCGAGATATGAAAAAGCATAATCTTTATGAAGGATTTACAATTATTGAAGTTGTTTTAGTGCTCGCAATTGCTGGGTTAATATTTTTAATGGTATTTCTTGGATTGCCAGCTTTACAACGGAGCCAGCGGAATACCGCTCGAAAGCAAGATTATTCTACAATTGCTTCAGCAATACAAACATATAAGGCAAATAATAAGGGTGAATTTCCAACTTTTGAAAAGGTTGGTGAGAGAACTGGGAATATTTCCCCAATTAGAAAAGGTGTTTTAGCTCAATATTTAAAAGAAACAAACATTATTGATGGGTATATGATAACTCATAAAGGTGATTTTCATTGGAAGGATTATGTTGGTGATGGTCCTAATGGAAGGCATTCTTTTACTCCTATGACTGAATGGATAAATGGCGATGATGAAAGATATTACGACATAGCCTTTATAATGATTGGCGCTAAGTGTACTGATAAAAATAATGAAAAATGGGGCGGTTTGATTCCGGAAGAAAAAGAAGGAAGCGTTGCTATTTTTGGCCATCTTGAAGGTCTTGGTGAAGGGGAATATTCAAGAGGAGCTAATTATTGTCAAGATTTCTAACTTTTAAATTTTTATGCTATAATATAAAAGTATATAATTTAAAAACAAAAGGAAATCAATGATTGTATTTTTTGGTCCAGCGGGTGCTGGTAAAAGCGTTCAAGGTAATTTGTTGGCCGCGCGGAATGATTGGCGTTGGCTTGGAGCGGGGCAACTTTTGCGAGATAGCAAAGATCCTGAGCTTCTCGCACAAATGAGCACTGGAAAACTGGTTGATCCAGAGATTGTTAATCGCATAATGGGTGAAGCTCTTGATCGTGCAAATGGAAAAAATGTTAAGCAAGTGATTCTCGATGGTTATCCACGCCAGCTCACACAGGCGAAATGGTTGATCGAAAACAAGCAAAATCACGGTAGAGATGTTGATTTAGTGATTGTTTTGGAAGTGCCACGAAGCGAATTGATGCGCCGGCTTGAAATTCGCGGTCGACTTGATGATACTCCAGAAGTTATCGACGAGCGCCTTCGAATTTATCGGCAAGAAATGTATCCGGTTTTGAATTATTTTAACGAAAATGGCGTGCGAATTGCTCATATCGACGGAACGGGCACGGTTGGGCAAGTTCACGATCGAATTATGGAGGAAATTGAATCGTGCGAAATTTAATCACTGGCAATAAAACCGAGGCACAAATTCAAGCAATGCGTGAGGGTGGAAAAATCCTCGCGCGAATTTTGCGTGAGCTTACGGAATTTTCGAAAGTTGGAATGACTGGTCTTGAAGTTGATACTTTTGCACGCAAGAAAATTAAAGAATATGGAGCGAAATCTGCTTATCTCACGCCAGAGGTGAATTTTCCAGGCGTAGTTTGTATTTCGGTGAATGATTGCGTTGTTCATGGTGCGCCAAATAATATTCCTTTTGAAAAAGGTGATGTTGTAAAATTTGATATGGTTATTGAATTTAGAGGAATGATGACCGATTCCGCCGTGACAACAGTTATTGGCGAAGAACCAAAAGGTGCAGTGAAGCATCTTTTGAATGATACAAAAAAAGCGCTTGCGGCGGGAATTTCAGTTGTGAAGCCTGGTGTGAAAACCGGTGATATTGGCGCAGCGGTTGAAAAATCACTTAAAAAATCAAAACTCGGTAATGTTCGAGATTTGGTTGGGCATGGTGTTGGTTTGAAAATGCATATGGATCCAGAAGTTCCAAATTATGGCAAGGCTGGAAGTGGCGTGGCTTTTCAGGAAGGTGATACTTTTTGTATTGAGCCGATGACTTCTCTTGGCAAAGGTGATGTGATTTTTAATGGAACAGATAGCGAATGGGATGTTTTGATGAAAGATGGTTCACTATCGGCACATTTTGAACACACAGTTTTGGTTACGAAGGATGGCGTTGAAATTCTTACATTGGAATAATTTTTTCGAATGGGCGAAAAAAAGAATAAATCGGGCAAAAATCACGAACACTTGCATTTTGCGCAGGCGCATTCTCACGAGCACGCAAGTAATTTACCGCTCGCGATTTGTTTGAATTTGGGTTTTTCGATTGTTGAATTTTTCTTTGGTGCACTTTTTGGTTCGGCAGCAATTTCGGCAGACGCAGTTCATGATTTGGGCGATGCTTTTTTACTGACAGTTTCGTTAATTTTGAGTAAACTTAGTAATAAAAAACCAACTTCAGTGATGAGCTATGGTTATAAACGACTTTCGGCGCTTGGTGCTCTTTTAAATACGGTTGTAATTTTGTGGATTTCCTACTCGATGTCAATTGCAGTTTATTATGAATTTACTTTTCCACACACGCATCCGCGGGTGAATATTCCTGGATTGATGATTGTTTCGATTGTTGGAATTTTTGTAAATTTATTTGCAGCAGCTCGACTTCATGGTTCAAAAAATTTGCTCGATCGAACAGTTTCGATTCATTTGATTGAAGATTTGTTCGGCTGGATTTTGACTTTTTTAAGCTCAATTTTGATTTCGTTTTCGGGGCTTCATATGCTTGATCGCGTGACGAGTCTGTGTATTTTACTATTTATCACCTGGGGTGCAATTTCGAATTCCTGGGGTGCGTTAAAAATTCTTACTCAACGAACGCCAAGCGTAAAAAATTTGAATAAGATTAAAAAGCAGATTTTGGCGATTGATGGTGTTTTGAAAATTGAGAATATTCATTTTTGGAGTATTGATGGTGTTGATCATATTCTTACGGCGCGAATTTTTGTGAATGATTTTTCAAAAAGTGTAAAAATCCGTAAAGAGATTTCAAATTTTTTGCCAGAATTTCAGATTGTAGATTCGACAATTGAGATTTTAGAAAAATAATCAAAAAAGTGCTTGCATTTTTGAAAAGGCTCGTGTATAATTAATAGTATACTTGGTTGTGCCACCTTAGCTCAGCTGGTTAGAGCAGCTGTTTTGTAAACAGCAGGCCTTCGGTTCGAATCCGAAAGGTGGCTCCAAGTATTTTTTAATACAGAATTAACGCTGGGATAGTGAAGCGGTCAAACACAACAGACTGTAAATCTGTCGGCAGATGCCTTCGAAAGTTCGAATCTTTCTCCCAGCACCAGAAATTATTTTAAATACAATATTAAGAAAAACACTTATCACTGCGAGGGTGTTTTTTTATGTTACTTTTTTAATTTTCACACTTGATAAAAATTAGCATTAACGGTATAATAGAATTATGAATGAGAATTCTCGATATGTGGCAGGAATAGATATTGGAACAACTGAGGTTAGGGCTGTTGTTGCGAAGTTTGATAAGGAAGGCGAACCAAGTATTGTTGGTGTTGCTTCGGTTGAAAATTCTGGAATGAAAAAAGGTATTGTAAATCATTCCGAAAACACTTATCGTGCGATAGATAAAGCGCTTGTTGAGGCCGAAAAAATGAGCGGTCAAACTTGTGATAATATCGCGATTAGCGTGAACGGTGCGAATATTTTAAGCACAAAAACAGATGGAATGGTAGCTGTAAGTTCGCCTGACGGCCTTATCGATGATAACGATATTGAGCGCGTTAAAGAAGTTGCAATAGTTGGTAAAGTGCCCGAAGGCTGTGAGATTTTGCGGTTTGTACCGTATTACTACAACGTAGATAATCAAGAGAGGGTTCCTGACCCTTATCGAATGGAGGGAAATCGGCTCGAAGTTTGCGGAAATATTCTTTCTGCACCAATTTCTCAGATTGAAAATATTGAAGGAGTTTTTGAAAGGGTTGGCGATTTTAATTCAAAAATTTATTACCCAAGTGTGGTAGCTTCGGCGCGCGCAGTTTTGACTGAAAAACAAAAAGAAAACGGTGTGGTTGTGGTGGATCTTGGAGCTTCAACTACTGGCGTTGCAATTTATGAAGATGAAAATTTGCAGTTTGTTAAGGTGATTCCGCTTGGTGGAATAAACATCACGAATGATCTTGCAATATGCTTGAAGATTTCACCAGAGGTTGCCGAAGAGATTAAAATTAAGCACGGGCATGCTTTCGAGAGAGAAGAAAATCATGATATTGTGGTTAAGCATGGTCGCGAACATTACAGCTTCAATACTCAGGAAATTGATGAAATTATTGAGGCTCGACTTGAAGAGATTTTTGACGAAGTTAAAAAAGTTCTTAAAGAGTCTGGTTTCGAAAATCAATTACCAAGTGGTGTAGTTTTGACCGGTGGTGGTGCAGAACTCAAAGGTATTGATAATTTTGTAAAGAATTATTTGCAGTTAGCTACACAGATTTCAAAAAATGGAATTGAGAGAACGGTTTCAGATAAAATTAAAAAACTTGAATATTCTGCGGTTGTTGGACTGCTAATTGAAATGCGAGATTCAGCTTTAGAAAATAGTAATTATAATGAAGAACAGTCTGAAAAAGTTGGATTTTTTGCAAAATTCTTTAAGAAAAAACAATAAAGTGATATAATGGGAGTAAATTAAGGAGAAAAAATGCCAGAAATTATACCAAATGAAGTTCAAACTTTTGCTAAAATTAAGGTTGTAGGTATCGGTGGAGCCGGTGGTAGCGCCGTAAATCGAATGAAAGATGTTGGGCTTAACAATATTGAATTTATTGCGATGAATACAGATGCGCAAGCTTTGTATAAATCGAAAGCTGATAAGAAAATTCACCTTGGCCGAGAGACAACAAATGGTTTGGGTGCTGGTGCGGACCCAATTGTTGGTGAGAGTGCTGCGCTTGAATCTCGCGAAGAAATTCGTGAGGCTCTTGATGGTGCAGATATGGTGTTTATTGCGATTGGTGCTGGTGGTGGAACTGGTTCTGGTGCTGGTCATGTTGTGGCTGAAATTGCCCGCGAAATGGGTATTTTAGTGATTGGTGTTGCAACTCGCCCATTCGCTTTCGAGGGTGCAAAACGCAAAACTAACGCTGACTGGGCGATCGAAAAACTTGCTGCTGCGGTTGATACGTTGATTACAATTCCGAACGATCGACTTCTTCAAACTGTTGATCGAAATCTCCCGCTTCTTGAAACTTTTAAAATTGCTGATGATGTTCTTCGACAAGGTGTTCAGGGCATTTCAGAACTTATCACTGAACATGGCTTGATCAACCTTGACTTTGCAGATGTTAAATCAATTATGAGCAACGCTGGTTCGGCTTTAATGGGAATTGGTCGTGCGAGTGGTGATAATCGTGCGCAAAAGGCTGCCGAACAAGCAATTGAAAGTCCAATGATTGAAGTTTCAATTGATGGAGCACGTGGCGTGCTGTTTAATGTTGCAGGTGGATATGATATGAGCATGAGTGAAATTCAAGAAGCTGCCGAAAATATTACTGGTGCAGTCGCTCCTGATGCAAACATTATTTTTGGTGCAACTTTAAATCCAGAACTAGAAGACGAATTGATCATTACAGTTGTTGCGACAGGTTTTGATCGTGATTATAGTGAGCCTGTAGTAAATTCACTTGAATCTGCTGTTTCTAAAACTTTCAATCTTGAAGACGAACATACCGAAATTCAAGAAATTGATGAGAAAATTTCAAATGCAATTGACATGGAATTAAAAAACGAAGAAAAAACTTCGGCTGAAGATTTCGCGAGTGATATCGAAACAAAAAATATCTGGACTCAGGACGAAGAAAAAGACGAAAGCGATATTCCTGCATTTTTGCGCCGTCGAAAACGCAATAAAAGGGAAGATTAATGGAGTTTAAACTCGACGAAACTAAGGTTCTTGAAAGTCGAATGTCGGTTGATGGTCAATCTGTTCGCCGTCGCCGAGTTGCTCCAGATGGTACTCGTTTTACTACTTATGAGCGGATTGAAAAGTCGCGAATTGTTGTGATGAAATCACATGGTGGTCGCGAGGATTTTAGTCGTGAAAAACTTAAGAGTTCAATTATTCGCTCAATTGGTAAGTTTATTTCTGACCTTCAAGTTGAAGAAATTATTAATCGTGTTGAAAATGAGCTTCTTCAAAAATCAAGCAAAGTTTCTTCACATCAGATTGGCGAAGCAGTACTTTCTGTGCTTTTCGAAATGAATAAAGTTGCGTATATTCGTTTTGCGAGTGTTTTTAATGGTTTCCAAACGGTTGAAGATTTCGAAGAGATTTTAGATAAGATTAGAGGTGAAAATGAAAATCACAATTGTTTATAGGGAAGAGAGTGATCATGCTCGCGAAGTTTTTGATTTTTTGCGTGATTTTGAAAAAAGAACAGAGCAAACCATTGAAGAGATTAATCCAGATTCACCAAGGAATGAGTTTTTTATTCGAGCGTATGATATTGTTGAATATCCGACAATTTTAGCCCTAACGGATGAAGGGAAAGTATTAAATCAATGGCGTGGGCGACCTTTACCAATGATTGATGAAGTCAGTTATTATTTGCGGTAAAAGCTATTGAGAAATTCTGTGTAGAGAATTGGAATTCAGTCCTTTAAGTAATATCTTAAATTTTTCCTTGATTTTTTGCTAAAAATTTGCTAAAATTGAGGTTATAAAAGCGTTTTATTTTGATAAATGAGCGGCTATCAACCGCGAAGCTCCCAGAAGAAAGGTTTTCAAAACCGATTAGAACTGGGCGGGAAAGCTCCGTAAAAGCTAAAATTAAGAGCTAAAAGAATCACTTCTTTTGGAATCGAGATGGTATCGCCGAGCTTGCTTGGTTCTCGAATCTAAAAGAGGTGATTTTTAATTTAAAAAAGGAGGAAGAATGAAATTTCAAGCAAACTCAAGAAGAAGAGCAAAAGAATACGAAGCTGATGTTTTGGCACGATGGAAAGCGGAGAAAACTTTCGAAAAATCAGTTGAAAACCGTAGCGAAGACAACGCCTTTGTGTTTTATGATGGTCCTCCATTTATTACTGGTGTGCCACATCATGGAACACTACTTAGTTCAATTGTAAAAGATGCCGTTCCACGCTATCAAACAATGAAAGGAAAGAGAGTTGAACGCCGTTGGGGTTGGGATACACACGGTTTGCCGGCAGAAAATTTTGTCGAAAAGAAACTTGGCATCACAACTCGGCATGAAGTTGGTGAAAAAATCTCACTTGCTAAATATATTACAACCGCACGTGAAAGCATGGTTTCGAATGCGGCACTTTGGGAAAGCACAATTGATCGCATTGGTCGTTGGGTTGAATTTAAAAATGCCTACAAAACAATGGATAAAGATTTCATGGAGAGTGTTTGGTGGGCGTTTAAAACTCTTTATGAAAAGGGTAAGATTTACGAAGGCGAACGCGTTTTAATGTATGATACGGCTTGGGCAACTCCGCTTTCGAAAAGTGAAGTTACAATGGATAACGACGCCTATAAAACTGTAACCGACCCAAGCGTTTTTGTTAAGTTTTGGTTGAAAGATTTCGAAGATGCAGAAGGTTCTCGTGATAAAACTGCAATGCTTGCTTGGACAACAACTCCTTGGACTTTGCCGGCAAATATGGGGCTGTTTGTTAACCCAGATTTCACCTATGCAAAAGTTAAAGTTGGTGATGAATTCTATATTTTAGCAAAAGATTTGCTCGAAAAAGTTTTTGTTGATGAGAAAAAGCAACCGATTCCTTTTGAAATTGTTAATTTAGTGGATGGTTCAGATTTGGTTGGTTTGAGTTATGAGCCACTTTTTGAAGATTCGAAATATTCTGGTGAAGGTGAAGAGAATGCTTATAAAGTTTGGGGTGCAGATTATGTTTCGCTCGAAAGTGGAACAGGAATTGTTCATTCAGCGCCAGCTTATGGTGAAGAAGATTTCAACTTTGGTAAAGAATATGGTATTCCAGTTTTTCACGTTTTGGATGAATTTGGTAAATATTTGAGCGGCGAATTTGCTGGTAATGATGTTTGGGAGTTTAATAAACCGCTCGCAAAAATCTTGAAAGAACGCAATATTGTTTGGAAAATTGACTATATCCGTCACGAATACCCGCACAATCCGCGCACTGGTCAGCGCTTGATGTATCGCGCACACCCAAGTTGGTTCTTTGATATTCAAGGTCAAAAAGAGCTAATGATTGAACAAAATGAAAGCATTAACTGGTTCCCAGCACACTTGAAACACGGTCGTTTCGAAAAAAATATAGAGGCTGCACCGGATTGGAATTTGTCGCGTGACCGGTTTTGGGCAACAGCAATGCCAGTTTGGAAGTCTGAAAGTGGTAAAATCCGTGTGGTTGGTTCTTATGCTGAACTTAAAGAGCTGAGTGGTGTTGAGCTTGAAGATTATCACCGACCTTGGGTTGACGAAATTACTTTTGAAATTGATGGTGAAAAATACACTCGAATTGATAAAGTGCTTGATTGTTGGTTCGAAAGTGGTTCAATGCCATTTGCACAATTCCACTATCCTTTCGAAAACAAAGAAAAATTCGAAAAGAATTTCCCGGGTGACTTTATTGTTGAATATATTGGTCAGGTTCGCGCGTGGTTCTATTATGTTCATGCGGTGAATACGGCACTATTTGGTAAAAATGCTTTTAAAAATGTGATTACAACTGGTGTTGTTGCCGGAAACGACGGCCGCAAGATGAGCAAATCTCTTGGAAATTATACCGATCCAAACGAATTAATGGATCAATATTCTGCCGATAGTTTGCGATTCTTATTGCTTTCGAGTCCACTTTTGAACGGTGAAGATTTTGCGCTTCACGATAAGGATGTTTCGGATATCGCTCGAAAAATTTCAATGATTTGGAATATGTATGATTTCTTCACGATGTATGCCAGTGTTGATGGTTGGGAATTTAGCGGCGAGCTTTCCGACCCTTCAAAAAATCTTGAAAATCCGCTCGATCTATGGATTGTGAGTCGTGTTCATAAACTTCGAAATGAAATTACTGAAAATATGGACGCATATAACATTCCACGTGCGCTTGAAGGTGTTTTGCCGTTCTTAGATGACGCTTCGAACTGGTTTGTGCGCCGTTCGCGCCGCCGTTTCTGGAAGAGTGAAGATGATGGCGATAAAACTCAGGCCTATCAAACACTTCATTATGTTTTGAGTTATCTCGCACTACTCTTAGCACCGTTTGTTCCATTTTTGGCTGAAGAACTTTGGGATAAAATGGTTGGTGATGGCTCGGTTCATTTGAAAGACTGGCCAGCAGCAGGAGAGATTAACGAGAAGATTTTAGCTGAAATGGCTGAGGTTCGTGGTTATGTTAATGAGGCTTTGGCGTTGCGTGCAAAAAATGGCGTAAAGATTCGTCAGCCGCTCAAAGAGGTGGTTATTCCACATGTTGCGAGCGATCTGAAATGGTTTGTTGAAATTCTCCAAGAAGAATTGAACGTAAAAGGTGTTTCATATGTTATTTTTGAAAAGGATGAAAATGGTGAAATTTTAAGTCACAAACCTGCTGAAAAAGTTGATTTTAATTTCGAAATTACGCCAGAACTTCGTGCTGAAGGACTGATGCGCGAGATTATTCGCCACATTCAGGCGAGTCGTAAAAAAGCTGGTTTGAATGTTGATGATCGTATCGAACTCAATTTTTCATCTGAAAATGAAGATCTTTCAGGTGCGTTCAAAAAATTTATTCAAGAAATTTCGAAAGAAGTTTTAGCTGAAAAGGCAGAATTTTCGAACGATGAATTAGAATTTTCACAAACAGTAAAAATCGAGGGTGGAGAAGCTAAAATTTCATTGAAAAAAGCTTAACCAAGATATTGACAATCAAAATAACTTATGCTATAATACAAGCATAAGTTATTTTAATAAAAACAAAAAACATAAAAAATCAAAAGGCAAAAATGGAAAATTTTAAGATTAACGATTATAATAAAATTGAACAGCGAAACAATCTTGAGGAATTTGAAGATTTTAAATTTGATAATCTGGAAAATTTAAGTTCTGAAACGAAACAAGAAATTGAAATAACACAAGAGCGTTCAAAAAATGAGGCTTTCGAAAATCTGAACGATATCTATGCGCGTGCTGAAAGATATGCTGATCGTGAAAATGGTAGTTTCTTTGCGAGAGATGACGAAATTCAAAATATGAATATTATTCATTTTGAAGATTATGATGCAAATTTCGAAACTTATGAAGGTCGTGGAAATGAATTTGTTTTACGCAAAAATCAGTTTAAGTCGCAAGATCAGCTGACGAAAGAAATTGAAACGATCAAATCGTCTCCGCGCCAAATATCAGTTTCACAAAAGTTTTCGAATTTTTCACGCGCACTTTTTGGTCGAATTTAGGCTTTCAAAAATGTTAAAAATTATAAAATCGGTGAAAAGCCGATTTTTCTTTTAAAAAAGTGTTGACTTATAATCACGCTTGTGTTAAAATACGAAAGTAAAATAAATTAAAATAAACAAGGACAGAAATGAAAAACGGGAATACTTTTAATTCCGCGCCAGATACTGGCAAGTCTTTCGAAGATGCTTACGGCTCTTGGGATACTCTTCAAGATGAGATAAATCAAAAGCAGCAAGCAAAATCAGAGGCGGATGCTGTCAAACAGCGTGAAGAAGCGCTAAGACAAGGCGCTAAAAAATTCAACAAATCTGTTCGCGATGCAGTTCATAAAGGCGATAAAGTTGCTTTTGATGAAATTATGCAACGAGACGAGCATTATCGCCAAATGGAAAACGGCGAGAATCGAGTTGAAGGCGAACAGCCTTATGAAATTTCTACTCTTTCGAAGGAGGAAATGGATCAAGCTATGGGAGCGAGTTCAGAAATTCAAAAAATGAATTCGTTAGCTAAAATGATTCGAAATGCGGAAAGTGAAGAAGCTAAGAATAAATATCGTCAGCAATTGATTGAAGCTTCAAACGATTTTTCAAAAAACGGCGTAAATTTTGACGGTTTAAAAAATAAGCTTGAAGATCGATTTATCTGGGAATATTCGAAAAAACCAGAATATCGACAAAAGGTTCTTGATACAATTTGGGAAAATGCGATGGCGGAACCTGAGGATAAAAAATCAAATCCGGACGATAGTATAAAAAACGAATCACTAAATAATAGTGATGATACAGAAAATCAAAAACCGGAAGCAACTAAACTTTTAGACGCTGAGAATAAATTCTATGAGCTATTTTCGAAAGGCGCAAGTGCTGAAGAATTGGCACGATTCCGCCGACAAGTTCGTTCGGAGTTGATTCAAAAAGATGAATTAACCGAAGAAAATGAAGCAATGCTTGAACGGATGCAAAAATTTCATCTTGAGGTTGGTGAACAAAATCGAGCCGATCGGGCAAAAAATGTTGTTGATCAAGATGTTGATATCGAAGCTAAAGCTGGTCGATTCCAGAAAATTCGAAACTATATCGGTAAAAAAGTGATGAAATGGGGTGCGCTTGGAATGCTCGGAATGACAATTTTTGGTGTTGGGCGGCAAGCTACAAATAGTGTCAAAGCTGGAGATCGTGCTCCGGTTGCAACTCAAACATTTGACGGAAGCGCACATGCGGATACGTTAAGTAATTTTGCAAATTTTGACACTAATAGTCAATCGGTTGAATCTGAAAAGAACTTTAATAACGGAAAATATGATTCTGAAAATGACGACTATAACAAGGTTGATCAAAAAGAGAGTAAATATTCTATCGGAACGAACACTTCAGAGCTTTCGAATGAAGAATATCAAAAAACGATGCTCGAATCTCACAACGAAGACAATATTGAATTTATGGGACAATTCTTTGTTAACGATAGTGAAGCTTCTCAAAATCTTTTGGGAATTTCGAACTACGATGTTGATGCTTTGGTTGACGCTGCTCGAAGTGGCGATCAGACGGCTTTCGAAAAGTTGAATGATGCATATTCTAAATATATGAAAGATGCAAAAGTTGTCGGTAATGAAACTTTGACGGGTGATTATTATTCGCTTTATGTGAATGGAAATAAAGATTATGCGCATGCCGAAGGTGCATTTGGTGGAACAGCTCGAGTTGTTGAGCTTGGTAATGGTCAGCAGATTATGATTCGTGATCAATGTAAACAGTTGGTGATGAAGAAAACGGTTGAAATTCCAAACACTTGGACGACGCCAGAGATTCCATTCGAAAATGTTTATACTCCACCAACTCCAACACCAAACACTCCACCGGAAACTCCACCAAACACTCCACCGGAAACTCCACCAAA
>CAURNE010000007.1:0-15221 GCA_963526415.1 uncultured bacterium | reverse complement strand
AATAGCACGGTGCCGAATTATAAAAAACTCCTCCTAACCGGTGGAGTTTTTTCGTTAAATTTTTCTTTAGATTAAGCATAGTAGCGTTTTTAATTTATTTAAGACTATTTTTATATTCAAATAATTCACCTAATTCAATAGGGAATATTTTTACTTTTTGGTTATATTTTCGAATCTTGCTACTTAATTCATTATATTTTTCAAGAGGAATTTCTATGTGAATAATATCTTTAAAAGTAATATTTTCTAAGGAACGAACTTCAGTTTCATTAAATATTTTTGGTAGTTTTGCAGTTTTTCTTAGTTTTTTGATGCCAAGAATTACTGGAAAATTTCCTTTGATATCGGAATATTTTTCAAAAGATTCCCATGTATTTTGACAAGATTTATTTACTTTCCCGCTCCAAGATTTACTCGAATTTATTTTATTCTTTTTTCTCCAGCTGAAAATATTTACGAGTGAACGTGGGGCAAATATTGTGTATGCTAAAATATACATTTTTGCATAATGTCGCACAATCCAAAAAATACTATTACCGAAACGAAAAGTTTTAGGACTTTTAAAATTATGGTTGTCTGCATAGCATCTGGCGATAATTCTTTTATCAACTAAGGAGATAGATTTCATGCTGAGTTTTTTAGAGTAAATTACTAAATAGTCATCTTGATGGACTTTTAGACCATTTTTTAAAATACTTTCAAAAATTGGTGTGGTTTTTCCATTATAATCATATTCAAAACCTCCAGTTCCGTGCCAAAAAATTATGTTTCTAATACTATTTTCATACTCTCTAAGCTCACTTTCACTAAAATTTGGTAAGTTATTCAAAGATTGCTCCTGAAGTTTTAAAATCATTTTTCTTTGGAATTTAGTTTTTACTGATTTTGGTAAGAAGAATATGTAAATTTGTTTTGGTAATTTTCGATAGAACTCATTATTAATTCGAAAAAACATAATTAACATTATATCACAAACAAAATAAGAATGCAAAAAACTATAATACAATAAAAAAGGCTTATGTAAATATTGACAAAAACTATAAGTTGTGCTATAATTAAAACATAATCAGCAAAAAAGATTAGAATTAATAAAGTCAAAGGAGATTAAATGGCTGGAACAAAAGCTGGTGGTGCAAAAGCTGCCGCAACAAATAAAGCAAAATACGGAAAAGATTTTTATTCACGAATTGGTCAAAAGGGTGGTAAAAATGGAACGACTGGTGGATTTGCTGCTAATCGTGAGCTTGCAAAAATCGCTGGTCAAAAGGGTGGGCGAATTAGCCGTCGCGGACCTGCTACAACAAAAATTTCAATGACTGATGAATCTGAAGAATCAAAAATTGAAGTTCGCGTAGCTTAAAAAGGTATATAAATAAAATCACGCTTTCGAAATGTGGCGTGATTTTATTTTATTTTTTGCCGCAAACTTTTAAAACGGGAGTCATTATTTTGCCAAACTGTTCCACAGGCAGGACATTTATAGCTTAAATCTTGCTGCTGAAAACCATTAACTTTACAATTTGGACAAAGGCTTCTTTTGTGGAGCCAGTCACGATATGTGTCGAGTTTTTGTTCAGCTAAATTTGAATTAAAGCAAAACCCATATTGAGCTGTAAGATTATTTTTAACTAAATCCCAAGCCTCTGTTTCCATTTTCAAGAGCTCAATGTCGAGCCAAAAATCTTCGTGTCCAAGTAGTGCGTGAGCTAATTCGTGGAGAATTAATAAGTGAAAGTTTGAAGAATTTAGATCGAAAAAAATTGTATTTTCTTTTTTTGACCAATAAAAATCGTCGCTTTCTTCAAAAATGAATTGTGGAAAATCTTGACGCAACCTGTTTGCAAATTCTAGATTCATAAAACTATTTTAACATAATTTAGGTTTTTCGAAAAATGTTAAAGCTGTTCTTTTGCAAATTCGTAGCAGCCATAAATAACAGCTTCTCGCGGTTTTTCTGCTTTAATAATTTCTGGGCAGGAAATTCCTTCAGGGAGATTTTCTCTGATAAGTTGGTTTAAAAACAGATCGAATTTTTCAAAATTTTCACCAAGACTTCCGCCGATCACAATCATATCAGGCTGAATTATCGGTATTGCCACTAGAAAACCACGTGAAACTCTATCTGCAATTCTTTTCCATTGTCGTGGGTTTGAAATTTCGCTCGCATATTTTCCATAAACATTAAAAATTGCCCGAGCACTGGCGATTTCTTCCCATTCTTTTATTACACCGTCAAACTCGATTGGAATTCGACCAATTTCGCTATTTTTTAATCCTTGGTTGATTTTTCCTGAGGTAATTATACCTGAGCCAATTCCTGTTGAGAGTGTGATATAAAGCATGTTTTGATGCTGATTTTTAAATTTTTTACTTTCGAAAAGTCCTGCAAGATTTGCATCATTCTCAATAAAAATTTTAGGTTGAGGGAAGGTTTTCGAAAGCTCAGATTTAATGTCGAAATTTTGCCAGTTTAAATTTTTCGCCCAAACAATAATTTCATTTTCGATTATTCCAGGCTCGGCGCAAGAAATCGCTTTAACTTCGCCGTTTTTTATCTCTTTTGAAAACTCTTTTTTGATAATTTTTTCAATAATTTCAATATATTTTTGTTTTGATTTTGGTGTTTGAAATTCGAAAGATTTCAGAAGTTTCCCATTGTCAGAAAAGCTTGCTAATAAAGTTTTTGTTCCACCTGTGTCAATCGCGATAATCATAAGCATATTTTACACTGAAAAAGCTTAAATTTCAACCTTTTAAAACGCTTGATTTTTTGAGCGTAAAATGTTAAAATGGTATCAATCTATTGGGCAGGTTAATTTTAGCTATGTTCAAAGAAATACAATTAAGGAAGGAGTCTTAAAGACTAATGGCTGAAGCCAAAAAACTAACTATGGACGAATTGTTGGCGTCTGCTCCAGAGAGCGCAAACCAACTAAATCAAGGCGAAACTGTTGAGGGAACTATTCTTTCAGTTCGCAAGCACGAAATTTTAATTGACCTTGGTGCGAAAGGTGTTGGATTTGTTCCTCGCCGTGAAGCTGGTCATTCGAAAAACCTTGTTGAAGGTGAAACAGTAACAGCAAGTGTTGTCGATACTGAAATGGACAACGGGATGTCGTTGCTTTCTCTTCGAAAAGCTGCTAAAGATCGTGGCTGGGAAGAGATTATCGCAAAAATGGAAAACGGTGAGACTATCGAAATTATTCCATTTGATGCAAACCGAGGTGGATTGTTGGTTGAATACGAAGGAATCCGTGGATTCTTGCCAGTTTCTCAACTTTCAGCAGAGCACTACCCACGCGTTGGTGCAAGCGATAAAGATGAGATTTTAAGCCGATTAAATGTTTTGATCGACAAATCAATCAGTGTTCGAATTCTTGACGCAGATCGCAAAACTAATAAATTAATTTTCAGCGAAAAAGAAGCTGTTAAAGATGGTCTCAATGAACGATTTGATAGCTTGAAAATCGGTGATGAAGTTGAAGGTGTTGCTACAGGTGTTGTAGATTTTGGCGTCTTTGTAAATATCGAAGGAATTGAAGGTTTAGTTCATATTTCTGAAATTTCTTGGGAACGCGTAAATAATCCAAAAGACTATGTAAAAATCGGTGATACAATTAAAGCAAAAATCATTGCAATCGACAAAGATCGCCTAAGTCTTTCAATGAAACAACTAACTGAAGACCCATGGCTTTCAGAAGTTGAGCAATTCAAAAAAGGTTCAAAGGTTGAAGGAACTGTAACTCGAATCACACCTTTTGGCGCTTTTGTAAAAATCAGTCCAGCGATTGAAGCACTTGTTCACGTTTCAGAACTTGGAAAAGGCAACGATATCAACCCAGAAAACATTTTTACTCTTAACGAGCGAAAAGAATTTGTAGTTATCGATATTGACAAAGAGAATCGAAAAATTTCTCTTAGCCTTACAAAATAATTCAAAATTATTCTTGCGTTGAATAATCGGAAATCGGTTTCATAAATCGGTTTCCGGGCTTCAGCTTAAGAAAATAAAAACCAGAGGAGGTTATATGAGTCAGAAGAAAATCATAAATATCGCAGATTCTATCACTGTTGATGAATTGGCCGGAGTTTTAAATCTCCCTGTTACAACTTTAATCGGTGAACTTTTTAAGAATGGAATTGTTGCAACAATTAACCAAAGGATTGACTTCGAAACAGCGGTTATAGTAACTGAAGAGCTTGGTTTTACTAATGTTAAACTCAAAAGAAAAGCCAAAAATGATGAAGTTACCTCACGGTTAAATAAAATGCATGAAGTTTCTGAAAATGCGCAACCTCGACCTCCGATCGTGGCAGTTATGGGTCATGTTGACCATGGAAAAACAACTCTTCTTGATACGATTCTTGGAACAAAAACAGTTTCTGGTGAGGCTGGTGGAATTACACAACATATTTCAGCGTATCAAACTGAGCGAAAAGGGCGAAAGATTACTTTGCTTGACACTCCGGGACACGAGGCTTTTGCGGCACTTCGACAACACGGGGCAACTTTAACAGATGTTGTTATTATTGTCGTTGCTGCTGACGATGGTGTAAAACCTCAAACTATCGAGGCGATTCGTTTCGCACAAAATGCAAATGCGAAAATTGTTGTTGCAATAAATAAAATGGATAAAGACACTGCAAATAAAGATCGTGTGATGGCTGAGCTTTCAGAGCGCGGTTTGATGCCAGAAGAATGGGGTGGTGATGTGACGATGGTTCCAATTTCAGCAAAAAATGGCGACGGAATCGATAATCTGCTTGATATGGTTATTTTGACGGCAGATCTTGAAGAATTGCGTGCAGATGTTGATATTCCAGCCGAGGGACTTGTAATTGAATCTCACATGGAAGTTGGAAAAGGTTCGGTTGTTTCGCTTTTAGTTGAACATGGCGAGCTTGAACAGGGCGGATTCTTAGTTGCTGGAACGACTTATGCTAAAATTCGAACACTTCAAAATTATAAAGGTGAGTCTATAAAAGAAGCTGGTCCATCAACACCGGTAACAGTTACTGGGTTTAAAGAATTACCTCAGTTTGGTGATGTTTTTAAGGTTGTTAAAAATGAAAAAGAAGCTCGAAGTCTTGCGCAAAAAGCTAAAATCGAAGCAGCTCAAAATGCTGCGACAACAAATGTTACTGGTGCGGATTTGCTTAAAATGATGAATCAAAAACATGATGCTGAAGATTTTAATATTATTATTAAAGCAGATGTTCAAGGTTCTTTAACATCTGTTTCGGATAGTTTGCGTTTAATTGAAACTGGTGGTGAAGTTAATTTGAATGTTGTTGGCGGCGGAATTGGTAATATCACTGAAAACGATATTCACTTGGCTTCAGCTGGTGAAAAAACAATTATTTATGGATTCAATGTTGAATTATCACCTGCGATTAAAAAGATTGCAACCCGCGATCGTGTGGAGGTTCGAATCTATAAAGTTATTTATGAACTTCTTGATGATGCACGCGCTGAAATGGAGAAATTCCTTGCGCCAGAAGTTATTGAAACTGAAATCGGTTCTCTAGATGTGAAAGGTGTTTTCCGTACGATGAAAGAAGAAATCATTGCGGGCGGTGAAGTGACATCGGGTCGTATCTATACTGGATTGCTTGCGCGTGTAATTCGCAAAAAAGAGAAAATTGCAGAGGTTGAAGTTTCGCATGTTCAGCGCCAACAGCAGGAAGCGAAAGATGTTGTTGAAGGTGAAATGTGTGGACTTTCGCTTAAAACTAAAAAGAAAATCCAGCTTGAAATTGGCGATAAACTCGAATTCTTTACTCGCGAGGTTGTTGCTCGAAAACTTAAAGCGTAATTTGATTGTAAAAAACTGTTCGAAAATCTCGAGCGGTTTTTTTAACTTTTTATGAGAAGGGGTAAGATTTTATAATTGATTAGCTAATAAAAATGTGGACATACAGATAAATATACCTCTTGCAGTTCTTTAATCGGTGAAGTTTATAGAATAGATTGGAGTTTTTACAGGAGGTAATCTATATTATAATTATTATAAGATTTGTATAGGTAATAATAAATAAAATTTGCTAAATTATTTTGCTTGTGTTAAAATAGAAATAACTAAACAAAGGAAAGAAAATGTTTCAATTAGATGATAAATTTTTTGAAGGAATTGGCATCGAGCGAATGTCTCCGCAAGAAGCTGCAGTTTTTAAGCAACATGTTCAGGAAGAGCTCGAAACTCGCGTTGGTGAACGAATAACAGATGGATTTTCGAACGAAAAGCTTGAAGAATTCGAAAAAATCATTGATGATGCTCCTGGATTTGTTGATAGCTGGCTAATTTCAAACGCTTCAGACTTTCGAAATGATCGTGCGTTTCTTGCGCTTGTTGAGCAGAACGGCGGACAAGAAAATCGTCAAACTATTTCAGAATTCGCTTCTATGAAGTGGCTTGAAATTAATCGTCCAGATTTCAACCAAATCACAACAATCATAATGAAAGAAATGCAAGACGAACTTAAAGCAAATATTGACAAAATTTTTGGCTGAATTAAAAACCGTGCTTAATTGTACGGTTTTTGCATTTTTTAACTATTTGAGGTAGCCGTTTATAAAACTCTCTGCAGAGGTTTCTTTTCCGTTTGGTGTTATGAGCGTTTTTATTTGTAAAAACTCACCATCAGCAAATTTTAGCGTTA
This sequence comes from uncultured bacterium, assembly GCA_963526415.1. GTDB lineage: Bacteria > Patescibacteriota > Saccharimonadia > Saccharimonadales > Saccharimonadaceae > Nanogingivalis. The sequence goes on along the minus strand of CAURNE010000007.1, from coordinate 8,561 downwards.
GGGGTGAATTTTTTGCGTTTGAACTCACAACTTCAGCTTTTTTAATTATAATAAGATGTTCGCCAATTTGAATTTTACTTTTTGGAAAAATTTCGAAAGCACGAATTTGTTGCTCGGCTTGTTCTGCGGTTTGTTTATCTTGAGAAAGAAGAGCATTGCTTTTTTTAAGAAGTTGGCAATATTTAGCTTGCGAATTATCCTGTTTTTGCCCTTTAATTTCACCAGAGATAATTTTCGGTAAATCTCGCACAAGCATTTCGGCACCAATCTCACCACAAGTTTTATAAAGTTCATATGCGGTTTCGGTCTTCGAAAGTTGAATTTCCTCTTGCAAATAAACATCGCCTGCATCCATTTCTTTTGAAAGTTTCATTAGTGAAACACCGGTTTTTTCGTCACCATTTAGAATTGCGCTTTCAATTGGGCTTGGTCCGCGATATTTTGGCAAAAGTGAAGGGTGAACATTTACAATTGCTGGCGTGAATAAGTCGATAATTTCTTGCGGAATAATTCGTCCAAAAGAAACTAAAACGCCTACTGGGTTTTCGAAAGTTTTCACAAAATCAACAATTTCGCTCATTTTTTGCGGCTGAAGAACTGGAATATTGAATTTCTCGCCGATTTTTTTTACTTTTGGTGCTTGGAGTTTTTGTCCGCGACCTTTTTTTGAATCTGGTTTTGTGATAATTCCACAAATTTTAAAATTTTCATCAATTAATTTTTGGAGCGAAATCACTGAAAATTCCTCAGTTCCGAAGAAAATGATTGGCTTATTCTTCATTTAAATCATCCCAAAGATCAGCGTTATTTCTGATATCTTTTTCGTAGTTTAATGGTTGCAATTCGCCATCTTCATCTAATCTGTAAAATGCATCTTTTTTATCACGGATATGGTCAATGAAAAGAACACCGTTAGTATGGTCAATCTCATGTTGAAGTACGCGCGCAAGAAAATCTTCGGCTTTAATTCGAACTTCATTTCCGTGAATATCAAGCGCTTTTACGCGAATTTTCGAAGCTCGTGGAACTTTACCGTAAATTCCTTTAATTGAAAGGCAACCTTCGAAATCTACATCTGTTTTTCCTTCAAATTTTGTAATCTCAGGATTGATTAAAGCAGTGAATTCTTTATTATTTTTATCATCCAAATCACTTCGAACGATAATAATTTTGTAAAGTTTATTAATCTGTGGTGCGGCAATCGCGGCTGAAATTTCATGCGGATGGGCATTTTCCCAGTCAAGGCTGGCATCGATCATGTCTTGCACAATTTGACGAACTTCATCTGTAATAACATGAACGCGTTCGCATTTTTTGCGCAAATTTTGGTTAGGTAAGGTTATAATATCTTCTTTTTTCATTATTTTTATTATACCATTTTTAGGGTAAAAAAGCTATAAAATCATTGATTTTTAGGTTTAATTGCGGTAGTGTTACACACGGTGTAGACTCTAATGAAGATTATTGTCTTTATATATAGTAGTTTTTTTGGTAAATGTATATCTCACCTTTTTAATTTGTATAAAGAATTATGTTTTTAACACTTCGAAAAAAGATAATTAAATCAATCCTGGTGGGTCTAAATCAACTCGCCATTGTGGCTTGCCTTGAAAATCGCGCGCAATCTCTAAAAGCGGTGCGCGTTTTTTGCTTTTAATTACAATTTGCCAACGATAAGTTTCGCCCACGCGTTCATAAAAAGCTGGAGTTGGACCAAAGATTTGAACATCTTTCGAAAATTTTTTACGAATTTCGCGCGCTTCTTTTTGTGAATTTCGCACAGCTGAAATCTCGGTTTTATAAACGCAAGTTAACTTTAAAAGATACACGAAAGGTGGATAATTTTGTTTTTGGCGATTTTTAATTTCAAAATTATAAAATCCAGTGTAATCTTGATTTAAGCCAAATTGAATCGATGGAGCTTCAGGTTGATAAGTTTGAATAATCACATTTGATTTGTTAGAATGTCGCCCAACTCGCCCAATCACTTGTGAAATTAGCTGGAAATTTCGCTCACTCGAAGTAAAATCGGGCAAAGCTAATCCTGCATCGGCCTGAACTACACAGACAGTTTTTAAATTTGGTAAATCCAAACCTTTGGCAACAACTTGGGTTCCGATAATAATATCAATCTTACCGTTGCGAATTTCGTTATAAAGCTTTTCTACAGTTTTATTTTTATCGCTATCTGCATCAAAGCGTGCAATTTTTTTCTGAGGAAAGAGCTTTCGAATTTCTTCTTCAATTGCTTTTGTGCCGATTCCTTTATGGATAATTTCTGCCTCACCGCAATCTGGGCAAGAAATTGGTGGGCGTTCTTTGTGTCCGCAAATATGGCAAGTTAGCAAGAATTTATCGGCGTGTAGAGTTAGTGGGACAAAACAGTTTGGACAAAGCGCTGTCCAACCACAATTATGACAAAGTGTAATGCTGGCTGAACCGCGACGGTTGTGATAAATTAAAACTTGTTTGTTTTCGCTTAAAGTTTGCTCCATTTTGGCGAGCATTTTTTTTGAAAAAAAGCGGTGGTTTTTTGAATCTTTTTTTGTTAAATCAACCAGTTCAATTTTTGCTGGTTGAGCTTCTTTTTTGGCGAGTTTGGTTAGTTTAATAATTTTGTTTCCGCCATTTTGTTCAGAAAGTTTTGCTAAAAAATAATCTTCAACTAGCGGTGTCGCAGAACCAAAAATTGCTTTAAAATTAAAATTCGAAGCCAAAAAACTGCTTGCACGTAAAGCAGAGTATTTTGGCGCTTGATCTTGCTTAAAACTCGGTTCGTGACATTCATCAATTACTATTAACCCCAAATTTCGAACTGGCGCAAAAAGGGCAGAGCGCGCACCAATGATTATTTGTGGACTTTCGTCGTTCAAAATTTTTAACCAAGTTTTATGTCGCTCGGCTTCAGTTTGATGCGAGTGAATAATTTTAATATTCGAAAAATGTTTTTTAAAATTTGAAACTAGCTGTGAAGTTAGTGCGATCTCTGGTACGAGAATGATCGCCGATTTTCCCGTGTTCAATGTTTTTTCAGCTTGATTAATATATATTAAAGTTTTTCCTGATCCGGTAATTCCGTGAAGCAAAACCGTTCCGGAATTAATATTGTCAAGTTTTTCGAGCGTATTTTGTTGTTCTTCTGTGTATAAAAAAATTGAACAACTTTCAGTACTTTCATCTGTTTTTGTGGCAGTTTTTAAGCTGGAGATTTCAAGCTTTTCGCTTTTTGAAAATCGGCGTGACTTATTTAATCCGCTCGGTAAAATTCCACTCAAAACTTGCGCGAGTGGCGTGGCATAATATTCGCTCATCCATTTTGAAAGTTTAATCAAATGCTTTGGAATCGGCGTTTTTGAAATTATTTTTGAAATTTCGCGCGTTTCGAAATCTGGCTTTTTTGCTTTTTTCCAGACCACGCCAATGAGATTTTTTTTGCCAACTGGAATTTCGACAATTTGCCCAATTTTAAGTTCTTCAGCCGAAGAATATGTAAGAATATCGCTACCAGAACGAATAATTTTTGTTGGTGCAATATCATAATAAAAACACATATACTTTTTATTTTACACCAAAAAAGTTCAAAAAGAAAATTGTTTTTTACGGAAAATAAGCCTTGCGAAAATTTTCGAAATTTTGTAAAATAGTAATTATAAAAGGTGAGAGCATGGTAGATTTAGACATTTTTATTACATCACGAGTTAAACGAAAAATTGTTGTTTTTTTTGTAACATATCCAGCGATCAAAATGCACTCACGTGGTCTTGCAAAACTTCTTAAAGAAGATCCGGGAAATATTCAGCGCGAACTTGCCAAGCTTGAAGTGGCAGGATTTTTAAGTCGAGAAAAAAAGAAAAATACATATACTTATTTTGCAAATACGAATTTTTTGTTCTTTTCGGAACTTCAATCGATAGTTGTGAAAGTTCGCGAGCAAAATAATGTTTCGCGTCAAAATCGTTATATTGAAAAATCTGTAAAAAGGTAAGATTTTTGATAAATGGTGGAGCAAATTTTTGAGCAAATTTTAAAGAATCGTGGAATTTCAAAAGAGAATCGTGAAGCTTTTCTGAATCCGAATTATGATAACCAACACGATCCTTTTTTGTTGCCAGATATGAAAAAAGCAGTTGAAAGACTACTTATTGCACACAAAAAACAAGAGAAAATTACAGTTTATGGAGATTATGATGTTGATGGCGTTTCAGCTTCAACAGTAATTTTGACAGCTTTCGAAAAATTCGGTTTTAAAAATGTGGATTATTTTTTGCCCGATCGTTTTAAAGATGGCTATGGAATGAACGAGCGTGGTGTGAGAGTTCTTGCGGATCGAGGAACGAACTTAATTTTAACGGTTGACTGCGGAAGTTTAAATCACGCTGAAATTGATTTTGCAAAAGGTTTTGGAATCGATACAATTGTAACCGATCACCACAATATTGCCGAAGTTCAACCAAATGCGGTTGCGGTTGTAAATCCACGTAGGAAAGAAAACAAATATCCGCAGGCTGAAAATTTTGCTGGCGTTGGGGTAGCGTTTAAGTTGGTCCAAGCGCTTCAAACTAAACTTGAGGGCTTTCCTGCTGGTCAAGAAAAATGGCTACTTGATATGGTGGCACTCGGCACTGTTTGCGACATCATGAAACAAACGGTTGAAAATCGCCAAAACACTTTTTGGGGGCTAAAAGTTCTTTCAAAAACACGCCGAGCTGGTTTGAAATCGATGCTTGCATTAGCTAGCGTAAAATATCCGACGAGTTCGACTTTAGGTTTTATTATTGGGCCACGAATTAATTCTGCCGGTCGGCTTGAAACTGCCGAAAAGGCTCTTGATTTGATGCTTGAAAAAGATGCTTTTATAGCATTTGAGAAAGCTAAAAGTCTTGATGATTTAAATAAAATCCGCCGCAAAATTCAACACGAAGCGCTCGAAATTGCAATTCAAAAAGCCGAAGATTTTAAAAATGATAAAGTTTTGGTTGTGGCTGATGAGAGTTTTAATGATGGAATTATTGGAATTGTGGCGAGTGGTTTGTTAGAACGTTTTAAAAAACCAGTTTTTGTGATTTCGATTGAGGGCGATGTAGCGAAGGGCTCGGCGCGTAGCTTTGGTGATTTTTCCGCGAGCCAAGCGGTGCAAAACGCAAGCGAAATTATTATTAAAGGCGGTGGCCATGATGCGGCGGCTGGTGTAACTTTACCAACTGACAAAATTGATGATTTTCGAAAAAGCGTGAATGATTTTTACAAATCGTTAAAATTAAAAAATCAGCTTGAAAAACTTTTGCCAAAAGTGGATATTCAGCTTGAAGATTTTTCGCCAATTTCATTAGAACTTTTTGAGAAAATTTCACTTCTTGAACCTTTTGGAAATGGTAATGAAGAGCCTACTTTCGCAATTAAGAACGCTTATGTAATTGCGCGTCAAGAAATGGGCGAACAAAAACAGCACTTGAAATTAACTTTAACTGATGGCGAGCGTGAAATTAAAATGCTAAAATTTAATGCGCCAAAAGAATTTTTTGCGGAAATTGGCGAAGAAGTTGATGTGATTTTTTCGATCGGTCTGAATGAATGGCAAGGTCAGAAAAATGTCGAAGGGCAGATTTTACATTTGGAAAGGAAAAGTGTATAATTAACTTATGAATAAAATTCATGTGAATATGATGAGTTCGGCAGATAAAGTTGCTGGTCAAGGGGTTGGTGGCGCTTATTTCGAACTTATGAATCTTCTTCAGAATCGGGCAAAAGATGAGCTGAAAATTACCAAAACGCTTCGTGCGAAAAACCCAGATATAACGCATTTTCACACGATTGATCCGCATTTTTATTTGGCAGCTCAGTTCAAAAAATATACTGGTCGGCGGGTTGGCTATGTTCATTTAATACCTGATACGCTTGATGGCAGTTTAGATATGCCAGCAATTGCTGAAAAAATTGTAAAAAAATATCTGATCAAATTTTATGACAAAATGGATCATTTAGTGGTTGTGAATCCAGATTTTAAAGAAGAATTAGTTAAAATCGGTATTAACCGAGAAAAAATAACTTATATTCCAAATTTTGTCGCAAAAGATAAATGGTCACCTTTGAATGAAGAAGAACGAGATAATTTTCGAAAATTGCAAGGCTGGAAAAAAGATGAAATTGTAGTTTTTGGGGTCGGCCAAGTTCAACAACGAAAAGGTATTGATGATTTTGTAAAGTTAGCGGAGAATAATCCTGATATTAAATTTGTTTGGGCTGGCGGCTTTTCGTTCGGAAAAATTACCAGCGGCTACGAGCGTTATAAAAAAATAGTTGAAAACCCACCAAAAAATTTGAAATTTTCAGGAATTGTTCCACGCGAGGAGATTCGAAAATTTTATGCAAGCTGTGATTTATTTTTGTTGCCGAGTTATGCGGAGCTTTTCCCGATGTCGATCTTGGAAGCTGCAAGTTGCGGTGCACCAATAATGCTACGAGATTTGGATTTATACAAAAATATTCTTGAAGGAAAGTATCTGGCAGGTAAAGATTTTGCCGAAATGGATAAAGTTATTAAAGAAGTTTCGAAAAAGCCAGAAATTCTTGAAAAATACAAAGCAAAATCGAAAGAAATTTCGGAATATTACTCTGAAGATCGATTGTTGAAAATCTGGATTGACTTTTATCGCGAACAGTCAAAATTAAAGTAAATACTCTTGCAGATAACTTGGAATTAGGGTATAATTTTAGATATAATCTTAAAAAATGAAAGGAAAATATGGACGAAGGTTCAAAGGATTTAAACAATAACATTAATATCAATATTAACCAACCAAACCTTGTAGCTGATACTAAAACAATCAATGGAATTGCTTATTTCTTGATTACTTGGTTCTTAGGTTGGCTTGGTGTTCATCGATTTATGCGAGGTCAAATTGGTATGGGTGTACTATATATCTTTACATTTGGACTTTTTGGAATCGGTGCAACGATTGACTGGATTATGGCGATTGTGTATCTTTTCGAAATGGATCAAAATAACGAAATTCATTTTGTTAACGGTAAATACGCAAAAGTTCAAAAATAGTTTCGAAAATTGTAAAATTGTTCAAAATTGAGCAATTTTATTTTCTTCTTGCTTTTTTAAAAAAACTTTGGTAAAATAGTAATCAGTATGAGTATTAGTGTAACAAGGAAAGACCAGAAAGAAGCTAACGAAAATATCATTCGTCGCTTTAATCGAAAAGTTCTACAAAGTGGAGTTTTGAGCGAAGCTAAAGCATCGATGCGATTTTCGAAGCCTCTAAGCAAGGTTGAACGACGCAAAAAAGCAATCGTTCGAAATCAACGCCGTGCTGAAAAAGCACAAAAAATGCGACTTGGTATTCGCTAAAAAACATAAATTCCAGTCGAAAGGCTGGATTTATTTTTAAAGGAGGAAAATGTTAAAAGAACAAATTAACACAGATTTAAAAACCGCAATGCTTGCGCGAAATGCTTTCGAAACTACAGTTTTGCGAGGTTTAAAAGCTTCAATTTTAGACGAAGAAGTAAAACTTGGAAAGCGCGAAGAAGGCTTGAACAATAATGAAATTGAAACGCTAGTTGCGCGAGAAGTAAAAAAGCGTAAAGAAGCAGCAAGTTTATTAGATGAAGAGCGTGCTGAAAATGAACTAAAAGAAGCTGAAATTCTTTCGAAATATTTGCCAGAAATGGCGAGCGAAGATGAAATTCGCGCAGCCGTGAAAACTGAAATTTCAGCAATGGGTGAAGTTTCGATCAAGCAAATGGGCGCAATTATTGGCAAAATGAAAGCAAAATTTGGTAATTCTGCTGATGGTGCAGTTTTGGCGAAAATTGTGAAAGAGGAGCTTTCGTAAGTGATTATTGCAATCACAATGCGATATGGTCTTTCTGAGAAGAAGACTGGAAAATATTGGATAGATGAAAATATGAAAAAGATTTTTGAAAATTTAGGAATCTTATTATTTCCGGTTTATTCTTCAAAACAAGCTTCAAAAATCGCTAATTTATGTGATGGGTTAATTATAACTGGAAGCCCTATTCATATTGATGCAAAAAAATACGGTAAAGATAATTTAAATCCAGTCGATAAGAAAAACCAAGAAATTGATAAACTTGATTTTACACTAATTAGAGAGTTTCATAGCGTCAAGAAGCCAATTTTGGGAATTTGTAGAGGGATTCAGGTTTTAAATGTTTACTTTGGCGGAAATTTAAACCAGAAAATAGAAAATCATCAGATTCCAATTAAAGAGCGGCATAAAGTTAATATATCACCAGATTCAAAAATTTACGAGTATTTTAAAGCAAATAGTATTCTAGTAAATTCATTACATAGCCAAGCTATTGAAGATTTGGCGGAAAACTTTAAGGTTACGGCAAGGAGCGATGATGGTATTATTGAAGCGATTGAGTTCGAAAATATTATGGGAGTTCAATGGCACCCTGAGCATATGCTAGATTATGGTTTTTTCGATTTTTTTGTAAAAATATGTACTAAAAATAATCAGTGTTATGGGGTTCTTGTTGCAGCGGGACGTGGGGGGGGGGGGGGGGGGTCTTCGCGGGGTGTG
>CAURNE010000006.1:0-29930 GCA_963526415.1 uncultured bacterium | reverse complement strand
TTTGTGGAACTTGTAGGCGAAAACATTATTTTTGCCCACAAGAGAAAAACGGACTAAATCATGACCATTATAAGTGTTCTGGTTATCGTAAGCCAATTGATGGTTGCGAAAATCCGCATTACATTCAAAAATCTGCCCTGATTGAGATTGTAAGTGGCAAGCTTCGTCAAACCATTAAGGAAGTCCACTTTGACAAAGATGCCTTTTTGAAAAAGTTAGAACAGCAAAACCAAGCTCAATTCAGTAAAGATAACAAACGTCAGCGTCAGCAACTTCAAAAGGATGAGCATCGCTTTAAAGAGATTGACAGTATCATTCAGAAGCTTTATGAAGACAATCTACTTGGCAAAATTTCAGATGAACGCTTTGTGAAGTTAAGCCAGAGCTATGAAGAAGAACAGCACCAGCTCCAAGCTTCCATTTCTGACTTAACCGAAAAACTCGCCAAACAACAAGAAGATAAACTTAATATCTCCAAGTTTATGGCGAGAATTTTGAAATATACAGAGCTACCAGAACTAACCGTTGAGATAGTGAATGAACTGATTGACAAGATTGTGATTCATAAACCAACTGGTACGAAACGTAATCGTATTATTCAGATTGACATTTACTATAATTTCATCGGAAAATTAAACAACGAAAAAAGCGAGCCAAACGACTTGGCTCGCTAATATTAACCCAAATAGCTAAACTGCTAGGTGTCAGGTCAGCATGCGGGGCTGTTTTTTATTAACTAAAAACTTGTAATCTTTTATAGCGAGCTTGATCTATTCTTCAATGATATATCTACTACTTAACGAAAATTCTAATGCATTATCATTATCAACTCTTGGGGCGACGTTATAGAGCATTCTTGCTTTTGTTCTAATAAAACAGCGGACCACCCAGAGATAAAACTCTATAAGGATCCATGCCCCTACAATAAAAATAAGTGAGCTTTTATCTGCTGGCTGGTTTTCAATTATTAAAATCACTGATATACATAACAAAGTTAAAGCAATAATTACATGAGATAAATAAAATCTAATTGCGAATCTATTTATCTCTTTGAAAGCTTTCTTTACAAAGCTACGAGCTCTTTTCTCCGCTTCCGTGCAGTTCTTGTGCGACTCAGCTTTTTTAGCGTAAATCCATACCCAGCCAGTTATCAGCTTTTTTTTAATATTGAGACTTTCCTCATCAAAGAAGTATAGTCTAACGATGGGAAAATTAACAGTGAACGTTATTATGTTTAAGCTCGCAAATATTAATATATACAGAAGCCTATAGCTCTGACTATTTTTTGCAAGTATCAATAAAATACTCAAGATTAAAAGCCACACAAGAAGTATAATTTTTATCCACAGATTATCAATAAATACCTTATTGATAATATAGTCCTTTTTCGGAAAATTAAATTCACGAATTTCCTTCGTGTCTAATTTAATTTCCTTTTTCTCACCGGTGTCCAAGTTTTTCATTACCTCAATTTTTGAAATCTTCATAAGATTCCACCTCATCTTTCTAAATTTTCTTTGCAAATGCAACTTTTCAAATTATAACATATTTTTATATTTTTAGCAAGATTGCGGAGATTTTTAAAATTTGCTAAACTGATCGTATGAACGACGAAATTTTTGATTTACCTAAATTTTCAAAAGATATTTTTGATGATTTTTCGAAAACTAAAATTCAAGAAAAAACCGAAAAAAAGAAAAAAATCCCAGTAATTATGATTTCTGGCTTTTTAGGTTCAGGCAAAACAACACTCTTAAATTATCTCTTGAAATCAAGCCCAAATCTAAAAATTGGCGCAATCGTGAATGATTTTGGAAAAATAAATATTGATAGTCAATTAATTTCAGGAAACCTTAAAGAGCAGAAAATCGAACTCAGTAACGGTTGTATTTGCTGTATGATTGGTGATAACGGTCTCAGCGAGCCACTCGAAAAGCTCGCGAATAAAAATTCAAAGCTCGACGCAATCATAATCGAAGCTAGTGGAATTGCCGAACCTCACGATTTACTCAAAACTTTGCGCTACACAGGCAATCAATATTCCTATTTTGGCGGAAATATTTATATCATCGACGCTCAAAATTTTGAAAAATCAAATCAAGATTTTCCAACTCATTTCAAAAAATGCCTCAAGTCGAGCGATATCATTGTTTTAAATAAAACCGATCTTGTTTCGAAAAATCAAATTCAGCGAATTCGAAAATTCATTCGAGAGTTAAACCATCAATCACCAATAATCGAAAGTCAAAATTCGCAAATCGACCCAAAATTAATCTTTTATTGGGAAGAAAATTCGAAAGATAAACAGCCCAAAATTGAAGAGAATCATTCCCACGACCACAAAAACCACATTCATAATAGATTCAATTCTTTATCTTTTGAAACTGAAAAAGCGTTAAACCCCGCGAATTTTATCAATTTTCTTGATCATTTACCAGAAAATCTTTTTCGAATGAAAGGGGTTTGCTATTTTGGTATGAAAGGATACGAACAAAAATTTATAGTTCAAATTGTTGGCAAAACAGTTGAAATTTTAGCCGAAGAATGGGAAGATCGAAAGCCAAAAACAGAGCTTGTTCTAATTGGTACAGACCTGAATCAAGATGAAATTTACAAAAATCTAAATGCAATAATAGATAAAAACCCAGAAGACATAACACCAGAAAATATGATGAATTTTGAAAGATTTTTCCTAACAAATCAAATAAAAACCGACCGCTAATTGCGGGGTGCGGGGTTTTACTTTTTTCAAGAAAAAATGTATAATGTTTATTAGTTCGCAAATTGCGAAGAACTTTTAGAAAGAGGTGTTTTTATGAAAAAAACTGAAAAATACTTTGGTCGGAGAGTTCCAGTTTTCGAAAATGTCGAGGAGCTGGAAATGTCGTTGAAAGAATCGCAAAAGGTGATTTTTAGAATTTTTATAGTTTTTGCAGTAATTGTGTCATTTTTGATTCAGGTTTTGATTGAAATGATTTATGGCTGGGGTGGAATAAGTCGATCAATTGTTATGATAATGGTTCGATTTTTTATTCTTTTGCCCTGCATTAGAAATGAAATAAATATTGTTTCTCCAAGTATTGACAATACAGTTGCAATAATTTTTATGAGAAATGTTAAGGAAAATCGCCAAAAATTCATAATTTATCCAAAAGGGCGTTTGCCAGCGATTGCTATTCTTGATGTTAAGATTGATGAGCTTCGATATTTTAAAAGCTTTTGGGATTATAAAAATCATGAAATGAAGGATGTTAGTGCTTCGTCTTCTGCAAAAAAGCGGAGTATTCAATTTTTATTGGATCGAGCTGGTTGGCAAAAAGAAGAAATAATTCGAGGAATGAATTTAAAGCTTGACAGGGCGTTTATCTACTTGGTTATGTTATTAGTGACTATTGGAGCGCTGCATGTAAGTCTGTTTTTGACTATAATGGTTTCATTTATACCTGTTTTTATTGGACTTAATCGGGTTAACCATTATGATGAATTGAATGAAAAATGGTCATTGGAACCTGATTGTGAGATAAGCAAAAGCTCTTTGAAAGATGGAGAAGCTGTTATTTATGGGAAGGTCCGGCGCGAATATTGGGATATTATGATTTTTTCGAAAACTCGTAGCACGATGATTCTTTCATTTGAAGAAAAAGTTAAAATTGAAAATAATAGTTTTTCAGTTCAAATTATGGGTGAGGAGCAAAAAATCTCTTTTGATTAAATTTTAAACTCTTGTGAAACGCAAGGGTTTTTTATTGACAAAAAAATAAAAAAGTGTATAATGTAGAATATCTTTACATTTTGGAGGTTAAAAAAATGTTAGAAGAAGCTCTTTATAAAAAGAAAAGTGGAGAAGGTGTTTGCATTGAATTTGGGATTGTGGAGGTTCTAGATTCTATGGTTTTGAATGTCCTCCAAACGATTAGTTCCTGTTCTTATGATCGTTTTTGTCAGGCATTATTTTTTGCAGACAAAATACTTGATCTCGGAAATTCTTTAAAAGATGATGAAAACTATCAAAAAAATAGAAAAATTTTGGAATTTTTGAAGAAATTTAATATAATTTTTAAAGATGGTGTGGATGAATCACTTTTGAGTTTTTCCGAAAAAGGAGCAGTTGCAGCTGCAGGAAATATGCAAAAATTAATTAATCTGGAGGAAAATCTCGGCTTCGAAGAGTCTATGATAATTTTGGAGGCTTTCCGAAGGATGTTGTATGGAATTCAGATCGATCATCGATTCGGTGAGTATTCAAGCCAATACTATAGAGATCTTTTATTTAGTATTGATCGTGCGATAGTTAATATCTATACTGCTGAGATGGCGATCTGTAGAAAATATGATGTTTTCGAAGAAGACTTTTTGCGTATTATCTCGAAAGATTTCAATGATAGCGATACTCGTTTTAATGATATTATGACTTGTTGTGGTGAAGATATTCGCTATGGTATGTCTCGAATTTTGCGACCAAAACGAAAAATCGCAAAACTTACAGCCGATCAAAAAGAGAATCTTTATCGAGCTTATGTTTTTCTAAATGGTTTAGGATTCAGGTTTTCTGTGATTGAAAGATTTCGACTTTCACTTTTCTTGGTTTAATTTTTGAGCCCTCGGGCTCTTTTTAATTTGACTTTTTTTGTGAAATTTGGTAAGATATAAATACTAAAATATTACTTGTTCGAAAAATACCGACCTTAAAAATAATTTTCGAACGCTTTAAATTAAGGAGAAAAATGACTGATAATTTTAACGAGAAGCAGGCTCGAAAGCGCGCTAATCTGCAAAAAAAAGCACAAGATTTACAGAAAAATCGTGCAAAATATGTGGGGAATAATAAGAAAGAAAATACCGAGCGGACTGAAAAAATTGCACAAAAGGCAAAAAACTTTTCAAAACAAACTCGTTCGCAAAAAACTGATGCAAAAAAGGTGAATTTGCCAACAACGACACGACGAGGTGCGGTTGTGCGGGCTCAACGAATGATTTCAAATGACATCAATATGCGCGCAACTCAGCATATTGTGAATATTCCGGTAAATAAGTCGCTTTTTAACGGATTTAATGGTGAGCAACTAACAGCTTCAACATTGAAAAAACTTCGTCCAGAAAAAGATAGTGTGCGAGTGATTCCGCTTGGTGGTTTGGGTGAATTTGGAATTGGTAAAAATATGTTCGCAATTGAATATATGAACGAAATTCTCGTGATTGATATGGGTTCAATTTTTCCGAATGAAGACTACCCGGGTGTGAATTTTATGACTCCGGATATCACGTATTTGAAAGATAATATGCATAAAGTTAAGGCTGTTGCATTTACGCACGCCCATCTTGATCATATTGGTGCGGTTCGTCAACTTTTGCCAGAATTTGGAAATAATATCCCAATTTATGCAACTGATTTTACGATTGGTATGATTAAGCGCCAAATGGAAGAGGCTGTTGTTGAAGTTTCGCCAAATTATCAAATTATTGATCCGTTTAAGCACGAGCAGATTCGAATTTCAGAACATATGACGCTTGAATTTGTGCATGTTCTTCACTCGATTCCGGGATGTGTAGCGATGGTAATTCGCACGCCAAATGGAAATATTGTTCATATGGGTGACTGGCGTTTCGAAAATGATCCAGTTGATACGCAATTCGACCTTCCGCGTCTTGCTGAGATTGCACAGAAAGAAGGTGTTCATTTATTGATGAACGAAAGTACAAATATTGATACACCAGGAACTCACCCACACAGCGAATATTCGATTGGCGAAAGTGTTGGTGAAGTTATGACAGCTTACCCTCACGCTCGGTTGATTTTCTCATGTTTTTCAAGCCAGATTTATCGATTGCAATTAATTCTTGATGAAGCAGTAAAACATGATCGAAAAGTCGCGTTTGCTGGATTTTCGATGATTAATGCTATTGAGATTGCACTTCGGAGTCGAAAAATTAAAGTTCCGAAAGATGTAATCGTTAAGATGGAAGATATCGTAAAGCTTGACGATTCGAAAGTTACGATTGTCTGCACGGGCTCGCAAGGTGAGTTGAATGCGGTTTTGAACCGAATGGCAACTGGTGCGCACCGGTTTGTTAAAATTAAAGCAACTGACGTTGTGGTGTTTTCATCAAGTCCGATTCCTGGGAATGAGCCACGCGTTGCTTCAACGGTTGATGGACTTTTGCGTGAAGGCGCGGGTGTGATTCAGCATGGTCGGGGGCATTATCATGGAATTGGCCCTCTTCACCTTTCGGGACATGCATATTACGACGACCATGTTCGATTGGTTGAAACAATTCGTCCAAAGAATTATCTTCCAGTTCATGGTGAGTTTTATATGCTTCAACATAACGCTGAAATGGCTCAAAAAGTCCTTGGCTTGAAGCGGGATGAAATCCTTGTTGCGGATAGTGGCGATATTATAGAACTTACAAAGGAACGAAAGATTAAAAAAGGTGGTCGTGTTCATGTCGGTTCGATTCTTTATGATAATACGGGAAATACTGTTCACGACGCGGTTGTGAAAGATCGCCTACATATTTCGACTGAAGGAATTTTTATTATAGTATTAACTATAAGCAAGAAAACAGGTCGGTTATTGAAGACTCCAGATGTAATTTCTCGCGGATTTGTATATCTTAAGGATAGTGAAGAATTGATCGGTAAGATTCGGCACTATTTGCGAATTAAAACTGATCGTGAAGTTGAAAGAAAGGTTGAAATATCAGATATGAAGCAAGAAATTAAAGACGATATTTCACACTTACTTTTTGATAGCACTGGTCATACACCAATTGTTATTCCGGTAGTAAATAAAGTTTAATATGTTTCGAAAATCGCTCAAATCTGGGCGATTTTTTATTGACATAAGCTCTTTAGTGTGGTAATATCTATTTAAGCTTGCGATATCACTAAAATAAAGCTAGTATATATTCGATTTCATTCAATCTTGGTCGATGGCTTCCGAGAAGGATGGAGAATAGCTATTCTGTCTACGTGCCTCACGGAGCTAGAAATGTTTTGATACAATAAAAAATAAAGAGTTAACACAAGCTCTTTTCTATAAGGAGTGATCATGAAAAAGAATGAAAAAACTAAAATGAAATTTTTCTCCCACCGTGATTGGTATATTCTACACTTTATTTTAACTATAATTATTGGAATCATCTCTGTAATAAACTTGGTATTTGTGTGGTTTTTTTATAATAATTATATTGAAAATTTCGATCACCAAAACGATATTATTTTTAATAAGCACGGAGAGATTGAATCTTTGAAAAATCGAATTAAACAGCTGGAAAATAGGTAGTTTTATATTTTGAAAATCGCTCAAATCTGGGTGATTTTTTATTGACATAAGTATTTTCTTTGAGTAAAATTGAAATATGAAGAAATTAAGTAAAACAAATAAAGATATTAAAAACAACATTATTCTTATAATTGTTTGTGTCAACTTCTTAGTAACTCTATTTTTAAGTTATATAGTCTGGCAGAACTCAATTCAATTATTTAAATTAAATCAAACGGTTATAGATACTAATTTATATCAAAGTAATGAGATTAACTGTATTAAAGGTTTGAAAGTTTGTGACAAAAATTTTATGAAAACCGGAAGAGAGATAAATCTTTCTGAAAATTGAAAATGATAGCAAAAAATGCTAAAATTATATAATGAATCTAAATTCTTCATTAGAGCTTGTTAAGGGTATTGGCGAGAAAACATTTGAAAAATTCGAAAATGCTAATTTGCGAACTGTTGGTGATATTCTGGAGTTTTTCCCTCGAAAATATGAAGATTTCGCAAGCTTAACTGATTTGAGTGAAATTAAGCCGGGGAAGGTTTTATTTAAAGCGCGCGCTGAGAAAATTTCGATGCGTCGGGCTCGCCGCGGAATGACGATAACTGAGGCGATTTTGACTGACGGAAAAGAGAAAATAAAAGCGATTTGGTTTAATCAGCCGTATCGTGTAAAACAACTTCAAGATGAAGAGGATTTTTTCTTTTCAGGAAAATTTGAGTTTAATTATAATCGATATCAAATTACCAATCCTAGCGTGATGAAGCGTGAAGAATTACCAAAAAATCAAAATTTCTCGGGAGAAGATGGTGAGATTGTGCCAATTTATCGTCAGAAAAATGGCTTGAAAACAGAAGTTATTCGTAAAACTTTGTCAGAATTAAAACCTTTGATGCGGATTTTGCCTGAAACTTTGCCGGAAATTGTCGTTCGAAAAGAGAAGATGATTTCGCGCGCGCAGGCGATAGAGTGGGTTCATTTCCCACAAACTGCTCAGCAATTCGATTTAGCTCTTGATCGATTGGCTTTTGAAGAAATTTTTGAGTTAATTTTGGCTTCAAGATTGAATAAAATTGAAAATGAACAATTGAAAAGTTATAAAATTGAGCCGAAAATTCGAGATGTGAAGAATTTTGTCGAGAAGTTACCGTTTGAATTAACACCTTCGCAACGCTTTGCTTCTTGGGAGATTATGCAAAATATGGCACAAAACCAACCTATGAATAGGCTTTTGCAAGGTGATGTTGGTTCAGGAAAAACTACCGTGGCTGCAATTTCAGCTTTAAATGCTGTAAAAAATAGATATCAAGTTGCGGTTTTTGCGCCAACTGAAATTCTGGCTCAACAGCTTGCGGATAATTTTTCGAAAACTTTGTCGTGGGCGGATATTTCGGTTGGGTTTCTTTCAGGAAAAGTGAAAGGGAACGCACGAAAAACACTCTACGAAAACTTAAAAAAAGGCAATTTAGATATTTTGGTTGGGACGAGTGCGATAATTCAAGAAAAAGTTGAATTTTTGAATCTTGGCTTGGTTATTATCGATGAGCAGCATCGTTTTGGTGTAGTACAGCGACAGAAAATTCTTGAAAAATCACATCAAAAAATGCCACACTTACTAGCGATGACTGCGACGCCGATTCCACGATCTTTGCAACTTACACTTTTTGGAGATTTGAGTGTTTCGATTTTGAAAGAAAAACCAAAAGGTCGAAAACCGGTTCAGACCGAGATTATTTCGCCAGCTTCTCGTGCGCCAATGAACTCGAAAATTAAAACTGAAATTTCGAATGGTCGGCAAGCTTTTGTGATTGTTCCTGCGATTTCGGAGGGTTCAAATGATGAAATTAAAAGTGTTGAAACTGAATTTAAGCGATTAAAACGCGATTTTAAAGAATTTCGAATTTTACAACTTCACGGCAAAATGAAATCTGAAGAAAAAGAGCAAGTTATGGCGGATTTTTTGGCGAAAAAAGCAGATATTTTGCTTTCAACAACTGTGATTGAGGTTGGTGTGGATATACCGAATGCGAGCGTAATTGTGATTGAAAATGCGGATCGTTTCGGATTGAGCCAGCTCCATCAGCTTCGTGGTCGTGTTGGTCGTGGTGGTGGAGATGCGTTTTGCTATCTTGTAATGAGTTCGAATGCAAAACCACCACAAAGGCTTCAAGAGATTTCGAAAACAGACGATGGTTTTGTTTTGGCTGAAAAAGATTTAGAGCTTCGCGGGGCTGGTGAAATTTATGGTAAGGCGCAAAGTGGAGAAATTAATCTGGAATTTGCAAGTATTGGTGACATGAAAATGATTTCGCGCGCACAATTGGCAGTTGATTTTTTGTTTGAAAATCAAAAAGAATGGCAAGCGTATTTAAGTAGAAAGCCAAAATCACTCGAAAAATATCAAAGATTGACTTTATTAAATTAAAATATTGACGAAAAAAATAAAGTATGTTAGAATTGAAAAGTAGTCGGCCAGCAGGTCGGCATTTTTCATAAAAGAAATTATTTGAAAGGATAAAATGGAAGATTTGAATATTAAACAGATGATGTTAGCGGCAAAAACTATTGCGGCTGAAAAAAACTTGCCAGAAGAAAAAGTTTTGGAAGTAATAGAAATGGCGATTGCGGCGGCTTGGCGTCGTGAAAATGGAAATCGTGATCAAAATGTTCGCGCAGAACTTAACACCGAAACTGGAGAAGCGGAAGTTTTTGTTCAATATGAAGTTGTTGACGGTGAAGAGGCTTATAATATAAATAACGAGATTTCGCTTGAAGATGCTAAAAATATTGATCAAAATGCTGAAATTGGCGAAATTGTGGAAGAGAAATTTCCAGTTGAAACTTTTGGTCGTGTTGCGGCTCAAACTGCAAAACAAGTTGTTCTTCAGCGACTTCGTGAGGCTGAGCGAGAAATTATTCTTGAAGAATTTGAAGATAAAGTTGGCACAATCGTGAGCGGTTCGGTTTCAAAAATTGATCAGCGATTCGTTCGAATTGATCTTGGAAAAGCGAGTGGAATCATGCCTCTTCGCGAACAAATTAACGGCGAATATTTCAGCGTTGGTCAGCGAATTAAAGTTTTAATTAAAGAAATTGAACGTGAAGGTCGCGCACCGGAGTTAATTCTTTCACGTTCGGATGCTAAATTTGTTGAGATTTTGTTCGAACAGGAAGTTCCAGAACTCGAAACTGGAATGGTTGAAATTGTAGCTATTGCGCGTGAGGCTGGACGCCGTACAAAAATGGCTGTTCGTTCAGTGATGAACGGCGTTGATCCAGTTGGAACTTTTGTTGGTAGTCGTGGGGTTCGTGTTCAATCTGTAATGAACGAAATAGGTGAACGCGAAAAAATCGATATTGTAACTTGGAGTGAAAATCCAAGCGAATTTATCCGTGAAGCTTTAAATCCGGCGGAAGTTATTGAGGTTCAGATCAAGGAAACTGCTAAAAATGAACGCAAACGAGCAACTGTACTTGTAAGCGAAGATCAGCAAAGTGTTGCTATTGGGCGAGCTGGGCAAAATGTGCGTCTTGCAAGTCGATTGACGGGTTATGAGCTTGATATCGAACTTGCGAAAGCTGTTGAGAAGAAAACTCGCGGAAATGTTGAAGATGGACTTTTTAATGCTTTAAGCGAAGCGGCAGAAAGTGAAGTTGTTAAAAATCTTGATGGTGATGAAAATGATCAAGAAAAATTTGGTGGAGAAGAGCAATAAAATTTTGAAAGCTGGCGGAATTTGACCGCTGGCTTTTTATATGATATAATCAGTCTATTAGTTGTGAATAGCTAAGTACTTAAAAAAGGAGGGCATTTCTATGTCAAATAAAATCGAAAATATGAAGATTGTAATCCCAGCGGCCGGAAATGGAACGCGTGGATATCCAGCAACTACGGCTTTTTCGAAAGAGTTGATTCCGCTCCCATTTGATGGTTTTTTGCAAAATATCATCTGTATTCAGATTGAAAAGTTGTTAGAAATTGGTGTTTTGGCGGAAAATATCGCGATTGTGATTAGTCCTGAAAAAAATGATATTCGGCAGGTTTTTGAAATTAAGCAAGAGCTTGCAGATTCACTTCGAAAAAAGGGAAAAGTTAAATTTGCTGAAAAAATTGAGCGGGTTGGGCTTCTTTCGCCAAAGAATTTCATTCTACAAAATTGCGTGGCTTATGGAAATCAAGCACCGCTTTCGACGCCAGAAGTTATTGAGTTTATCGGTGAAGATGATTTTTGGTATGTTTTACCGGATGATATTTTTGCGATTAAAAATGGTAAAAAGAACGAATTTTTACAGATGTTCGAAGCTTATCAAAAGTTTAGCGGAAGCGTTATGGCTGCAAAGGAAGTTCTTAACGATGCTGAATTTGATAAATATGGTATTGTGGCAGGATTGATTGTGGCACGCGAAAAAGGCTCTAATGGGAACCTGATTGTTGATGTTGAGCGGATTGATGAAAAACCTGGCGTTGAAAATGCGAAAAGTAATCTTGCAAGCGTTTGTGCATGGATTTTTAAGAACAACTATCTTGAATCATTGGCATGGAATTTGGCTGAATGGCAAAAAAATCCCGATGGCGAATTAATGCTCCAATCAGCAATTCAGCACTCTATTGATAATGGTGAAAAATTCTACGCTGTTCAAATTAGAGATGGTTGGTATTGTGATAGCGGGAATAATTTTGATTATTCATTATCTGTACCGGCGATGATGTTGGCGCAAGATAAATCTGGCGAATATCTCGAGGAGCTTCGTCGGATTGTGAAGTTTTTCGAAAAATAGCCTCCAAAAAAGCACTCGTGTGAGTGCTTTTAAATTTGTTTAAATTCCTTCATGTTGAAGTAGCCAACTTTTACGATTTTGACCGCCGTTATATCCGCCAAAATCCATATCTTTTGTAAGAACTCGATGGCACGGAATTATTATAGAGAGTTTATTTGCATTTAAAGCGTTACCAACTGCACGGATTGCGTTCGGGTTTTCGATTTTCTCGGCAATTTCAGAATAAGTTGAAGTTGCGCCTGCGGGAATATTTTGAAGTTCTTCCCAAACTTGCTTTTGAAAATCGGTCCCCACGAGTTTGATCGGTGTTCGAAAACTTGCGAAGGGGTGCTTAAAATAATCTTCAAGCTCAACGCGAATTTGTTTGATTGGTAGATTTTCACCCTCAACAATTTCTTCGGTTTCAAAAAATTCTTTAATTTGAGCTAAATCTTTTTCGAAATTTTCATTATCTTGAAATTCCAAAAAAACCAGAGCATCTTCGTGCGCGATTGCTGTCATTTCACCGAGCGGCGTTTGGATTTTAGAAAATTTTAGTTCATGCATTTTAATAAAATAATTATATAAAATAAGTTTAAAAAAGTCAAATAAAAGTTTAATATTTAGCACTCTTATTGCACGAGTGCTAAATATGTGGTAAAATATAAATATGATACCAGAAGATTTTCAAGAAATTATTTCGCGAATGAGTGAGGATTCGCAAAAAAGCCTTGAACGGGCAGATTTTTTCTCGCAGGAATTTAAAACTGGCTATATTGGAATTGAGCATATTTTATTGGGGATTTTGGAAAACCGTGAATCTTCAGCGTCAATTTTGGCGTATGAATATAATTTGAAATTTGATGATTTATATGATTTTTATGCCGAAAATCCGCCAATTCGCCAAGATTCGTCGGAGTTATCTGATCCCGATATGCGAGCTTTAACAGATCGGGCATTTTTCTCGATCAAGCTGGCTGGAATGATTTCGAAAGATAGCGAACAAATAGGAACTAAAAATTTATTGTTTGCAATTTTAAAACAGAGAGATCTTAAATTTCAGGTTGCTATTCGAAAAATTGGAGCCGATATTGAAGGTTTAAACGGTGCTTTGGATGAAACTTTTTCGAATGAAGAAATTCAAAAAGAGATTGAAGAAAATCGTAAAAAACGATCTTTTGGAAGATATAAAGAAACTACATCGGGTCGAGATTTAGCGCTTTTGAGAAAATTTGCCGAAGATTTAACTGAAAAAGCAAAAAATAATGAACTCGATCCTGTTATTGGGCGTGAAGTTGAAGTTCAGCGTTTGATTACGATTTTATTGAGGCGAACTAAATCGAACCCAGTTTTGATTGGTGATGCGGGTGTTGGAAAAACTGCCGTGGTTGAACTTCTTGCCCAAAAAATCGCAAAAGAAGAGGTTCCAGCACAACTAACTGGAAAAAAGATTTTCGAAATTGATTTGGCTGGAATGCTTGCTGGCACGAAATTTCGAGGTCAGTTTGAGGAGCGGTTGAAAAATGTGATAAAAGCTCTTGAAAAACATCAAGATATAATTGCGTTTATTGATGAAATTCATCTTTTGGCAGGAACTGGTTCTGCGGAAGGTGCAATGGATGCGGCTAATATTTTAAAACCAGCACTTGCTCGCGGAAGGATTAAGTTAATTGGCGCAACAACTTTCGAAGAATTCAAGAAGACGATCGAGAAAGATTCTGCATTAAATCGTCGTTTTCAATCTGTCAAGGTTGATGAGCCGAGCGTGAAGGAAACTGTTGAGATTTTGAAAGGTTTGCGTGAAAGTTATGAAAAATATCACGGAATTGAAGTTTCCGATGAAGTTCTAAGTGAAATCGCTGATATGAGCGCGCGGTATATTTTTGACCGACAAATGCCGGATAAAGCAATTGATATTTTGGATGAGGCAGGTGCTATTTTGGCGAGTGAAAATTCTGCGAAACCGAACAAAATTTTGGGAATTTCAAACGAGATTGAAAAATTAGGCGAAAAACAACTTCGAGCAGCTGAAAGTGAAGATTTTGAAGGTGCGGCTTTATACAAAACACGGATTTCGCAGCTTCGAAAAAAACTTGCCGAAGAAGAATTGAAATTGAGGAAAACTAAAAAGATGGTTTTAACCAGTAATTATGTGGCGCGAGCAATTTCACTAAAAACTAATATTCCAGCGCAAAAAATCACAAAAAGTCAAGCAAAATCATTACAGGATCTTGAAAAAAATCTTTCAAAAAAAATCATTGGTCAAAGTGAGGCAATTGAGAAAATTTCGAAAGCGATTCGGCGGAATAAATCTGGAATTTCAGATGAAAATCGCCCAATTGGCTCATTCATTTTTCTTGGTCCAACTGGTGTTGGAAAAACAGAGCTTTCTCGGCAACTTGCGAATGGGGTTTTTGGCGGTTCGAAATCTTTAATTAAAATTGATATGAGTGAATTTGGCGAAAAACATAAAACTTCGCAGCTTTTGGGTGCGCCGGCTGGTTATGTTGGCTATGGTGAAGGTGGGACTTTGACTGAAAAAGTTCGTCGACAGCCTTATTCGGTTGTACTTTTTGATGAAATTGAAAAGGCTCATCCCGACACTTTCAATCTACTTTTACAGCTTTTGGAAGATGGAGAATTAACAGATTCGGAGGGGCGAAAAGTTTCGTTTAAAAATACTGTTGTTATTTTAACGAGCAATCTTGGCGCGAGTGAAATGATGAGCGAAAAAACGCTTGGTTTTGGTATTGAGAATTCTTCAAAAAAGAATCATGATGAAAATGAGAAAATTGCGCGCAAGGCTATTTCAAAAATCTTGAAGCCGGAACTCTTAAACCGTTTTGATGGAATTATCACCTTTAAACAACTTTCTAAAGATGAAATAGGTAAGATTTTTGATATTCTTTTGACTGATTTAAATAATCGATTGCTTCGAAAAGGCTTAAATTTGAAGGTTCGAAAATCGGCAAAAGATTTTATTATCGAAAAGGGTTATGACAATAAAAATGGAGTAAGACCACTTCGAAGAACAATTGAAGATTTGTTGGAAGACAAACTTGCGGATGAGATTTTAATTAACGATCCACCAAAGGGAACACAATTTGTGGCAAGCTTAGAGAAGGGTGAAATCGTTGTTAAGGTTTCGAAAGATTAAGGAGGATTATGGAAAAAGCGAAAAATTATTTAGTACCAACAGTAATTGAAGAGACTAATCGAGGTGAACGCGCGTTTGATATTTATTCAAGGCTTTTGAATGAGCGAGTGATTTTTTTGGGTGAAGAGGTTAATTCGCACACAGCTAATGTGATCGTAGCGCAACTTTTACATTTGGCGTATGAAAATCCTGATGAGGATATTAAACTTTATATCAATAGTCCTGGTGGAAGTGTTTATGATGGGTTAGCGATTTATGATACAATGAATTTTATTAAGCCAGACGTACAGACAATCGGGATTGGTTTACAGGCGTCAATGGGGGCATTTTTGCTTTCGGCTGGCGCAAAAGGTAAGCGAGCAATTTTGCCAAATGCGCGAGTGATGATTCATCAACCTTCAAGCGGAACACGGGGTAAAATTACAGATCAAGAAATTGACTTGAAGGAAGGTTTGCTTTTAAAGGAAAAGCTTGCTCAGATTTTAGCGAAAAACAGTGGTCAAAAACTTGAAAAACTCAAAAATGATATGGAGCGAGATTATTGGATGAGCGCTAAAGAAGCTGTTGAATATGGCTTGGTTGATAAAATAATAAAGTAAGAAAAATAGCCTTGCGAACAAGACTATTAATAATTATATCCGTCTATTGGAGTTATTCTTTCTCCGATGGCGGATGTTTTTAATGATTTTAGGCGTTTAAATTCGGTTTTTGAAACCGGAACTGGCCAAATTTCTTCCGAATTTTTCTCGCCTTCCGGAATTCTTAATGCTAAAACATAGTAATGATTATTTGGTAAGGGTTGATTTTTATCAGAATTATAATCTGTTTTAGCGCGAGCATATCCAATTACTTCAATAAACATAAATCGTGAATTCCTGCCTTGAATTTGCCAGGATTTTGCCTCGATTTCACTTCCTTCCGTATTTGTTATTTTGATTACAGGATTAATCCGAAGTTTTGATGAGATTGAGAAATAAGCTTTTTCAACCTGGTTACCATTTTTGTCAACAAAAGTTATTCCTTTTGTTTCAATTAGTTCTGCGAAATAATCATCTCGAATGGTTTGAAAGTTTTCCCATTTTTCTTTCGAAAACTGTTTGCTTTTTTCGAAATATTTTTTGATATTCTCGTTCACTTTTGAAACTTTTGCTAATTTTGGCAAATTTTCTTGCGCTGAAACAGGTTTTAGATTTCCAACAAGAATAAATAGTGAGGCGATAAAAATTACAGAAATAGCGAAGATTTTCTTCATTTTAGGCTCCTTCTAACGCACTAAAAAATCACTAAAATAGTAAAATTAAAGGTGCGTAAATAAAATTTAATACCCATATAATAGTATAAAAACAATAAAAAATCAAGGTCTTGATCTTTTTGTTGAAAAGGTGTAAAATATACAAGCCTTGGGCAAAAAATATTTTTTGGAGGTGGTTTGTATGACCGCGAAAGATTTATTTGAACAAGTTCGAAAAACTGTTACTCATCACGAAAAGCCAAAAAGTAAATCCATTGGCGAAAATGAAAACAGAGCACTTTTAGCCGGTGAAGAAGCGAAGCTGCAGAAATTGAATTACGCTTCGCAAATCAACCATTAATCTATAGCCGCTATTTTAGCGGTTTTTTTATTGATTTTTTTTGAAAAATATGTTAAAATGGACATCAAGAAGTAGTGTGTTTGCGGAGAATTTTACTTCGAAATTGATGGCAAAGTTTCGAAAGTCGCAGGCGGAGAATCTTCGGGCCGGTTCTAATAACACTTTAAATGCGAGGAGAAAAATGGCAAAAAAGCACTTTAATGCTGCAGGGCGTGCGTTTTTTTCGAAAGAAGACGTCGTTCTTGAAACACCAGATTTGATCGCTCACCAGAAGGAATCTTGGAAAGATTTCATCGATAATGGTTTGAGTGAGATTTTCGAAGAAATTAACCCAATCGACGATTATACTGGTCAGAAATTAGCTTTGCGATTCAAAAGCTATAAATTTCAAGATCCAAAAACAACAAAGGATTTTGCAAAAGAGAATAATTTAACTTTCGAATCTCCACTTCACGTTCAAGTTGAACTTACAAACAAAGTGACTGGCGAAGTAAAGGAACAGGAAATTTACCTCGGTGATTATCCTTGGATGACAAATCAAGGAACTTTCATTATTAACGGAACTGAGCGTGTGATTGTTTCTCAGTTGATTCGTTCTGAAGGTGTTTATTTTAATGCTGAATCTGGAAATGATGGAAAAAAATATTACGGTGCGAAATTAATCCCTGTTCGCGGTGCTTGGTTGGAATTTGAAACTGATAATAAAGGTGTAATTTATGTAAAAATTGATCGCCGTCGAAAACTACCAGTGACAACTTTCTTGCGTGCGCTTGGTCGAATTACGAATGCTGAAATGCGAGATATTTTTGCCGATGTTGATAATGGCGAGATTAAATATATCGATGCAACTCTTGAAAAAGATCAATCAGTTAGCCCTTCAACTGCTTTGATTGAAGTTTATCGACGCCTTCGCCCAGGTGATTTGGCAACCATCGAAAATGCCCGAAATATGATTGAGCGAATGTTCTTCGACTTTAAACGATTTGATTACGGTCGCGTTGGCCGATATAAAATTAATAAACGCTTAAATCTTGAAACTCCAAATACAACAGAAAATCGTTCTTTCCAAATGGAAGATCTTTTCGAAATTATTAAAGAAGTTATTCGCTTAAATAATTCTCAAGGTGAAGTTGATGATATCGATAGTTTGGACAATCGCCGAGTGAAATTGGTTGGTGAGCTTGTTGCTCGACAGTTCCGCGTAGGTATGCTTCGAATGCAACGAAATGCAATGGATCGAATGTCGATGACAGATATTGAAACTGTAACTCCTGGGCAATTAGTGAATGCTCGCCCGGTTGTTGCTGCTGTTCGTGAATTTTTTGCTGGATCACAGCTTGCTCAGGTTATGGATGAAACTAACCCACTTTCAGAACTTTCTCACAAGCGCCGTTTGAGCTCGATGGGTCCTGGTGGTGTTACTCGAGATCGTGCTGGTCTTGAAGTTCGTGACAGCCACCCAACCCACTATGGACGAATTTGTCTTGTGGAAACGCCAGAAGGTGGAAACGTTGGTCTTGTGACAAACCTTGCAACATTTGCCCGAATTAACGAATATGGATTTATTGAAGCTCCATATTTGCGTGTTGTTAATGGAAAAGTTACGGATGAGGTTGTCTATCTTGACGCCGACCATGAAATGCGCGAAATTATTGCCGACGCAGGTTCAAAATTGAACGAAGATGGAAGTTTTGTTGAATCTCAGGTTTCTGCACGAAAGAATCTAATTCCTTCACAGGTGAGTTCAAGTGAAGTTACATTTATGGATGCTGTTCATCGACAAGTTCTTGGTGCAGCTGCGTCTTTGATTCCATTCGCAGAGCGTGACCGAATCGACCGTGCCTTGACTGGTTCAGCCATGCAGAAACAGGCTGTTCCACTCCTTTGGAACGAAGCGCCAACTGTAGGAACTGGGGTTGAAGCTGATATTGCTCGAAATTTGAGTCAAATTGTTATTGCAGAAGATGATGGTGAGGTTGTTCGAGCAGATTCTGTTGCTGTCGAGGTTAAATATAAGAGCGGAATTGCGAAGTATGAATTGAAGCATTTCGAAAAAACTGCTGATGATCGCTGTTATAATCAAAAAGTTGTAGTTTCTCGTGGTCAAAAAGTTAAAAAAGGTGACATTTTGATTGAGGGTGCAAGTATTAAAGATGGTGAAATTGCACTTGGTCGAGATCTTCGTGTAGCGTTTATGTCTTGGGGTGGATTCAATATGGACGACGCCGTGATCATTTCTGACCGTTTGGTTAAAACAGATATGCTCACAAATATTAATATTAAAGATTATACAGTTGAAGTTCGCGAGACAAAGCTTGGTCCAGAAGTTGTAACACGTGACATTCCAAATGCGAGTGAATATAGTCTTCGACATCTGGATGAAAACGGGATTGTTCAGATTGGTTCAGAGGTTAAACCTGGCGACGTTTTGGTTGGGAAAATTACTCCAAAAGGTGAACAAGAGCTTTCGAGCGAAGAGCGACTTTTGCGTGCAATCTTTGGTGAAAAAGCAAAAGATGTTCGTGATACTTCTCAACGAATGAAGAATACCGGTTCAGGAAAAGTTATCGGTGTAAAAATCTTTTCAAAAGAAAATGGCCACGAAATGCGAACCGGCGTACTTCAACAAATTCAGATCTTCGTTGCTGAGGCTCGTAAGATTATGGTTGGTGACAAGATGGCTGGACGACACGGAAATAAAGGTGTTGTTGCAAAAATTCTACCAGAAGCTGATATGCCATTTATGGAAGATGGAACCCCAATTGATGTGATTCTTTCACCACTTGGTGTGCCTTCACGTATGAACCTTGGTCAGCTTTTCGAAGTTCACCTTGGAATGGCTGCAAAAACTCAGGGTTACCGAGTCGCAACCCCTTCGTATGACGGTGTTGATGCTGAAACTTTGAGTGACGAACTTGAAGCGGCTGGTATTGCTCGTGATGGAAAAGTTCAATTGTTTGATGGTCAAACTGGAGAACCTTTTGAACAACGCACGACTGTTGGATTTATGCATATGATTAAACTCCACCACTTGGTTGCAGACAAGATTCACGCGCGATCGACTGGTCCATACACAATGGTTACTCAACAGCCTTTGGGTGGTAAGGCACAAAACGGTGGTCAGCGATTCGGAGAGATGGAGGTTTGGGCGCTTGAAGCTTATGGTGCTGCAAATATGCTCCAAGAAATGTTAACGATTAAGTCTGACGATGTTGTTGGTCGTTCGAAAGCTTATGAAAGTATTATTAAGCACAACGAAATTGTTGGTCCAAAATTGCCAGAATCATTCAATGTGCTTGTGAAAGAACTTCAAGGTCTTGGTTTGCGAGTTGATCTACTCGATCAGCACGCTTCAAGTATTGATGCGGATGAAATCTTGGCAGAACGAAATAAAGATGCTGAAAGTTCAACTTTCGAAGATGAAGATTTCGAAACTGTTCGAGATGAATCTGACGGTGAATTTGAAGACAATATGAATATTCAAGATATTGATGAAATTGAAGAAATTAAGGAGGAAGCGTAAATGGCGAAAGTGGTGAATTCAAACCAAATTGCTGATTTTGACGCAGTTCGCCTCGCCGTTGCTAGCCCAGAAGATATTTTGGGCTGGTCTTACGGCGAAGTGACAAAGCCAGAAACAATCAACTACCGAACGCAAAAACCTGAGCGCGACGGTTTGTTTTGTGAAAAAATCTTTGGACCAACTAAAGATATTAACCCTTATGACAACAAGCTAAAAGGTGTTCGTTCGCGTGAAGCTGCTGTTGATAAAAATGGTGAATTAGTGACAAAATCGATTGTTCGTCGTGAACGAATGGGCCACATTTCGCTAGCAGCACCAGTTGCACACATTTGGTTTATGCGTGGTGCTCCAAGTGCGATGAGCTTACTTCTCGGAATGACTGTTAAGAATATTGAACGTGTAGTTTATTTTGCAAGCTATGTAATTCTTAATGTCGATGAAGAAAAGCGTGATCAAATGCTTGCAGATCTTGAAGCTGAAGATAAAGCTGCTCGAATGGCTATTAAAATTCGATATGAAAAAGCTGCTGAAGAGAAATCGGCCGACATTAAAGCTTTAGCTGAAGCTCAGAGTAAAGAAATCGAAGAATTGAACTCGGTTTATACAACAAAACATAATCAGCTTGATAGCTTTGTAAAAGGCTCACTAATGAGTGAAACTGATTTTCGAAACCTTCCAGAAGAGTATGAAGAGATTATCGAAGTTGGAATGGGTGGTGAAGCGATTAAGACTTTACTTGACGAAATCAATATTGATGAACTTATTGAAAATCTAAAAGAGGAAGCTGAAAAAGCTAAAGGTCAGCGAGAGAAGAAAATTCTTAAACGGTTGAAAACTATCGAAGGAATGAAGGCTGCTGGAATCAAACCGGGAAGTTTGTGTTTGACAGTTCTTCCTGTAATTCCTCCAGATTTGCGCCCAATGGTTCAACTGACGGGTGGTCGATTTGCTACTTCAGACCTAAACGATTTGTATAGACGAGTGATTAACCGAAATAACCGTTTGAAGAAATTGATTGAACTTAATGCGCCAATGGTAATTAAGCGAAATGAAATGCGAATGCTTCAGGAAGCAGTTGATTCGTTAATTGATAATAATGCATCTCGAAGTGGTCGTTCGGTTAATACAACTGGTGGTCGCCGAAAGCTTAAATCTTTGAGCGATATGCTTAAGGGTAAGCAGGGACGATTCCGTCAAAACTTGCTTGGAAAACGAGTTGACTACTCCGGTCGTTCTGTGATCGTTGTTGGTCCAACTTTAAAGGCTCATCAATGCGGTTTACCAACTCAAATGGCACTTGAACTCTTTAAGCCATTTGTAATTTCTTGGTTGATTGAAAAAGAATACGCACACAATATTCGCTCAGCAACCCGTTTAATTGAGGCTCGTGAAGCTGAAGTTTGGGATGCTTTAGATGCTGTTGTTGAAGGAAAGTATATTCTTTTGAACCGTGCTCCATCTTTGCACCGACTTTCCATTCAGGCTTTCCAGCCAAAACTTGTTGAAGGTAAAGCAATTCAGCTTCACCCACTTGTAGCAAACGGATTTAATGCCGACTATGATGGTGACCAGATGGCTGTTCACTTACCACTTTCTGATGCTGCTCAAGCTGAAGCTCGTGACTTAATGAGTATTTCTCATAACCTCTTGAAACCTGCAGATGGTCAACCAGTTCTTTCTGTTGACCAGGATGTTGTTTACGGAAATTACTATATTACTTATAATAAACAATCTGAAACAAGCAAGAAACCACGACCATTCGCTAATGTTTTCGAAGCTGAAATGGCTTATGACAAGGGTGAAATTGCGCTTCAAACTCCAATTCGAGTATTTGTGAAAGGCGAAATTCGAAACACGACTCTTGGGCGAATTTTATTTAACGAGTTGTTGCCGGAAGATTATCCATTTGATAATAATCCGCAAACTAAGAAGCAAATTAACAAAATTTTGGCCGATATTTTTGCGCATTATGGTGCTGAAATGACCGTTAAAATTGCCGACAAGATTAAAGGTTTGTCGTTCCGATTTGTTACAAAATCTGGTTTGTCGATCGGTAAAGAGGATTATACGGTTTATGAAAGTGAAAAAATCCCTGAAATCATCGCGAGTGGTGACGCTAAGACAACTTTAATTCAAGAACAATACGACCAAGGTCTTTTGACTGATCAAGAACGATATAACTTAATTATTGATAACTGGCATAGAGTTATTGATGAGGTTTCTGATGAGATTTCTGAACGTGTTACAAATGAGGGTGCTGACTCTCCTGTTGGATTAATGGCGGTTTCTGGTTCTCGTGGTAATACAACAAACATTCGTCTTGCTTCTGGTTTGACTGGAATTATGGTGGACGCAACTAACCGTGAAATTGAGCTCCCAATCCGTTCAAATTATACTCACGGAATGAGTTCGCTTGAAGCCTTTGTGGCAACTCGTGGTGCACGCCAAGGTTTGATTTCAACAGCGCTTAAGACTGCCGATTCTGGATATTTGACTCGTCGCCTCGTTGATGTTGCTCAGGATGTATTTTCGGTATCCGATAATACAAGCGAAGTTGATCCTGGATTTGCGATCTATCGTTCAGAAAGTGAAGAAACTATGATTTCCTTCGGAGATCGTTTGTATGGCCGATTTACAGCCGAAGTTGTTCCTGGCTATATCGAAGCAGATCAACTAATCACGAGAGAAATTGCTGATGCTATTGAAAAAGACGAAGCAATTAAAGAGGTTAAAATTCAAAGCGTGCTTTCAACTCCTGATCTTGCTGGAATTCCGCAAAAATCTTATGGAATTGATATGGCAACAGGTCTTCTTGTTGCTCCTGCTGAACCAGTTGGTGTGATTGCTGCTCAATCTGTTGGTGAGCCGGGAACGCAGCTAACTTTGAATACATTCCACAGCTCAGGTGTTGCCGGATCTGGTGCAATTTCTCAAGGTTTGCCTCGTGTTGAAGAGCTTCTTGAAGCACGATCACCAAAGGGCCAAGCTTATATGGCTGAAATCTCGGGTATTGTTGATATTTGGGAAGATGGAAATATGAACATTGTCCAAATTACACCTCAACAAACTGAAGACGGTGAAAATGCAAATCCTATTCGTTACGAAATTCCAAATGTTGCAGTTCTTGCCGTTTCGAAAAATGATGTTGTTTGTGCGGGTGATCGCTTAACGGCTGGTTCGTTAAATCTTCGTGATTTGATGGAATTGAAGGGTGTTGAAGAAACTCAGCGTTACATTATGAATGAGATTTTGCGAATTTATGCAGCTCAGGGTCAAGACATTGCTTCAAAACACCTTGAAATCATCGTTCGACAAATGTTTAGCCGAGTTCAAATTGAAAATGCTGGAGACTCTTCATTCATTATTGGTGATGTTGTCTCGAAAGCTGCTGTTGTTGAGGAAAATAAAATCCTTAAAGCGGAAGGTAAAAAGCCAGCTGAATTTAAACAACAACTTCTTGGAATTACGAAAGTTTCAATCTTTAGTGATAGCTTCTTGTCGGCGGCTTCGTTCCAGAATACAACAAGCGTTTTGATTAATGCTGCAACTTCTGGCCGAATTGACAAACTCCACGGATTGAAAGAAAATGTGATTATCGGACGCAAGATTCCTGTTGGAACTGGTGCTCGAATTCACCAGGAAGATTCTGAAACTGTTGAAGAATCAGATTTTAAAACTGAAACTAACGATTCGTCGGTTGAAGAATAAAAACTTTAAAACACTGCCAAAATTGGGCGGTGTTTTAAATTTAATATTTTATAAAGCTGTAATATTATTAAATAGTAGCAAGAATACAGATTTTATAATTGATAAATTGATTTAATCCTTAAAGAATGCTATAATTATTAACATAAACGAAATAGGAGAAAAAATGAATTCTAATGAAATTGAGCAAAAAGGTCTTAAATCTCTTCGAAATTGTGGGATTATTTTTGCGGTTCTAGCGGTTGCTTTGATAGTATCAGGGTCATTTTTAATCGCAAAGCCATTTAATGAGTTTTCGAAAAGGTTGTCTTGGAAACAAACTGAGGGTGAAATCTTTGGTTTCGAAAAGGTGTTGACTGATCAAAAATCAAGTGAGCAGAATTTTATCGCCATTGTGGATTTTCCATTTGGTAAGGATAATTTTGTTGAAGTAAAAAGCGACCCACAAAAAGAGCTTCCGGTAATTAATAATAAAGTTAAGGTTTTTTATGACGAAAAAGATCCGCAAGGTGCTGTTATAGGCGAGTATTCCTTTATGAAACTCATTCCATTTTTGGTATTATTGATTTTTGGTGTAATCAGCGCAGTTTTTTCGTTTATTTCTTTTCGAAAGATGAAAGATTTAAAAAAGCAAAAAAATGAAGCGCAAAATCAGACTAACAATTCGGCATTTCTTCAGAATTTCACACATAATAATAAGGTTCAAAAATAATGCGAATACTTTTTACAGACGGAAGTGCATCACCAAATCCCGGGGCTGGCGGTTTTGCTATTATTGAAAATGGAAAACCTATTGCACTTGGGGCGGAAAATCCAAGCACGAATATTCGAATGGAAGGTTTGGCGCTAAAAAAAGCTTTCGAAATTTTAAACGGTGAAGAGGCAGAAATTTTAACTGATAGCGAATTTTGGATTAATGTTTTGACAAAATGGGCTCCAGCTTGGCATAAAAATGGCTGGAAAAAGAAGGGCGGAGAAATTAAGAATCTCGATATTGTGAAACCACTTTTTGAGCTTTATTTGAATTCTAACGTAAAATTAAAATGGCTAAAAGGTCATGCCGGGCATGAATTTAATGAAATGGCAGATGAATGGGCAAATCGGGCAAGAAATGGTGAAACACTCTAATGCTTGATTTTTTGAAAAGACTGTGATAAAATATAATTTCCGCTCAAAAGTGGAAATTAAAAATTTGGAGGAATATTTTTATGAAGAAAGCCTTTGCAAACGCAAAAGAGCCGTTATTTGTTTCCTTGTACTTTATCGTAGTTTACAGTGTATCGTTATGTTTAACGATTTTGACACACTGGAATTTTAGCGTGTTCTTTTTTGGTATTATTATGACAACATTAATAATTACTGCTAAAAGGATTGATAAAAAGATACCTGAACGCGTTCGAAGATAATTTTTAAGCCAGAGAAACTGGCTTTTTCTTTTTAGGTGTTTTTACTTTACAGTTTTTAAAAAATATGATAAAATTATTAACGAAGTGCTGTTTTTGTGCTGGTTTTTAAAAACAACAAAATTAGCATGAAAAAGCAATAAAATAATAAATTTAAGAGGAATCAAATGAATAAAAATACTCCATTGGAAAATTTCCGGAATGTCGGTATTATTGCGCATATTGATGCTGGTAAAACTACTACAACAGAAGGTATTCTTTACCGAACTGGTTTGACACACAAAATCGGTGTTGTTCGTGGTGAAGGCGATGGTGCAACAACTGACTGGATGGCTCAAGAAAAAGAGCGAGGTATTACAATTACTTCTGCTGCCGTGACTTGTTTCTGGAAAGATCACAAAATTAACATTATTGACACACCAGGACACATCGATTTTACTGCTGAGGTTGAACGATCTTTGCGCGTGCTTGACGGTGCTGTGACTGTTTTTGATGGTAAAATGGGTGTTGAGGCTCAATCTGAAACTGTTTGGCGACAGGCCGACAAATACGGTGTTCCGCGCGTTTGTTTTATTAACAAGATCAACCAAACTGGTGGTGATTTTTATAAATCAATTAAATCGATCCATGATCGTCTAAGCAAACAAGCTTTCCCAATTCACTTGCCAATTGGTTTCGAACAAGAAATCAACGGTGTTGTTGACTTGATTGATATGAAAGCTTACACTTATGATAATTATGCAGATCATGAGCTAAAAGTTGGCAAAATTCCAGCTGACATGCTTGAAAAAGCTAAGAATGCGCGTTCACTACTTGTTGAAAATGCGGTTGAAGCCGATGATGAACTAATGATGCGATTTTTCGAAGAAGGTGAAGAATCAATCACGATTCCTGAGCTTAAAGCTGCGCTTCGAAAACGAGTTCTTGCTGGTGACTTCTTCTTAGTAACTGGTGGTGATGGCCGTGGTGTGATTGTTGAAAAAGTTCTTGACTTGATTAATGATTATCTTCCAAGCCCACTTGATGTTTCTTCGATTAAAGGGACAGATGCAAAAACTGGTGAAGCTATTGAACGAAAACCGTCGGTAGATGAGCCTACTTCAGCGCTTGCATTTAAGATTGCAACTGACCCATTTGTTGGAAAGCTTGTATTCGTACGTGTATATAGCGGTAAAATTACTGCCGGTTCATATGTTCTTAATACAATGACTGGTAAAAAAGAGCGAATCGGACGAATCGTTCGAATGCACGCAGATAAACGTGAAGAAATTTCAGAAGTTGCTGCTGGTGATATTGCTGCAGTTGTTGGTTTGAAGGATGTTACAACTGGTGCAACTCTTTGTGATTTGAACCACGGTGTAATTCTTGAAGGTATCGAATTTGCTGAACCACCAGTTTCGATTGCGGTTGAGCCAAAAACTAAAGCCGACCAAGAAAAAATGGGTATTGCTCTTCAACGACTTGCTGAAGAAGACCCAACTTTCCGAGTTCATACAGACGAAGAGACTGGTCAAACAATTATGTCGGGAATGGGTGAGCTTCACCTTGACATCTTGATTGACCGAATGAAGCGTGAATTTAACGTTGAAGCTAACGTTGGTGAGCCACAAGTTGCCTTCCGTGAAACTATTCGTGGAACTGCTGAAGCTCAAGGTAAACACGCAAAACAGTCTGGTGGTCGTGGTCAATATGGTGACGTTTGGATTCGCTTTGAACCAAATGAACCAGGAAAAGGCTTTGAATTCTTTGATGAAATTAAAGGTGGTGTTGTGCCACAAGAATACCGCAAACCAGTTGAACAAGGTGTGCTTGAAACACTTGAAGGCGGTGTGATTGCTGGTTACCCAGTAGTTGACGTTAAAGCTACACTTTACGATGGTTCTTACCACGATGTCGACTCAAGCGAATTGGCCTTTAAATTGGCTGGTGCGCTTTCAACTCGTGAAGGTATTAAGAAAGCAAATCCTGTTCTTCTTGAGCCTGTGATGAAAGTTGAAATTACAACTCCTGAAGAATTCATGGGTGATGTAATTGGAGACTTGAATTCACGCCGTGGTCGAATCGACTCAATGGATGATTTGATGGGTGGAACAAAACTTATTCGAGGTTTCGTGCCTCTTGCAAATATGTTTGGTTACACTTCAGACCTACGCTCAATGAGTAAAGGTCGTGCAGCTTCAACAATGGAGCTTGCGCAATACGAAGAAGTTCCACCTAACGTTGCACAAGAAATTATCGAAAAGCGAAACGCTAAATAATAATTTCAAAAACTTGAAAACTACCTCTTTCGGGAGGTGGTTTTTGTTTTGCAAAATAACAGCATTTATAAAAATGTGATATAATATGAAATATAATATAAAATATAATTAAATAAAAGAAGGGCAATAATGGCAAGTAAAGAAAATGCAGAACGTAAGGAGCTGCATCGTAAAATTTGGGCGATTGCGGATGATGTTCGTGGAGCTGTAGATGGTTGGGATTTTAAGCAGTATATCCTAGGGATCCTTTTCTATCGCTTTATTTCAGAGCATATGGCAGACTATTTTGACCGCGCCGAGCATGAAGCTGGCGACTTAGAATTTCGTTATGCTGAATTGAGTGACCAAGAAGCTGAGCAAGATTTCAAACCAGGGACAGTTGAGGATAAGGGATTCTTTATTCTTCCGAGTCAACTATTTGAAAATGTTGTCGAGAATGCCTCGCAAAATGAAAATTTAAACGAAGACTTGGCCAATATTTTCCAAGCTATTGAGAAATCAGCGATCGGCTTCAAATCAGAGGATGATATCAAAGGTTTGTTTGATAACTTGAATACACGAAGCAATATCCTTGGTGGAACTGTTCCAGAAAAAAATAAACGACTTTCTGACATTCTAAATGGTATCAATAGCATTAACTTTGGTAACTTTGAGGAAAATGATATTGATGCCTTTGGGGATGTTTATGAGTTCTTGATTTCCAACTATGCAAGTAATGCAGGAAAAAGTGGGGGTGAATTTTTCACTCCTCAGACAGTTTCTAAATTACTAGCTCGCCTAGTGATGGTCGGTAAGGACAAGATTAACAAGGTATATGACCCAACATGTGGTTCAGGCTCTCTCCTTCTTCAAATGAAAAAACAATATGAAGACCATATTCTAGAGGATGGATTCTTTGGTCAAGAAATTAATATGACCAACTATAACTTGGCTCGTATGAATATGTTCTTGCACAATATCAACTACAATAACTTTGATATTAAGCGAGGAGATACCCTTTTAAATCCTCAGCATTTAGAAGAAAAGCCATTTGATGCTATCGTTTCTAACCCTCCGTATTCTGTCAAATGGGTGGGAGATGGAGACCCAACTCTCATAAACGATGACCGCTTTGCGCCAGCTGGTAAGCTAGCTCCTAAGTCAAAAGCTGACTTTGCCTTTATCATGCATAGTCTCAACCACCTGTCTAATAAAGGTCGAGCAGCTATTGTATGTTTTCCAGGAATTTTCTATCGTGGAGGTGCTGAAAAGACTATTCGTCAGTATCTAGTTGATAACAACTTTGTTGAAGCAGTGATTGCTCTGCCTGATAATCTCTTCTTTGGAACTTCTATCGCAACTACGATTTTAGTGTTGGCGAAGAATAAACTAGAAAATAAAACCCTCTTTATTGATGCGAGTAGGGAATTCAAAAAAGAGACCAATAACAATATTTTGACGGATGACAATATTGATCATATCGTTGAATTATTTACTAATTATCAAAGTGTAGACTTTAAAGCAGCTCTTGTCGATAATGAAGTGATTGGTTCAGAGCAGGATTATAACCTATCTGTTTTAACCTATGTTGAACAAGAAGATACACGTGAGAATATTGATATTAATGAGCTCAATCAAGAAATCGCTGAGACTGTTGCTAAGATTGACCATTTGCGTGCAGAGATAGATAAAATTGTAGAGGAACTAGGAGGGAAATCATGAATATCCTAGAAGAAATCCAAAACTGTTCTGTTGAATGGAAAGAGTTGGGGGAAGTGTGTGATACGGTAACTGATTTTACTGCAGCAGGATCGTTTGCTTCAAACGCAAAAAATGTCAAGTATATTCAAGAAACTTCTTTTGCTCAACTTGTCAGAACAACAGATTTGAAAAGTGGATTTAAAGGAAATAATTTTGTTTATGTTGATGAATATGCCTTTAACTATTTATATAGAGTAAACCTAGATAAAGAAAGTTTGGTTATGCCTAATGTTGGTAATTGTGGAGAGATTTATTACATAAAACCTGAAAATTTACCATACGAAAATAATGTGTTGGGACCAAATGCTTTGTTGGTTAGAAGTTCTAAAGAAAATAATCGCTACTTATTTCATCTGTTTCAATCTGGACAATTTCAGAATAAATTGGCGAAAATAACTTCTAATACTGGGCAGACCAAGTATAATAAGACAAATTTGAAAAAAATTAGAATTCCCATCCCTCCCCTAGAAATTCAAGAAAAAATCGTGCAAATACTTGACAAATTCACTGATTATGTTA
>CAURNE010000005.1:0-47721 GCA_963526415.1 uncultured bacterium | reverse complement strand
CGGATTTTTATGGTGGAATTAAGTGTGAGACGTTTGAGTTAGAAATGAGGTCTACCATGACAAAACATAAACATCCTACCCTTTCAGACCGTAATGATATCCAATTAGGCTTAGAGCGTGTGGTAAAGTAATAAAAGTTTGTAAAAATCCTAATTGTACAATGTATAATTTTCAAATCTCCTTTAGTGAACGATAGTTGAATATATGAAAAAGACGGTTTATTTAAACCGTCTTTTAATTAGCTTATAAGATGCATGAACTCAGATTATTTTAGAGTGCTGAGTGTCAGCCAGTCTATTGGCCGGTTTTTGCTTAGCTTTTCATCAAGAAATCTTCAATCGCTTTTTTATCGCGCGCAATTAATTCAATTCGCCCAGAAATTTCCCTTTCGCCCATCTCAATCGCACGAGTTAAACTTGAGTCATTTTTAAGCGGTTCGAAAAATTCCTTAAATTCACGAAGCGATTTTTTAGTTCTCAAAATCGCACCCGAATATCGTGGAAAATCATTATAACTCTTATCGCCTTCGAATTTCTCTTCAATAATACTCCAATTTTCTCGCAGCCACCGCCAAGTTAGTTCACGAGTTTTTGAATTTCGAAGTAAGTGAACGTACCAGCTCAAAATATCCTGCGTACGAATTATATCACCTTCAAGCATTTTTTCAAGTAATTTTCTACCAGTTTCAGGATTTTGAGTTGAAGTCAGAGCAACCATAATGTCGTCTCGATAATCGACATTTGAAGTATTTTTATAATCTTCAAGCATTTTCTGGATTAATTCTGGTGATTCTTCGAAACGAATTTTAACTGTCAGAATTAAGCTTCGAATTTCAGAATCGATATCTTCTGGTTTTTTTGAATTATTAAAAATATTTAATGCGCCACTGATTACCTCTTGATTTTCAGCATAAATCATATGCGCTAAAATTGAGCTGCGCTTTTGCGTGTCATCTTCACTCTCACCACTTTTTTTTGAAAATCCGAGTTTTTCGAATTCATTTTTTGCCAAATTCTCAACAAATTTCTTCATTTTTTTCGAAACCTCCGATTGTTCATCGATAAAAATTTTTAATTCGCCAATCAAAACACTAATCATATCCCAAACATTCAAAGAATGCTCATTTTCATAATTTTGAAGCGTCTTCAAAAGATCAACACTCGAAATTTCACCACCACGAGATAGTAATGATCGCTCTTGTAAAATTTGAAGCCTTGAAACCGTATCCAATTCGCCATTTCGAACTTTTTCCAAAAGCTTTTCGAATAATTTTTCATCATAGTTAGAAATAAAATGCGCAACATTTTCTTTATTCAATTGTATGAAATTCGGATCTTTTTCAAATTCAAATTCTTCACAATCCATGATTTCAGGCAAATTCTTTTGATTTGATCCAAGTAAAATTGGCCATTTTTTTCCAGTTTTTTTCCCTTCACCTATAAAAAATTGCTTTTGCGAAAGTTTTGACTTATCACCCAAATCCTCAACCAAAACGCTTGGATAACCACTTCGAAGAATCCACGGATTCATAAAATCAGCGATGTTTTTGCCAGATGCTTCACTCAAGCAATCCCATAAATTTTGCCCAATTGTATTTTGATATTTGAATTTTTCAAAATATTTCTGCAAACCTTTTCGAAAAGCCTCATCGCCAACATATTTTCGAAGCATATTCATTAATCGTGCACCCTTAGCATAAACTATCGCACCATCAAAAATTGTGCCAATTTCATCTGGATGATGAACTGGAACATGAACAGATTGAACGCCATCAATCGCATCTCGTCGCAAACTAACAATCGCCTCATTTACGGCAAATTCTTCCCATATTTTCCATTCTGGCTCCAAAATATCAGTTGCAAGATATTCCATCATTGTCGCAAAAGATTCATTCAGCCAAAGCTCATCCCACCATTTCATCGTGACTAAATTCCCAAACCACTGATGCGAAAGTTCGTGCGCAATCACCAACGCCACGTATTTTTTTGAAGAGATCGAAGATTTTTCTCCCGCAAGCAAAGCTGTTTCGCGATAAGTTATCAAACCCCAATTCTCCATCGCACCACTCGAAAAATCCGGTAAAGCAATATGATCACATTTTGAAAGTGGAAATTTTTGTCCAAAATATTCTTCATAAAATTCCAAAGCACGTACCGCAAAATTAAGTGGAAAATCTAGCAATTCAGATTTTTGCGCTCTTGTCGCCCAAACTGAAACTTCTACGCCAGATTTAGTGAAAGCGGTCTTCTTTTGAAGGTCACCCACCACAAAAGCCAACAAATACGTGCTCATTTTTGGGGTTTTTTCGAAAGTTAGAGTTTTAAAGTCGCCAGACTCGGTTTCTTCTTTTATTTTTGTATTAGCAAGAACCGTCCAATCTGTTCGTGTTCGAATATTCAGCTCAAAAGTAGCTTTTGCTTCTGGCTCATCAATACACGGAAAAACTTCGCGTGCGTGATGACTTTCAAATTGTGTTGCAAAAAGTTCCTTTTTTTCACCATTTTCATTATAATAACAGGGGTAAAGTCCATGCATTGCGGGAGTAATTTTACCCGAAGCATAAATTCGAAACGATATTTTTTTACCAATCTCAAACTTTGATTCTTTTGGCAAAAAAATCTTCAATTCATCACCATTAATCTCAAATTTCAGATATTTATCATTAAAAATAATTTTGCGAATTTCTAAATCCTTGGCGTGCAGTGTAATAAAATCAGTTTTCTTTAAAACACCAACAATCTCTGTTGTCGTAGAGAATATTCCATCTTTTGTCCTATCTAATTCAACCCAAATCCGATAATTCTCGGGTTCAAATTGTTCAAAAAGTCGTTTCACGCTCATAAAATTTTCTCCTTAAATTCTTCTAACATTTGCTCAATTTCAACTCGATCTTCGGCTTTTTTGAAAAGCCATTGCGCATAAATTTTCATCTTTGGTTCGGTTCCACTTGGTCGAATTGTAATTCTTTTCATTTTTTCACCAAATTCAAAACTGACTGCATTTCCGCCTTCTAGCATTTCGAAACTCTGTATTGAATTTTTCACAAAATCCTTTTCAATCAAATTTTGAAAATCTCGCATTTTCGAAGCACCAAAATCAATATATCCACTTCGAATTTTTCGCATAATTTCTTGCATTTTTTCGAAACCTTCAGCACCCACAAATTCGACAGATTCGGTTTTTTCAACAAAATATCCATTTTTAGCATAAATTTGATCGAGTTTTTCACCTAAAGTTTGATTTTTTAACTTCAATTCCGCTGCTAATTCAGATATTATTAACCCAATCGTCGCAGCATCTTTGTCTCGAGTTTGATCGCCAACTAAACCACCTAGACTTTCTTCAAATCCAGCCAAAAATTTCTCACCCAAACTTTCTTTTTGAAGTATTTTTTTACCGATAAATTTAAACCCTACCATCAAATCATCATAAATTTTCACACCATACTTTTCAGCAAGAACATTCAGCATATCCGTCGTAACAAAACTTTTACAGATAAAATCCCTTCGCCCAAAATAAAGCTCCGCGTATTTATTCTTTAATTTTTGATTTTTCGAAAGAATATAATCTGCAACTAAAATCGCAGTTTGATTTCCTG
The DNA here is from genome assembly GCA_963526415.1 of uncultured bacterium. Lineage (GTDB taxonomy): Bacteria > Patescibacteriota > Saccharimonadia > Saccharimonadales > Saccharimonadaceae > Nanogingivalis. Next base: position 44,123 of record CAURNE010000005.1, on the reverse strand, counting down.
AAAAAACTCGAACTTCACCATTTTTTTCAAGACTCATCACACAAATTCGATCAGCATCCGGATCTGTTGTTAATGCAATATTGGCTTGCGATTTTTTTAATCTTGAAATCGCCAGTCTATTGGCTGAAAAATTTTCTGGATTTGGTTTTCGGTCTACCAGGGTTGAGAAACTACCATCAAATTCCATCTGATCTTCAACTAATTCAATATTTTTAAATCCAGCATTTTTTAGCGTTTTAAGCAAATTTGTACTTCCGGCTCCATGAATTGGTGAAAAAATAATCCTAACGTTTCGCTCTTTCGAAAGCGACAATTTTACATTTACATCTATGTAGTTTTGATCATTTTTTTCACCCAAAATCTCAATATTTCCATTTTTTACAAAATTAGAAAAATCACCAACAGTAAAATCGCCTACATTTTGAGCAATTTTCATCAAATTTTTATCATGCGGAGAAGAAACCTGAGCGCCGTCATTCCAATAAATCTTAATCCCGTTATCCTCTGGCGGATTATGACTTGCTGAAATCACAATTCCAGCCGAAGCTTTGAGATCTCGAACAGTAAAAGAAAGTTCAGGAGTTGATCGTGGAGAATCAAAATAAAATACCCTAATATTATTCGCGGCTAAAATTTCAGCACATCTTTTCGAAAGCTCAGAAGATGAATTTCGAACATCCCAACCAATCACAACACTTCCATTCTCAATTTTCAACTCTTTCAAATAATCGGCCAAAGCTTGTGCACTTTCCGAAATTGTTATCAAATTAATCCTATTTGGACCAACACCAACCTTCCCTCTTCTGCCTGCAGTGCCAAATTCCAAGACTTTAAAAAACGAATCTTCCAATTCTTGCCAATTTTCATTATTAATCAAACTCAAAATTTCTTCGTGAAAACTTTGATATTTTTCATTCAAGAGCCATTTTTTAAGATTTTCGAAAGCATTTTTCGAAATCTTACCCTCAACTTTTACTAATTCTTCACGCATTCTCAACTCCTTTTATAACCATTTTATCACTTTTTCCTTCTAAAATCAAAAAGCTTGCGTTTTAAAATATTTTATGTTAAAATATTTATCAATGAACAAAATTCTAAAAAAATCTCAGAAAAAAATCTCCGATGATAATACTCGCGGAGCACAAATTGCACTGCTTGAAGAGATTTTTAACGATATTTACCCAAACCGCTGGACAATATATAAAGTAAACTTCTTTCGCGGTATCTCTTTCGGATTCGGAAGCGTTATTGGTGCAACCGTTTTAATTTTCCTTCTCGTCTGGATTCTCAACTTTTTCGTAAATATACCTGGTGGAATCGGTGACTTCATTCAAGCAATCATTAACGCAATGCAAAATCGCCGATAATAAAACTACCCTTGATTGGGTAGTTTTATTTTAACTTGAAGCTGAAGATGAATTTTCTGAATTTATTGAAGAGGGACCAGTATAACTTTTCGAAACCTTGTATCCACCAGAATCGCCAACCTCAACTGTTATATTCTGACCAGCCTTGCTAAATGTGTAATCTGTTGAAATCGTATTTCCAGAAGGAAGAGCAGTACTAATTGTAGATCCATCAACTTTAATTACAACCGAATTAATATCAAAACTTCCTTTTGAAATGTTTACATTTATTCGATATGTGTTTGAGTTCGAATGTCGCGAATATGAAACTCCAGAAACAGACGGTTGAGAGTCAGAACATTTATGAGTGTCATCATCCTCATTGACATTATAACCATCAGGAGCGGTAATTGTTTTCTTTTTAGAAACTGGGTCTGTTGTTTCGAAAACCGTTAATTTAACACGGGTTGATTCAGGAGTACATTGAGTTGCCTTTTTCTTAGAAACGCTATCGAACTCAATTTCTTTTGTCACTGAACCAGTTTTACTATTATCCCACCAAGATGGACAAATATCATTTCGACCGCTAATTGTACAATTTCGAATTCCAGCAGGTTTTTCAATTTTATCACCAGATTTCCATTTTCCATTCGCAGCATAAACCTGCTTATGAACACCACTCATATATTCATTAATTACTCGACGAACCGAACTGTTGTCAGCTGAGCGCAAAGCTCGACCATCATGATTTCCACTCCAAACTCCAGCCGCTACAACAGGAGAATAACTCATCATCCAAGAATCTTTTGCAGCACCTTTTCCATTGTCAGTTGTTCCAGTTTTTGAAGCCGTCCAGACGCCAGGAACCGAGAATCCATAACTCCTACTTTGACCACCAAATGTCGTTGTTCGAGCGCTAGCATCCGACAAAATATCTGTCAATTCATATGCAGCTTGAGTATCAATAATCTGTTTAGATTCATCTTTCCATTCAAAAATCTTTTGGTTCGAAGAATTCTTAACCTCTGTAAAGTATGTTAATTCTTTATAAACTCCGCCACGAGCAATCGAAGCATAAGCGTTCGTGTGTTCATCTTGATGAACTGAGCACCCACCACCAATAGCAGCCGAAAGACCTGCATTACTATTTTTACAATAAGACTTATCTCCAAGTTGCTGAGCAACATTTACACCATCTTCAACACCAACAATACTTAGAGCTTTAACTGCTGCAATATTCAGCGAATTTCCAAGACTAAATCGAATTGGAACACTTCCATAAAACTGTTTTGAGGCATTTCGAAGCTGACAAGATCCGTAAGTTCCGTTACAATATTGCGCGTCGATATTTTCATCTTTCAAGATTGTTCCAGGAGTATAAACCGTGTCTTTTTTATTGAATAATGCAGCATAATCAACCACTGGCTTAATACTTGAACCCGGATCAAGTGGTGAAGTTGCCGCATTAGTTTGACCATATCCTGGCTTATTATAATTAATCGAGCCAACTTGAGCAATCACTTGGCCTGTTGCAACATCAACAGATGTCATAGCAATATTATCAGCACCGCCAATATAAAGAGTTTGCGCACCAGCACTAACTGCGGCCTCTGCAATCCCCTGAGCCTTCAAGTCGACGGTTGTTTTAATTGTTAAACCACCAGCACCAACAACCTTAACACCTAATTTCTGTTCAAGTTTTTTCTTAACTTCTTGAACAAAATGCGGCGCTTTAATGTTTGCATATTGATCTCTTTCAGGTTTAATTGTTGCAAGAATATCAAAATCTTTAGCTTCTTTAGCCTCTTTTTCAGTAATAAAACCAGAAGAAACCATATCATTTAAAACCTTATGCTGTCGCTCGATTAAGCTTTTATTATAATCAATATTATAAGGATTATAAACAGCTGGATTGTTTGGGATAGAAGCCAATAATGCAGCCTCAGCTAAAGTCAAATCTTTCGCACTTTTGCCAAAATATGTTCTAGCACCAGATTCAACACCATTTCGGCGACCACCATATGGCGACTCATTCAAGTAAAGCGAAAGAATCTGATCTTTGTTATATGTCTGTTCAACCTGAACTGCAAGAATCATCTCTTTAATTTTTCGCGGAATTCCGCTAAGCCCGCGTTCACTGGATTCATTCGAAAAATAAACTTGCTTAATTAACTGCTGAGTTAAAGTTGAGCCACCTTGGGTTGCTCCACCTTTAAAGTTATTTATAAAAGCACGCACAATCGCAGTCAAATCGACACCTTTATGCTTATAAAAGTCACGGTCCTCAATTGCCACCGTTGCCTTCTTAATGTAATCTGAAATCTCAGAATTTTCAACAACTAATTTATAATCACCCGAACCCTTATCTTCCCATAAAAGCTCACCATTTCGATCGTAATATTTCGAAACCGTCGTTTGAACTCTTTTCGCAAGCTCTTCTGGCTTAATTTGATTCAAATCTTTCGAAACATATGCAAAAGCTGCCGCAATTGCTATTCCGGTAAAAATAATTAAAACTGCTGTAATTTTTAGTGCCATAAACAAGCCACGCTTGCTAAACCAGTATCTCAGCACTCGTTTCGGATGGAGTCTATAAAAAAATCTCTTCACTGGATTTTTAGGCAAACTCGCAAGATATTCAGCTCGTTCACGCACTTTCAAATCCTTCTTCTCTTTTCGCCTGTGCGCTAAATTTGTATATAAACTAAGGTTGTTCTGCTTTTTAACCGAACCAGATTTTCTTGGAGCTGACCGTTTTTTTACAGATTCACTCTCTTTTCTAAGCTTGTTTCTTCTATCCATATCACATTCAATTATACCGCAATAGCTTATGCTTTTCAAGATTTTTTCAAAAACTGCCGGTCTGGAAAAAATACTTTTTTTGTGTTAAAATAAGATGTATAGTCATAATTAATAGGAGAAAAAATGAAATTATCAGAAGAGTTAAAATGGCGTGGTTTTTGGAATCAAACCACTTTTCAAGATCCAGAAATTTTAGATGGTAAAAAACGCACGATCTATCTTGGCGCCGACCCTTCTGCCGACAGTCTTCATATCGGACATCTTAGTGTTTATATGATGGTTCGACGTTTTCTTGATCACGGACATAAAGTAGTTTTACTTGTAGGTGGTGGAACTGGAATGATAGGCGATATGCGCGACACCGAAGAGCGCGATCTTCTTTCAGCTCAAAAAGTTGCACAAAATACCAAAGCACTTAAAGCGCAAGTTTCGAAATTATTCGCTGGACAAGATTTCGAAGTTGTAAATAATGCCGACTGGCTTTCGAAAATTGAATTAATTCCTTTTTTGCGCGATATTGGCAAAAATTTCAGTATGGCCGATTTAACCAGTCGCGAATTCTTTAAAAGCCGAATCGACAATGGTAACGGTTTAAGTTTTGCCGAATTTACTTATACGCTTCTACAAGGTTATGATTTTTGGTACCTTCATAAAAACAAAGGCGTTTCGCTTCAAATTGGTGGTAGCGACCAATGGGGAAACCTTCTTTCGGGTGTGAGTTTAATTCGTAAAAAAGAAGGTGTTGAAGCTTTTGCAATGACCGCACCACTTCTCATTAACCGCTCAACAGGGCGAAAATTCGGAAAATCCGAAGGTGGCGCACTTTGGCTTGATGCATCAAAAACTTCTCCATTTAAAATGTATCAATTCTTATTAAATTCCGACGATCAGAGCGTTTTTGAATATCTAAAAATCCTAACAACACTTTCGAGAGAAGAAATTGAAAATATTGAACATCAACATTCAGGAAATCAACATTTGCGAATTGCTCAAAAAGCTCTTGCAAAAAATGTTGTTGAAATAGTTCATGGCAAAGAAGTTGCGAACAATGTTATTTCAGCAACAGAAGTCCTCTTTGGTGGAAAAGATTTAGAAACTCTAAAACCAGAAGAAATTAAAATTCTCAAAACCGAGATTCCTATAATTTCAAAAAATAAGACTATCTCTGAGATATTAATTGAATTAAAACTTTCGAAAAGTAAAGGTGAAGCAAAAAGGCTAATTGCTGCAAATTCAATCTCGTTCAATGGAGTTAAAGTTCTGGAAGATATCAAAATTTCCCAATCAGGATTACTAAAAAAAGGTAAAAACAGCTTCATTTTAATTGATTAGCCCAAATCAAAAAATCGCTCTTTTATTGAGCGATTTTTATTGTTTTATTAAAGTTTCTTTTCGAAACCTTTTTTAGCACCCTCAAGAGTATTTAGTGCGCGTTTTTGAATTTTTCCAGCCTCGATTTTAACTTCTTCAACCTTAGCTTCGGTTTGAACTTTTGCCTCGTTCGCAAACTCACCAACATTACGCTTTACATCTTTTACGACTTCTTCGGTATTTTTAGCAACTTCGTCAGCTTTCTCAGCAGCAACATCAGCAACTTTTTTTGCTTTCTCTTTTAACTCTTTTCGAGTTTCTTCACCACTTTTTGGAGCCGTTAAAACTCCAGCAACTGCACCAACCAAAGCACCAATTGCCAAACCTAATCCAAATTTTTTACTCATTTATTTCTTCTCCTTTTTATTTTTAAATTTATTAAATATGTCAAATATTGTTTTCCCAATAATTATCGGCGAAGTCACCTGAGCAACATTTTGGGCGATTCCATCAATACTTGCGGTAATATTTTGCATCTTTTCAGCCACATCACCGATCTGGCGAGTCACGCGAATTACCAATACAAAAGTGATAATTCCAAGTGTGATGAAAATTGCAAGAGCTACCGAAAGAAATACAACCAAGATTTCTGCAGCTGAACTCATTTTTCTCCTTTTTATTATTTTTGTTTTTTAATTTTTTATTTTGATTTTATTCAAATCTGATTGTATTTTACCACAAAATAATTCTTATGTCAAGTATTTTATTGAAAATAACCCGAAACAAGCCGATTAACCCTTGTTCGAACATTTATTGCAGAAATCTCTTTAATTGTAAAATAATATAAACTTCCACCATTCATTTCAACCTCAACTCGGCAAGAATCTTGATTCCAATTCTTTGGTCGACCAAAAGCCAACTCCTTCAAGAAAAAGATCCGCCAAATACTTGGCTGATAAATTTCTTTTTCCACATCAACAAAATTAATCGCCAAAATCTCGCCAGCCGGAAATTTTAATTCCAGCGGACGAGTTAGCGCAAAATTCTCATAAAATGAAATTCCATCATTTTCAAAAACTAAGCTTCCTAAGATATTTTTATTACCATTAAGTTCAGCTTGAAATTCTACACTATTTTGCATTTTATAACCTTTCGCGAATCAATTTTTGTGCCAAAGCTGGATTAGCTTTTCCTTGCGATTTTTTCATAATTTGACCAACCAAAAAACCAATCGCCTTGTCATTTCCAGCTTTAATATCCGCAACAGCTTTTGCCGAAGCCGGATCAGCCAAAACTTCATCAACAATTTTTGCAATAGCGCCTTCATCCGATACTTGAAGTAGGTTCATTTTTTCTGCAATCTTTTCTGGCATAAGCCCTAGATTTTCATCATTAAGCATTGCTAAGAAAATTTGATGACCGCCATTTGAGCTAACTTTTTTCTCATGGACTAGATGAGCTAAAAGAGTTAATCGGTGAGGACCAACGTAACCTTTATAAATTTTATCCATGTCGAGTTCTTCGCTTGGTGTTGAAGCAAACCAATTAAAAATTCGCTTCATATTTTCTTTATGCTCTTCAAGAGTATATTCCTTTATTTCTGCTGAATTATAAATTTCACTTTGAGGTTTTTCCCAAGGACCATCACCCCAAGTTGCAAGGAGTAGTTCAGCGATTCGATAATCGCTCAAGGCGTATTCAACCACAGAGCTATCAAGCCCGAAAACACTAAATTTTTCACGGAAATAATCTGGCATAATTGGGAATTGTGCCTGCATTTTCAGAATCTCTTCATCACTCAAAACAATTGGTGGAATGTCTGGATCTGGCATATAGCGATAATCTTGAGCTTCTTCTTTACTGCGTTGAGAGAAGGTTTTCTGTTCATCATCAAGCCATCCACGCGTCTCCTGCTTAATCTTTTCACCTTTTTCGAGTAGCTTAACTTGGCGTTCAAACTCGTACTGAGCCGCACGCTCCACACTTCGAAAACTATTTAAGTTTTTAATTTCAGTTCGTGTTCCAAGTTTCTCTTCACCAAATTTTCGTGCCGAAATATTTACATCAAAACGCATATTTCCTTGATATAAATCACCATTTGTCACATCTGCAAAAACCATTCGCTTATGTAATTCTTCAGCATACGCTCGTGCTTCCTCAGCTGAATGAATATCTGGCATTGAAACAATTTCAATCAAAGGTGTCCCAGCACGATTCAAATCAACCAAAGAATGATCACCAAAATGAGTGAGTTTTCCAGCATCTTCCTCTAAATGAGCATGTTCAATTCGAACTTTCACATTTTCACCATTCGAAAGCGGAGCAACAATCTCACCCTCACCAATAATTGGCTGATAAAGCTGTGAAGTCTGATAACCTTTTGGTAGATCTGGGTAAAAATAATGCTTTCGATCAAATCGGCTAACATTAGCGATTTTTGCATTTAAAGCTTTTCCTGCGCGAACCGCCAAACGAACCGCCTCTTTATTTAGAACCGGTAACATTCCAGGCAAACCGAAATCAATCGGCGAAGTTGCCTCGTTTGGTGATTTTTCGCGTGCATCATTATCGCTACCACTAAAAAGTTTGGTTTTTGTTTTTAGCTGAACATGGCATTCAATACCGATCGTCATTTCGTATTTTTTTAAAATATCTTCCATTAAATTGCTCCTAAATCCTTCAAAGCCTGTTTAAAACTATTCATTGCGCGGCGCGTTTGGTCAAAATTAATCTGTGCATCATTTTCGTGTGCGATAACATTTCGAAGTTTATGTGCGTGCCAAATTGAATTCGGACTCGAAAATTTATCTTTCGAATTCTTCAATCGCTCACCCATTGTTTGTCCAGAAATTCGCAATTCTCGCATCGCAGTATCAACCAATTTATCAGCATTAATTAATGCCAAATGCCAAGTCGCCGGCTCATCTTTTTTAATCGAATTCTCAATCTTCAACCAATCACCTTGAAATTTTAATTTATCAAGTTGAATTTTCTCCGTTTTCGTAATCCCAATAAAGAAAAATAAAAGTGCAGCACAAATCAGAATAGAAACCGAAAGAATTACTAAATCCATTAGCTTTCCTCCAAATCATCAGCCAAAGCTAAAATTTTCTCATCCGACTCCATTTTCCCAATAATTTGAACACCAACAGGTAACCCCTCTTTTGTTTTTCCAGCCGGAACTGAAACCGCAGGTAGTCCTGCAAGCGATGCTGGCACGCTCAAAATATCCGCAAGATACATCTTTACTGGATCATGTGCATTTTCACCAATTTTAAAAGCTGGAGTTGGAGCAACTGGACCAACCAAAAAATCAACTTCTTCGAAAAGTTTATTAAACTCGTCAATTAATAAAGTTCGCGCTTTTTGAGCTTTTAGATAATATGCATCATAAAATCCACTCGAAAGCACATATGAACCAATCATGATTCGGCGTTTATTTTCTGCTTCAAAACCTTCATCGCGAGACTTTCCGAAAACCTCACCCAAGTTTTTTGCATTTTTCGAACGCAATCCATAACGAATTCCATCATATCGCGCCAAATTCGAAGAAACCTCTGCCGGCACAACAATATAATAAATCGCCAAAGAATATTTACTCATAGGCAAAGAAACTTCCATAATTTCATGGCCAGCTTTTCGCATTTTTTCAATATATTCCTCGGTAGTTTTTCGAACCTCAGGATCAACACCTTCACCCAAGAACTCTTTAACAACACCAATTTTAGCTTTTTTAGGCACAGATTCTTCTTGCCAAAAATCTGGCAAAGTCATCGCATCGCGAGAATCAAGCCCTGCCATCACACGCATTACAAGTTCACTCTCTTTAGCAGTTTTCGCAAAAACACCGATCGTATCTGTCGAAGACGCCATCGCAACAACGCCAAATCGCGAAACCGTTCCATAAGTTGGCTTTACACCATAAACACCGTTAAAGCTAGCGGGCTGACGAATTGAACCACCAGTGTCTGTTCCTAGAGCAAAAGGCACAACATCGAGTGCTGTAATCACCGCTGAACCACCAGATGACCCACCCGCAACACGAGCTTCATCAACTGAATTTTTTGTTACACCAAAAGCTGAGTTTTCCGTTGAGCCGCCATGTGCAAAAGCGTCTAAATTCGATTTTCCAATACAAATCGCACCCGCTTCTTCAAGTTTTTCAACCGCAGTCGCTTGAATTGGAGTTTCGAAATTCTCCAACATTTTACTTGAGGCTGTCGAAGGTGAACCAAAAACTAAAAAATTATCCTTTGCAACAAAAGGAACACCAGCTAATTCACCAACTTTTTCGCCTTTCGAAATTTTCTCATCAATTTCTTGAGCACGTGCCAAAGCTCGCTCTTCAGTTAAACTCGTAAAAGCGTTAAATTTTTCAATTTCTTTGGCTTTCGAAATTGCTTCTTTAACAAATTCAACAGCGGTTTTCTTTCCGCTCAAAATCTGCTCTCTAATTTCAAAAATATTCGTCATAATTCTCCTATAAAACCTTTGGAACTTTCACCTGATTATCTTCAACATTTTCGCCAGCAAGCTTCAAAAGTTCGTCGCGCTTAACGCCATAATCATTAATTTCATCCTCACGCCAAACATTTTGATTTTTCGAAACTGAGTATGTCGGCTCAACACCGTCAGTATTTAATTCGCCCAATTGCTCAATATATTCAACAATATTTCCCAAATCAGTTTGAAGATTCGAAATTTCTTCTTCACTTAGCGAAATACTCGAAAGCTCCGCCAAATGCTTAACTTCATCTTTTGATATTTTTTCCATACACTTAAGTATATCACTTTTTTAAATATTTTTAAAGTGTTGAAAAAAGAGCGTAAAAATATTGCTTTTCGATTTTGCTTGTGTTATAATTTTTATGTTTTCATATTTTGAAAGTATAGCACATTTCAAAGGAGGAATTTCTTATGAAGTTCAAAAAGTTTTTATTTGGTGGTGCAGTAGTAGCTGCTTCAGTAGCTGCAACTAGCCTTATTACGGCACAGCCAGTTTATGCGGCTGGTGGTAATGTGTTTGATGGAAACGGACGACCTATCGTAGGTATGTGGGTAGAAGTTCAAGGTGGACGCTCAGGCTGGGCAGAACTCCGTGGTTCAGGAAGTAATAGAACTTGGTATTACGATACCCAAGGTAAACCTTATCAAGTTCATGTAGGAGTTGGAGGAACACCGCAAAGGTGGGAATTCAATATCAAATCTGGATGGAATTATAATCAAGGAAGGACCGTTCAGGTTAATACTGTCCATCATTATCTCTTTGGTAATCAAATTAACGTATCCCCAAGAAATTGATCACTCCTAAAAATCCTAAGCAAGATTTTAAACTGCTTATTTTTAATATTAAAATTAAGGACAAGGCTATTAATGAAATTTTTTAAACAAAATTCCAAAAAAGAACTATTTTTTCAAATTCTACTTATATTAAATACATTATTGCTTATCACATTAATAATATTTGTTACTATTGATGCACAAGATAATATGTGGCGACACGTAAAGACTTTGCAGGAAGTCGACGACATTAAAATACAACTCAAAAAATAACCCAAAAGGGTTATTTTTTTACGCCATCTTTTTTCGAATCTCTGCAATCTGATCTCGCAAATCTGCGGCTTCTTCGAAAAGCAAATTTGCACTGGCAAGATTCATTTGATTCGTTAAATCTTGAATCAAGTTATTCCATTCTTCACGCGGAATCTTCCTTAAATCTAATTTCGGTTTTTTATCTTTTTGCGGAATAATCGCACGCAAACCTTCACCAATCTCACTCGCCACACTTTTTGGTATAATTCCATTTTTTAAATTATATTCTTTTTGAATTTCTCGTCGCCGATTCGTTTCATCGATCGCAAGTTTCATTGAACGAGTTATTTTATCAGCATACATAATAACTTTCCCTTCTTCATGCCGAGCCGCTCGCCCGATCGTTTGGATTAATGCACTCTCTGAACGCAAAAAACCTTCTTTATCGGCATCCATAATTGCTACCAGTGAAACTTCTGGCAGATCCAGTCCTTCACGCAAAAGATTAATTCCAACAAGAACATCGTAAGTTCCTTCACGCAAATCACGCAAAATATCACCGCGCTCCAAAGTATCAATTTCACTGTGAATATATGCCGTTTTTACGCCATTTTCCTCTAAAAATCCACTCAAATCTTCTGCCATTCGCTTAGTTAAAGTCGTCACCAAAACGCGCTGTTTTTTCAAAATTCGTTTTCGAATCTCTTCCATTAAATCATCAACTTGGCCTTCAATTTTTCGAACTTCAATTTCAGGATCAAGCAAGCCCGTTGGGCGAATAACCTGCTGAGCTGGCTTTGGTGAATGCTCGAGTTCAAAATCGCCAGGGGTTGCTGAAACATAAATCGCTTGGTTGATATGTTTATAGAATTCTTCGAAAGTTAGCGGGCGATTATCAAGGGCTGAAGGTAACCGAAAGCCATTATCTACTAAAACAGTTTTTCGCGCACGATCACCATTAAACATTCCACGAACTTGTGGTAAAGTCATATGCGATTCATCAACTAAAAGCAAAAAATCATCCGGAAAATAATCCAGCAAAGTTGCAGGTTGCTCACCAGCCGAACGCTCAGTCAGATAGCGCGTATAATTCTCAATCCCTTTCACAAATCCAGTTTCTCGAAGCATTTCAAGATCATATTTTGTACGCTGAGCTAATCGTTGTGCTTCCAAAAACTTCTGATTTTTTTCGAAATATTCGTGTCGTGCATAAAATTCTTTTTCAATTTGTGGAATTGCACGCTCAATAATTTCTTTCGGTGTCGCATAGTGTGAATTTGGGAAAATATCAAAAAACTGCGGTTTTTCAAGAATTTCGCCCGTGAGCGGATTTGTCAAAATCAATCGGTCAATTTCATCACCAAAAAATTCTACTCGCACTGCCAAATCTGATCCTGCGGTAAAAATATCGACCGTATCACCATGAACTCGAAAAGTTCCACGAGAAAAATCAACATCGTTTCGTTCATATTGAATATCTTTCAAATGCCGCAAAAACTTATCTCGATTATATCGCATTCCGGGTTTGATATGTAGTGCCATTTGCATATAACTCACCGGCGAACCAATACCATAAATACAACTCACACTCGAAACAATAATCGTATCACTTCGAGTTAAGAGCGCCTCGGTTGCAGCGTGGCGAAGCTTTTCGATTTCTTCATTAATTCGCGAATCTTTTTCGATATATGTGTCCGTGCTTGCAATATAAGCCTCTGGCTGATAATAGTCAAAATAGCTCACAAAATAATGAACCTCGTTTTCAGGAAAAAACTTTTTAAATTCACTATAAAGTTGTGCCGCAAGAGTTTTGTTGTGCGCCAGAATCAAGGTTGGTTTTTGAGTGGCTTGAATAATATTCGCCATCGTGAAAGTTTTTCCACTTCCAGTCACACCCAACAAAGTTTGTTCATGCTCACCTTTTTTAAGCCCATCAACAAGCTGAGTAATCGCAGTTGGCTGATCACCAGTTGGTTGATATTTTGAATGAAGCTTAAATTCGCACAATTTCATTATTTATATTCTACATCAAAAAACAATAAATCACAAATCTTCACAATAATTAAATCCGATATAATCTGAGTCATCTGATTGTCGTCCAGTTTCTAAGTTTGAGATAATCGCAACACCACCAACTTTTCTCTTTAAAAAAGTATAATTATCCGAGCATTTACCATCAATAACCACAACTATAGTCTTATAGTTATACTCCGACGTCATATAAAATTTCTCGCCGGCATCGAATGGTATCGAAATCCAATACCATTCGGTTTCATGACTAACTCCGTCTTTCAAATAATTCGCTAAAGGACCTTTTCCTATTTCAAAAATACCAGCATCGTCCTTATATAATGTTTTTATATTTCCTTTGTTATTTGATCTATAATTCTCTACAGCAGCCCTAATAACCGCAACATCTCTTTTTCTTTGTGCATCTCGTTGCGAGCGCTGTAAAGCCGGCAACGCAAGAAATACCATTAAAAATATTAATCCGGCAACTGCGAGCACTAAAACAACTTCAATAATTGTAAAGCCCCGATAAAGATTATGCTTTTTCATATCTTGATTATAGCACCCCCCCCCCCCACAAAAGTCAAGCTTTAAAAAACCGCCCAAATTGAGCGGTTAGTTTTATCCGTTTCCAGCGCGCTTTTCCGAAAGATGTTTATCGTCTCGTGGTGCAATAAAATCTGCATTTTTCTCATCAAGTCTTGCAATCACTTTTCGAACGAGCCGTTCTGGGTTGTTATCATAAATTATATCTTTCGTTCCCGGCGCTTCAACATTTTGAAGAAGTGTCGGAACATAATCAGCAAGTGCCGTACTTCCAAGCAGAATACCACAAACTTTGCGAGATTCCAAAGCAGTTGCGAGTTCGTGGAGCGAACCCATTCGACCACCAACTGTAATCACCGCGTCGCTTGAAAGCACTAAATGCGTATCGCGCCCAACATAGCTCATCCCCGTAAAATTAATATAATCAAAAGGTTTAAACGGTAATTTATAAGTATTTACATGTTGCCGAAAACTCGATGCTGGCGAAAACCCAATGCTCAAACCAGTTCGATTTGGTACGCTAACTGCACCCAAAGCCGCATGATGTGGCAAACCAACTGTTGCACCTGTTGTTAAAATTTTTCCCTGCCGAACAATTTCTTGCCCAAGCCTAAAAGCTAAATCTCGCGAAGCCAAAACACTATCACCTGTTGCAGCTCCTGAAACACAAATCTGATATCTCATTCTTCTCCTTTTAAAATAATTTTTCTTCTATTTGCTTTACTGAATATTTCGAAAATTCCTGCTGGTACTTCTCAAGAATTTGTTTTTTCAACTCTTTTTCGAAAAAATCTCTCGAATGATTTGCCACATTTCTTTCTTTTTGGTTATTTTCAACATCTTTTTTATTCACCGAGATCACACCATCTTCACAAAAAAATGCCGCATTACCAAATTTTTGCCAGAAATCTTCGTTCTTCAACTGGTTTTTTAACGCCAAAAACGCTTCAATCATCAAAATATTATCGCCAGAAAATCCCAATTCGCGCTCAATTTCGTGCGATTTTTGATATAATTCTGCCATAATTTGTGCAGAAACACTTTTTAGTTCTGGCTTTTTTGATTCAATTTTTGAAACGCCAAATTCGAATCTTCTCGCATAAGCACCACTCAATCCTAGTAATTCCGAGAGTTTATAACTTCTCATACTTGAATCTCCCGCATTGGCATTGAATGAAGTTTTGCATTTTTATACAAAATTCCTTTTTTAGCACCCAAATGTTGAATTACCGCCGTTGAATTTGCACTCGCAAACAAAATGCTCTGTTGAAGGTTCGCACCTTGAGCCCATTGACTCACAAAACCCGAACCAAAAGCATCGCCAGCACCAGTTCGATCAATTGAAGGCACATCTTCATACATTCCTGCGCGAATCATTTTATCTCCAGAAATCGCCCAAACACCATCAGGTCCATCTGTTAAAATCATCACCTGCACAAATTTTGAACCATTTCTAACCAATTCTTCTGCTGAAACTCCTTCAAATATTAAGCTCGCCTCTTCTTTATTTACGATCAAAATCTCAACATCTCGCAATAAAGTTCGAACTTTTTCAGGTTCAGCCAGTTCTTTTTTTCCAGGATTCCAAGCAATTTTTGCGCCCTTTTTTGTGGATTCTTTAAAGATTTTTGCAAGCGAGTCAAACCTTCCAGCTAAATTCGAAACATAAACCCAATCAAATTCACCATATTTTAATTCGAAATTATCCGCATAAATATGGCCTGAAGCCCCGCGATAAGTTATAATTGTTCGTTCACCATTAGGCGCAAGCAAAATTGTTGAATAATCTGTGTTATATCTTTTCGAAAACTCTACGCGCGAAGTATCAATCGATTCCTCATCAAGCATTTTTAAAACTTGTTCACCAGAAATGTCACTACCAATCACACCCATAAAACTCGAACTTAAACCTTGGCGTGTAAAAGTTGTCGCAGCATTTGTTGCTCCACCACCACTCGAAATCTCAATATTTTGAACATCAATTTTCGAACCAAGATCAAATTCAACCACATCTTGATATTTCGCCATTGAGATCAACCTAAATTCAGGTGAATTATCCAAAAAAACATCTTGCGTTGCAGCGCCAATCGAAAGAATTTTTGGGATATTCACCTCTAAATTGCTCCTTTTCGATTAATTTCAGCTTCCATTTGACGATAAGATTGTTCAGGATTTTGCGATTGCATAATCGCCGAACCGACATTCACAACATCAACACCAGATTGAGTCAAGTTAAATACATTCGAAAAATTAGCGCCACCATCCCAACCAATTTCAACATTATTGTTGATTTGCTTGATTAAGCGGATTTTTTCAAGTTGCATCATGCTTGCACGGCCACCCATTTCGCCCAGATTTCCACTAAAAATAAGAACATGCTCAGCCGCTTGAATTGCTGGCGCTACGGTTTCTGGAACGGTTGAACGAAGAAGTGCAACCGCTGGCTTAATCATCGTCTCATTTTTAAGCCTTTCGAGAATTGGCACCAGATCCTCTTCAACCTCAGCATGAAAAATCACCATATTTGGATTAAGCTGAATAATCTTTTCAATATGCTCACTTGGTCGCGCAACCATCATATGAATATCAACTTTCCACTCTTGTGGCCACCAAATTTGCGTTTCTGGCAAAGTCAAATTTGGTGCAAACTCACCATCAGTTACATCGATATGAACCCTTTCGGCAAACGGAAAAATCGCTTCAACCTGAGATTTATACTCTTCTGGATTTGTTGCTAAAATTGCTGGTGCTATTATCGACATCTATACCTCATCAATCTGTTTATTTCTTCTTATAAATCGTGGAGCTGCCGCAAATGGAGTCTTGAGCCAAACATCAATCGTTTCTTTCCATTCTTTCTCAGCATCGTCTTTATCAAAAACGCGAGCCGGCAAGCAAATCACGTTACTATCGTTATCGTTTCGAGTCCATTTTGCTTCTTCAGAATCCCAGACAACAGAGGCACGAATACCTTTATATCGGTTTGCTGCCATACCCATTCCCTGTGCTCCGCCACAAATCAAAATCGCTCGCGGGTCATCTTTTTCATTGGCGCGAATTTTCGAAACTGCCACGCGTGCAAATTCCGGAAAATCATCATTTGGGTCATATTCAAATCCACCGATATCTTCAACATTATATCCGGCTTTTTTTAAGTATTCGAAAACTTTTTCTTTAAGATAGAAACCTCTGTGATCCGCACCAATAAAAA
Organism: uncultured bacterium; assembly: GCA_963526415.1. GTDB lineage: Bacteria > Patescibacteriota > Saccharimonadia > Saccharimonadales > Saccharimonadaceae > Nanogingivalis. The sequence goes on along the minus strand of CAURNE010000005.1, from coordinate 27,365 downwards.
TCTTCATTTTAAATTCCTTAAACATTCGCAGCTACATCTGCTGTAATTTCAACCAAGCGGTTTGAATAACCCCATTCGTTATCATACCAAGCCACAACTTTTACTAAATTTCCGCCAACAACATTAGTCAATTCAAGATCAACAATTGTACTGTGTGAATTTCCCTTAAAATCACTCGAAACAAGCGGTTCTTCCGTTACAGTTAAAATTCCTTGATAAAATGGATCATTTGCAGCGCGCTTGAAAATTTCGTTAATTTCCTCTTTTGTAGTATCCCGTTTCAAAACAGCCGTAATATCACTCAAAGAAACAACTGCCGTTGGAACGCGAACCGAAAGCCCGTCGAATTTTCCAACAAGCGAAGGAATAACTTTTGCCGTAGCAATCGCCGCACCAGTTGTGGTTGGAACAATATTTTCAGCCGCCGAGCGAGCCTCACGCAAATCTTTCGCAGGCGCATCCAAAATTCGCTGGCTAGCAGTATATGAATGAACAGTCGTCATCAGTGACTTTTCAATTCCGAATTCACGTTCAAGAATCGCCATCACTGGTGCAATACAGTTTGTCGTACAGCTTGCGTTCGAAATAATATCATCTTCACGAGTTAATTCATGTTCATTTACGCCGAGAACGATAAATTTTGCACCTTCACCTTTCGCAGGTGCAGAAATCACCACTTTTTTCGCACCAGCAATAATGTGTGCACGAGCTTTATCAGGTTGAACAAAAAGACCGGTTGCTTCAATTACAACATCAACACCAAATTCACCCCATGGCAAAAGAGCAGGATCTTTTTCTGCCAAAACGCGAATTTGTTTTCCGTCAACAAAAATCGAATTTTCATCATAAGAAACATCGTATTGATAAGTTCCGTAAGTTGAATCGTGTTTTAAAAGATGAGCTAAAGTTTTTGTATCAGTTAAATCGTTAATCGCGACAACTTCAATATCGTCTCGCTCAAAAGCAAGCTTAAAGGCATTGCGACCAATTCGCCCAAATCCGTTAATTGCAATTTTTTTAGACATTTCGTCTCCTTTTTATTAATTTTCCTATATTTATTTTACCATAAACGCTTTTAAAAATCCATAAAAACATAACCATATTTATTATAATTTAACCGCAAAAAACTTTCGAAAATATCTTCTAATCAAAAAAACAGCTCCACTAAAAGCTGTTTTATTGTTTTGATTATCTAAATTAGTTTGATGAAGAAAAACAATATAACCCACCACCTTCGAGACGAGTGAGAAGAATGAAATTTGTTGCAATATCTTCTTGATCAATGAAATGGTTATTATCATCACAAATAGCTTTTGAATTATAATAAATCTCACCAACCTCAAGACTATCCTGACCTTCACCCGTTCCACAATTAACTTTGCTTCCACATTTAAGTAATGCATAAAACCTCCCTGTCGAAGGATCTACATATTCACTTTCATGCGGACGAAGATAGTTTTGAATAAATTTATCTACATCATTATCAAATAAACGATCACTAACAGCTACACCTCTATTATTTATCCTGGCTTGTTCCAAAGTTGCAGCAATTCTCGAAATCGTTTGTTTTCGCTGTGTATCTCTTTGTGATCGTTGAAGCGCTGGTAGTGCTAAGAATACCATTAAAAAGATTAGTCCAGCGATAGCTAAAACTAATACAACTTCAATGATTGTAAATCCTCGATAAAGTTTATGCTTTTTCATATTTTTATTATACCCCCCCCCTGAATATTTTGTCAAGGTAAAAAATAAACACCCTTTTGTAGGGCGTTTATTTATTAATGGTTAAGCTTCTTCTGTAGATTCAACTTTTTCTTCAGCTTTTGGAGCTTCTGGCAAAGTGTTTACAGCCTCACGATCAAATGCAACTTGTTTAAGTCGAGCACTTTTACCACTTCGGTTTCGCAAGAATGAAAGGTAGTTTCGGCGAACTTTCGAACGGCGAACAATTTCAATCTTTTCAAGTAACGGACTATGAAGAAGGAAAGATTTTTCTACACCAACACCGCTAGCAATTTTTCGAACAGTAATTCGCGAAGTATGCGATTTTTTGCGGTCAGTTCGGATAACTACACCTTCGAAAATCTGGATTCGCTCTTTATTGCCTTCTTTAATTTTTTGATGAACACGAACAGTATCACCGCTTTTAACATCAAGAACGGCGTCTTTCTTCTGTGTGTCATTAACTTTTTTGATTAACTCAAAACTCATATTTTCCACTCACTTTTAAATTTAATATCTATAATCAAGGTTTATTATATCACACTTTTTGGCTTTTGTGAAGAGCTAAATTACGCGATTTACCTCCTCAATAGTTGTATCACCTCGAAGAGCCGAAATCACACCCTGTTGCAAAAGAGTTAACAAGCCGTCTTCACGAGCCTGAGCCTCAATCGCTTCAGTTGAAATCACTCCTCTTTCGCCGCGCAAAAATGCCGCAATACTATCATTCACAACCATCATTTCCATCACTACAATTCGCCCCCTATAGCCAAAAGGACTACCCTCTGAGACAACTGGCTTCCAAAGTTTAAAATCACCTGAAATATCTTGCGGAAGCTTCTCAGCTGGAACGCCCTCTAAAACATTTCGAACCCATTTTTTAGTAGTTTCATCCGGAATATATTCTTGTGCGTTTTGATCGAGTTTTCGAACAAGTCGCTGAGCAATCAAAAGCCGAATTGCACTTGAAAAAATTGGGTTCATTCCAATCATATCAATCATACGCGAAAAGGCCGCACTAGTTGAATTTGCGTGAAAGCTCGAAAGCACCAAATGCCCCGTAATCGAAGCCTGAATCGCTGTTCGCGCCGTATCATTATCGCGAATCTCACCAACCATCACCACATCTGGGTCAAGACGCAAAACTGAACGTAAACCATCCGCAAAACTCGCTCCGTGCGTTGTATCGATCGGAATTTGTGAAATTCCACCAATTCCATATTCAATCGGGTCTTCAAGTGTAATAATCTTACGATCAAGAGTATTTAAAGCATTCAACATTGAATAAAGCGTGGTCGATTTACCAGAACCGGTTGGACCAACCATTAAAACCATTCCACGCGGATGTGAAATAATCTCATCAATCTCAGCACGCTCTTTTGGTGCAATTCCAAGCAAATCAAGCTGCAACATACTCTCGTCGAAGTTAAACAAACGCATCACGGCATCCATTCCATACATCGTCGGAACAGTTTCAACACGCAAGTTCAAAAGGTGCGAAGTTCCATCGCGATAAATATCTTTTTGCATGTGTCCGGATTGTGAAGTTTTTGAAGCACTTGAAACTCCCGCCCGTGAAGAAAGCTCACCCATAATCACACGATAACGATCGCGCCCAAGCTCCGCTACAGGATGAAGCGCACCATCAACACGCATTCGAATCCTAATCGACTGTCGCTGATTCTCGATGTGAATATCGCTCGCTCCAAGCCGATCTGCTTGATCGATCAGATAATCAAAAACCTCATCAGATGCAACCGTTGCTAAAGTCTGACTAACCTTATCTAAAGTTGCACTATCCCCTTCGCCCGCAATTTCAATATCATCATAAATAACCTTTTTTGGCGGGTCATAGCGACGCATAATATTTTTCCATGCAATTTCAGAAATCAAGAAAAGCTCAAGTGTTTTTCCTTCATCTTGATATTTTTTTGAAAGCTTTTGAATCACCGAACGTGGCGTTTGACTCGTAATCAAAACTCGCCATGGTTTATTTTCATCTAAATCACCAATCTGAAGCGGCGCTAAAAAAGCACGATACATCTGTTCATTTGTAAAAAGACCGCGTGCCAATGGAAAAATATTTTCGAATTCCCGTGTGTCAAGATATGTCAAACCCAGAATTGAAGCTCGCTGCTCGGTTGCTTCTTCTTCCTTCTGGCGACGCATTAATTGAACTTTATTCTCTTCCATTAACTCAATTTTATCACAAGCACTTTCTTTTTTCAATCAAAAATGATAAAATATCCTCATCGCTTCAAGCGAAATTTTTAGAATAGAGGTAAACAAAATGCACCTTAAAGAAACAATCGAGCAAGCTATTTTCGAAAGTTGTCCAGAAGTAGAAAAAGAGACAAATGTCCCGTTAAAAAACCGATGGAACATTTCTCTAAAAATCAAAGACTCTTTTCGCGCAGAAATTGGCATACTTTCAAAATATTCTGCTTTTGTTCAAGTTGAAGAACTAGAAACTGACAACAAAAACTCATCGTTGGTAATTTTTAAAAAAGTACCTCTCGAAGACGAACATACTTTCGAAATAATAAATACCGATGGGGTTTCACCAGAGCTCGAAAAATACACTTATGAAATCGTCGGTCGCACATTATCAAAACTCAACGCCGTAAATAATAGGCGTTGAAATTCGAGCCTTCGGGCTCTTTTTATTTTTTTCGAAATCTGCTAAAATAAAAAGAATGAAAAATCCAAATTCTCTTAAAAATCAAAACCGCGAACAAAATCGCGAAATCATCATTCTAGCGCATAATATTCGTTCAACTCACAACATTGGCGCAATCTTGCGAACGAGCGAAGGTTTTGGTGTTTCAAAAATTATTTTTAGCGGATATTCACCTTTTCCACTTTTGCCAAATGAAGATTTTCAAAAAACTGGTCGTCTACCACATATTGCACAAAAAATAAATTCACAAATTCACAAAACAGCACTAGGGGCGGAAGAAATTGTTGAGTGTGAAATTTCCAACAATATCTTTAAAACAATCAAAAATCTAAAGCTTCAAAATTTTGAAATTCTTGCGCTCGAACAAAGCACAAAGTCGATTTTTCTAAAAGATTTTTCCGCACCGGAAAACGCTAAAATCGCACTACTTCTTGGCGAAGAAGTTGAAGGAATCTCTGAAGAATTAGTTAATCTTTGCGATAAAACTCTTGAAATCCCAATGTTTGGCAAAAAAGAAAGTTTCAATGTTTCTGTCGCTACTGGAATTGCACTTTACAAAATAGCCTGCGAATAGCTTATTTTTGTGTGATTCTCTTTGCTTTTTCGAGAATTTCTAGCGCAAATTCTGGTGAATCTATAAAATCATCTGGTGATTCTTTGATCATTTTTCGAAATTCATCAAAATTCACCAGTTTTATTTCTGCAACTTCATCTCGCAAAATTGCTAAATTTTTAAGATTAAAATCAACTTTTGCCACAAAAAATTGCATAAAACGCCGCTTATTTTCTTTCGTGTGAATAAAAACTTTTTCAACCTCACAAAAGTCTTTATTCTCTAAACTTAGTCCAATTTCTTCGACAGTTTCTCGATAAACCGCATCCAGATAACTTTCACCAATCTTGACATGTCCGGCAGCAGCCGAAAATTGCCATTTTCCAGCAAAAGTCGCTTTCGAAAACGCTCGGCGCTGAATTAAGAAATTTCCAGATTTATCAAATAAAATCAAAGACACAGTTCGATAAATTCGTCCGGTCGTTTTATCAAAATTTGCTTTATCAACTTCGTCAATTATTCTATCGCACTCATCAACGATCGGTAAAATTTCTTTCATTTCTAAACCTCATCTTCGGCAATTTCCGAAAAACTACTGAAAAATTCATCTTTAATCTTCTTCCAATTTTCATCTTGGCGGACCAGCATTTTTTCATCTTCTCGATTTCGAAGCAACATTTTCACAGTTTCCTCAAGATAAACTTCACCCTGCGAACCCTTCAAAAGTACCAAAGCTCCTTTTTCCATAATACTGTGTGCAAAAATTCCAGCATCAATTGCATTTTTTGCTTCATAAACTTGACACCCCCTCAATCGTGCGGCTGGTGCAAGAAAACGATTAGCTTGCTCACCGACAGTAATCACCCAAGAAAGCGCAATCCCGTCAAGCATTTCACCAATTTTTTGATGTTCAAAAGCCGAAGATTCGCCAAGTTCATTCATACTACCAATAATCGCAATTTTCGAAGGCGCAGAAAGTGCGTAAAGAGTTTGAATTGCCGCTTCTAAAGCTGCTGGGCTAGAATTATAAGTGTCATCAATAAGCACAGAGTCTTCGACTCCGCGCATAAAATTCATTCGCCCAGGAACAGGCTTCAAACTTGAAATTCCATTAATAATCTCCTGTGGATTCAATCCAAGCTTAACTGCAACTGCCACAGCACCAGTAATTGGCCTCAAAGAATGCTCACCAAAAACCTTCGCACGAACAGGAATTTCGCCATATTCTGGAGTTTGAATTTTTCCATCAAAACCGTTTAGCAGCGAAAAATCCTCGGCAATAAAATTATAATTCGCACCACCAACCGAGCTATAAGTCGAAATATTAGAATTTGGAACAACTTTCAAAAAATCACCATCGATATCATCTTGATTTAAAATTGTCATTCCCGCAAAACTTGCTGCGCTCAACTCTTCTTGTGCGACAGCTTCAAGATTACCGAAAAACTCCATATGCTCAGGTGTAATAGATGTAATCACCGCAATATTCGGCGCAAGATATCTACCAAATTGCTTAATATCCCCAGGATGATCAGTTCCAAGCTCTTGAATGATAACTTCTGGCTCATCACTACTTGGCGACTTAATTCTTTTTCTTGCAGCACTAAAAACTTTATACCACTGCCAAAAACTGCGCGGATTTCCAGGGAAATTTATCCCTAAAATCGCAAGTGGCGCGCTTAAATGCGTGTTGTGATTTCCTTCATGAAGACGAACGCGATATTTCTGGCTCAAAAGCGTCGCAATCGCAAGTTTTGTACTAGTTTTTCCAACAGATCCCGCAACTGTAATCAATTTAATATTTGGATGTGTTTCGAAATACTTTCGAACATATTTTTCAAGTTTTATCTGAATTCCTTTTTTAAACATAATCTTATTCATTATAATATAAAATCACCACTTTTTCAAGTAGTGATTTACTATGTTGATGTGTGCCCACCCTGGGCGGTTTTTGTTATTTATTTTTATTTATAAGTGTTATTTAGGGGAGAAAAACAAACATCGCCCTTGATAACACATCAACTATATTAAATATAATATCAAACCGCTCAAGCTTTGTCAAGTATTATTTTAAAAAAGGTTTATTTTCTGAAATTTGAGATAATAACTCCTCGTTTGAAAAATCTCTTCGAACATCAAATTCTTCCCAATTTCCATATCTTCCATCCGCTTCGCCCAGATTTAAAATCCTTCGCCAAGCAAAATCCTCACGAACGTCACTAGCGTCCATTGGATTAACCCTCGAATATTCGATTCCACCTAAATTAGGCACATCATAAATATGTCGCCGCGTTGTATCATTCCATTGCTCCGGCAAAAAACCCTCAATCAAATAACAAGCTGATTGAATTAATTGCTTATGTGATACAATCAATACATTCTGACTCCCATCTTCCCTTTTGAGACGTTCAGAAAAAGTTCGAAAACGCAAATAAACATCAAAAATACTCTCGCCACCATCAAACCGCATAAAAAATGGATCATTATAGAGATATTTCATCGTAAGCGAGAAATGTTCGGCGCGCTCATCCATGCTCACTCGACCAAAGACCCCCCAATTTCTCTCGGAGACTAAATCATCAATCTTCCAAAAATGACGATTTTCACCACTCAAAATAGCCGCCGTCTCTCTTGAACGAATAAAAGGCGAGGAATATTTTGAATCAAAAAAATCCAGACCGCCATAAATTTTCGAAAGCTCTCGCCGTGCGCGTTCAGCTTGATTTCGCCCCTCTGGAGAAAGCCGCTGCCGCCAATCTGCGCGCGATTCAACTTTCGATTCTAAATCAATTTTTTGGCCAAGCTTTTGAGCATGTTGAACAATATTCGCCTCACTTTGCCCGTGCCGCACCATCACCAATCGTAGCGGATTTGCCATTTCTACCTTTCTTTTTTATTTAAAATTCTTATGTTTTCTTAATTATATCACAATTTTACTTTTTTCCAAAGTCTATTTTGCGAAAATTGACGCAAAATGTTATAATATTAAAATGAATCTAAAAACTTGGCGAAAAAACCTTAACCATAATTTCATAAAAATTGGCAAAAATAAAATTTCAACATATCAAGATTTTACACTAAACAAACAAATTGCCGTACTTTTTCACGGATTTGGTGGAAATTATTTTGGCTTAACTCCACTCGCTTTCGAGCTTTCAAAAAAATATTCAATTATCATTTGCGAACTTCCAGCCCACGGAAAAAGCTCACTTAACACTTTTCAAAATATTCAAGATTTTCAGAAATTCTATCAAAAATTAATTTTGAAACTTGAAGAATTTGGCGAAATTGGCTTAATTGTTGGTCATTCGTTTAGCTCATATTTTGTGAGCGACGCTAAAATTTCGAAAAAAATTCCAACCATAATTATCAACCCCGTTTTCGAACCGAGTGATTCTTTTCTAGCCGGAATGAAAGCTTTACACAAGTCTAATTTTCTGATGATTTTTTCGAATTTATCAATATTTTCACCTTTTAAAGCCGTCATACTTCAAAAAACTTGGTCACGAGAAGCCAATAAAAATATTTATCAAAATATGTTTTTTTGTCAAAATTCTTTCAAAAAACTCTTAGCGCAAAAAATAACAATTCCAATTGCACTCAATAAAAAAGTTTTCAAAAATGAAAATTACATTAAAATTGCAATTATTGGCGATGAAGATTCGACTGTAAAAGAATTCAAGAAAGAAAAGTTCCAGATGCTTTTTCCTGAATCGGATTTTTATATCTTGAAGAATAGTGGCCATCTTTCACCAATGGAAAAACCACAGGAAATCGCCAAAATTATTTTTGAAAATATAAAATAACTCCGTATAAAACGGAGTCATTTTTTACATTTTTTCAATTTCGGAAAGCGAATTTTTTAATCGTTTCAAGCTTTCGTTTTTACCAATCACACGCAAAGTTTGATTCAAAGCTGGCGAAAATGGCGCCCAAGTTAGCGAAATTCGAATAATCTGGAAAAGAATTCCTGGCTTTTGACCAGTTTCTTCTAACAGTTGATTTAATACATTTTGAATTTCGTCATCACTCCAGTTTTCGAGCATTTCGAATTTAGTTATTCCCAAAATCAAAAGTTCCAAAATTTGTGATTTTTCAAGTTTTTTAAGTTGCTTATTTTTCGAGATCATTTCAAGATCAGACTTTTGTTCCGCAAAGAAATATTCGCTGGCAAGTGGCAAATCTTTGAGTGTTTTTAAGCGGTCAAAAACCAAACTTAGAACCTCTTTTTTATATTCTTCGCTGGCGTTCTGTGCGTTTTTACCCCAAAAATCTTGAACACGCTCAAACAGATCGTCCAATAAAATTCGTCGAATCCACTGACCGTTAAGCCATAAAAGTCGCTGCTCATCGAATCTTGCACCAGATTTCTGGACACGATCAAGAGAGAATTTTTCAATCAATTCCTCTTTAGTGAAAATTTCTTGCTCAGTGCCGTCATTCCAGCCAAGTTGAGCTAAGAAATTCAACATTGCTTCGGGTAAAATTCCATCAGCACGATATTCACTAACACTTTTTGCCCCGTCCCTTTTACCGAGTTTTTTATTTCCTTCTGGCGCTAAAATATGTGGTAAATGTGCTAAAATCGGTGGCTCAATATCAAGCGCTTCATATAGCGAAAGATATTTTGGTGTGCTCGCAACATATTCCGAACCACGAATCACATGCGTAACCTTCATTTCGAAATCATCAACAATATGCGCAAAATTGTAAGTTGGTAAACCATCCGCCTTAATCAAAATAAAATCGTCCAAAGCTTCTGGCCCAGCTGAAAGCTCACCCATCACCGCATCATGCCAATTATAGCGTTTAATTTCTGGTGTTTTGAAGCGAAGAGGCATCCCAATTTTCCACTCTGGTGGATTTTTTGGGCGATGTTCACGATACAAAAAAGCCCGCTTTTCAGTTTTAGCCTTATTTCGGAATTCCTCAACTTCCTCTGGCGAGTACGGATCGGCATATGCCAAACCTTTTTCGATTAATATCCTCGCCCAATCGAGATAAATTTCACGACGATCGGTTTGATGATAAGGACCAAAATCGCCACTTTCTTGACCTTTTCTACCATAAATTGGACCTTCATTCCAGTCTAAGCCAAGCCATTTAAGTGTATTAATAATTAAATCTTCCGCACCTTCAACAAATCGAGCCTGGTCAGTGTCTTCAATTCGCAAAATAAAATCTCCGCCAGTTTGTTTAGCGATTAAATATGGATATAGCGCGCTTCGAACATTTCCAACATGAATATAGCCAGTTGGACTCGGCGCAAAACGAGTTCTTGCTTTCATAGTTATATATTATACTTCAATTTGTTTTTTTTCTCAACCTAAAACTACCAAAATAAAAAGCAGCCAAAGCCACCTTTTATGCGTTTAAACTTATCGCAATTTTTCGAATTTCATCATCCGAAATTTTATCCGAAGCTTCAACTTTATAAAGCTTTCCATTATTAACCCAAACAGATTCACCGCGATGATTCGAATAAATCGTTAAACCATTACTATAAGTCGTTGAATAATCTTCGCTCCACTTTTTATTAACATAGTTCTGCAAAAGTGCCGAACTATCCCAATCGCTTTGCGTTTGTTGAATTTTATAGTTAGAATTATTCTTTTTATATTCAAAATTAACATTTTTTCCATCAAAATAAGCCAAACCTTTTGGTGAATATCCGTCCGCAATATATGATGGCGTTTCAACTGTCATTCCAGATTGAATTTCTGAAATCCAACTCGAAATCTCCGGCAAATTAGTATAAGTTAAATAACCTACACCAAAGATAGCTACAGCAAAACTAAGCGAGAAACTTACAAATTTTTTATTTGCAAAAAATCCTTTTTGCTTAGATTTTTTAGCTTTTTTACTCTCTTGGCGAGATTTTTCAATCGCCTGACTAATTGCAAAAGCCTTCACTTCTTGATTCGAAATTTCATGTTTTTGTGCTTTTTTTGCACGTAATTCTTCATTTGCTTTTTTTGCAAGCGGATGTTCTTCAAAAGGAGCGATTTTTTCTACTTCTTTGATCTGGTTTTTCGAAATTGGAGAAATTACTTTACGATTACTCAAAAAACGCGAGATCAAAAATTCATCTTCGCGAGTCGCTTTTGATTCGCGCGCACGCAAAATTGCCTCTTGGTAATCATGACGACGCTTAAATTGGCTAATCATCTCCTCTTGGTGAAGAGAAATATTTTGCCGCTTCGGAACAGAAACATATTTGCGGTTCAAGGTGCTTGATTTCTGTAGATTATTATGAATTTTCGAAATATCATTTTTAACATCTTTACGATTATTTTTTGGCACACTCAAAAGTTTGCCCGTAATTGCATCGTATTTTTTTCCATTTATAATAATTTCGTCTCTCATTCTCTTCCCTATTTAGCTTATGTATATTTTACTTCATTTATAATATTTTTTCAAGGTTTTTCGAAAAGAAAACAATAAAAAACAGCTTATTGAAAAGCTGTTCCTTATTTGGTACCGCGAGCCGGACTTGAACCGGCACGAGCGTAGTGCTCACCAGATTTTGAGTCTAGCGTGTCTACCAATTCCACCATCGCGGCAAACGATTGTGCTTTTGGCTATTTACATAGCTCACTATCTATTGTATACTAAGAATAAGGAAAAATCAAGAGAAATGAACAATAATAATAAAAAAAGCCAAAATAACGGATTAACCATTCCTCAAAGACAATCGCAAAATACCACTTTGAACGACAGAAATCGGGCGGCGATTGATTTTCGAAGGCAAAAAATTCAGCAAATCTATCAAAAAACCAATGCCGAGCAAATTACAGAAATTCAAAAAAATCAAGAAAAAGTGCAGCCCGAAAAAGTCAATTTAGCGGAACTTTTCAGAAATCAAAGCGCACAAAAAAATGACGAAAATCACCGCGAAGAAATCATAAAATCATCGATTAATGAAATTTCGAAACCAGTTCAAATTCAGCCAGGAGCAAATTTTAATTCTGGCGTTGGTCAAGAAACCGACGATTTTAAGACGAGTCAAAAAGTTATTCAGCCAATTCAAAACAAGCAAAATATTATGCGTAGGGTCGAAAATCAATCCGGTGCAGTGAATTATCGACCTCAACAATCCGTTCGAAATTCACGCACTCCACAAAACGATCAACCAAGTGAGCAATGGAAGCGCTATCATGCGGCGTGGCAGAATTATTATCAGAAATATTATGAAACATATTATTCCGTAGCAATTGAGCAGCAAAAAAAGCAGATAGCCAATATTCAGCCCGAAGTTATTGAAGAATTAACTGAGGAGCAAAAAAAAGATCGAGCCTTAGCGAAATTGCGAAAAGATATTGCCGCAAAAGCACATGAGCAAACTCAAAAAATTCGAAAATCACGACATTTTATGCCAATTTTGTCAACAATTGTTGTCGTGTCCCTGTTCTTATTTTTACAATATAATCGTTTAATTTTCGCATCGGTTGAAGCTTATGTTGCCCCAGGAAATTCAAACGCAAGCCAAACTATTTACAGTCCGAATTCTTCAAACTCTGTAGGTCAAGAACCGAAACTAATTATTCCAAAAATTAATGTTGACGCTCCGGTTATTTATGGAGTTGGAAACGACAACGCTTCACAGTTAAAAGCGATGGCAAAAGGTGTTGCGCATTTTTCAATTCCGGGTGCAAATGCCGTTCCTGGCCAAAATGGAAATACAGTTTTAAGTGGACATTCAAGTAATGATTTGTTTGATACAGGCGATTACAAATTCATTTTTGCACAACTTGACAAGCTTAAACAAGGTGATGTAATCTATGCAAACTATAATGGAACTCGCTACACTTATAATGTCACCCGAACTGAAGTTGTAATGCCAAATCAAGTCAATCGAGTTCGGATTGGAACAGATAAGCCAATGCTTACTTTAATTACTTGCGTTCCTCTTGGAACAGCAGAAAAGCGACTTCTCGTTTTCGCCGAACAGATTTCACCGGATCCAGCAAAAGCTGGAACTCCATCAAAAGAAGAAACTCCAAGCAAAGATACAGTTCTTCCACGAAATTCACTAACATTTTTTGAAAGACTTTTTAGCTGGAAGTGGGACTAAATTTAAGTTAAACAAAAAATAACAGAAGTGCACTAAACACAGCTCTGACTTCTTCTTATTGAAGGCAAAGGCATCGTGTGCTATGCGACCATTTACATAGCAGCCACTTTCAGATTCTTTGAATTCACCTTGTTTGTAGTATTCAAGGAATTTTGAAACTGCTGCTGCCATTTCATGAGTCAATTAATTTGATAATAGAGTTTTTATCGTTTCTATGAAACCTACTGAACAGATACAACTCAATTGAAAGTATAAAAGAGCCAACACTACTACTAACGTGTCGGCTCTTTTATACTTTCCAAGAAAGGAAATCATGAAAAACACGAGTTGGTCTAAAATAACTCGTGTCCTTAATTTGGCTGGGATGGAGGGATTCGAACCCCCGAATGGCGGGACCAGAACCCGCTGCCTTACCACTTGGCGACATCCCAATACTCTCTAATTATATCAAAAAAAATTATACCTTTCAAGGGCTTTTCAAAAGCTTTTTATTGACAAAAATTACTTTTTCTGATATAATTAAGTTATTCAAGTTTTTGCTTAGAACTTTTCAGGAGGATTAAAATGAATAAAGATTTATTCTTGCAGGAAGCGCTAATTCAGGCAATAAATACCGGAGAACCAATCAGGCTCGAAGCTAACGGAAATAAAGCGATTTATCTTTCACCGAATGCAGCTTATGATTTGGATAAAGAAATTGTTGAAATTCACGGCTCAGCAAAAATTGTTTTTCTTGGAGGTGTCGCAACAAAAAGATTCATAACACGGCGAGAAATTAAAAAAATTGTTGTGTGGGTTGATGAGAATTTTAAAGTTGTAAAAATGCTGAATGACAAAGAAATTCCACATCGGATTGAAGAAGATCTTTCAGTCCCAGAAGAATTTTTCAACGATAAACTCAGTAAGAAACCTTTTGGAAGAGATTACTTAAAAGATGAACTCGAAATTCCCCCGTTTTTGAAGAATAAAATTCTCTAAACCTTAAAGTCGCAAAACGCGGCTTTTTTATTTTAAAAGAGAGAATATAATAGCGAAAAATCCAATTATTATTAATATTATTATTGTAGTTATACCACCATATATTATTAGATTGTGCATAAAACTCTTAATTTTAGCCCTTCTATCGCCCAACATACCCCAAAAGATACTACGAAGAATCTTAAATAAACCATAAAAAATCAGCCCTGTATAAACCGTATATGTTCCACCACCCCTAGAATATGCAGAACTATATGCAGCTAAAGACAACCCACCACCAACAACAAACATTATGAGTCCTTTTATAAAGTCACTTCCTGGATTGTAGCCTGACTCTTTATTAGCATTAATGCTATGCACATAATTCATCCCTTGTTCAAATTCAACACAACTATAAAACTTAGACAACTCTCGATGAAAAGTTTCTTTATTAGATCCACCGAGGCCATTTATAAGATTTTCATATGCTTCTTGAATTTTTAAAAAATCATGCATATTTCCACCCATATCAGGATGATGAATTTTTGATTTTTGGCGATATACTTTCTTAATTTCTTCATCTGTAGCATTAGGGTTCACACCTAAAATCTCAGAATATTCATTTGCTTTAATGGTTTTTTTAGTGTTTTTATGAATGGCCAAAAATACACCATATTTAACTTTTGCGCCTGATTTGTATTGAAAAGCCCAAACTCCATTTTCATCTTCGCCAGCATCTGCCTGACAATTATTATTATCTAGTATGCGATGAACAAAATTTACAGCATTTTCTCGGCTTGAGAACCTTCGAGTTTCCTGCCATTCACCATCAACATATTTAATTAGATGAAATTCAACATCTTTTTTATTACAACTCAAAATGTCTATAGTGCAAATTTCAACGTTATTTACAGTTATGGTATAACTATGCGAATGTCTAGCATTAATTTCTGAACCACGAAGACCTTCTTTTATTTTTCGAACAGCCTTTTGTGCCTCTTCTAAACTATTATATGCGTTAGCACAAACCGAGTCATCGGCTGTTATTTTCATTCTAACTATATAGATCATAAAATAATTTCCCTAAAAATATTACAACCATAATATCAAAAAAAAAAATAATTCAAGCCTAAAAATCATTTTGCTCAAGCTTGCATTTTGAAAAAACTTATTATAAAATCTTATTAATAAGCTTCTCGGTTCGCCGAAATTTGTAGCTTATGGAGGCTCATATGAGTAGCATTTTTGTGAAAGTGGTCGATAAAACCGTAAGTGACAAACAACTTTCGGTTGAACTCACCAAAATTCAACCCGTTAAGATTGAGGGTGAATCTGCGGAGCAAATCGTGAAAAATCTCGAAACACTCCTTGATAGAAAAGATTCCCTTAAAATAACGGCTGGCGGTAGAATTTTTAGTAACGAAATGGTGTTGATGGAAGAAATTTTCGATACTTTCGAAACTCAAAACATCAACGATATGGCGTATTACTATCAAATTCAGCAAAACTCACCAGAGCAAAAAGATTTCGAAATTTTTTGCCGTAGTGGCGAAAGCACAGAAGTCAAAAAACTCTGACTGTCATAACCTTGCGAATTATCGCGAGGTTTTCTTTTTACTATTGATTTTTATTAGAAAAAGTTGTATAATATTAAAGCGCTCGTTTGAGTAGCATATTAGAAAGAAGGGCTTTTTATGGCTTTTTATAATTTTGTTTTTTGTACTTCTGCTGGTGATGAACTTCTTTATGAAGGCGACAGTGACAAACTTATGCGAGACTTGAAATTCGCAATTGATGGACCAAATCGCACAGGAACGGTTTTAGTTGAGGATGAAAAATTACCAATTCGAAAAGAAGTTTTTGAAGAATTATCACAAATTCGAAAATCTTTCGGCAAGGAAAAAATTACCGGTTTTGATATTTTCGATAGTTTTCAGTATTCGAAAAAGCGAAAATTTAGCGTTGAATTTCTTGAAGAAAATACAATTGAAGTAATTCGCATCAAAGAGGAATAAAAGCTCAACTTTCAAAAGAATAAACCCTCAGATTGAGGGTTTTTAATTTAACCGCAAAAAGCTTTTGAAAATATCTTCTAACCAAAAAACAGCTCCGCTAAAAGCTGTTTTGTTATTTTGATTTTCGAAATTTTATTCGTTCATATCGACGCAATAAGCTCCTCCGGATTCAAGCTTAAAGTGGACAGCAACATCACCGGGTCCAGTTTGATGATGAACTCTTCCTTCGGTGCCATCTCCGCATTTATTGATTGGATTTATTGAGAGTAAACCGTCACCAGCCTCCCCTCCGGTAAATCCCCAGGCTCCTTCTGCAAAATGATAATCTGATCCGGTTGGGTCCTTAAATTCTTCACCATGAGAGCGCATATAGTTATTCATAAAATTATTCCACTTTTCAACATAATTACCACCATGAGGAATTCCACCTTTATTGTTTGCCTTATACTGCTGATAAGCCGCTTTCAACCGCCCTATATCATTCTTTCGCTGTGTATCTCTTTGTGATCGTTGAAGCGCTGGTAGTGCTAAGAATACCATTAAAAAGATTAGTCCAGCGATAGCTAAAACTAATACAACTTCAATGATTGTAAATCCTCGATAAAGTTTATGCTTTTTCATATTTTTATTATACCCCCCCCCTGAATATTTTGTCAAGGTAAAAAATAAACACCCTTTTGTAGGGCGTTTATTTATCGATGGTTAAGCTTCTTTTGTAGATTTAATTTTTCCTGCTCCTCATGCTGAGCCATAATTTTTCGCAACAGCGTTTTTCAAGCGGTCGTAAGCTACTGATCCAGCGCTTGGGTTTCCAATTCCAAAAGTATTTTTAATTTTAGTTGAAACTGTTCCTTTTATTACAGCTTCGATAATTTGTCCTTTAATTTCAGCCAATTTTGCCTTTATTGTGGCATTGTCGGAATAGATATTATGTGCATCTACTGCCATAAGATCCCTTTCTTTTCTTATTTCTATAAAATTTTGCTATATGGGCAACGCCTCAATTGAAATAACAAAAGGAGCACCCCTTGCAGTAGGTGCTCCCATATAAATAAAAAAACTACTGCAAGGCAGCACTTACAGTAGTATAATTGGCAATTTCTGGTGCGGGTTAGGAGACTCTAACTCCTGGCCTCTTCCATGGCAAGGAAGCGCTCTAACAACTGAGCTAAACCCGCGTATATTATTATATTATCAAAAAATAATAACCGAGTCAAGAGTTTTCTTAAATTTTCTTCAAAAATTCAATAATCCAGTTTTTATATTTTGAAAGTTTTTCTTTATAGACAAATTCGTTCTGATGATGTGCCTCACTCCATTCACCCGGCCCAAAAACAACAACTTGAGCATTTTTCAAACCATTCACAAATTCACCCTGATCTGTCGCCCCAGGACTAACTACAACCGCATCCTTTGAAAGATTCGAAATATTCAAAATATCTTCAACGATTTTTGAACTTTCAGATACAAAACTTGAAGGAACTGGCTCACTGTGATATCCCCAAGAAAAATCATACTCACTCGCCAAATTATCAAATTCTTTTTCAAAACCAAGATCAAGCTCGGGCGTTGTTCGAATATCCAAAATTAATTCAGCAGATGATGCCGTTTTATTCGGACTTTTATCGTCACCAGATTTCAAAGCGGTTGGAACTAAGCTTGGACGTCCTAAAAAATCGTTCGAATACTTCAACCCCCAGTCAGTAAAAATTCTGTCGATATTATTCACAAAATTCAAACTTCTCGAAAGAGCCGACTTTGCAAAATTACCCTGCTGTGAAGCATGACCGCTTTCGCCAGCAAACTTCAGACGTACGAAACGATTTCCACGATGACCGATCTCAATATTTCCACAATTTGTCGGTTCTGCAATAATTCCTAACACTTCTTCATACTCAAAATCAACACGAGAATTTAGCCATTTTACAAAATTTCGGCTACCACGCCCATCAACTTCCTCGTTCGAAACCGCTACAATCCAAAGATCAAAATCACTTTCAAAATTGTCGTCTCGTACAAATTCCAAACCAGCAATAATTTGCGCACCAATTCCGCCTTTCATATCGCTCGCTCCCAAACCGATAATTTTATCTTTAGTTTCAATAGCTTGCCAAGGTGAGTCTTTCCAGCTCTTTAAATCCCCAGCCGAAACCGTATCGATATGACCTGTTAAAATTACCGCGCGACGAGCGTTCGAAACACTTTTCGATTTTCGAACACGAAATAACCCTGCAGTAAAATCCTCATTTTGCCAAACTTCTGCCGAATTCTCACGCAAAAAATACGCCAAAAATTTCAAAATTTCCAACTCATTTCCTGAAACGCTTTCGATCTCAATTAATCTTTTAGTCAATTCAATTTCGTTCATTACACCTCTATAAAATCTCAATTTTTTTATCGCTCAATTTAGCTTCAATCGTTTCAACTTTCTTAATTTTACAAACTTCACCTTCAACCTGAATTGTAATGTTTTGCGGTTTTTGAAAAATAATTTTTGCCGATTTTGCACGTTTTAACGGAATTTTACCAAAAGTGCCTTTAATCAAAAACGGTGAATTTCGAAAAAGTCTCGCCGAATCTAGAACACCAAAACCAAAATTTTCGCTATCTTTTTTATTAATTGAACTTCGCATAATTCGCGCCATTCGCGGCCCATTCATAAAAACTATATCTGTAATCCTATTAGGTTTTTTTGAAAATTCTTTTTTATCTGTGCTAATTTCAGAAATCTTCAAAATATGTTTTCGACAATTTTTAAAATAAAATCTTGTTGCCGCTAAAAGCGAAAAGATTAAACGAATATTTCGATTATGCACCTTTTTCAAAACTTTTCGAATTCGCCGCCCTTCAAAAATCTCAGCCATTTCAGCAGTTAAACCAATTGTTGCATAAAGTGGCGCATATCGAAAAAACTTACCATTAATTTTCAACTCAATTGGACGAATTTCCGCTTGAACTTTTAGCGTTTCGAAAGCCTCAATTGCTGCTTTTCCGCTATTTTTCGAAAAACTGTGCGCATAATCATTAAAATTTCCAAAACCCGTAAATTTAATTTTTAGCTTTTTTCGCCCAGATATCGCCGCAGCGTTCGCTGCAATATGAGCCGTTCCATCTCCGCCTGCAACCAAAATAATATCACCATTTTTAAGGCCACTCGCTAACTCTTCTGCATTCTCCATTGGTGAAGTTGGCTGAATTTCAAAAGTTTTAAAACTGCCTTTTTCGAAATGGGCTTTATCCAAAAAAGGTAAAATCTTTTCTCGAATCAACTCAAAACCACTCGATCGAGGATTAATAACAAGAATAAGATTTTTTTTCATATTAATATTTATTTTACCATAACTTTATTTTTTTGGCAAATTTCAAACCTACTTTTTCTTTAATTCAAGCGTGCGAGGAGCGACAAAACCAATTAAGGTTATCGCCATCAAAACCGCAAAACCACACATTATCGAAGGGATTCCCTCAATAGTTGCAGGGTTCAATATATTCACAACTGTTGTTGGCAAAATAAAAGCAATATACCCGCACATCAACCACTTTAAGGCCGAGATTTTTCGTAAATTTTCCTGATTTAATATTCCGTTAAGTTTTTTCGAACGAGACAAAATTGTGCGCAAAATTCCGCGATGATTTTCTTTCAGCATCTTTGAAATCCAATTCCAGCATAAAAACACAGCAATAAAAAGCCAGCCATAATAATACAGCGTATACAAAAATGTTGCAATTCCATTTGGAGTATTGAAGACCGAATAATTTGCTCGACAAGTGTTTTCGCCCGCAAAAACACTTCCACTCACAAACACGAAATATGTCGAAAAAACCACACAAGTCGTATATGATAATTTAACTAAAATACCGGATTTTTTACCCGAAATTTCGTGCACTAAATGAAGACCTAGTGGCGGCAAAAGTGTTATCGCTAAATAACCAAATCGAGCCCAATCAACACCAGAGAAATGCTCTGTTCCACACACCATAAATTCTGCAGCCTGAAAACCCGCCAAACTAATTAAAAGCAAAATGATTAAAGTTCGAATTTTGCTTGATTTATATTTAAAAATTGCAAAAGCTGCCGAAACACTTTCAAAAATAAAAGTAATCAGCATCACAGTTGGTGAAAAACAATAAAGTCGAGATGATTTTTTATTCATAATACTTACGATTTTACCAATATTTTCACAAAAATACAAGAAAAAATGCCCAGTTACGGGCATTACTAAGGAGCGTTATTAATATTCACCCATAGATTCAATATAGCTATTAGCAAAAAGATTATCATACCGGCCGCTCACAGAAATATAGTGACCATCGATCGAAGTCCAGCCAGAAAATCTACAATATCCATCAAACTTCTCTATAAAATTCGGGACAATATTAATTGACTGAAGATTTTCTAATTGAATCTGAACAAAGAAATACTCACCACTGCTTGGTTTTCCTTTACTTGTCCTATGCATATTATTATCAGCTTTCCGACAAAATGAATCGTAATTTTCACCACTAATAATCTTCCTCATATCTGAATCCTCCATTTTCGACACCTCCTAAAAAGAACTATAATATCTATATTCTACCATATAATTCTTATTTTTTCAAGCTTTCGAAAAGTGTAATTTTAATTTTCAGTTGTCATATTTAGACGATTTATCGAAAATCCACCAAATTCATTTTTAATAAAGCTGTAAATGTATTTATTATCACTCGAAAGTGTGAAAGGAAGACTAAAAATTCCGCTCGATAGAATATGCTTGTTCATTCCATCAAAATCATAAATTGCAAGCTTTTCACCTTCAAAATCACCAAGTACAAAATCATCGAGCCAGTTGATTTTCCCATCACTCGAAGCCAAAAAATCGTAGTTGTTCCGAGTTTCAATATCATAAGAATAGATATTCTTACCACTTTTCGCAACCAAAATTCGTGATTCGCCGTTAAGCTTTAGCTGATCTGGTGAAAATTTTAAATCCAATGTTTTTGAAAGTTGCATCTTCTCTGTCCAGCTAGCAGATTTATAAATATTAATTTTTGAGCCCTCTCCAACATAAACATAACTCTCGCGATAATATCGTCCGATCGCAATTTTTGGCTGCGTTTTTAAATTTTTCGCAATTTCAATATTTTTATCACCTTTTCTAATCCCAACCAAAAAATCCCCATTCACTATTTTCTTTTTAATATATGCAATATTATCTTTGTCGTAAAGCTCAAAATCAACAATATTACTCAAAATTGCGGATGAAATAGTATTATTCAAAAGGTTAATTTCACGCAAATCCGTTCCAGAAATTCCAATAAGTTTTGTCAAATCATCATTCGAAGGTGTAATTTTAGAAAAGTCAATGTGGAATTTTTGCATCAAATTTAAAGATTCAGATGGACTTTCAAAGTTTAAAACTAACCATTCAGTTTTATCGCCATTTTTAAAACTTACAAATGCTTTTTTGTTATCGTTTGAAATTTTTGAAATCTTGAGATTTTCAGCAATTTTATAAAAATTACTTTTTCCCGCAAAATTTGCATTTTCTGAATTTCGCACAAAAATATTTGAGCTAAAATCGACTTTCGAAATTTTTGGCTCAGAAGAAGAGATGTCGATCAGCCAAAAAACAGCCTCGCCGGAAGCATCTTCAGTAATCGCGAAAATCTTCTTTTTATCTGGTGAGATATGCGCATTTTTTAAATTCGAAATATTCAAAAAGCTTTTTTCTGTCATTTTTTTTGGAACCAACCGTGCATAATTGAGCCACAAAATTTCACCAACCTTAACATTTGCTTGGCGCCACCAAGTTTGATAACCTTCTTTCCAAATTGAAAATTTATGAACTCCTGGTTTTGCGAGAATTTTTGTAGGAGTTCCCTCTGGAAGCCGCTTTTTATCAATTTCCGCAATCGAGTTTGAAATCGAAGAATTAAACTGTACTAAACCAGTTTGCTTGACTTCGAATTTTTCATCAAGCCGCCAACCTTGAGTTAAAAACACCAAAATCGAAACTACACCAACAACCGTTAGTGTCATTGCAAGATTTTTAAAGAAAACTAGTAGATTTTCTTTCCTTCTTGAAATCTTCATATCAACTATATTATAACATAAGCAAACAATTCTTGGCAAATTATATTTTCGAAAAAAGCCCTTGCGAAAGATTTTTTATGGTGCTAAAATGGAGCTATGGAATACATAATTAAAGATATCAAAGGACGACAAATTTTAGACTCTCGCGGCAACCCAACAGTTGAAGCAGACGTAATTTTAGAAAATGGAGCTCTTGGACGAGCAGCAGTTCCAAGCGGAGCTTCAACAGGATCAGGCGAAGCACTTGAACTTCGCGATGGCGGTTCAGCTTTTGGTGGAAAAGCCGTAACTAAAGCGGTTTCATATGTTAACAACCAAATTAAAGAAGCCTTGACTGGAAAAAATGCTGAAAATCAAGAAGAAATTGACCAAATCATGCTTGAACTTGATGGCACAGAAAATAAATCAAATCTTGGTGCAAACGCAATTTTGGCAGTTTCACTTGCAACAGCAAAAGCCGTAGCAAACGCAAAAGGTATTGAACTTTGGCAATATATCGCCGAAAAAACTAACTCAACTCCAAATCTTCCGCTTCCAATGATGAATGTCATGAATGGTGGCGCACACGCTGGCTGGGCAACCGATATTCAAGAATATATGATTATGCCAGTTGGTGCGAAAACTATTTTCGAAGCCGTTCAAATGGGCGCAGAAACTTTCCACGCGCTTGCGAAAGTTCTTAAATCAAAAAACTACCCAACAACTGTTGGTGATGAAGGTGGTTATGCTCCAAAAGTTCAAAACGGAAATAAAGAACCACTTCAATTAATTTCGCAAGCCATTCAAGACGCTGGATACGAACTTGGTAAAGATATCGCTTTCGCCTCAGACCCAGCTTCAAGTGAATTTTATAAAGAAGAAAAATACGATCTAAAAGCAAACAGTGCAATTCTTTCAAGTGAAGAAATGATCGAATTTTACGAAAATCTAACTTCAAAATATCCATTTGTTTCAATCGAAGACGGCTTGGCTGAAAACGACTGGGAAGGCTGGAAGGTTCTAACCGAGAGACTTGGCGGAAAAATTCAACTTGTCGGTGATGACTTAATGGTAACAAACTCGAAACTTCTTCAAAAATCAATTGATTTGGGCGTTGCGAATGCGATTTTAATTAAACCAAATCAGATTGGATCTTTAACAGAAACTATCAACGCTGTGAAATTAGCTCAAAACAATGGTTATAATACAGTAATGAGTCACCGCTCAGGCGAAACTGAAGATGTAACAATTGCACACTTGGCTGTTGGCTTGGGTTGCGGACAAATCAAGACTGGTTCGCTTTCTCGAACAGATCGAGTTGCCAAATATAACGAATTGATGCGAATCGCAGAAGCTCATCCAGAGCTTAAGCTAGCTCATCCATTCGAAAAATAGTTTCGAAACCTAAAAAATCTCCAGTTAATCGCTGGAGATTTTATTTTACTAGTCTTTAAGAACTACACATTCTTCACCAAGCAAACCAACCAATTCTTTTGGAAGATCAGAATTGGAATCAACCTTAAACGGCATTCGAATTGCAGATTTTTCAGTGTCACCCAGAACTAAAATTATCTCGCTCATTCCAGGAAACTTTCCACAAATCCTCTTCACCGAAAGAAGAGATTCATGATCGCTTGGATTTTTAATATGTACAAAAACTCGCTGAAGCTTCTCTGCTTGATAATTTTCAGCAGACATCGTGGGTTTTGAGACAGTCTTTTCGGGCTCATTTGAAACCGTAGAGCTACTATTTTTTTGCAAAAATGCACGCTTTTGACCATTCGAAACTTTTTGTGAAACAGTTTTTGTTTGCGGAACTTTTCTTGCCTTTAAACCTTCAGCTCTCCTTCCAGTAGATTCGTAACTTTCAAGTTCTTCATCTGTAATAATCGAAACTGTCTCTGCAATAACTTGCGCATCAGATTTCAAATTTCCCTCCCGATCTCGTGCAGAAATTTTTCCCTCAATCTTCAAAACAGTATCAATTTTCAACTTTTCATTAATTTCCAAAAAAAGATTTGGGAAAATAATCACTTCACCTTCGGAAGTTTTGTCTTCCATTTTTACAAATGCCATTTTTGTGCCAGATTTTGTAAGAATCGTTCGCACATCTATCACGATTCCACCAATCGTAACTTTTTGCCCATCGGTATTTGGCTGAACTTGTGAAAGCGGCTGAGTTTGCTCTTCAAAATATTTAACATATTTATCCAACGGGTGCGCAGAAACATAAAGCCCTAAAAGCTCACGTTCCCAAGTTAACCGCTCTTTATCTGTATGTTGTTTTGGCGCATTCATAAGCTCAATAGTAGATTCAACACGCATATCATCAGCACCAGCAAACCCAAAAAGATCAGTTTGCCCAGAAAGTGCCTCTTTTTGAGATTTTGAACCATACTCCTGAATACGTTCAAGATTAAATAGTAGGTCAGAACGAGTACCAAACTGATCAAAAGCCCCTGTCATAATTAGTGAATCCCAAGCTTTTTTATTAAATTGCCGAGCATTAACGCGTTTTGCAAAATCTAAAATTGTAGTAAATTTTCCACCAGATTTTCGCGCATTTAAAACTGCATCAACAGCACCAGAGCCAACCGCCTTAACTGCCAAAAGGCCAAAGCGAATTTTCTTCTCGTGCGGAACGATAGCAAAATCTTTAAATGATTCATTTACATCTGGCCCAAGAACCTGAATCCCCATAGAACGGCATTCCGCAATCTCAATAGCTAAACGGTCAGTATCGTCAGAGTCCGCCGTCATCAAAGCGGCCATAAAAGCATCTGGATAATGCGCCTTAATATACGCCGTCCAATAAGCAATCAAAGCATAACACGCGGCGTGCGACTTATTAAAACAATAGTTAGCGAATTCTTCCAGATGATCCCAGAAAGCTTCAACTTTTCCACGATCTGCATTCGAATGTTTAACAGCTCCCTCGATAAATTCACCCTTCATTTTCTTCATCAAGTCGATCTTTTTCTTACCTACAGCCTTTCGAAGCGTATCCGCCTGACCTCCGGTAAATCCGCAAACCTCTTTCGAAATCTGCATGAATTGCTCCTGATAAACCAAAATTCCATATGTGTTTTTGAGTGCATTCTCCATATGGTCTTCGTAATAAGTCACAGGTTCTTCGCCGTGTTTTCGAGCAATAAATTTTGGAATTTCACTCATCGGCCCTGGTCGATAAAGCGCTACCATAGCAATAATATCCTCAAATTTTGAAGGTTTAAGCTCTCGCAAATACCGCTTCATACCGGCAGATTCAAGCTGAAACACACCAGTCGAATCACCGCGTGCCAACAATTCATAGGCCTTTTTATCATCCAAACCAAGCTTTGAAAGATCAACATCAACACCGTAAGTTCGTTTAATAATTTTTTGTGCGGTAGAGATAATAGAAAGGTTTTTTAGACCTAAAAAGTCCATTTTCAAAAGACCAAGATCCTCAACCTGCCCCATTGGAACTTGTGTCGCAACAACACCTTTTTGCGCCATTTCAAGTGGGAGGTATTTTACCAAATCATCTGGCGCAATCACAACTCCACAAGCATGAACACCATGGTTTCGAATAGTCCCTTCAAGTTGCATAGCAAAATCATAAACCGTTTTAGCAGTTGGATTAGTTTCATATTCATGCTTCAAATCCTGATCATTTTCTAATGAAATTCGAAGTGGTGTATGACGTCCCTGGTTTGGATCTGGTACTAATTTCGCCAAACGATCCGCCTCAGAATATGGAACCTCCAAAACTCGTGCCACGTCACGCACGGCGTTTTTTGCCATCATTTTACCAAAAGTTGCAATATTGGCAACACGATCCATTCCATATTTATCGGTACAATATTGAATCACCTCATTTCGACGAGTATCTTGAATATCAACATCAATATCTGGCATCGAGATACGATCAGGATTCAAAAACCTTTCGAAAAGCAGATCATATTCAAGCGGATCAAGATCTGTGATATGTAGAGCATAAGCAATAATTGAGCCTGCCGCCGAACCTCGCCCAGGACCAAAAACAATCCCCTGAGATTTACCCCAGTTAATGAAATCTTGAACAATCAAAAAATAACCATTATAACCCATCCCATCAAGAACACCAAGCTCCATATCAACTCGATCCAAAACTTCTTTCGAAAGCTTTTCACGAATCTCAGGAATTGTCATATTCTTAACTTCATCAACGGGAATTTCAGCATATCGCTCGCCCAAACCTCGAAAAACCAGCTTATCCAAAAAACCTTTTTCACTATCTTCATCATCTGGAAGCGGAAATTTTGGAATCAGAATCTTACCAAATTCAAACTCAAAATTAACCTTTTCAGCGACACGTTTTGTATTTAAAATAATTTCTGGGTCAATTTTTCCCCAACGCTCAATAATATCTTTAGGATCAGTCACGAAAAGATCAAATTCTTTCAAGCTCATTCGTTTCTCATCATTCAAATATGAACCCGTACCAACACAAAGTAAAATCTCGTGAGCATCTTGATTTTCATGTGTTAAATAGTGTGAATCGCAAGTAACAACCATCGGGATATTTAGCTCTTCATGAAGTTTAAATAAACCATCGTTAATTTCTTTTTGAACTTCCCAATGATTTGGGCAATCTGGATGGCCATGATCTTGAAGTTCCAAATAAAAATCTTCGCCATAAACCGACTTATACCAACTTGCAAGCTCTTTTGCCTTTTCGAAATCACCCGCACGAATTGCTTCCGAAATTTCCGAACCAGCACAACCACTCAAACAAACAACTCCCTCTGAATGTTCCGCCATAATATCATGATCTATCCGTGGCTTATAATATTGCCCCTCAACCCAAGCCTTAGTTGTGAGCGAGCATAAATTCTGCCAACCAACCTGATTCTTAGCTAGTAAAATTAAGTGATAACGAGGCTTATCATGTGCCGGATCTCTATCGAATCGGGTTCGTGCTGCAACATAAGCTTCAATCCCTAAAATAGGTTTAATTCCTTTCGAAGTTGCCTCTTTAAAAAACTCAATCGCACCAGACATCGTTCCATGATCAGTTATCGCAACTGCTTCCATGCCACTAGCTTTAACATTATCAACCAGCGCATCAATCTTCGTTAATCCATCTAATAATGAATGATATGTGTGCGTATGAAGATGAACAAAATCACTCGGCAAAAGCTCTTCGAATTTTTTGGTTGTTTTTATTTTTTCCTCCTGTTCCATATGTTATATTATATCATAGCTAACCTTTAATTTTCAAGATTTCCAAACTACGAAAAAACTCCACCGGTTAGGAGGAGTTTTTTATAATTCGGCACCGTGCTATT
>CAURNE010000004.1:0-48269 GCA_963526415.1 uncultured bacterium | reverse complement strand
CATAAGATGTATGAACTCAGATTACTTTTAGACTGCTGAGCGTCAGACTGTCTTTCGATTGAACTTTTTATATTTGAAAGCTATTTCTTTCGCACTACAACAGCAGTAATTGTACCCAATATAGAGAACAATCCAAGGATAATCATTCCGATAACGCTGTTATTTTGATTTTGTTGCTTAATTCGCAAAGCACCGGTATCAGGGTGTTTTAGCATTCGAGCTTTTTCGAGTTTTTCTCGTGCAATCCGCTCAGCTTCTTCAAGTTTTCGCTTATCGATTGATTCTTTTTTCTTCTGAATCTGTATTTTAAGCTGCTCAAGATTCTTTTTTAGCTCTTCTTTCTTTGTAGGGTCAAGAACTTTCTCGATTGATTTTTCAATCTCGTCAATATCAATCACAGGCAATTCGTCTGGCTTACTGCTATTAGCTTTAATTTCTTTTTCAGCTTCTTTCAGTAAGTTTTCAGATTCATCAACAGCTTCTTTGTTAGTTTTCTCAAGCTTATCGATCGCGTCAAGCAAATCTTTTGCAGATTTTCGAACTTCATCTACCGATGGATCTTGTTTAGCAACTGTTCCATTTGCTTTTTCGAACAATTTTACAACATCTTTGTCTTTCTTGATCCAATCTGGTTTTGTATCGTGTTTTGCGATAGCATCAACAGCCGGTTTTTTGTCGGTTTTAACTCCATTTAGAGCTTTAGTAAGATTATCTACCGCTTTTTCAAGTTCAGATTGTGAAGAATTAGCACCATTCAAGACTTTTTCAGACTTCAAAATTTCGGCCTTAAGCTTATCTGAAGAGTCCTTAGTTTTACCGTCAAGATTTGCACTTTTAGCTTTCTCGATAAGCTTTTGAAGCTCATCTTTCTTATTATTCAAATCTTTCTTAATCTTATCAAGCTCTTTTTGGAAAGTTTCTTTAACTTTTCCGTCTTTTACCTCATTAAGAAGAGTTTGCGCATTTTTAATGCTTTCAGGAGTCTTCAACCTCATAGCGTTTTCTGTTGCATTTTCAGCCGATTGTTGGCGAGTATCTTCATTATTTTTAGCCTTTTCGATTTCTTCAGCTAATTTTGCCTCCGCTTTTTGAACCTCTTCAAGTGTTGCGTCTGGATTATTGAAAACTTTTTGTGCTTCTTCTTTCGCTGTTATAATCTCTGGGAGATTTTTTAACCAATCCTCAAGCGTATCAACCGCACTAATTGCATCTTTCAAATCAGATTTATCTGGTCGTAAAACCGATTCTGAATTCTTAATCTTTTCAGTCGCTTGATCAATCTGATCCTGTGTTGCGTCTGGATTGTTGAAAATATCCTTCGCTTCTTTTATAATCTCTTTATATTTTGCAATACTTTCAGCCGAAGAAAATGCTAAATCTTTATTGCTTCGCTTATTGATTTCATCATTCAAAGCATCAGCATCAACAATTACAATCTCTCGATCAAGGGTCGCAGAAATATTATTGTTATTTGTCGCAGTATAGCGCAAAGTATAGTTGCCTTTTGCAGGATTAGCGATATTTAAATTAATATCTGCTGCGTTATTTGTTAGAGATTTTAAACCAGATTCTGCATCCGTTGCAGTAACTTCAGCAATTTTCGCACTAATATCTGCACCTTTTCGTGCAGTGATTTTTGAAGGAGTTTGTATATTGAAAATTGGAGCAGTGTCATCATTAATATAATTAATTTTTAATACACCTCGAGTTTCAGATCTGCCAGAAATAATAGTTGTAACTTCTTTCGAAAATCCCGCAGTTGCGATGAGTGTATCAGCTGAAGTCTCAAGTTTCAGATATCCACCATTTTGATTTGGATTTCCATTTTGATCTACATTCTTAATCTCTGATGTCTCCATTACTGGGATTACTACACCATCAATACTTTTAAGCGGATTTTTGAAAATCTTTGACCTAACTAAAAATTCTGGCTTTTGATCTTCAAGCGTGTTGCGTGCCCAGTTAAAGTCATTGGTATAGTTTTGTAGAGAAGCATTTTTTAGTGGTGAAAAATCTTTAATTTTATTTTCGCTAAAATATGCAATTTTGAGATTTGGCATATTAGCTATTGGGCTAATATCTTCAATCTGATTAATATCCATAATAAGATATTTCATTTTGGTCATATTTTTAAGTACAGAAATATCTGAAATTGAGTTTCGTGCAATTTCTAGATATTTTAGGTTTACTAATTTTGATAATTTTGATATATCTGTTATATTTTGATTTCTTACCATTCTTAAGTTAGTCAGATTAGTAAGATTTTCTAAAGCAGAAATATCGGCAAAAGTTCCACCAAAAAGATAAAGATATTTAAGGTTGGTTAAAAACTGTAAACCATCAAGGTTTGATACATTATAAATACTAGAAACATCGTAATCATCGCCATCAACTCGATTATAGACAACATCGCCAAGTTTTGTAATAGTTTTTAATTTACCAAAAGTTAGTTCAGAATCTGGCATTCCCGAATTTTTTAGTGCTGATTTTATTGCATCTCGAATATTATTATCAGGGATTTTTACAATATAATCATCCGGTGCGTTTTCCGGTGTCATTGTATTTACTGAATTTTGAACTTCAGCATAAGTTGTATTGTTTTTATTCTTTTGGTTTAATTGAACACCATAATAAACTGTTCCGCTAAGAACAGCAACCGAGATTGCAATCGCCGGTGTTAAGATTTTCTTATCTGTTACTCTCATATTCTCCTTTATGAATTTTCATAACCATTATATCACACCAAGAAATATTTTTCAAGCAAAAAAAGAACAAGCTTCTTTCGAAAACCTGTTCTTTTATATATTCGAAACTTTAAACTACCAAACTTTTAGTAGTAATTCACCACCAAGTCGTTGTTTTTTAGCTTCGAAACCATTCATAACACCTTTTGATGTTGAAAGTAGAACCATTCCGCGACCACTTTTAACGCGTGGGATTTCTTCTACGCCAACATACATTCGGCGTCCTGGTTTACTCATTCGAGTTAATTCATTAAAGCGAGCAGCTTCACCTTCTTTTGTGATTTTAACCACCAAGATATCGCGAGGTTTTGCTGATTCAACTTCAACAGATTCAATATAGTTAGCTTTTGCAAGCTCTTTCGCTACAACTTCTTTCAATTTGCTTGAAGGAACGCGAATTTCGTTCTTGCCAACCATTGCCGCATTTCGAATGCGAGTTAGAAGGTCGGCGATTGGGTCAGTTGATTGTAATGACATAGTCTCTCCTTCCTTCTACCAACTACTTTTCGTTACGCCTGGGATTTCACCCTTTGAGGCTTTAATGCGGAAAGTGATTCGGCTCATACCAAATCGTCGCATATAACCGCGTGGTCGACCATCGAAGTTATCGCGGTTTTTTAGTCGTGTTGGACTTGAATTGCGTGGAAGCTTTTGAAGACCTTCTTGGTCGCCAGCAGCTTTCAATTCGGCGCGTTTTGCAGCATATTTTTCAATCATTTTTTTGCGTTTCAAGTCTTTTGCAATCATTGATTTTTTAGCCATTTACGCTTTTCCTTTCTTTTCAAATGGAATTCCGAATTTTTCAAGCAATGCTCGGCTGTGAGCTTCACTTTCGTTTTTAATTACGAAAGTTACTTGAAGTCCATGAAGAATTTGAGTTTCTTCGAAAGTTAATTCTGGAAAGATTGATTGTTCCAAAATTCCCAAGTTGTAGTTTCCACCTTTGTCGAAACCTTTTGCACCAACACCGTGGAAGTCTCGCACGCGAGGCAAAGCCACATTCGTTAGACGATCAAGGAATTCATACATTCGGTCACTGCGCAAAGTTACACTATAACCAATTGGCGCACCCATTCCACCACGAATTTTGAAAGTCGCAATAGATTTCTTTGGTAGACGCGCAACTGGAACTTGACCAGTAATTTTTGTAACTGTATTTTTTACAGCTTCTTGAAAACGTTTGTCTTCTTTCTTTTTACCTGTTCCTACGCTAACAACGATTTTTTCAAGCTTTGGAACTTGGTGGATATTTGTTAGCTCTAGTTCGCTTTGGAGTTCTTTAACAATTGTATCTTTGTAAAGAGTTTTCAAGCGAGGAACATAAACAGTAGTTTTAGCCATTATTTATCTCCTTTTTTGCTTGATTTAGCGCTTTTAGCTTCTACTTTTTTAACTTTGTGAATTGGAGTTGGAACATGAATATCCTTCACTCCACCACGTGGATTGAATTGATTTGGTTTGATGTGGCGATGTTTTTTACCGACACCTTCAACCAAAACGGCATTTTTCTTTGGAAGAACTTTTACAACTTCTCCGGTTACACCTTTATCTTTTCCACTGATAATTACAACATTATCACCTTTAACAATTCCATTTAACGCCATATTAGAGCACCTCCGGAGCTAAGCTGATAATTTTGCTATATCCCAAATCGCGAAGTTCGCGTGGTACTGGACCAAATACGCGAGTCGCTTTTGGAGTTTTGTCGTCAGCGATAATAACTGCAGCATTATCATCAAAACAAATAGTTGAACCATCTTTTCGACGAATTTGGTCGCGTGTTCGCACAACAACAGCTTTCACAACTGATTTCTTCTTAACGTTACCAGTTGGGTTGGCATCTTTAACGGTAGCAACAATGATATCACCAACTCGTGCGTAGCGACGTTTTGAACCGCCAAGTACACGAATACAAAGGATCTCTTTTGCACCACTGTTATCTGTTACTTTAAGTCGGCTTTCTTGTTGAATCATTACGCCTCCTCTTTCAATTCTACTGAACCTCGAGCTTTTTCAACAACTTCAACTAAAGCAAAGCTTTTAGTTTTCGAAATTGGTCGAACTTCTTTAATAACAACTTTGTCGCCTTTACCAGCTTCATTATTTTCATCATGAGCAGCATATTTTCGAGTTACAGTATATTGTTTGCCGTAAATTGGGTGTGTTTCACGGCTATGAACTGTTACGGTGATAGTTTTGTCAGCTTTAGCGCTAGAAACAACACCTGTCAATGTAGTCGCCATATTAGATTTCACCTTTCTTTACGAATTTAACTTTTACTGGAAGTTTGTGGCCAGCAAGTCGCATAGCTTCGCGTGCAACTTCTTCTGAAACACCGTTCATTTCAAACATGATAGTTCCAGCTTTAACCTTTGCCACAAAGAATTCTGGATTTCCCTTACCGCTACCCATTTTCACATCTTGTGGTTTTCGAGTAACTGGTGTATGAGGGAAGATTCGAATCCAAACTTGACCACCACGTTTAATATAACGAGTCATCGCAGTTCGGGCTGATTCGATTTGTCGTGAGTTGATTCGCTCGTTTTTAAGGCTCATCAATCCGTAATCACCGAAAGCAACAGTGTTTCCACGAGTTGCTCGGCCTGGATTTTTACCTTTTCGAACTTTTCGGTGAGCGGTTTTCTTTGGTAATAAAATAGCCATTACTTAATATTCCTTTCACCTTTATTAATCCAAACTTTTACGCCGATAATACCAGCTGGAGTTTGTGAACGTGCTCCGTGATAATTGATATCTGCACGAATCGTGTGAAGTGGCACTGATCCTTCCGAGAATTTCTCTCGGCGGCTCATTTCGGCACCATTCAAACGACCAGCAACTTCAATTCGAACACCTTTCGCACCAGCTTGCATTGTACTTTGAAGAGCCATTTTTACTGCTCGACGGAAGTTGATTCGACGTTCAAGTTGTCGTGCAATGTTCTCAGCAACAAGTTTAGCTGAAAGTTCAGGTCGACGAACTTCTTCAATATTGATTCGAACAGGTAGGCTAACCAATTTTTCAAGTTGAGTTTTCAACTCTTGAACACCAGCACCACCACGACCAATTACGACACCAGCTTTCGCAGTATGAATTGAAACCGTAATAAGGTTTTCTGTTCGTTCGATTTCGATGCGATCAATAGTTGGTCGGCTTTCAAATCGTTTTTCGATAGTTTTTCGAATTTTGTCGTCTTCAATCAAGAATTTCGCAAAATCTTTTTTCTGAGCAAACCATCGTGAATCCCAGTTTTTATGAGCTTGCAAACGGAAGCTAATTGGATTAACTTTTTGACCCATTATTTGCTCTCTTTCTCTGCTTTTTTAGTAGCAGTCTTTACTTCAGCTTTTTTAGCTGGAGCTTTCTTCTCTTTAACAACGCCAGAAACTTCGACCAAAATGTTTGAAGTTTTCTTTTGGAAAGGAAGCGCCATTCCTCGCATATGAGGTTTAAATCGCTTCAATCGTGATCCAGCAGTAACCGACAAAGTTGTGATTACAAGAGTTTTTGGATCAGCATTATCATTGTTTTTTGCGTTAGCTGCAGCTGATTGAATAGCTTTTTTAACAGCTAAAGCACTTCGGCGTGGAGTGTGATCAAGAATTACTAACGCGTCAGCAACAGTTCGACCACGAACAAGACTTGCCACGATCGAAACTTTTCGTGGAGTCTGACCAATACCTTTAATATAGGCACGAGTTGTTACATTAGCCATTATTTCTTATCCTTTCCGCCGTGTTTTCGGAATTTGCGTGTTGGGGCAAATTCACCAAGTTTATGTCCAACCATATTCTCTGAAATATAAACAGGAATATGCAATCGACCATTGTGAACAGCGATAGTTCGACCAACCATTTCTGGTGTAATTGTGCTTGAGCGAGCCCAAGTTTTAATCACTGTTCGGTCATCAGCTCCAAGAGCCGCTACTTTTTTAGCAAGCTTGAAGTCGATAAACGGACCTTTTTTCAATGAACGACTCATTTATTTTCTCCTCTTAGCTTCGTGACGACTCTTCACGATAAATTTATTAGTACTCTTGCGTCGGCGAGTTTTGTAGCCGAGAGTTGGTTGACCCCAAGGTGTGCGTGGAGTTGAGCGACCAATTCCGTGTCGTCCACCGTCACCACCACCGTGTGGGTGATCTACAGCATTCATAACAACACCGCGAACTGTTGGGCGAATACCTTTGCGGCGTTTTCGACCAGCAGAACCAAGTTTTACATTCTGGTGCTGAATGTTTCCAACTGTTCCGATTGTAGCTTCAGCTTCCAAACGGAATTTTCGAACTTCACCCGAAGGTAATTTAACTTGCGCGTAATCACCTTCTTTCGCCATCAACTGAGCTTTCGCACCAGCTGATCGCACCATTTGTGCACCTTTTCCTGGTGTAATTTCAATAGCATAAATCAATGAACCAACAGGAATTTCTGAAAGTGGCATTCGGTTTGAAGCTTCAATTTCAATATCTTTTTTACCAGTTTGGAAAACTTTTCCCTGGAACATTGAAGTGTCAGCCAAAACGTAGTAGAATTTTCCGTCTTGATCTTGAACTCGAGCAATTCGTGCACTTCGGTTTGGATCATATTCGATTTCTCGAACAGTCAAAGTCAAACCTGTTGGCAATTTGTGAGTTAAGATTCGGTAATGTCGCTTAACACCACCACCTCGGTGTCGAACCGTAATTCGACCAGAGTTATTGCGTCCAGCATTTTGCTTTTTCGCTTTCAAAAGACTTTTTAGCGGTTTTCGAGTTGTAATTTCGCTATAGTCTTCAGTCGTCATACCGCGTCGAGCAGGAGTTGTAGGATTATACTTTTTGATAGCCATTACTTCTTCTCCTCAGCAGTTTCAGCCTCTGAACTTTCAAAGATTGCAATTTTATCACCTTCTTTTACAGTCACATAAGCTTTCTTGATATCTTTTTGAGTTGTTGAACCAGCAACGTATCGTTTTGGATTTCGAGATTTGTTGATTCGTTTAACTTTACCGGCTTGAACAACAGTTCGAACGCCAGTTACAGTTACTTCAAACTCTTTTTCAATCGCTTCTTTGATTTGATTTTTATTCAAAGTTAGCGGTACATTAAATACGTAAACATTTTTTGTTGTAGAAAGAGCATAAGCTTTCTCGGTTGCTCGTGGAGTAATAGGTTTGATCGCCATTATTTTTCTCCTCCTAACCAGTTTTCAATTGTTTCGATTGCTTTTGGTGCAATAACAATGTGATCAGCGTTCAAAATGTCGAACACATTTAGATACATTGGTGAAACAAGTAAAGCTTCACTAATATTATTTGTTGCACGAATTAATTCGTCTGTTTTTTCAGCAACGATAAGAACTCGTCGATTCAAGTTATTCTCTTTCAAGAATTTTGCAACTTCAGCAGTTTTACCAGTTGTTTTAATATCTACAACAAGAACTTTATCAGCCTTAACTGTCAAAGCTTGTCGAAGAGCAACTCGTTTTGAAGTTTTTGAAATTTTCTTAGTATAGTTTTCATTACCGCGTGGTCCAAAAACAATACCACCGCCTCGCCAGATTGGGTTTCGAATTGATCCAAATCGTGCGCGACCAGTTCCTTTTTGTCGCCATGGCTTTTTACCACCACCACGAACTTCACCGCGTTGTTTTGTTGTGGCACTTGCCAAGCGATTATTTGCTAGGTAAGAATCGTAGGCAAGCTTCAAAAGCTCGTGATTTCGAACTTCAACTGCAAAAACGCTTTTTGGAAGAGTTGTTTTTTCAGCCATTATGCTTTACCTCCAATGCTGATCAAGCCTTTCTTTGGTCCAGGCACAGCACCTTTTAATCCGATTAAATTATTTTCTACATCGATGTAAGCAACTGTTAGATTTTTAACAGTAACTTTGTCATGTCCCATTCGACCAGGCATTCTTTTACCTTTGAAGACTTTTTGTGGATACATCGATCCGATTGAACCCACGCGTCGAACGTTTCCGTTACCACCGTGTGAGCTTTTACTTGTGTTAAAGTTGTGTCGCTTAACTGTTCCAGCAAAACCTTTACCTTTGCTTGTTCCAGTTACATCAACAATGTCTCCAAGCTCAAAAGCTTCAACATTGATTTTTGCGCCAACTTTTACATCCGCAGGGATTTCGTCAACGCGGAACTCACGAATATGTTTCGGAGTTACCTCTGCTGGTTTTGCATGTCCAGCCACGGCCTTGCTCAGGTTCTTACCCTCACCAAATGCCACTTGAACTGCATTATAACCATCTGTTTCGATAGTTTTAACCTGAGTCACAGTTACAGGGCCAGCTTGAACGAGCGTAATTGGTGTAACAACGCCGTCTTCACCGATGATTTGGGTCATACCAATTTTGGTACCGAGAAGTGTTTTCATTTCACTTATGCTCCCAATTATTTTAATATTAGTAAACTTTCCACGATTAAAGCTTGGCATTCACGCGGTTTCGAAATCGGGTTTTCCCTGTTACGACCCTCGTATAGCCAAGTTTTATATTTACGTAAATAAAGTTCACTAATCATTATATCACAAATATCTCTAAAAATCAAGAGTTTTAAGCTCAAAATTATTTCGAAAATCTCATTACAACCGAAAAGCTCGTTTTGAACTTTTTAGTTTTTATGATTCGCTCATTTTTAGCTGAAATCGTGCTACATGTTTCTTCCGCAAGTTTTTTCGCAATTGCTAAACCTAAACCATAACCTTCCGTGCGATTGTTGCAACTTCGAACCTTGTCGCAACGATAAAATCGATCAAAAAACTTATTCAAGTCTTCTTGTGAAATCTCATTCGAAAAATTTGAGACTTCCAAAACCGCTTGTCGATTTTGCCGAAAAATCTTCACCTCAATAGGCTTTTTCGAAGTATTATATTTTAGCGCATTATCAATCAAAATCATCGCCATTTCATCGATTGCCGTTTCATTATTTTGAACGATAAAGTCTTTTCCACCTTCAAAAATAATTCGTTTTTCCGTATCTGGAAATTTCGAAATTCGTGCCTTAACAATTTCATTCAAATTAACTGCCGAAAGTGGAATTCCATTATCGATTGTCGAAAGATTTAAAAGCATTTTCACCATTGCAGTTAAGCTTCTTGCCTCTTCTAAATTACTTTCAAGAATCTCACGAAAATCATCTTTCAAAGCATTTTTATCTTTCAAAATCATCTCAGTTTCAAGCTGAATTGCAGCCAAAGGTGTTCGAATTTCGTGGCTCGCATTCGAAACAAACTCCGACTGCAATCTGTGAGCTTTTTCGAGCGGTTCTAAAGCTCGTCTCGCTAACCAAAAACTGCCGATTCCACCAGACAAAAGAATCGAAAAATCTAGAATTAAAATTGCCTCAGTAATTTGTTCACCAGCCCGCCGATTTCTTGCAGCGATGATTTTTTCGCGAATTTCATCTGTTCCATAAATACTTTTATCTTTCGAAAATATCGTTTCATTTGAAGCTGAAATTTCCATATTATTTGTATTTATCGAATAAAAAATTACAATATTAAAAATACCCACAATAGCCAATAAAATCAAAAAATACAGCATCGAAAGACTAAAATGCGCGCTTCGAAAAATATCTCCACCAAATTTCAAATGTTTTTTATTCTTCATCAATTTTATACCCCAAGCCACGAACGGTTTTAATTAGTTTATCTTCGAAAGGTTTATCAACTTTTTCGCGCAAATAACTAATATAAACTTCAATATTATTCGGCAAAATATCCGCATCATAATCCCAAACATGCGCAATAATTTGCTCTTTTGAAACTGGTCGCCCAGCATTTCTTGCCAAATATTCCAAAAGTGAAAATTCTTTATTCGTAAGTTCAATTTTTTGATTATTTCGAAAAACTTCGTGCGTGTTTAAATCTAACGATAAGTCTGCGATTTTTAGAATAGTTTCAGCTTGAGTTTGTGGCCTTCGAAGCAAAGCTCGAACGCGTGCTAGGAGTTCGTCTAGAGCAAAAGGTTTCGTTAAGTAATCATCCGCACCACTATCTAAACCCTCGGTTTTATCACGAATTTCACCCAATGCAGTCAAAAGCAAAATTGGAACAGTTCTCCCTTCTTCGCGGAGCTTTTTAGTTAAACCTAAACCATCATAATCTCCCGGAATCATTCTGTCTAAAATCAATAAATCATAATCAATCATTCCAATCATCGCGTAAGCATCCGTCCCATCGTGTGAAATATCCACGGCGTATTTTTCGTTTTTCAAAGCTCGACCAAGCGCACGCGCAATCTTTCGTTCATCCTCAACAATCAAAATTCTCATATATAATTATTTTATCACGCTTTACTTAAAAAATCCTGAAAATTTATTTAAAAAAGAAAAGCCCCAAAATGAGGCTAAGTAAGATAATAAGTTATCTTGCAGTAAATTTACGGCGAGTTCTTTTCTGGTTCGAATTTATAAACTTTTTGAGTTCATGTTTGAAAAATCCAACATAATATCCAAAAGGGGTTGATGGACTAATTTCGAAAAATATGTCAGATCCACTATGTAAAAAAATAGTTCCAATTCTATCATCGTCCAATCTACTAAAAAAAGCTATATATCCATATAGAAAATTATATTCCATTGAATATTCTTCACCGTCAAAGGATATCAAGGTTCCTCTGCTATAAATATTTTCTACTTCATCATCGAAAGACTTTTCAAATATCTTTATTAAAACATCCTCGCTAAATCTCATATGTTCTACCTCCAAAAAAAATTTTGATTTTGAAAATCTTTTAAATTATACCACTTTTTAAAATAAAAGTCAAGAGCTATTCTTTTTCGAACAGCTCTTGTTAATTTTTTAAGCTAATTTAAGCAATTTTCTTTTTCGAAAAAATACTTTTGAGATTTACTTTTGAACCATAAGAAATTGTTCCAAAGCGGAAGATTCGCACAGCAAGCCACACGGCAAGAATCGCAAAAATAACAAGAAGCGAGATTCCGATAAAGGCTTCTGCTAAGCTCAAAGTTCCCAACATATTTCGAAGAAGTAGAGAAATTGGTGAGGTTAGTGGGAAGTAGCTCAAAAAGATTGTTAAAGCACTCGGCTCGCTCGAAAAGAATGAAGGTAATACGAAGAGCGGCATCATTAGTGGCATAATAATTGCCGCAAAGTAATTTGAAGCTTCTTGTGCGGTTGGCATCGCCGAACCGAGTGCAACAATAAATCCTGTCGTCATCATAAAACCAGCAACCAAAATTACTGCAGAAATTGCAATTGTACCAAAATCCCATTTAATAGCTGAGATAATTGGCATCAAATCTGGTAAGTTCAAGTCTTTTGCAAGTGTTCCAATACTTGAAATCACTACGAATCCAATGATAATTGGTAGAATTATCGTTAAAATTTGAACAATACCCAAAACCATGATTGAAATAATTTTTCCTAAAATCAAAGTTTTAGCTGAAATACTAGTTAGAATCATCTCTGTTACACGGTTTTCTTTTTCTTCAGTCGTACTTGTAAGCATTCGATTTGAAAGAAAGACTGTAACAAAATAGAAAATTGCTAAGAAGATTCCTGGTATAATCATTCCCGGGAATTGATCATATTTTTCACCATTTTTGAAAAAAGTTTGTTCAGTTTTATAAGTTTCGTTAATTAGTGCTAACTGATTTTTATTCGTAGCCTGAACACCAGAATTTTTCAAGATAGTTTTCAAAACAGCTGAATATTTAGCATTTTCATTAATATTTGTGTTTTTTCCATAAATTTCAACTTTTTCAACAGTTAAATCTTTTGGCACGAAATAAAATGCATCGAGCTTTCCTTTTTTTACGTCTTCGATTGTTTTTTGTTTATCGTTCGAAAAATCACCTTTCAGTTGCAAAACAAGCTCTTTCGAAACCAAACCACTTTCATCTTGAATCTGGAATGAAAAACTTTCTTTAGCCAACTTTTCCTGATTCTCTTTTGCTTGCGATCCAGAAATTGCTCCAAACATAAACATTACACCATAAATTGCAGGAATCGCAAAAATCGCAATCCAAAAAGTTGGTTTTTTAAGAGCTCTAAAAATTTCGAATCTCAATACCGTTCCTAAATTATGCATCTTTAACCTCGCTCTCCATCTGTTTTGATTCACCGTAAATTTCTAAGAAAATTTCATTCAAAGTTGATTTTTGAACCTTAAAGTTTATAATTTGTAGATTATTTGAAACTAATTCTTTCAAAATTTCTTGCGAATCAACTTTTGGTGAAAGTTCGGCATAATTCGCATCTTTTTTAATAATCTCAAATTTATCACTTTTTGGTAATTTTCCAACAAATTCAAGAATGATTCGCTGTTTTCCGAATTGATTTCGAATTTCATCCACCGTGCCATAAGCCTTTACTTTTCCATCTTTCAAAAGTAAAGCACGATTACAAATCTTTTCAACTTCTTCCATCTGGTGCGTTACCATCACAATTGTTGCACCCCGTGCATTTTCTTCCGCGATAATATCCATTAGAAGCTGACGATTTACAGGGTCAAAACCTTTTGTTGGCTCGTCCAAAATTAGCAAATCCGGTTTCCCCATAATTGTAATTCCCAGCTGGATTTTTTGCTGTTGACCGCCCGAAAGCTTATCAATATTCAAATTTGCCTTATCCTCCAAGCCGACACGTTTCAAATATTTTTTCGAAAATTCTTGAGCTTCTTTTTTCGATAATCCTTTAAGTCGCCCAAAATATTGCATTACATCAATAACTTTTTCTTTCTTATAAAGTCCACGCTCCTCTGGCAAATATCCAATTGCACCAAATTTTTCCGGCGAAAATTCTTCACCATTAATCAAAAGCTCACCCGAATCCGCTTGATAAATCCCCAAAAGTGCGCGAATTGTTGTAGTTTTTCCGCTACCATTTGAACCCAAAAATCCAAAGATTTCACCCTTTTTAACCTCAAAGTTCAATCCGTGAATGATTTTTTTACTTCCAAACGATAGCTCAAAATCTTTTATTGAAATTACATTTTTTTCTATCATGGTTATATTTTAACACAAGAATCAAAAAAAAAAAAAAAAGGTTTTGTTCATTGAATCAATTTTTGAAAAGTGTTAAAATATAAAAATGGAACTCAAAGATTACACTTATGAATTGCCCGAAGATAAAATCGCGGCTCATCCACCAAAAATTCGCGGAACTTCAAGACTACTCGCTTTAAACCGTAAAAATGGCGAAATTACAGATAGTTTTTATAAAAATATTGCAGATTTTTTCGAAAATGGAGATATATTAATTCTAAACGACACCAAGGTAATAAAAGCACGGCTTTTCACTACAAAAGAAAACGGTGCCGAGCGTGAACTAATCGTTTTGGAACGTCACAGTTTTGATAGTGATTGGCATAAGCACAAAGTTATGTATCGCGGAAAAATTAAGGCTGGCGACAAGCTTTTTATAAAAAATTACTCGCCTGATAAAAATAATGACATTTTCGAAAGCGCCGAAATCACCGTTGAAGAAATTCTTGGCGATGGCTTAGCAATTGTTAGTTCAAAAACCGACTTACGCGAGCTTTGTGAAAATTTTGGCACTGTTCCACTTCCGCCTTATATGCGAAGAAACGCCACACCGCTTGATATTGAACGCTATCAAACCGTTTTTGCCGAAGAAAAAGGTTCTGTTGCCGCTCCAACCGCCAGTCTAAATATGACAGATGAAATTCTAGAATCTTTAAAGAAAAAAGGCGTAAAAATAGGCTATTTAACACTTCATGTTGGACTTGGAACTTTTATGCCAATTCGTGTTGAAAAAATTGAAGAACATCAAATGCATCAAGAATATTTCGAAATTCCAGCTGAAACCGTGGAGCAAATTCAAAAAACTCATCAAAATGGCGGGCGAATTTTTGCGCTCGGAACAACTGTTGCTCGTACACTAGAATATGCGCACAATGCAATTTTCGAAAAAAGCTTGAACGGCAATTCTGGCAAACGCGAAGATTTAAGTAAAATCACAAAAAATCAAACCGGTGGTTTATCTGGTGAGGCTGATATTTTTATTTTTCCAGGTTACGAATTTAAAACGATTCAAGGACTTATCACGAATTTTCACGCACCAAAATCAACCGTCTTAATGCTTGCTAGTGCTTTTGCTGGCTGGGAAAATCTTTCAAAAGCCTATAATCACGCAATTCAAAATGGCAAATATAAATTTCTTTCTTACGGCGATTCAATGATAATCTACCAAAATAAATAGAGCAATTCAATGCTCTATTTTGTTTTTATTCACCAAGTGAATATTCTTTTAATACTTTGAGATTTTCATCAAATTCGAAAACAAGCGGTGGAAAGTTTGGAATTTCAACTCCCATAATTTCATCATCAGATAAACCTTTAATGTGTTTTACAAGTGCTCGAATTGAGTTTCCGTGCGCGCCAACAAAAACATTTTTACCACTCTTTAAAGCTGGTGCAATTTGATCTTCCCAAAACGGCAAAGCTCGCTCTAGAGTAACTTTCAAGTTTTCAGCATCTGGCACAACTGAGTCATCGAGTAAGGCATAACGGCGGTCATTGTGTGCAGAATATTCATCATCGCGTGGCATTTCTGGTGGAAGCGTATCATATGATCGTCGCCAAATATGAACTTGTTCTTCGCCAAATTTTTCGGCTGCTTCAGCTTTATTTTTTCCAGTTAAACCACCATAATGTCGCTCATTTAATCGCCAAGATTTTTGAACTGGCACCCAAAGTTGATCCGAAAACTCCAATGCCAAATTTGTCGTCTTAATCGCACGTTTCAAAACTGATGTAAAAGCCACATCAAATTCAATCCCCGCG
Source organism: uncultured bacterium (assembly GCA_963526415.1). Classification (GTDB taxonomy): domain Bacteria; phylum Patescibacteriota; class Saccharimonadia; order Saccharimonadales; family Saccharimonadaceae; genus Nanogingivalis. The sequence goes on along the minus strand of CAURNE010000004.1, from coordinate 32,767 downwards.
TCTTTAATCAACTTGCCCGCGTCAATTGCCTGCTGAACACCTTTTTCGCTCAAATCAACATCAGCCCAGCCAGTGAAAAGGTTGGCCTTATTCCATTCACTTTCGCCGTGTCGCGCAAAAACTAATTTTGCCATCTTTCTCCTTTCGAAAATTCATTTTATCTATTATCGATTTTAGCACTTTCAAACATTTTGTTCAAGCCTTGAAAATCCCAAAAAATTCAATTTCGAACCTTGACTTTAACACTAAAATATGGTAAAATTTATTTCAATCGAATGATAGCTCTTTAATATGTTAGACACGAATTTTTGAGTTATTTTTCGAAATCTTATTCAAGGAGGCTCTTAAAATGGGTAAAAAGAGCAATGATGATTACTTTAATGAATTCGAAAGAATTCTCGAAGCGGTAGCTAAAAATCCGCACTTTAGCAAATTCTTCAGTTCTCGTGATATTGAATTAATGCAAAACGCAATCAGAACAAGGACTAAAATTTCGTCTACAGATTCAAATCGGCTAAGGATTTCGGCAATTCGGCTTTTTGCTCAGATTAAAAAATCTAATAAGCAAAAACCTAAAAAACCAAAGCCGCAAAATGAGTCTAAAAGTCTGGATAATAAACTTGTTAATAAACTTAGAAGAAAAATTTCACAAAAAGATGAAGAAATTAGATTATTAAATTCTAAAATAAAAAATCTCGAATCCAATCACAAGCGAGAAATTGAACGCATTGAGTCTACTCATAATAATGTTTTGATTGAAAAACAGTCAGAGATTAATAATTTAAATACTAATATTTCAATTCTAAAAAATGAAAAATCAAGTTTAAATAGACAACTTCAGGAAGCTGAAAACATAACTCAAAAAAATGATACTTCAGAAATCCAATCTAAATACGACGATCTTTTAGGGGAATATCGAACACTTTCCCGCGAAAAAGAAAGACTCGAAAAAGAAATTGGAGAGATTAAACATGAACGATCTAATCTTTCGGAATCTAACAATCAAAAGGATAAAGATATCGAATTTCTTCAGAATCGAGTTGATTCACTTGAAAAAGATTTGTCAGATCCTTCAGTTCTTCTTGAAAATTATGTCTCAATTGTGCAAAAAAATGCCGAAATTAATGCTATTTCTGCAGTAAAAAACTTTATCGAACAACAACAAAGAAATGATTCAGATAAATTTGCAGGTTTTACGCAGGAATTTAATGATAGATTCACACAGATGAACGAAAAATTTGATGAATTGGAAAAAATATTAAAATCCACTCCAGAAGAAGATGATTTTAAAGATTTAGATCCAGATTTCTCTGAAGAAGATTTAGCAATTATGAAAAACTTGAGTATTTTGCTCGTTCAAAATGCGGACTATAAAAATAATAGTCAAGGTCAAGAAAAACTGCTAAGCTATTTTAGTAAAGATTCCGAATTATACACTGAAACTCGAAAAGTTTCCCAAACGAGAAATGTGCTAGAAAATTCAGTTTTGGGAAATAGGTTTGATTACATTGTGATTCATTTAGACAGAATTAGTCATGCTTCCACCGAAGGAATTCCACTCTATCAAGACCCAAGAATAATCACTATTCGAAGAGGTCAAGAAAATCCTCTGCTGATAAAATACAGTATTCTTGAACGATTCAAAAAACAGAGTCAATTAGTGCAAGTCTAACATAGAAAGCTCCTTATGGGGCTTTTTCTTTTTGAAAAATTAAAAAAACGCCAGCTTTTCGCCAGCGTTTAAAAAATACTTACATTTTAAAATTAAATTGTCGAATTGTTCATATGTTTAACACGCGCCGAGATTTCTTTATGGCGCCCTTTTACCATTGGTCTTGCCTGCGGATTACCCAAATAACCGCATGTTCTTTTCACGACATCACAAGTTTTTGGATTGGTGTTTCCGCAGTTTGGGCATTTAAAGCCTTTTGCTGTTGGCTGAAAATCACCTTCGAAACCACATTCGAAGCATTTATCAATCGGCGTATTCGTTCCAAGATATCCAACCCGATCATAGGCATAATCCCAAACAGCTTCGAGAGCTTTTGGATTTTGCTGTAAAACCGGATATTCGCAATAATGAATAAAACCACCAGTTGCGCCAGCTTTTACGAAATCTTTTTCAAAATCCAACTTTTCGAAAGGTGTTGGATTTTTTCGGACATCGTAGTGAAAAGAATTCGTGTAATAACCCTTATCTGTGATATCTACAATCGAGCCAAATTTCTCCATATCCATGCGACAGAATCGATCAGTTAAACTTTCGCTCGGTGTTGAATAAACACTAAAATGATAGCCAAATTCTTCAGACCAATCTTCGCAAAGATTTTTCATTTTTCGAATCACTGAAAGCGCGAATTCCTTCGCCTCCGGATTTTCTTCCCATTCAGCACCATAAAAAACTTTTCCAACTTCATAAAGCCCAATATAACCAAATGAAACTGTTGCTCTTCGATTTTTAAATACTTCATCAACAGAATCAGTAGGTTTCAAACGCTTGCCAAAAGCACCATACTGATACAAAATTGGTGCATTCGTCGGACTTGCCTCTTTCGTGCGATTAATTCGATAAACCAGCGCATCTTTTACAATTTGAGTGCGTTCATCAAAAATCCGCCAGAATTTTTCGAAATCACCATCAGACTCGATTGCGATTCTTGGCAAATTCAGCGTTACAACCCCGAGATTCATCCGCCCAGAATTAACTTCTTCGCCTTTCGAATTTTTCCAGCCCTGCAAAAACGAACGACAACCCATTGGAACTTTAAACGAACCAGTAAGCTCCACAATCTTATCATAAGATAAAATATCCGGATACATTCGCTTGGTTGCACATTCCAAGGCAAGTTGCTTAATATCGTAGTTGAGATCTTCACAACAAAGATTTACACCACGTTTGAGCGTAAAAACAAGTTTTGGAAAAATCGCTGTACGTTGCTCAACTCCAAGCCCACGAATGCGAATTTTCAAGATTGCTTTTTGAATTTCACGCTCAAGCTCAGTTTGCCCAAGCCCAAAACCAAAAGTTACGAAAGGAGTTTGCCCGTTTGATGTAAAAAGCGTATTAACTTCATACTCCAAAGATTGCATCGCATCGTAAATATCTTTTTTGGTTTTCGAAAAAGCGTAATCTTTGTGCTTATTTCGATCTTCAATCCACTTTTCAGCATCTTTCAGATGTTTTTTATAGTTAAGCTTTGCGTAAGGAGCAAGGAGCTCATCAATTCTATCAGCAGAACATCCACCATACTGACAAGAAGCAACATTTGCAATGATTTGAGCAATTTGAGCCGCTGCTGTTTGAATTGATTTCGGACTCTCAATATCAGCATTACCCATTCGAAAGCCATCTTTAAGCATTCCCTTAAAGTCAATCAAACAGCAATTAGTCATTGGTTCATAAGGGCTGTAGTCCAAATCATGAAAGTGAATTTCACCCTTTTGATGAGCATTTGAAACATGCAGCGGAAGCATCCTTAACCCAATTGCTTTCCCCGTAACACCAGCAGTCAAATCTCGACGAGTATTAAATGCCTCGCTATCCTTGTTTGCGTTTTCATTTACAGTTGAAGGTTCTTTCGAAATTAATCGACCAATCGTTTCATCAATTGATTGCGCACCTTCGCGTTCACGCTCACGTTCCTTCCGATATTCCTTGAAGTGCCGATAAGTTTCGTTTTCGCTAGTTTCATAAAGCACTTTTTCAACCACATCTTGAATATCTTCAACAGCAAAGGTTTTTTCACCTTCCTTAACGCGTTTTCGGAATTCCTCAAGCACTAAACCGCCAATCTTTAATGCCTTCAGTGTTGGTTCAGCCACATCATCGCAGCCTAAAAGTGTTGATTGAAAAGCTTTTTCAATTGCATTGTAGATCCGCTCAACATCAAAGAGAACCTCTCTACCATCTCGCTTCAAGACTTTTACATCTTCAAAACTAATTTTCTGCAACTCTTTATCGCTAAATAGTTCTAATTGTTTCATTTTTTTCACCCCGTATTTTCTATAAAATTGCAAGTATTTTTAAAGTTCTTCGTATATTCGACTTTTTTATTATAGTGCTTTTGTTTATAAAAATCAAGCAAAAACGCTACATTTAGCGTGTAATATTTACAACAAAATAAAACCACCTCTTTCGAGATGGCTATTCAGCGTCTTATTTTTTCGAACTTCGACAAAACACTGTTAAAATTAAAAGGTACAAAAAGCTAAAAATTATTTCGACAAAAAATGATGTAGATATTTTCTGTAAAACAAGATTTGGAAAATCTGTAAAAATTATTTGCGAAGAAATAATAGCAACACAGAAAATCGCTAGATCTTGTTTAAATTTTGCCTCACCCGAAATTTTATTCAGCAAAATCACCGAAATAATTATTTCGAAAATCAGTTTCGAAAGCAGCAGAATAAAATTAAACTCTGCCAATTCTTCACCAACGATATCTAAAAAAGAAAAAAATATAACTTCTTGGTTTGCGAGCTGTTTGATTATTAATAAAATCGAGCTCAAAACAATAACCGAAGAAAGAAAAATCATCATTTTTCTATTAATTTTTTCTTTTCCAATACTTCTTGCTAGCATAATTATCGTACAAATTAGAATTACAATAATTTTTTGTATCAATGTACTCACCTCCTAAAAGCGATAACTACATTATATAACTTTATATCTAAAAAGTCAAATAAAAAAAACCGCTCCAAAGAGCGATTTTCGAAAGTATTACATTTTAATTTCTGCATCAACACCAGCTGGAAGGCTGAGGTTTTGCAAAGAATCGATTGTTTTTGGTGTAGCGTTACTGATATCGATCAAACGTTTATGAACGCGCATTTCGTAAGCTTCACCACCCATTTTATAAACGTGTGGGCTTTTTACAACTGTGAAAGTGCTTCGGCGTGTTGGTAGAGGCACTGGTCCCGCAACTGTTGCGCCAGTTCGAATTGCCGTATCAACAATTTGTTTTGCGCTTTGGTCGATAACTTTGTGGTCGTATGCTTTTAGACGAATACGAATTGTTAGGCCTTGTTCTGCCATTTTTTTCTCCTTATTTTGCGTTTGTAACTTCTTTCGAAACTTTAAGATAACTTCGAACGAATTCTCAAACAATTTTATATTACTAAAATATTTTAACACATAAACTATTTTTTTTCAAGATAAAATTAAAACTCCCGCAAAAAAACGAGAGTTTTGAAAAGGTGGTTTTATCTATTTAATTACTTCTTGAGTCTTGGCGTAGTTAGCTTCAACCGCTTCTTTCTCTGATTTCCACCATTCTTGGTTATCAGTATACCATTTAATAGTCTCCTTAAGACCAGCTTCAAAATTAGTGAATTTAGGTTTCCAGCCCAATTCGTCACGGAGCTTACTAGCGTCAATAGCATAACGCAAGTCGTGTCCTGCACGATCTGTCACATGGTCATAAGCATTAGCTGGTTGTCCCATTTCCTTGAGAATAAGCTCTAACACTTCCTTGTTATTCTTCTCACCGTCAGCACCAATCAAGTAAGTTTCGCCGATTCGACCCTTGGTTAGAATCATCCAAACCCCTGAAGAATGGTCATTAGTATGAATCCAGTCACGCACATTTTTACCTTCTCCATAAAGTTTTGGCTTGATTCCACTTAGGATATTAGTAATCTGACGTGGAATGAATTTTTTAATGTGTTGATAAGGACCGTAGTTATTTGAACAGTTAGAAATCGTTGCTTTAACACCAAATGATCGCACCCAGGCTTTAACAATCAAGTCTGAAGCTGCCTTGGTTGATGAGTAAGGCGAGCTTGGATTATATTTGGTTTCAGCCGTAAATTTTTCGCCTGGACCTTCTCCATGACCTGGCAAATCTTCACGCAAAGGTAGATCTCCATAAACCTCATCAGTTGAGACATGATGGAAGCGAATATTATACTTACGAGCTGCTTCTAAGAGAGTGTAAGTACCGACAAAATTAGTGTAGATAAAGGGACTTGGGTCATTAAGTGAATTGTCGTTGTGGCTTTCTGCCGCATAATGAACAATAGCATCAGCCTTGGCTGCCAATTTATCCACAACTTCTGCATCCGCGATATCACCAACAATTAGCTCCACACGATCGCCAAGAATTTCTTCAATATTAGCACGATTCCCCGCGTAAGTTAGCTTATCCAGAACGGTAATATGGACATCTGGAAAATTATTATAAACATAGTGCACAAAATTGGAACCGATAAAACCAGCCCCTCCTGTAACGATTATATTTTTATATAAACTCATCTATTTTCCTCCTTGGTAAAAAGTCTAAAAGCATAGCAAAAAATATTTTTAAACCTCCTTTTTTAAAGTACTATATAATAATATCACATTTTATAAAAAAGTCAATATAAAAAGCGCTCTCTTTGAGCGCTTTTTATTAACCTTTTCGTGGTTTAACTTCATTTCGACCAAGAGATTTTTTAGTCTCTGTGAAAACTTCATGTTTTCTTGTCTTTGGATTGTATTTTCGCAAAGAAAGTTTTTCAGGTGTATTCTGCGTATTTTTGCGAGTATAGTAAATTCGGTCGCCAGTAATTTCGCTTACAAGACCGATAATCTTTCGTTTCGTATTCTTTTTAGCCATAATCTCTCTTAAATTTATTATTTACGTTCTGTTATATTTTATCATAGGATTTCATAAAAAGCAAGACCTTTAGTTAGTCGAATAATTTTACTTATCAAACTATTGTCTTTAGTTGTTTTTCTATCAAATGCTATTGTTTGGACTCTTGGTGAAGCCCTAAAAAAGAATTTTCTAAAAAACAGCAAAACAACAAAAGACTCCAATAAAACAAAAAAATAAATAACCTAGATTGAGTATTTTTAAAACAGAACTGTTTCCTTAATCCAAAGCTGTTCGTAGTCTTTATTTTCTTTTTCTAATTGTTTGGATATTTGAATCATCGCGTCTAGACGCTCAACCGCATCTTTAATGTCAAATTTATCTAAAACCTTAAAGAAATATTTATTTCCAATTCGATATTTCATTATCGTTACTGTTTTCATAGCCCTCCATAAGAATTATTTTTAGATAAAATATACATAATTATTATATATTAAAACAATTATTTTGTCAATAGGGGCCTCGATTTGATCACTAAATACTCATATTGACATTGATATAATTTATATGATATAATTCATTTATTCGCCGCGATAGCTCAGTTGGTAGAGCGCATTCATGGTAAGGATGAGGTCTCGGGTTCAAGCCCCGATCGTGGCTCCAAGAAATTATCTCAAAGTCTTATATTCTACTGCAAGTAGTTTTTTTTTAGATTTTTTAATTTTCTATAAGTTACGTTTTAATTGTATTGTAAGCAGTTCAAAAAATCAAAATTATCTGAAATGAATTTTCGTTTTTGTCCCAAGGGGTCATTTTTCTCAAAATCTTCACAGACTTTTTCATATCCGATCATTAACATACCCATAAATACTTTTTCGATCTCACCATTTTTATCTTCTATATAGCAGTAGCAATCCTCAATGAATTCATCTTTTCTATTAAAAACGATATAATATTTCTTACCATCAATAGAGCCGAGCTCTATTACGTCTTCAAAACCATCTTTTTGAGCTTCTTTTTTAATTGAATCCATTACGATATGCCTTTCATAATCAATTTTACAATTATCAATAATGCATAAAAACATCTTTTGATTATTCTTACGCAATATCTTTAATAGCGCACACCATTTTCAAGATTTTCCCGTTCCTTAATCATTCGTTTTTGAATATATTCTGGGGCATTATAGAAAAATGGTTTGCCATTTTTAATAGATTTACGAGCGGTTTCAATGCAGTCATTGATATGTTTTTCATCACCTTCGATAACCAAAAAGGCAGGTTCTCCAAAATCATCAAATATCTTAAATTTTCGAGCATATTCATCTAAAACTTCATCACGATACCATACACCATAAACTCCAACTGTATCTTCGTGGGTAAATTCATATTTTGTTTTCATTATAGATTCGAAATCCTTTCTAATATTAGCTAGATAGCAATAAAACCACCTCATAGGGTAGTTTTAAAGGTAGAACTGGGCTTACCTGTAAAATCCGGTAAGAGCACGCCCGAAGCAATCCAGTTCACGATAGTGTGTAAATCTCTCAACTCTTTTTGCTTCTAATTAGATATTATCACATCTTTACTAAAAGATCAATTTACAACACATTGACTTTTTTGATAAAATACAATGGTATGTAAATACGAGCGAAAAGAATTGAAAAATGATACACTATCGCGTCACTAGTCGCTTCGGGCGTGAACTTACCGGCATAGTAGATATCATTGTAACTTACAAAATAAAACCACCCTTAAAGATAGTTTTTCGTTCTATGAAATATTAAAGAAAGTTTTTACTTTAAGTTCTTTTTTGATTTTTCGATAATTCAAGAATCAACATTTTATTGTTTTTCCTTTCTTCTCTAATTTTACAAGTTTTTCACCATTTCTATCAGACCCAACCGCAGAATCTGGATATTCAAATACTTTTTGAATATTTACTAAACCTTCAGCGTTCAAAGGATTTTTATCAATTTCACTAGCCTTTTTCAATTCTACCCAAATCTTATTATTGAGCATTTCTAATCTTGTCATTCTAGAATCGTAATTCTCTTTTATGTGACGAATATAAACTTAAAGATTGCTGTTCTCGATTTTTAAAACGGGCAGCGGCGCGATTTTGCCAATAGTCCGCAGGTTTAATCTTGATTTTTTCTTTGTTTTGTGGTAATATTAGATCACAAAGAACACTGTCGTGTCTTGCATAAGAGGCGGCGATGTTCTTTTCTTTATGTTTATTAAAAATGCTATTAATTTTCACTGATTGGTGATATAATACTAATATGTGAGAGTTCACTCTTAGTATTGGTTTTCGAACCCAATTGGCTCTTAGACGCATGACGAAAAGACCCTTTGGAGTCTTTTTCATTTATGGAACCAAACTCAATATTACCGTTACGAACCACAACACCACTCACTCCACACTTTGCGGTATTTTCTTTTAAATATCTGCTGTAATAGTTTTTCGAAGAACATCAGCGTCAACTTCATCGATAGATTTTACAACGCTCGCAAACCGACTCCAATAGATGCTTGCTAACGCTATAATGCCCGAGATAAATCATTCTTTTTATCTAAATACCAAAAATTCGCACCTTTTTAATCAGAGTACGAATTTTAATTTTCAAATTTTTAGCTTTCAATAATTTTAATAAATTCTTCTAGCTCTTTTTGTGCTTCTGGTGTGGTACCAACAAGCTTCTTCATCGACTCAAGAATTTCACCCGAGACTTCTTTAACTTCCCTGTCAATTTCTTTAATTTCTTCCGCAATTTCATTAAGTGGTTTTACATCATCCTCTTCAAAAGTATCAACATGTCGTGGAATATTTAAATTATAATCATTGTCGTGAATCTCTTCGATACTTGCCATGTGCGCATATTTTTCAATATCTTGCCGGCTTGAATAAGCCTCTAAAATCTTCGAAATATCTTTTTTTCTTAATTTGTTCTTTAATTTGAGCAAACTCACTTTTCTAAAGAGGTTCTTCCAGCCTCGCTGTATTGTTCTGTTCAATAATTCGCTTAAAATTATCCCACAAACCTTACATATCTTTTATATCTTTTACATACTCCCACTGTTTAACATTTCCAATTTTTGTAAGATTAAGAATATATTATTAAGATAGTTTACAATAAAAAAACAACCGCCCGAATAATTCGAACGATTGTTTTTGAAGTATTAACGTTTCGAGAACTGTTCTCGTTTTCGAGCAGATCGCAAACCGTATTTTTTGCGTTCCTTTTCGCGAGGGTCGCGTTTTAGGAATTCAGCTTTCTTTAGAACTGGTCGCAAGTCTGCATGAGCAACTGTTAGAGCTTTTGAAATCGCAAGTTTAATTGCATCAACTTGACCAGCCAAACCACCACCATTAACTTTAACTGTAATGTCATATTCAGCTTGTTTTCCAACCAATGCAAGTGGATCTGTAATTTCAGCAAGCATTGATTTGTTTCCATCTAAATACTCAACTGCAGGCTTATCATTAATAGTTAGGTTACCTTTTCCAGCGTAAAGTCGAGCGCGAGCTGTTGCAGCTTTGCGTCGTCCAAGACCGTAAAAATATTTAGCTTCAGCCATAATTATTTAACCTCAACTTTCTCTGGTTTTTGAGCAGCGTGATTATGTTCTGCACCAACATAAACTTTCAAACGTTTCATTCGATCTGCTTGAAGTTTATTTTTTGGAAGCATTCCGTAAACAGCTTTTTCAATAATCATTGCAGCGTTCTTTTCGCGCAATTCTTTTAGAGAAGCTTCGCTTAAACCGCCAGGGAAACCACTGTGTCGGTAATACATTTTAGCTTCTTCTTTATTTCCTGTAACTTTAACTTTTTCAGCATTAATAACGATTACATAGTCGCCACCATCTGTGTGTGGTGTATATGTAGGTTTGTTTTTACCTGTCAAGAAAGTTGCAATTTTGGCGCTAAGCCGACCAAGAGTAGCTGATTCTGCTGCATCAATCAAGATCCATTTTCGCTCAACTTCAGTTGGTTTTTGTGAATAAGTTTTTGCATTTACAGCCATTTACTTATCCTCACTTTCGTGTTTAATTTCATCAACAAATTCAATTGTAGCCATTTCTGCTGCATCACCGCGACGAATTCGAGTTCGTTCAACTCGCAAGTGACCACTATTTCGATTTGAAAGTTGTGGAGCAATAATGTCTACCAATTTGTTTGCCGCATCAATATTTCCAAGTTTGGCTATAATCTGACGGCGGTTATGCAAATCACCTTTTTTAGCTTTAGTGATAAGCTTTTCTGTGTAGCGCAAAGTCTCTTTGGCTTTTGGCAAAGTTGTTTCAATTTTGCCATGAATGACTAACGAAGTCGCTAAGCCTTTGAGGAGCGCACGGCGCTGGTCACGTTCACGACCAAATTTTCGCCCTTTATATCCATGTCGGTGCATATTATAAATTTAACTCCGCTATTTTATCTTTTACTTCATCCAAAGCTTTGCTTCCAAAGCCTTTAAGTTCACGCAAATCTTGTTCGGTAAGGTTTACTAAGTCGTGAACGGTGCGAATGTCATTATTAACAAGCGCATTTGTTGTCCGAGCTGTCAAGTTTAAATCTTCGATTGATGTGTGAAGCTCGCTCGCTTCATCCTTAGCTTCTTCACCAAGAGCTGGAGCGGCTTCAATTGTTGTTGAGCCAGCAAGAGCTGTGTATTGATTTGCTAAAATTGCAGATGCTTGTTCGAAAGCTTCTCGTGGAGAAAGTGAACCATCAGTTTCGATAGTTAAATCTAATCGATCAAGGTTCGAAACTTGACCAACACGAGTATTATCGACTTTATATCGAACTCGCAAAACAGGTGTGAAGATTGCATCAACCGCAATCATATCGCTATGAATTCGATCTTCGCTGGCCTCTTCAATAGTTTTATAACCGTGGCCAGATTCTACAACAATATCCATTGCAAATTTAGTTTTATCATCATCAATAGTTGCGATAATTTGGTCTGGATTTACTACTTCCATTTCAGCATTTGCATGAATATCTTTTGCGGTAATAATTCCAGCGCCAGTTTTTTCCAATCGAAGTTCAACAGGCGAATCAGTATGAGCCTTGAATTTAATATTTTTAAGATTCAACATGATATCAACCACATCCTCTTTAACACCTTCAATAGATGTAAATTCGTGGCTGACTCCGTCAATCTTAAAAGCAACTATTGCTGCACCATTAATGCTCGAAAGAAGCACTCGGCGCAAGCTGTTTCCGAGCGTATTGCCATAACCAGGCTCAAGCGGCTTTACAACAAAAGTTGCAACATTATCGCTTAAGTCCTGAATTTCAGCAAGCGCTGGATTGTGAATTAATTTTGACATATAAACTTTTAGCTCCTTACCTTTTATCGTGAGTAGTATTCAACGATTAGCTGTTCATTGATTCCAGCTTCTGCTTCTTCTCGTTTAGGAAGCCCAGAAATAGAAACCGTCATCTTATTGCTATCAGCTTTCAACCAGCTAAGTGGGGCTGGAGCAGCATCAGCAACAACATTTTCAAGATTTGTGAAATAGCCAGATTTTTGGCTTTTTGGTCGAACAACAATCTCGTCACCAGCTTTCAAACGAATTGAAGGAATATCAACTCGTCGACCGTTTAACAAGAAATGTCCGTGACTCACCAATTGGCGAGCTTGTCGGCGTGAAGTTGCGAAACCTGCTCGATAAATAGCATTATCCAAGCGAAGCTCCAAAAGTTGCAAAAGGTTTTCGCCTGCAAGACCTTCACGTCGCGATGCTTCTTTCATTAATCGTGCGAATTGTTTTTCAAGAAGTCCGTAAAGTCGTCGAACTTTTTGTTTTTCGCGCAATTGAATTGCATACAAGCTTGGTTTTCCTTGTCGAGAACCAGAGTGTTGACCAGGAATTCCGCTTTTTCGTGCCATAATTTTGGCAGCTTTTCGATGAAGGGCATAGCCTTCTCGGCGTGATTGTTTAACAATCGGAGACCTATCTCGTGCCATAAATTAAGCCCTCCTTGCTTTCTTTGGACGAACACCACCGTGTGGAACACCCGTCACATCTTTAATACTTTCAACAGTAATATTTACATTCGAAAGTGATCGGATCGCTGAGTCGCGACCAAGTCCAACACCTTTAACGAAAACATCTACTGATTTTAGACCATATAGAGTCTGTGCATTTTCGGCTGCTTTCTCAGTTGCAACCTGCGCTGCATAAGCTGTACCTTTTTTGCTTCCACGGAAGCCACATGCACCAGCACTTGCTGCTGCTAAAGCATTACCTTTTTTATCTGTAAAAGTAATGATTGTGTTGTTAAAAGTAGCTTGGATATGCATTTGACCTGATGGAACAGATCGGCGCTGTTTTTTACGGCTAACTTTTTCTGCCATAATTCTATCCCTTTCTTAAATCAAGTCTTACTTGCTGCTTTTGGCTGTGCTCCACCAACGGCGATTGCGCGACCCTTTCGAGTTCGTGCGTTCGTTCGTGTGCGCTGACCGTTTACAGGCAGACCTGCTTTGTGTCGCATACCTTTATAGTTGTTAATGTCTTTTAGACGTTTAATATTATTTGCCACGAGGCGTTGCAGATCACCTTCTACAGTGTAATTATTATCAATAATTTCACGTAGCTTCTGTTCTTCAGCCTCGGTGAGATCTTTCACCCGAGTGGTCGGCTCAATTTTAGCCGCCGCAAGGATGGTTCGCGAAGTTGTTTCGCCAATACCGTAAATGTAAGTAAGAGCGATCCAAACTTGCTTTTCTGCTGGGATTGTTACCCCTGCGATTCGAGCCATACTTAACCCTGCCTTTGCTTATTCTTAGGTTTTTTCTTATTGATAACACGAAGTCGACCTTTTCGGCGAACTAAAATGTCATCTGGACTGATTTTTTTAACACTTGCACGAACTTTCATAAGTGTATAAAAACTCCTTATCCGTTAGGTTTATATTATCTGCAAATCCCCATAGAAATAATAAGCCCTAGAAAAATGGCTTTTCTATTTCGAACTTGCTAATCTCTTAGGCGGAAGCTGATTCTCCCCTTTGTAAGATCGTAAGGGGTCAACTCTACTTCAACCTTATCGCCCGGAACTAATCGAATATAATGCTTTCGCATTTTTCCACTAATATGAGCGATGATTGTATGCCCATTTTGAAGTTCAACTTTAAACTGCGTGTTTGGCAAAGCCTCCACGATTCGTCCTTCCAATTTTATTACTTCCTTTTGAGCCATAAATCTATACCATTCTACATCATTACATTATAAAAGTCAATAGTTTTATTTAATTTTATTAAAATTAAAAGCGCCCACACTCTGGACGCTTGTGTATAAATCTAAACTATACACTATACTTAAGAGTCTCTGCAATATCACTATCTTTTAATATTAAAGGAGACCAAGTATCAACAAGAAATTCACCAGAATCTATAGGGAATGTTCTGATATACTGAATTATAGTCCGTCTCTTTCTTTCGGTAACAATTGTATATTTACCAAAATCAGAATATTGCTTTAGCTTTCCGATTTTAAAAAGCTCAATAATTTTCGAAAAGAATCTTATTGAAGGATTAACAATAAATGCTTTATCAGCATAATCCATCATTGAAAAATCACACTCAGTATCACCAACTGCAACAATATAAAAATCGTCACGATTAAAATCTCCAGAACTACGATCTTGCAAAAATTCTTCGATAAAGATATGTTTATCTTGGAAAGTTCTAATCAAAGTCTCTTTAAATATTCCAGTCTTTTCATCCTTTACATAATCCTGACCAATTCCCTTCGAAAAACCATATTCCTTCACGAAAGCGTCGACTAAAAATTTTGGTGAGCCAGAAATTGCAACTAATTCGAAACCTTCTTGTCGCAAAAACTTTATAAGCTCTTTCGAAAATACATAGTCCTGATGGTCACGATATTCAACTGCAACTCGACGACCAATCTCACGAACTTCTTCGAGAGTATAATTTTCAAGCGCAAACATTGCAAATTTAACAACTTTTTGGCAATATTCACCGAATAAATCATCCGCTCTATCTTCAGAAGATTTATAAGCTTTTCTAAGACTAGAAATGTTACTCTGCAATTCGAAATACTTATTAAAATCTTTTCCGCGATATTTATAGTCTCTTACTAAAATTTCAAAAAGAGATTCCGTTAAAGATTTATTTCTGATTGTTCCATCTATATCAAAAAATGCAACTCGATTTTTTGGCATATTTTCCACCCCCAAATTAAAAATGTACTACTTACTTATAGTAGCACATTTTAATATTTTTGTCAATTTTAAGCCTTTCGAACTGCACGAAGCATAACACGCTTATTGAAGGTATTCTTTGAATAATCCCAGTCGCCAACACATGTTATTATATTAAGCCCTTCTTTCAATGGATCTATCGAGTCTAGCATTGTTCTCATACCTAAAGGGTTATTTTCATCGTTTATTTCATTGACACTCATCTCCCTATTGTTGCGAACTTCATAGGTTATTTTTTGACCATCACCTCTTTCAATTATAATATCTGAACCTTTAGAAAGTTTTCCGAGATTTTCAAAAATTCCACCTTTTGTCGGTCCTCCGTTATGACCATCAATTAGCAAAGCACCTTTTCCACTTCCAGGTAAAGAGCTTTTCACATACCATCCGACATCGTATATTGATATCGGTGAATCAAGTTGATTAGTATTTTTAACTAATCCGAGCTGAACAACACGAGAATTCGAAATCTTTAAGTTAGGTATTGATAAGAATCTTGGAAAAGATGGGTTTGGAACTTGATAGCTATTCTTATTATTATCTGTAACTTCAGTTTCATCAACCTCATGACTAGCAACCACTCCGTGATTTTCGATACTATTAATATTTTTAGGATGCAGAAAATTATTATAAATATAAAAACCAGTGTAAATTATTAAGCCAATCCAACAGACCAAGAGTATAACTAATATTATTTTTCGAGATTTATTGCGGGTATTTTTCACCTTCATGAATATACCCCACTATTTATAATCGTCGTAAGTAACCATTAGCGCGCGAGAATTAATCTGGCGAATAGTTTCAAGTGCAACAGTAACAATAATTAGAATTCCAGTTCCACCGATCGAAAGATTGCTGTTCTGAATTGAAGCAAGATTGTAAAGAAGATAATCCGCAACGAACGGAAGCAATGCAATCAAACCGAGAGCGATCGCTCCAAAAAGATTCAAACGATTGACGACTTTTTTCAAATATTCAGCAGTCGAAACACCAGGGCGTACTCCTTCAATAAATCCACCTTGCTTTTGAAGATTGTCGGCAATTTCATTCGCGTTAAATACAATCGAAGTGTAGAAATATGTAAACATTACAATCAGTACGAAATAGACCGCAGGATAAATAAATGATTCAAGAGAAGAGCCCGTAAAAGTTCCTTGGTTTGGTGCTGAGAACCATTTAATAAGATTATCCGCCAAAGAAATGTTAACTTTTGCATTTTTCATAACCTGACCAATAAACGCTGGTAGGCTTAAAAATGAAACTGCAAAGATAACTGGAATAACACCTGCAACAATTAGTTTAACCGGTAAGATACTCTTAATTCCACCGTATGAAGAATTTCCATGAACTCGTTTTGCGTAATTAATTGTAATAACTCGCTGAGCTTCATTAATTTTAACCAACACATAGAGAAGAATGATACTAATAACTAGTAGAATTAGAGCTACAATAAATGTAATTCTGTTAACTGGAAGTGTGAACCAACCAAAAACACTAAGAGCACCATCTTTTGTGTCTGTTATTGAGGAAATGAGTGTTGCCAAAGTTGTTGGAAGCTGCGAAATAATACCTGCAAAAATCACAAGTGAAATACCGTTTCCAACACCCTTTTCAGTAATAATTTCACCAATCCACATCAACAAAACAGATCCAGTTACCATCGCGGCAACTGCAACAATCCAGTTCGAAAGTGTCATTCCACTAAAACTTGTCGAATTTGATTGAAGAACTGATGTTTGAAGAATGAAAATATATGCAATTGATTGAATAACTGCCAAAGGTACTGTCAAAATTCGCGTCCACTGGTTAATTTTTCGACGTCCAGATTCACCATCGTTATTTAACTCTTCAAGCGAAGGTATCGCTTTAGTCATTAGCTGTGTAATAATAGAAGCTGTAATAAATGGACTCAAACCAACAAGCATAATTGAAAAACTTGTTAGAGCACCACCAGTCAATAAATTAATAAATCCACCCAAATCTGTACTTTTTATCGCAGATTCAACGACTTCTTTCAAATTTCCTGCACTCGCAAGAGGAATTGGCACATGAGCCAAAAACCTAAAAATAACCAAAAGGCCAATAACCCCAAAGACACGCTTTTGCATATCTTTATTTTTCATCGATTTAACTATTGTTTTCCAGTTCATAACTAATATTTTACCACACTTTCCTTCCTATTTAAAGTAAAAAACCTATTTTATCAAAAAATACAAAACTATCACAACAGACAAGCAAATTCTATACCACCCAAAAGCTTGAAAATCATTATTTTTTAGATATTCAAGTAACTTCTTAATGACGAACATTGAAACGATAAATGTTGCAATCAACGCTACAGAAAGATAAAAGATCTCACTCGCAGAATATTTAAACCCATACTTAATTAGCTTTAAACCACTTGAACCTAACATTATTGGAATCCCCACAAAGAACGAAAACTCAACCGCAATTTTTCTTGAAACTCCAGTCAACAAACCTCCGATAATCGTTGAACCACTTCGAGAAGTTCCAGGAATTAAAGCTAAAACCTGATAAGCTCCAATCTTTACAGCATCAGAATATTTCATATCTTCTAGTTTTTTAATCCTTGGATTACTATTATATTTTTTTCGATATTTTTCAATTAAAATAAATAAAATTCCATAAATCGCCAAAGTTGCAGAAATTACCCACATATTTTCGAAATATTTATCAATAAAATTATTCAACAAAATACCCAAAACACCAGCAGGAACCGCAGCAATTAAAATTTTCTTCCATAATTCAATAGTATTATTTTTTTCGCGAGCATTCTTATGTTTTTCGAAAGGGTTTAGTCGCGACCAATATGTAACCACAACCGCCATAATCGCCCCAAGCTGGATTACTACCATAAAAACACTCTTAAATTCATTCGAAAAATTCAACTTAAAAAATTCATCAAACAAAAGCATATGTCCAGTGCTTGAAACTGGCAGCCACTCTGTTACTCCCTCAATAAAGCTCACGGCAAGAACTTTTAACAATTCCAAAATATCCATAATAATACAATTATACCATGCTTTTGCTTAAATTAAAACATTGCAATTATTGGGGGGGGGGGTGATATAATTGGTGTTATGAAAAAACATAAGGATTATAGAGGATTTACAATCATTGAGGTTGTATTAGTTCTTGAAGTTGCTGGATTGATATTTTTGATGATATTCTTAGCACTCCCCGCACTTCAACGCTCGCAGCGAGACACACAAAGAAAAAACGACGCTAGAAATTTGCTTGCCGCAATCATTGAATTTCAGTCACACAATAAAGGTCTAAGGCCTTTTAACGATAACAATAACGCGTGGACGAAACTTAAACCATACTGGAATAAAAGTAATTTATTAAATGACCGCCCTCCTGGACATATTGATAATTTTGCATTCTTTAATTCAAAAACAGAGCAAATTGTCGGCTATAGCACTTCCGGATCGGAATCACATCCTGTTGGAAGCTGGAATATAACACTCGGTACCGTTTGTACGCCGGGAGACAAAGGTGGATACTATCTAAAATATGGCGGATCTGTCCCAGAAAAAGCAATGGCGGTTACAGTTGAACTCGAAGGCGTACATACTGATTATTATGGTGGTGGATGGGGATACTGCATAGATACAGAAACTGCTGGATAACCTCAAACATTTATAAAACCTTAATTAGATAAAAATCAGCACAAACTAAAAGATCGCTCCAATTCGGGCGATCTTTTTAAAAATCTTAAATCAAATCGATTAGTTTTATATTTAAATTAAGCAAGCTCAACAGTTGCGCCAGCTTCTTCAAGTTTCTTTTTAGCTTCTTCAGCTTCATCTTTAGAAACTTTTTCTTTAACGGGTGCTGGAGCACCGTCAACGATAGCTTTAGCTTCACCAAGTCCAAGACCTGTGATTTCTTTAACTGCTTTAATAACAGCAACTTTTTGAGCACCAGCGTCTTTCAAAGTAACTGTAAATTCTGTTTTTTCGTCAGCAGCATCAGCAGCACCGGCAGTAGCGGCAACAGCAACAGCAGCTGGTTCAATTCCGTATTCCTCTTTGAGGTGTTCTTTCAATTCGTTAGCTTCAAGAATAGTCAATTTTACCAATTCTTCAGCCAATTTTTTAATGTCAGCCATTTTTGACTCCTTTAAAATTAAATGGTTAATATTCTAAAATTAATTGGTTGCTTTTCGAAATTCCAAATCTTCGTTTGTAAGACCACCAGCAATCGCGTTGATTGGTGAAAGAAGTGTGTCCACGATTTGACCGATAAGTTGGTCTTTGCTTGGAAGTTCTGAAAGTGTCGTAACAGTTGCAGTATCCATTACGTCGCCATTGCCAGCAAACGCACCAACAAGTTTCATTTCTGGGTGAGTTTTTGCAAATTTACCCAAAACTTGTGCTGCAGCAATCTCATCTTCGATTGAAATAGCATAAACGAGTTGTCCTTTCAATACAGAAGTATCAGATTTTTTCAAAGCTTCAACTTCTTGCATTGCAACACGCACAAGGCGGTTTTTAACAACTTTAATCTGAACGCCAGCTTCGCGAGCTTCTTTTCGAAGTTCTTGAAGGTTAGCAACTGTCAAACCTTTATATTCAGCAAAAGCTGTCATTTTTGCGTCTTTTAGAGCGGCGCTTAATTCAGCAACCAATTGGTTCTTTTTATCGCGTGATAATGCCATAAAAACTCCTTTTTTGGTTAATATTCTTCGACCTGATTGTTAAGATTCTGGCGTTTTGAAAGCCTCCCTTCAAAACTCGTTGACAGAAAGAAAAGTATTCCTCGGTAGCAGATTAAGTCGGAACTACCGACAGCTACTGTCTCTGGCAACTTTTTCAATTTTATCACAAAAGTTTCAAAATTTCAAGCACTTTCACTTAAAAATAAACCCCTGACTATACAAGGGTTTTAGTTTTAATCTTTAATTTTATAAAAATCACCACGACTATATTTTTTTCCGCTCAAAATGTCATACTCAATCATTTCGTAATCTTTCAAAATTTCACTTTTTTCATCCAATTTTACAAATTGCTTGGTTAGAGCTGGATATTTTTCTCGCAAATCTCCCAACAAATATTGAAATGGCGAAAGTTTCGAATTGACCGAATTTAGCACCAAATTTTGATTATATATCAAGCTTGAAGTTTTCAAATCTTCTCTATCTTTTTCAAAATTTGAATAAACGAAAAGTGGCGTGCGACGGATATCATTTTTATTTAATTCTTTTTCGAACATTTCACCATAAATTCCTGGCCAGTGATCACCCCAAAATACAACAATCGTTTTCTCATTGAGTTTCTCAATTTCAGAAATAAACTTCTTCATTGCATTATCAGAACGCGAAATTCCCTCAAGATAAGCTTGAACCATTTTTGAATTTTCTTGATTTCCTCCATTTTTTGCTTGAACCATAAAATTCTTTTTATTATACGCGTCCTCCTCATATGGCATATGATTTTGCATCGTTACAAGATGAACAAAATCAGGCTTTGAACTACTTTTCAGCTCTGTTATCACCTCATTAAAAGCGGATTCGTCAGAAATATATTTCGAATTATCAATTTTTGAATTATTTTTAAAATTCTCAGCACTTTTATATTCTTGAAAACCAAGATTTGGATAAACAGTTTCGCGGCGATACATATTTCGATTATATGGATGCATCGCAATCGTTTTGTAGCCATTTTCGTTGAAATTCTTAACAACCGATGGCGTTTCTTTGTTTCCTGGAACAATCGAGGAATAAGGTATTGAATTCAAGAAAAAGTTACTTAATCCCGTTAAAGCTTCAAATTCCACATTCGCAGTTCCGCCGCCATATTCACTTGAAGCTGCCCAGCCCGAACTTTTCGACTTTAAAATCTTTTTCGTATATGGAATTGGCTCTTTATTACCATAATCATAAATATGCTTTGCAAGTGCAGGATCAATAAAACTCTCACTCATCACATAGACAACATTAACTTTCTCGTCATTTAATTTATTGCGATCTTTATTTCTCTCTTCGGCTATAGCCTGATATTTTTTAACAATCTTTTGAACGGCTTCTTTCGAATATCCTTCTGGCTCTTTTTGAGTTTTCGCTTGAAGGTTTGAAATCGTTCCTAAAATATATCCATTAGTCTGATAGTTGTATGCTTGGTCTGTTAAATCAACTGAAGTTTTGAGCTTTTCAACTTTAATAAAAGTTCCCTTTCCATTCAAATTTCGAACCTCTAATGTATATAAATTCAAAAAATGAATACACCCAAAAACCAAAACAATCTGCGGAATAAAAATCACAAGCTTCTGCTTTTTCGAAAGCTTAAAATTCCAGATTTTCTTTGAAATTTTATTTACGATAATCGTAATTATTATAATAACTCCAACCGTAAAAATCATATTCGAAAATCTGCCAAAATTAATCATTGAAGCCAAACCATCAGCTTCGCTCGACAGTGCTAAATCCTCAGGCAAAAAAGGCGTATTTCTTGAAGCCATTTTCTCGGCGTTAATATACATTATTATTGTTGCAAATGAATATAAAACCCCTATCGCAATTCGCCAATTTCGAAAAACACCCACGAACAAAAAACTCAATAGAATCGTCACAGTAGTGCTAAAAGCTGCAATTTCTTTATTCTCAGAAAGAAAAGTTTCAGCCTTTTCCCAGCCACCAAACTGTAAATTTAAAACATATTTTGTTAGAAAAATTCCAAAAAAATAAATACAAATCGCCGAAAATCCAGCAAAAAAAGCCTTGCTTTGAACGATTTTTTTACCAATTTGTAGATTTTTTTTGATTTTTTGCTGAGTTTTTTTCGAAAGATATTTTTTTAGAAAAGTATTAAATTGTTTTTTGAAATTATTAAGATACTTTTTAAAAGATTTCATAATATTTTTATTATAGCACAGGCCTTTTACTCACGCAAGTAGAGCTTTTTTGATTTTTCTATTGATTTTATTTGCGCCTTGTATTATAATAACTCATGGATAATTATTTCTTAAAATTTCTTTTTTTAATTCTTTAATTAAGTTCAGATATATTATCCCCAAAATAGTCCGGAGATGTGAACCCTCTTGGTTTACAACAGCTGGGCTATTTTTTATGTTTTGTGTTATAATATTTTTATGAAGCATATCCAAACAATTATTTTTCGAAACTTTATTTCTCCAATATCAATTGCAATCTTTATCTTGGCAGGCGGGCTTTTACTCGTTGGTGAATTTCGCGATGCTTGGTTTATTTCTTTCGTAATTCTCGTTAATTCTTTAATTGGAAGCATTCAAGAAATCCGTGCATATTTAACCCTTCGAAAAATCGAATTAATGAGCGCACCGCGAGCAAGAGTTTTTTGCGATGGTAATTTAGTTGAAATCCTCTTCACCGAACTTAAAGTTGGTGATAAAATAGCCCTCAAAGCTGGCGACGAAATCCCGGCTGATGCGAAAATCACAAAATCAAGCTCTTTCGAAGTTAATGAATCAATTTTGACTGGCGAGAGTGATGCAATTTCAAAAACTATTGGCGATAAAATCTTATCTAGTACAATCGTGGTTTCTGGCGATGCCGAAGCCGAAGTTTTAGCAGTTGGAGCGAACACCGAAGCTGGTCAAATGACTTCAAAACTCAAAAATTACAAACCAAAACTCACACCAATTCAGCAAAAAATCTCCAAGCTTATTTCAAGATTAAGTTGGTTCGCATTAGTGCTTGCGATAGTTATTTGCGTAGTCTATTTCTTCTTTTTTCACGAAGCCCCAACAACAATCCTCAAAACAATCACTTCGGCTGCGGTTGTTGTTGTTCCAGAAGGCCTACTTCTCGCCAGCTCGCTTTTCTTCGCTTATGGCTCACTAAAACTACTTCAAGCAAAAGTTTTGCCACAAAAAATCTCAGCTATCGAAGATATGGCGCTTCTTGAAGTTCTCGCAACCGATAAAACTGGAACCTTAACCTCGCCTGAAATCAAATTTAACTCTTGCGAAATTTTAAACTCTAATTTTCCAAAAGCTGAAATTGGCGAAATTTTAAATGCGTTAAACTCCAAATCTACCGAGAAAAATGCCACAGCAAAAGCAATTTTAAATGAATTTAAAGAAAGCAAAAACATCAAAATAACAGATTATATGGCTTTTTCAAGTTCGCGAAAACTCTCAGGAATGACTTTTTCGAAAAATAAATCTTCCGAAGAATCAATCGTCTTCGGTGCGCCAGAATTTATCTTAAAAAATCTTGCGAATAAATCCGAATTTAACAAACTTTCAAAAGAGATTGATGCACTTGCTTCAAAAGGTCTTCGCGTTCTTTTGCTTGCTAAATTTGAAAAATCAGGCAAAATTAAAAATCTTTTAGAAAACGAAAAACTTTCGCCAATTGCTATAATTACACTTAAAAATGCACTTCGGCCAAATGTCCAAGAAACAGTTAGTTTTTTACAAGAGCGTGGAGTTTCAATTCGTGTAATTTCTGGTGATAATCCAAGAACGGTTAGTTTTATTGCTTCTGAAGCTGGCGTAAAAAATGCCGAAAAGTTTATCACTGGAGCAGAGCTCGCCGAACTTTCGAAAGAGGAATTTGAAAAAGCAATTCTTGAAAACACAATCTTTGCACGAGTTTTACCAGAGCAAAAAGAGAAAATTATTGGTGTTTTTCAAAAAAATAAATTTTACACTGGAATGATTGGTGATGGCGTGAATGATGCGTTAGCGATTAAAAAATCAGATTTAGGGATTTCAATGTTCGATGGAACACCAGCTACAAGGAGAGTTGCAGATTTAGTCTTGATGGATAATTCATTCACATCACTACCAAACGGTGTTAAAATTGGAAACCGAATAATGCTTTCAATTGAAATGATTGCTATACTTTTCTTTCACAAAATTATCCTCGGTGTAACAATTCTCTTTACAACAATGCTTGCTGGGATTAATTATCCATTCCTTCCACGTCATATCACCTATATGAATTTCATTCTCGTGACGCTTCCAACAATCTTAACAACTCTCTTCCCACCAATTCCTAGAGAAAAAATTAACCCTAAAAATTTCTGGCGAGATACCTTATATTCGATTATGCCAATTGCGATTTTGAGCGGTTTAGCAATTTCGTTTATCTATACAGGTCTATATATTCATGCTGGCGGAGAATTGATTGATAAAATAACAATGCATGGAATTCTTTCTACAGTGGTAATCTCAACCGCATGGTTTGGTGTTTTTGCAACAATTTTAAGCGAGATTTTTCTTGGCTCAAAAGCTTCCAAAAATAACAAAATTCGAAGAACTCTCTATATCATTGGAACTCTAATTTTCACCGGTGTGATTTTCAGCGCACCCGTCCTACGAGAATTTTTCGAATTCAATCTGCCAAATATTAGCCAATTCTGGTTCGTATGTT
Organism: uncultured bacterium; assembly: GCA_963526415.1. GTDB lineage: Bacteria > Patescibacteriota > Saccharimonadia > Saccharimonadales > Saccharimonadaceae > Nanogingivalis. The sequence continues at coordinate 8,567 of CAURNE010000004.1, read as the reverse complement.
CAGTCATTATATTAACCTCTGTAATACAACTCTTTATCGCTTCGAATAGACACAATAATAAATAGCCTTGTAAAAAGGCTATTTATTTTGATTTTGCTTTATTTCGAAAACTTTTCATGAACTTAATAGCTAAAATTTATAAACTTCAACCAATATGATTAGCGAAATAAACTCGCTTAAACTAATCCAATCAAAGATCACTATAGAATCCGTAACAAGCAATTTAACTCCCCCTAATCCTATCATGAAACCAAATTGCAGCAGTCGCCAAAAAATGGGGATATCTAGCAATTTTTAGACAAAATAAAAACACCCCTTATTTGGAGTGTTTTTTAGAAAAGTAGAACTATTTAATGATGTTTGTAACAACACCAGCACCAACAGTTCGTCCACCTTCACGGATAGCAAAGTTCAAACCTTGTTCCATGGCGATAGGTGCTTGCAATTTAACCTTGAAAGTTACATTGTCACCAGGCATAACCATTTCTTTGTCAGCTGGAAGTTCAACTTCACCAGTAACGTCAGTTGTTCGGAAGTAGAATTGTGGTTTGTAACCCTTTGAGAATGGGGTGTGTCGTCCACCTTCATCTTTCTTCAAGATATAAACTTCAGCTTCAAATTCTGTGTGTGGAGTAATTGTGCCAGGAGCAGCAATAACTTGTCCACGTTCGATTTGATCTCGGTCAATACCACGAAGAAGAAGACCAGCGTTGTCACCTGCCTGACCTTGGTCAAGAGATTTTTTGAAGGCTTCGATACCAGTAACAACGGTTTTTTGTGAATCTTTCAAACCAACAATTTCAACTTCGTCGTTAAGTTTAACAACACCTTGTTCGATTCGTCCAGTAGCAACTGTACCACGACCTTTGATTGAGAAAACATCTTCGATAGGCATCAAGAATGGTTTGTCCATATCACGAACTGGTTCTTCGATGTATGAATCCATAGCATCAACCAATTCCATAATAGCGTCTTCGTATTTTTCATCACCTTCAAGAGCTTTAAGAGCTGAACCTTTAATGATTGGAGCGTTGTCGCCATCAAATCCATTAGCTGAAAGAAGTTCACGAACGTCCATTTCAATCAATTCAACAAGTTCTTCGTCGGCCATATCCATTTTGTTCAAGAAAACAACAATCTTAGGCACACCAACTTGTTTTGCCAAAAGAACGTGTTCACGAGTTTGTGGCATAGGACCATCTGTAGCTGCAATAACAAGAACAGCACCGTCAACCTGAGCAGCACCAGTAATCATGTTTTTAACATAGTCTGCGTGTCCAGGCATGTCAACGTGAGCATAGTGTCGGTTTTTTGATTCGTATTCTTGGTGAGAAGAAGCAATCGTAATACCACGAGCTTTTTCTTCTGGTGCGTTGTCGATCTGGTCGTACGCGATTGGTTTGTTAACTTCTGATGGAAGTCGTTTTGCAAGAACTGCTGTGATAGCCGCAGTAAGAGTTGTTTTACCGTGGTCAACGTGTCCCATAGTACCAACGTTTACGTGTGGCTTTGAGCGGTCAAATTCTGCCATTTTTAGAATTTCTCCTTTTATTAATAATATTATGCGCGTCGCACGAGTCACTGTTTTAGCAAAACACACGACGCGACGCTACCTATAATTATACCTAATTTATAATATTTTGTAAAGAGTTTTTGTAAAAATTATTTTGAAGCTTTATAAAGACCTTCGTGTCGCTGATTTTCATAAATCAAAGTTGGGATACTTTTTGTTTTAATCTCATCATTTACAATTCGCAAGTTTTCTTTAACACGATTTGAAATTTCTTCGCTTTTTGCCTTTTTCGAAATTTCTTCAATTTGAGAATCCGAATATCCCGCATTTTTTAGCCAACCTTGCAAAATCTTTTCAGTCTCTTCAGTTGTTGTTGCGGTTTGGTTTTCGCCGTTAAACTTCTCTTGGAACAAAATTCCTTTTTCGTCCTTTTCGATAAAGATCTTTTCAACAATCATCCACTCGGCTGAAATCTTCTTGCCATTTTCAGGTTGAGTACCTCGCACGGCTTCGATATATTTAGCTATAAAATCAGAATTCTTGAATTTTCCAGGAATCGGATACGGCAAAAGATACGTTTTATGCACCTTAAAGAAACCACTATTTTTTTGATTTATAAACGTACGTCGGCAAACAATACAACCGGGGTCGAAAATATCAATTGCTACGCTTACATCTTTCGAAACTTCATTTGAAAATTCACCACGATAAGTTGAATTCTTCACAACATAATCTTGCGCATTCCAACTTCGAAACTTCGCAGGCATCGCATTAAAGATTTGCTTCCAATCTGTAAACCATGAAACTATTGGACTTTCTGTGTTTCCACCATCAATCGAGCAAGCTTCGGTTGAATTTAACGCACAAGAAGCCGGCCTTTGAATATCGCAAGTTCCAAAAACGAATAACGCTAAAGCCGATTTAATCACCGTTAAAACCGACCAAACAGTAATCAAAACAATCAAGCCAGCCACCGCTTCAATCGCCCAAGAGACTGGTTTTACCCATTTTTTGTGCTTTATAATTAATTTTCGAAGGATTGAATTTTTAATTTCGTCTTTGAAATTTGAATCACAAGCGCGCAAAGTTACCCTTCGCGAAAAACAATGCATCGATTTTTTAAACATTTGATTAATTGATCTCGCTTGTTTTTTAAAGCCAAGCAGTTTTAAAGCAGGTGTAAATAACCAAATAATCAATAAAATTATAAATGCAGCAATACAAACCATTAACTAAAAATCCTCTCTAAAACTTCTTTTAATTTTGCAATATCAGCTTCAGTGTTATGCAAGCCAATTGAAATTCGCACCAAATGTGGCAATTTTCGAACTTCTTTCAAGTAATAATGCGCGCAAAAATAGCCACTTCGCACCATAATTCCCTCATCACTCAAAGCCTGTGCAATCAAGTGTGCGTCAAGTTCATCATGATAAAAACTAATAACTGGTGCTGATTTTTTGTTAATTACATGCACGCCTTTTTGCGTCTTCAAAAACTCAAAAATTTCATCCGCAAACTTATCGATTTGTGAATTTTTCTTTTGCTTTTTTAGCCAATCAATTGCTGTTTTTAAAGCAATAATTTCGCCCCAAGCTTGAAGACCTGGTTCAAAAAGTGCATGAATATGTTCGCCATCTAATACTTCATAAGATTCTTTCGAAACGCCTGAAACCATTCCACCGCCAACAAAAGAAGTTTTTACGAATCTTGCAAAATCCTTTCGAACAACCATAATTCCAAGGCTCGCCGAATACATCTTATGTGCACTCGAAACAATTGCATCCGCTGGAATTTTTTGGAGTAATTCATAGCTTGAGCCTAGTGCTTGTGCCGCATCGATAATTATAAATCCGCCTTGTTGTTTAATTTTCTTCACTAGTTTTTTGATATTTTCGAGTCGTCGCCCATCAATATTCGAAGCCGCATTAACTACAACCAAAGCTTTTGAAAAATTATTTTCGAGCGAAATCGAGCCATCTTCTTCACGCTCAAGCACAATTCGTTCAATTTGATGTTTTTTAGCAAATTCAATCGTTGAAAGAAAAACCGAATTATGTTCAATCTCGCTCGTTATCACTTTCGAAACCGGCAATTCAAGCTGTGAAAGCAACAAATTTAAACCATAGGTTGTGTTAAGTGTAAAGCTCACAAAATAATCTTTTTCTTTTAGCTTTAATAAATCCAAAACTGCCTCGCGAGTTTCTTCAACCTTTTCGTCAACTTTTCTACCCCAAGCATATTTTACACGCTCACCACAAGAGTTGAAGTTCAAATAATAATCATTTAAAGCATCCAAAACCGGTTGCGGGCGCAAAGACTGACACGCTGAATCAAAATAATGAGCATTTTCTGGCAAATATTTAAAATTATCCAAAATTCAAACCTCCTTTTAGTTCTTACTATTTTATCATAAAAAACCGCAAGCGTAAAGAAAAACCGCCCAATCTGAGCGGTTAAATTTTATCCGAACGCAATCCTTGTCGCATTCTTTTTAGCGCGCGCAATGTCGCGATTTCTTTTATATGCTTGGTCGGGACGCTTTTTAACCCTAAGACCGTGCTTTCTGTCTTGACGATTAGAATTTTGAACCTTTCGCATCCGACGACGATCGTCATTTTCAGCGATAGACAAGCCCTTAATTGCTTGTTGAAGTTCTGGAATTAACTCCCTATCTACATAATTCAGTAATTTTTGAATTGTTTTCAGATTTTTAAATTCCTTATACTTTTGACCAGATGAAATATTCACCGAATAATTTTCAATTTCGAAAATTTCATTAGTCAATTCACGTCGGCAGCTTAGTGCATCAGCTAGTTGAAGTTCATAAGATTTCAATTCTTCTTTTACAGAACAACTTTCAATTTCTTGAAGGGCTTTTTTTAGCCCTTTTCGTGTTTTACCTTTTGAAAAATCCCGGGAAATTTTTGATCCTCGCAAAGATCTAGCTCTTTTATGAACTTTTAAAACTTCTTGCCAGCTCACTGCTTCATCCAGCAAAGCATCGAATTCATCAAATAATGTTTCGAAAGTTCCATCTTCAGGATTAATAATCAAAACACGAACGCCACCTTTTCTTTGTAAAACTTCTGTTGACATAGACGCCAACCTCCTTGAATATTTTTAGTCAAAGTTCTAACCTAAGACAAATCATATTTTAACACATAATTATATTTTAGTCAATAGAAAATCGCCCATTTCTGAGCGATTCAAAATTTTAGGCACCTTAGGTCAGTTTATTCTTGCTTGCAGCAACCGTTTAATCTCTTCCTTTCCTTGTCGCAATTTACGAATCTCGTTATTGGCTTCTTTATATCTTTTTGAAGCTCTTTTTGAACGACGCTTGCGATAATCAAATTCATCAATAAACCATTGATACTCATCGCCATCAATTTTATCTTTCCGAAACTGTCTTTTAGCTTTCGAAAGATTACTTTTAGCTTCTTCATAATCATTCCACCGATCGCAAACATCATTCAAAGCTTCACTTCGATCAGAATAAGCTAAATTCATCAATTCACTAATCTCTATACTTTTATCTGAAAGAGAAACTACTCTCGCATAATCTCGTTCAATATCTTCCATTTTTAAAAGTCTTCCAGCCATAATTTTAGACCTGCCTTTAAATTTACTAAGGAAAATCCTCGTATCTTTATTTTACTGCCTAAATCAAGAAATGTCAAACTATTTTCGAAAGATTTTGCTCAAAATTGTGCGCAACAAATATCTTTTGCGATATTCACCAGCATATTCAACCGCAACACCGCGAAAACCAGCTTTAAAACGCAACAAACTCGCCTTTGGCTCTGCCGTAATACCATAGAAATTATATTTTGAAGCTCCCGCACAAATCGCCTCCCTAATCATATAATCTTGCAAAAATGTAGAAGCTGGAATTTTGCGATATTCTTGAAGAGTTCCACCTTCAAAATAAACAACTTCGTTTTTCGAAAAGATAAACACACCAGCAGAAATTAATTTCCCTTCAAACTCCACACCCATAAAATGCGCTTGCTTGCCAAAACAAGTTTTTAAATTGTGATAATATTCTTCATCCCGCGTACCAACACCGTTTTTTTGGTTTGAACTCTTTAAAATCGCTACAAAATTAGCAAATTCACTCTCTTTAACCTTACGAACATTTACACTTTTTTTCATTGCCGCACGCAAATTTCGGCGGGTAGTTTGGTTGTAGGTTGCCGCCACATCATCTTCGCTTAGCTCTGTTAGATCTTTAAAATAAACATGCATGTTTACATCCATATCAAACTCGTGCTTAAAGCCAGAGTAATATTTGAAACCAGCTTTTAATATTGGCTCGCTTAGCCATTTCAAGTTGGTGCTTTCGATAATTTCAAGCTTATCATTGCGAAGTGCACGCACCACTTTTGGTAAAATTCGGTAAGAAATCGCTCCACGCTCGCGCGCAAATTCTTCACTCTTCACCAAAAAATCCACAAAATCTGCTTGCGAAGCGCCGTTTTGCTCAACCATCACCAAATCAAAACGCTTATTTTTGCTAGAAATCAGCCCAGCAACTTCGATATTTTCGCCATTTTTTAACGCCACAAAATAGCATTCTGCGCCACGCTTCTTGCGCATTTCGGCAAATTCTACACTTTGCAACCAGTCAATGTTTTTATCTTGGCAATAGTTTTGATATTCTTCTTTTGAGATCTCTGCAAGGCTTTTCATATATCCTCTATTTTAACACAAAAAAACCAATTTTAAAACCAGCCCGATAGCTCTTTTTGCTACTCAAAACTGGTTTTAAATTTTTTACTTTAGCTAATTTTAAGCACCTGAAGGTTTGTTTTCGGTTGGTTTTAGTATCAAATTGAATCTATCTAAATACCTTTATATGTTTCAACTATTTTTTGAATTTTGAATAAAACTTCTTGCTTTTTCCGTTCACGCGCTCCCTGCCTACGAGAAGTTGGTGGAATAATCGAATCTAAATCAGTCCCACTGTTTTCAGCATAACCTCGTTGAATTGATTTGTCGATGAATAATTGATAATCAGCTACAAGTTTCTCAGACTCAGCTAGGTCGTGAATCGCAATTTTCTTGCACTCCTTGCCATATTCATAGAAAGCATTGATAATCCCATCCTGGTCTTTCAATTTTTGCAAATCGGTATCATTGATAAAACCGATTACCAACTCTTCTTTGGCACGAATATCAATGCTAGAACGAATCACACGACTAACTTCTGCTTTCATTGCTTCTTTGGACTCAGAATTCTTCGATTTTTCAACAATCAATGCAAGAATGTAGTCCAGGTTAATCTCATCTGTTTTTAGGAGTTCAATCTCAAATTCGACATCTGAAAGATCAATATCCAAATCCTTGACCTTTTCATAGTTCTTAAGATTCAAAAATTCATCTCGAATTTCCACATAAGTACTTCTTAAATCCTGAAGATAACCTTCTGAAATAGGTTTGTCGATTTCTTGAAATTCGTCATAATTTCGAAGAACATTATCAAGCTTCAACAACTCACCAAATAACTTAACAAACTCCTTCTTATCATGCTCTGTTTCAATTTCTTGCGGATTCGGGAATCTTTCCAGAATTTCCTGACAAACCGCAGTATAGCCTTTGACCTCGATACCCGTTACTTGATCCACAAAACCATCCATGTATTCACTAAAGCTTTTTTCTAAGATGATTTCAAGCTTATTGGTGTCTCCAAAAGTCTTAATAGCTTCTTGCGTAGCCTTTTCTAAATCACGGAAACAAACAATATTCCCAAAAGGTTTAACCTTGTTAAAAATCCGATTGGTTCTCGAGAAGGCCTGAATCAAACCATGATAACGTAGATTTTTATCGACAAAGAGAGTATTCATAGTTGGAGCATCAAATCCCGTCAAGAACATTCCCACTACAATTAGAAGGTCCACTTCCTTGGATTTAACTCGTTTAGAAAGATCACGATAGTAATTTTGAAACTCGTTCCCATCAGCTGAGAAGTTGGTCTTGAACATGTGATTATAGTCATCAATCGCCCTAGAAAGAAACTCTTTAGAAGTTAGAGGCATGGCTGTATCTTGAGGTTCTAGCTCTTCATCTTGAATTTCTCCATAAGCTGACTGTTCTTCGTTAGGTGCAAAGCTAAAGATAGTCGCAACTTTCAAACGCTTAGCCTCTGGTAAAGCTGCTTGCTGTCGTTGGAGTTCTTCATAGTATAATTTTGCTGCTTCAATACTTTGTACAGCCAGCATAGCATTAAATCCAGACAATTGTTTTTGTTTATGAGTGTAGTGTTGATTTCGGTGTGTTTTTGTATTATAGACGCGAAGCAGATATTCTGTGATGATTTCTATCCGTTCTGGATGTAGAAGTAGCTCCTTCTCCATCTTTTTGAGTTTCTTCTCATCAATCTCTCGACCAACCGCCTTTTCTGCTTCTCTATACTTATTGATTTCAGGCTTGATGTAGTTATAATCAACCTTGAACTTCAATACTTTTTTATCTCGAATAGCATCTGTGATAACATAATTATGAAGTTGTTCCCCAAAAACTTCTTGAGTCGTTTCTCCCGTTAAACTATTTTCTGGGAAAATCGGTGTCCCTGTAAAGCCAAATAGAGCATACTGTTTAAAGGCTTTCTTAATACGCTTTTGAGCCTTCCCAAACTGCGAACGATGACATTCATCAAAGATCAGAACACATTTCTTACTGTAGATTTCATGATTTGGATTCGCTGTTATAAATTTATTTAATTTTTGAATGGTCGTGACAACGATTCGATCATCATTTTCTTCAATACTGCGTTGTAGTTCTTTTGTATTGTTACTACCATTGACTGAATTTAGTTGGAATTTTTGATATTCCTTCATGGTTTGATAATCTAAGTCTTTTCTATCCACCACAAAAATCACTTTGTCAATATAGTCCAACTCTGTTGCTAAACGAGCAGTCTTAAAACTAGTCAAAGTTTTACCAGACCCTGTCGTATGCCAGATATAGCCACAAGCATTGATGGTTCCAAAATTCTTTATCTCATTCGAGGAATGAATTTTTCTCAAAATACTCTCGGTAGCTGCTATCTGAT
>CAURNE010000003.1:0-102176 GCA_963526415.1 uncultured bacterium | reverse complement strand
TTGATAATCTATAAAATAGACTGACGATAAATTTGCACAATTAAATTGTTAAAGTATCAGTTAAACTCTGTTTTTATATCCCATTCGTTTAACGCTCTACCATTTTACCTAATTTTTTTCAGAATGTCAACACTTTTTTAAAGTTTTTTTCAAAAAAAGAAAACCCCGCATTTTTGCGAGGTTTAAGGATTTTTCGAAAGCCAAAAATTATTCAAAAAAGCTTAAACTACGGTATCCGATGAGACTACCATCTTCACCGTATACAGGTTCACCAACTATCAATAAATCAGAAATTTTCCGGCCTTCAGCTCTTACGGTATACGCAATCTCAAAATCTACAATATAGAATGTACCAAACTTGAAGGGCGGTAAATCTTTTATTTTAATAGATTCAACCTTCAACATTGGAATCCTTCCAAGTGCTCCATTAATGGAGACATTAAGATCTATTGTAGGACTACAACATTCTGATACAATTTTTAATATAGTCACATTGTTTTCGTCTACAATATTAATTGTATTCCGTGTAAGATTAAAGATTTCAATATTGGTCATAATTATGACCTCCTTTTTCCATTTTTGCTTTTCAGCACCGAATCCATAATTTTTTATAGACTCAGCGCCAAAAAGCAAATTTCAAAAGAGTTTTTTCAGCTTTCGAAAAATAAAATGTACGAATTAGAACTTCTAAAAGCTCAATTCGTACATTATTTTAACATATTTCTTGAAAAAAGTCAATATACTAGAGGTTTAATTCTGGGTAAATATCTTTTGTAATTTCTGAAATTTCATGTTTTAATTGTGGGAAAGGCACACCTTCACGCGCAGTAACTCCTTCAAAAATCCAGAAAACACGCTCGGAATAACCCATCCCACAAGCCGGTGGCATTCCATATTCAAGCATTTCAATATAATCAATATCAAGCATCATCGCCTCATCGTCGCCATCATCACGCATTTTTTGCTGTTCAACAAATCGGTTTAACTGATCAATTGGGTCATTCAATTCGCTAAACAGATTGCATAATTCCGACCCCGCAATCACCACTTGTGCACGCTGGGTCATCTCTGGTCGATCGGTATGAGTTTTTGCGAGTGGCGAAATGAAAGTTGGTGTATTGACCAGCCAAATTGGCCCTGCGACATCTTTTCGAATATTTTTCCAAAGCTTATCAATTCCGCGAGCTTTGTTTTCAGTTTGTTCAACTTCTAAACCATTTGCTTTTAGTGCATTTTTAACTTCATCAAGCGAACAAGTGTAAGGGTTTAATCCATAATGCTTTTCAATTGTTTCAGCATAATCCCACTCTTCCCACTTTTTTGAAAGGTCAACATCAAAATTACCAAGCTTAAATTGCAAAGTTCCAAAAGTTTCTTGCAAAACATATTTAAACATTTCTTCTTGAAATTTCAAACCGTCGCGCCAATCCCAATAAGCTGCATACCATTCCATTGCGACGTGTTCAGGCAAATGCTCATCTGAATAATTCTCGTTTCGAAAACGTGGTCCAAGATCATAAACTCGTTCAAAGCCAGCGCCTAACAATCGTTTCAAAGGCAATTCATGGCTGATTCGCAAATAAAATTGAGCGTCATCCAGTGCATCCATATGTGTCACAAACGGATTAGCATCCGCTCCACCAGTAGTGTGCTCAAGCACTGGAATGTTAATTTCAAAAAATCCACGATCATTCAAAAAGTCGCGTGTAGCTTGCCAAAACTTCGAACGGCGCACAAAACGATCGCGCACATCTAAATTCACATTCATATCAACATAGCGCCGGCGAAAACGTTCTTCCTTATTTGTAAAGCCGTCTTGCTCAGTTGGCATTGGTCGAAGAGATTTCGAAAGCAATTTCAGTTCATGAGTCTCAATCGATATTTCGCCAGTTTTCGAACGAATCACTTTTCCATTCGCCTGAACAAAATCACCAGTATCCAATAAATTCAAATTTTTTAAACCGATAAAATTATTTTCCGCAGAAGTTTCTGCCAAATTTTGCGCAGTAATAAAAAGCTGAATCTTACCTGAAAAATCACGCAAAACAATAAATGCTAACTTACCAAATTTTCGAATACCAGTAATTCGACCAGCAATTTTGACTTTACTACCCTCCATTGAGTCAAAATTATTCACAATCTCACCCGCCATTGCAGTGCGTTCAGTTTTAGCTGGATACGGATTTAAGCCGAGATTTTTAATTTCTTCTAATTTTCTTAATCGCTCTTCGCGTAGTTCTTTCATTGTAGCCATAATTAACTATTATTTTAGCACATTTTTGAAACTTTTGCCAATTTTCATAAAATCTATTGACTTTTTCGAAAAACAGTGATATTATATGAAAATCAGTCCACGGACTTAAAAAGGAGGAACATTGTATGGCAGAAAATACAGTGCGCACATTAACTGGCAACCAAATGAGAGTTTGGCCACAACAATCGCAGCAAAAAACACCTTCATCTTCCTTAAATAGAGTTCCACATTGGGACTCAGCTGAAGAGAGATAGAAACTGCTGCCCCTTTACCCTCGAAAATTTTCGAGGGCTTTTAATTTGACTTTTTATATCTTTTATGTTATTATAGTAAAATCCTATAGCCGAAAGGCTTTAAATTGGAGGTACATTGTAATGTTTCATAAGAATCAATTAGTCGTGATTACACTTTGGCTAAAATTCCACGATAATGAATTTAATTTGAAGAATCTACAGTCAGATATTAAGCATAAGGAGTATCGAATTTTGATTCCAAAATAATTAGTTCGACATTTATCACAAAAAGAAACAATCCTTTATACAGAAAGATTCAGTTCTACAGAAAAGCACGCAAAAGAATTTAAACGCAAAAAGGCTACAAAAAATCATTGGCGGCTTATATTCTGCACGATAAATTAGAAAGGTTGATCTATGAAATTTAAGAAAAACGAAATTGTTCAAGTTTTGTATAGTAAAAAATCAAACGGAAACGCTTGTATAACTATCGCTGAAATTAAAGAAATTTTGCCAGAAAACCGTATTATAATTACTAAGCCTATTGGTTTTTCTGGAAAACACCCGCTGAAATCTTCGGATCTCGCAACTCGAGTGGGAGATAATTCAGAAATTTCAGCTGAAAGAGTCTTGCGTGTTAGCAAAAACGATCCACTCTTTCTGAAGTATATTTTACTTAGAAGTACATATAAGGAATAATTATCGTTAAAAACCCGCCAAGTTGCGGGTTTTTAAATTACTATTTTCCAAAAATCAGTCGTAAATAATCTTTCATCATTCGGGAGCCTGAAACTACTGGAATATATCCTTGAATCTGTTTTTGAACTTGTTTTTCCAAAAGATAATCATCTTTAAAAATCTGCCCAGCGCGATTCATTTGAAGATACAAAGACCTTAATTCATCGCTATAATTTACACCGCTAACCTCTAAACAAGGTGTAGGTGAAATATCCGCAACACCACCATCATTCGTAGAAATCAAAAGTTTTAAATTTGCTAAATCCTTCATAAACGAAGTTCCACAAGCTTCAAGCCCAACAATCGGCACATTAATTGCCACATCCGAACCAACTGCCAAAGCCAAGCCTAATTCTTCATCGTAATCTTGAATAAAATGAACTCGCTCGCGCAAAAAATCATCAGATTCAATTTTCGAAAGTACCGAATTTAAAGTTGCACGCATTTCGGTATCGCCTTGGTGAACTTTTCCAGCCAAAATATAATGCGCATTGTTTTCACGCAAAATTCGGCGGAACTCTTCCATATTTTCGAAAGGCATCCAAGGCCGTTTATAAGAGACAAATCGCCGCTTAAAGTCAAAAAGCATCGCATCTTCTGGAATTTGAACAATCTTGCCATATTGATCTTTTCTGCGTTTCAAAATCTCATTCAATTTTCTTCGACCAATCTTTCGAAAATCTCGAATATCCTTCGCCGAAATTCTTACCAAATTTTCTTTATAGTTTTCTGTTGGTAAATCGAATTTATCAAAAATCTCTTTTTTTCGAAAATCCCCTAAAATCTCAGGCAGAACCCAAGTCGACAAATCAATTCCATTCGTTACAGCTTTAAATTTAATTTTATCACCATTAATATCATGATAATCTGCTACATTTGCATGGAGCCGCGAGACGCCATTTTTCGCCTCAGCAAGTTCAATTGTTAAAGTTGAAAGCTTCAATCGCCCTTCTCTAAATAATCCTGAAATCCAAGTTTTTAGAGCTGAAGATTCAATATTTGGCATTACAATTCGGCTAAATTGGTCGAAAGAAAATTCACTTTCTGCTGCTTGAACTAAAGTGTGATTCGTGTAGAGTGTATGTTTTCGAACATAGACGATAGCCTCATAAAGGTTCATTCCATTTCGAACGAGCTCATCAAGCCGAGCAACAGCCGCAAAAATCGTGGCGGTTTCATTCAACTGAATAACCGAGGGCTTTAATCCAACCATTTTTAGCGCTTTATAACCACCAAAACCAAGCGAAACTTCTTGATAAAGCCGATGATCGCCAGAACCATCTCCAGCATAAAGTTCGCCAAAATTACTTTCGCCCATTGTCAAAAATCGCGTTGAACCAAGATTTTTTTGAAAAATATTTAGGCGTGCTGGCGGCATGTTTTCGGTGTAAATTTCAACATCGTCAAGATACTCAAAGCCGAAATCTTCTGGATTAACTGAAATGAATTCTTCTCTTTGGTCTAAATTATGAATTGATTGATGGAGCTCCCGACGATAAAATGGGGTAACGCAAACAAATGGAATTTCAAGCTTTTCAGCTACCCTTCGCGTATCAGCCGCCAAAACACCCAAGCCACCACCACCTTTAATGCCGTTGCTTTTATCGTAAACTTCCATCGTAAAATAAACATAAGGGCGTTCAGGAGATAGTTTTTTAGTTAAATTTGCACGCTCAATCGCTTCATAAAACTCACTAACATCTTCAATATTTTGACCAATTCGCCGTCGGTTAATTTTTTCGAAATAATTTTCCACCACTTTTCCTTTTAGATTATTCTTATGTTTATATTTTATCAAATTTTCAAATTTTTATCAAATAATTGACAAAATAAATCAAAAGTGTTATTATTTATATATTCTATTTTGGAGGTACTTTTATGAGTAAAAATAGCAGTGATCATAGTATGTTTGGAGGGTGTTTAGGGCTCTTTGTAATACTATCATTATTCTCGGTTACCCTATTAGGCTCTGCATTATATCTTAATATGAAGCCTAAAGATAAAATTAAAGAAGAAATTATCAAAAAAGGGGATGAGTTTTCGATAGATAATAAAGATTTATCTAACTACATAGATGTATTAGAAGACTTAGATATTAGCTATAATACATATAAAGATGGTGACAAAACTACCGTCAAGATTGATCGACCTAATAAATAAGCCAGCAAATATTTGCTGGCTTTTTCTTTTTCAAAAAAATAAAATCACCTTTCAAAATGAAAAGTGATTTTTTAGAATTAAGCTTCTTCTGAAACTTCTTCTTTTGGTTGGTTGCGGCGAAGTTTTTCGGCGTTTTTGATTGCACGAGTTTTTTGTGCAGGTTTTTTAACCCATTTTGGCATTTTAATTCCTGCATCTTCCAAGAGTTTTACAACTCGTGGAGTTGGCTGAGCGCCGTTATAAAGATATTTTTCAGCCAATTCTTTTTCAATCTTGGCTTCTTTCGTATGTGGGTTATATGAACCAACATAGCTAACTACGCGCCCACTCGACGGATGCCGATGCGCTTCCTGAACCGCTACGCGATAAACAGGATAACCTTTGCGACCTAATCGCTGTAATCTGATTGCTAGCATTTAGATTATTTCCCTTTTATTAACTTTTATAGCTTTACTATTTTACCAAAAAATAAAAATAAATGCAAGGACTTTTATTAAAATATTGACTTTTTTATAAAAATATTGTATTATAATAAAAGTCTTAGATGTACATTTGGAGGTGAATAATATGGTTTCGAAAGAAAAATGGGCAGAAATCAAACTTGATTGGCAAAGGTATGGCGGTGAATACATTGGCGTAATGGTTATTATTGCTCTGATTGTTTTATTATTTTGGTTTTTTATAATCAGCCCTGTAATAGAAGATGTTCATAGAGAGGAAATAACTTCACTTAAAACTAAAATTTTGCAAAGAATCGTAAATAATTCTGCAACTTTAGAATTTTCGAGCGAGAATGAAGTCAAAAAAACAGAACTAAATCTTGAGGAAATTTCAAAAAAGGATAATATTGATTTCGAAAGTGTTAAAATCTGCAAAAATGGTGAGAATTTCGAAATAAAAATCAACTTTAAAAGCGCAAAATGAATTGCGCTTTTTTAATTTTTATGCTCCAATTTTATCTTTTTTATTGCCGCGTTTTGCGTTTCGCTCGATATAATCAATAATTTTCCCCGCGACATCTCGATAAGTAACTTTTTCAATCCCGAATCCTGGGCTCGCATTAACTTCCAAAACCAACGGACCACGCGCCGAGCGCATTAGATCAACACCAGCAATCGTTAAACCCATTGCTTTTGCTGCTCGAACTGCCATTCGTTTTTCTTCTGGCGTAAGTTTAATCGGCTCACCTAATCCACCTTTATGTAAATTTGAACGAAAATCATCATCCAAACTTTGACGTTTCATACTTGCTACCACTTGTGAACCAACTACAAAAGCGCGAATATCCGTTCCCGCCGACTCTTTAATAAATTCTTGAAGAAGCACGTTAGTTCCATCAGAATTCGTCAAATAAAATGCTTGCAGAACCGATTTTGCAGCCTTTTTAGTTTCAGCCAAAACAACTCCATTGCCATGCGTCCCCCGAGCAAGCTTAATAATCGCAGGTGTTCCACCAATTTCTTCCAGCAAATCATCAATATCATTTGAATTCCGAGAAAAAACTGTTTTAGGAATTGAAACCCCATATTTTGCCATAATTTGAGTTGAGCGCAACTTATCTCGCGCACGCATAATTGCAATCGAACGATTCATAAAAAATGCTCGTGGATACGCCGCCTCAAGTTGGCGAACAACAGACGTTCCATATTCGGTCATATGGCTCGCGATTCGCGGAATAAATGCATCAAATTTGCCGATATTTTCGCCATCATACATTACTTTTGGATTTTTTTCGTCAATCGAAACATAACATTTTCCATAAGCAATAACCTCAACTTCATGCCCGCGACTTTCTGCCTCTTCTCGCAAGCGTTTTGTTGAATAATTTCCCGGCCCGTTTGATAAAATTGCAATTCTCATTATTGTTTTTCTCCCATCTGTTTCCATTCTTCATCGAGATCAATTTTTCGGCACGAATCAACCAAAATATTATTTTTAATTAAAAATGCGCGACCAATCAGCATTTCAAATTTCATTTTTGAACGATTATCTAGTCCAAACAATGCTTCAAATCTTTTGCCTTCAATCAAAATTCCAAATTTCACCAAAAAACGCTTTTTCACACCACCGTGAGTGTTTCGAACATTTCGAAACCTAAAATCTCGCGTTTCAAAATGAAGTTTTTCATCGCCAAATAAATCAAAACCTAAAATATCATCTTTTTCGAAAATATTTTCAGCATGAATGACTCCTGAAAAAGCTCCTGTATCAATTTTAGCGATAGTTTTAACCTCTGAGATTTTTTCTCCTGAAACATCAGTAAAAGCCACATCTTCAAAAGTTCCAAAAATCACTTTTTCTTCCATAAAAAGAATCACTCCTCGCCGAATTTATTATTTAAAATTATCTAAATTTTACCACGTTATCTAATTTTTGTCAAATTATTTCTTACCAACTTTAAGTTCATAGATCTGCCTTTGTTGATCTAAATTATGTAGATTATTCTTCCCGCCAAGCAAAAAATCATCAATCAATGTCGGTGAATTAATATTCTCTTCAATATATTTCCAAATTTCTTGACCACCGTTAAAATAACTTAAATCTTTAAACCAAGGTAATTCATCAGTTCCGCGAAAAATCCTCTGCGTATTTCGATAGGCAATTTGACGTTTTTTAGAAATATTCTCTTCCGAAAAATTATTTTTTCCGTCTAGAATACTCATCCTCCAATTAGCTTCGAAGGCTTTACGAAAACTCATATTATTAAAATAAGCAAAACCTGCCGTTAAATAATGCTGAACGCCTGCTTCTTGATAATCACCTTTTACAGCCATTTCCATAGCACGAGCAATTCCTTCTTCGGTGTTCATATATCCATCAAGCCCAGTTCTCAAGGCTTGATTGTCATAAGCCTCACCCATTTGAGCACGCATATAGTGTGTCCCAATTTCGTGCACAACCAAACCTTCAAGCTCTTTTTTTGAAACCGGGTTTCGATTTTCGGGAATAAAAATCTTCTTATCTTTTGCAGAAACCGCAATCGCACCAGAATCTTTCCATTCAACACTAAATTTTGAAAATCCATCTTTTTCAAAATCTTTCAAAATATTTTCGAAAACATCAAAAATTTCATTCGCTGAATATTTCTCATCATCATCTTTTTTAGGAATAAGTTCTAATTGCTTTGAGTATAAATCTTTAATAATTTCACCAAAATTATAAAAAACCTCATCGCTAGGCTTGAATCTTTTTAAATTTTGACTTAAATTTTCATCCTTCTCAATTAGTTCATAAAACTCTGAACGGATTTTTTCACCTTTTTCATCAAGCTTTAAAGCATCAATTTTTACAATTTTATCTAAAAGCAAAGAATGAAATACCTCAAAGTCTGGCTCACCATAAACTTCGATATTATTTTTCATGAATTCTTCTTGAGCTTTTTGTTTGTCTGTTAAACTTTCAGCTTTTCGAAAATTACAAGCAGCTTCAAGCATTTTAACAGTTTTAATTCTTGTTTCAAGTTGAGTATTATACATTTCTCGCTCAATTTCACCAAGTGAATTATCGTTTTCGACTGCTAAAATTGCATTCGAAATATTTTGGTAAAGATTTTTAATTTCACCACTATTTAATTTTTCATATTCATTATTTGGGTGAGAGAGATTATTATTTTCAAGGAATTCAAGCTTTGCTTCATTTGCATTTTTTGGAGTAAATGCAGAAATAACTTTTGGCTCCGATTCTTTAAATATCCCCCTTGTATCAAGAAATTCATTTTTACCAAAATTACTTTCGAAATTATTCATAAATTATATCTTTTCGTTATTTTTATATTTTCTAATTGCCTCGCGAGCAGCTTCTTGTTGAGCGATCTGCTTGCTTGGACCTTCACCTTCGCCCATTTTTTTATCACCAACAAAAACGCCCAATGTGAAAATTTTATCGTGATCTGGACCGTCTTCATTCAAAACCTTATAAATTGGCGTAAATCCATCTCGGGCTTGTGAAATTTCCTGCAAATAACTCTTTGGATCACGCCAAGATTCTTCCTCTAAAATTTGGGGCAAAGTACTTAAAATATTATCTGTGATATATTTTTTTGCAGCTTCATAACCCTTATCAAGGTAAATCGCCCCAGTCGTAGCTTCAAAGGCATTAGCCAAAATTTGCTGACGAGCGCGCGCTGAACCTTGTTTCTCACCACGACTCATTCGAATTAATTTTTCATAACCAAGCCGCTCACCAGCTGCACCAATACTTTCCGTTCGCACGAGTGCTGAACGCCAAGCTGTCAAAATTCCTTCTGGCTTATCATAATTCGAAAAAAGAAAATCAGTCGTAACAAGCTCTAAAACTGCATCACCCAAGAATTCAAGCCGCTCATTATGCTCATTGGCTGATTTTTTATGTTCATTCAAATAACTGCGGTGAGTTAAAGCCGTAACCAACAGATCAATGTTATCAAAATCATAACCGAGCTTTTCTTTTGCCCAGTCGTGATATGGTGTTAGTAAAATTCCGCTCATTATAAATTCTCCTGTCTAATTTTTTTCATTGCAAGCAAAATGAGCTTCCCTATATCTTCATATTCAATTTCGTCCAAAGCGTCCGCAAAGCTAAACCACCGAATCCCATTCATCCAATCTTCTTTTTGAATAGCATTGGTGTCACCAAGCGCTTTAACCAAAAAAACTTGCGTTGTCATTAAAACAAGCTTATCGATTCTACGATAACGAAAATTAATCTTTCCAAGCCAGCCAATAATCTTAACATCGTGCAATCCAGCCTCTTCACCAATTTCACGACGAGCTGTTTCTTGCGCCGTTTCACCCTCTTCAATATGACCTTTCGGAATTGTCCAGCGATCTTTTGAATCTTGAATCAGCAAAATTTCAACTTCATTTTTTTGATTGCGTCGAAAAATCACCCCACCAGCGGTTGGCTCTCGAACAATCTCCTGAATTGAAGCTCGGCGAGTTTTATGAAAATATTTTCGAAAATTCTCAACCTTCTTGTTCGCCATCTTGTTCCTCCACAAAAAGCTTATATGCCGTTCCTAAAACGCCATTTATAAACTTACTTGAATTATCGGAACCAAACGATTTCGCAAGCTCAACTGATTCATTAATTGCAACCTTTGGCGGAACTGTTTTTTGAGAATACAACAATTCATAAAGTCCTATCCTCAAAACATTTCGGTCAATTCGTGAAATTTGCGAAATTGGCCATTCTGGCGCCATCGGTTGAAGCTTTGTATCGAGTTCAACCTGTTTTTCGATAATCCCGTTTAATAAATCTTGAACGAATTGCTTATCACCAATCACTTCTTCGTATTGTTTCATATTTCGAAAAATGATTTCCGCTAAATCAACAGATCGATCTTGTGCCTGCGAGCGAAATTCATATTCGTAAAGTGTTTGAAGAACAACAATCCTTCCTAAATGTCTATTTGATGCCATTTTTCGTAAGGTTCTTTCCTATTATTAAATATTATTAGTTTTTGTCAAATAAAAATTAAAACGCCAGCAAATTAAGCAGCTAGCGTTTTATTTTCTTCGAGTTGCTTATTTAAAGCTTTACCAGATTGTTTTTTAGTTGTATAAACTTTTACTGGTGATTTTTTATTAACTCGACGAGCTAAATCCAATCGCAAGTGGCTGCGTCGCAAACCAGTCTTTCGAGGACTACTCTGTTTCTTTGGCTGTGCCATTTAAAGTTTCTCCTTAGGTTTATTATTTTTCTTCAGGTTCAATTATACCTTAAAATTCAAGATAAAGCAAGCATTTTATGTATAATATGTTGACTTTTTATTCCTTTTATGCTATAATAAAGTTGTTATGGAAAAATATCAAAACAAAAATTATCAAAATCAAGATAAAGAAATACTAAAAATTAGCAGAAAAAAACTAAAACAGTTTGGTGCTTTAGCAATGACCGCTGGAGCACTTGGTGGTTGGTTTGGTCACGATGTCTATAAAAATTATCAAGAAAATCACTCACAAGAAATCTTCCAGAAAAGTAGCGAAACTGGCTTGGATAACTCCGAAATGGATTTTTCGAACCTTAAAAAAATCTCCGAAAAGGGTGGCGTAATCCATCTTCAGCAAGGTGACGCCATTCGAAGTTCAGTAAACGAATATTTCCAAACACCAGAGAGTTATAGTTCCGAAAAAAACAATCACTCATCAATCGGTGTAATGCAAAAAGATGCAGATTTCAATATCCAAGGAGATGTTTATTTTCAAAATAGTGACAATCCAAAATTAATTGCCCGAATTGAGAATTTCAAAAAAACTTCAACTGGCGAAAATACTAAAATTGATGTGAATGTAGACAAAGACGGCTGGGTTGCAGTTGATGCAAACCAAATTGATTTTCAGCAAAAATAATAAAATGGAAGCTCGGAACTTCCATTTTATTATTACTATTTAATTACGAAATTAATCAATTTATTTGGCACAAAAATTTCTTTAACGATTTCTTTATCTTGTAAAAATTTAGAAACATTATCTTCATTTTTAGCGAGCGTGAGAATTTCATCTTTTTCAGCCTCAACCACAACTTTAATTTTTCCGCGCAATTTTCCATTTACTTGAACGATAAATTGAATTTCATCCGATTTCAAAAATTCCTCACTCCATTTTGGCCAACCAGATTTTTCGATAAAATCTTCATTTCCAAGCTGCATCCAAAGTTCGCTAGAAATATGCGGCGCAAATGGTGTAAGCATTTTTAGTAAATCCTCCAAAACAAATCGCCAATCATTCGAAAAACCTTCAAGTTTGAGCTTATAAAGTTCATTGACAAACTCCATCAAAGCTGCAACTGCAGTATTCAAACTCTCGCGATGAAAATCTTCGGTGATTTTTTTGATAGCTTTGTGCTGTGATTTTTGAATTTCTGGAAAATTCGAAAGATTTTGTTCCGATTTTTCGCTTTCTATAAATTCTTGAACCAAAACCCACACACGATTCAAGAAACGATATACGCCAGCGATTCCACGCGGATCCCAAGAGGCATCAATCTCATATGGCGCAATAAACATTTCGTAGGTTCGAAGCGAGTCAGCGCCATAACCCTGGTCAATAACTTCGAGCGGATCAATCGTATTCCCTTTTGATTTACTCATCTTTGAACCATCTTCGGCATTAATATATCCGTGATAAAGTAGTTTTTTAACAGGTTCAGCAAAATTTGTCAAACCTAAATCTCTGAAAACATGAGTCCAGAAGCGAACATAAAGCAAGTGCGCAACCGCATGATCACCACCTACATAATAATCAACAGGCGCCCAGTAATTCACAAGTTCAGGATTCCAAGCCATTTCAGAATTTTTTGGATCAGCATAACGTAATAAATACCAACTCGAACAAGCATAACCATCCATCGTGTCGGTTTCACGAATCATTTTTTCGCCGCCAAGTTCGACCGTAATAAACTCTTCACTTTTTGCTAAAGCAGATTTTCCTGAATCGTCAGGCTTAAAATCATTAATTTTTGGCAATAATACCGGTAGTTGATCTTCTGGAATTAAATGCTCTTTCCCATCTTTATCATAAGCGATTGGAATTGGACATCCCCAATATCGCTGGCGAGAAATCAACCAGTCGCGCATTTTATATGTAGTTTTCGCACAACCAATTCCGCTCTGTTCAAGCCAATCAGTAATCTGCTCGCGAACATTCGCAGAATCTTGGCCATTAAATTCTCCCGAATTAACCATAGCTCCCTCTCCATGATAGCAAGGGTTATCGTCAATTATATCTGCAGGCTTTTCAACTACCTTGACGATATCAAGATTAAATTTCTTAGCAAATTCATAATCTCGCTCATCATGAGCTGGCACTGCCATAACTGCACCTTCGCCATATCCACCAAGAACATAATCGCTAACCCAGATTGGAATTTTTTTGCCATTTACAGGATTAATCGCATAACTTCCAGTAAAAATTCCTGTTTTCTCTTTGTTTTCTTGACGTTCAATTTCAGATTTTTTCAACGACTCTTTTTTATATTTATCAATTTCTTCGTTAGTTAAATCGTTCGAAAGCTTTTCGAGCAAAGAGTGTTCCGGTGCAATTGTCAAAAAAGTCACTCCAAAAATAGTATCTGGTCGAGTTGTGAAAACTTTAATTTTTTCACCTTTTGCATTTCCGTCAGCAATTTCAAATTCAATCTCAGCACCCTCAGATTTTCCAATCCAATTTCGCTGCATCGTTTTAATCTTTTCCGGCCAATCTAATTCATCGATATCCGCCAAAAGTTCATCAGCATATGCAGTAATCTTAAAGAACCATTGTGTCATTTGTTTTTTTGAAACTTCTTCGCCACAACGCCAACAGTGACCATTTTCAACCTGTTCATTCGCAAGAACCGTTTTATCGTTATCGCACCACCACTGATAGCTTTCTTTGCGATAAGCTAAACCTTTTTTATACATTTCGCGAAAAATCCACTGCGTCCATTTATAATATTCTGGACTTGAAGTATTAATTTCGCGCGACCAATCAATTGAAATTCCAAGTCGTTTAAACTGTTTTTTGAAATTTTCGATATTGGTTTTTGTAGCTTCTTGAGGTGAAATTCCAGTTTTAATCGCATAATTTTCAGCCGGCAAACCAAAAGTATCCCAACCGATTGGGTTTAAAACATTCTTTCCTTGCTGTCGATAAAAACGAGCAATCGAATCAACAATCGTATAACTCCGTGCATGCCCAGTGTGAAGCCCCGCACCGCTTGGATACGGAAACATTCCCGATATATACATTTTTTGCTTCGAAGAATCCGCCTTCACTTCATAAAGCTTCGACTCGTCCCATTTCTTTTGCCATTTTTCTTCAATTTCAATCGGATTATATCTTTTCATACTATCTAGATTATATCAAAAATAGTATAAAAAATCAAAAAATCATCATAGATCAACTTTATCACAAATATATTCATTTTCATTAGTTAAATAAACCTTGACCAACTCATTATTTTTGTAAAATTCAATTCTTTTTTGAAGACTACAAATTTCTGGCTCAATAACATTATTCCACCAATTTTCACCAGAACGATATATAACGCGACTTTTATAATCTTGCATCACTCTTTTGTTAAGAGCATTTGGTAAAATAAGTATAAACCTAATCTTTTTTGAAAGTAGTCGCTTCAAAATCTCATCATCCTCACTAATAAATATAATTTCAAAATTACCCGAATAATATTCTTCTTCAATTTTCTGCACACAAAAATCAAAAAAATGAGATCTTTCAACTTCATTCATCATTTTAGTTTTACTGCTTTCATTAAATTCCATATCTAAAAATCGATTTTTAGATATTTTTGAAAGAGTAGTTTTACCCAAACAAGGATAAGCCGCAATAATTCTAGTTTGCATTTATTTCTTTTAAAAATTTATCTTCACTCATAACTTTCACACCAAGTTTTTCAGCCTTCGAAATCTTTGTTTTACCAACTTTTTCGCCAATTACTAAAAAATCTGTAGTTTTTGAAATTGTTTTTTGAAATTTTCCACCTAAAGCTTCAATTTTTTCAATAGCTTGTTCACGTGTCATTGTTTTTAGTGTTCCAGTAATTACAAAGCTCTTACCAACTAAAACACCCTCGATTTTTTCGAAATTTTTTACTTTAACACCAAGATTAAACATTTTTTTCAAAATTCGTAAATTTTCGTCATCATTAAAATACGCTAAAATACTTTCCGCGACTTTTTTGCCAATTCCGTCAATTTCAAGCAATTCTTCAAGATTCGAATCGTACAAATTTTCAAATTTTCCAAACCTTTCTGCCAAAAGTTTTGCCGTTTCGCCACCAACATGCCTAATTCCGAGAGCAGAAATAAATTTCGAAAGTTCTGGATTTTTCGAAAGCTCAATCGCTTGCAAAAGATTATTCACCGATATTTCAGCAAAACGCTCGAGCTTTAACAAATCCTCTTTTTTAAGCAAATATATATCCGCCAAATCTTGAATAAAACCTTTCTCAACCAGTAAATTAACATTTTTTTCACCAAGATTTTCGATATCTAAGCCCGCTTTAGAAGCATAAAATGCCACCATTTTTTTCAAAATTAAGTCAGAATTCAAACCTTTTGCACGATACGCAACTTCGCCGTTCGGTCGATAAAACTCGATATCAGGAAATTGTTTCGAAAGTTTATCTTTAAAATCAAACGGTTTAGTATTTTTTGGGCGAAGTTCAGGTAAAACTCGCAAAATTTTTGGGATAATGTCACCAGATTTAAAAACCACAACAGTATCACCAATCCGAACATCAAGACGCTGAATCTCATCGGAATTATGAAGACTAGCGTGCCGAACAGTTGTTCCAGCAAGTTGAACTGGTGCAAAAACTGCAACAGGAGTTGCAACGCCAGTTCGCCCAACTGAAATCACAATATCTGAAATAACTGCCGCAACCTCCTCTGGCGAATATTTAAAAGCAATAGCCGCGCGAGGCTGTTTACCAACAATTCCAAGATTCGAAAACTGTTTGCGATTATTAAGTTTTACAACTAGGCCATCAGTGTTGAAGGAGAGGTCTTTTCGCTTCTCTTCCCAGAATTCAATAAATTCAATAACCTTTTTAATACTTTTAACCCGTGAAGCCTGTTCATTTACCGAAAAACCAAGATTTTTTAGTGCCTTATAAGCAAACTCATTTGTCGGGATCTCTTGTAAATCCTCACGAATAATATCATAAGCACGAAAATTCAGCGGTCTTGAAGCAACTACCGCCGGATCGAGCTGGCGAATTGTTCCTGCAGCTAAATTCCGAGGATTAGCAAATTCCTGTTCGCCTTGCTCTTTTCGAGCCTGATTTATTTTTTCAAAATCATCCTTCAAAACAACAATTTCACCACGAACCTCAGTTCTGCCTTTTTCGAAAAAACTAAACTCTTCATTGCTTGAACCTAAAAAAAGCGGGATATTTTTAATTGTTCGAACATTACTTGAAACATCTTCACCCATAAATGAATCGCCACGAGTGACTGCACGCACAAATTCACCATCTTCAAAAATCAGCGAACATGCCAACCCATCCATTTTAATATCTGCGAAAAAATCCTCTTCAATTTCTGGATTAAGTTTTTTAATTCGATCAAACCAATCAAAAATCTCCTTATGACTAAAAACATCGTTTAAACTTAACATCCGAGTAGCATGCTTAACTTTTTCAAAACCGCCAATCATCGCATTCCCAACTCTTTGTGTCGGTGAATTTTTCGAAATTAATTCTGGATTATCTACCTCGATCTTTTTTAGTTCTGAAAATAGTGAATCATAAACTGCATCTGGAACGCTCGGCGCATCCAGTGTGTGATATTCGAAAGAATACTTATTCAAAAGCTGAACTAAATCACTGTATCTTTTTTTATCGCTGGTCGACATCCACTACCCTTCTATATAATAAATATATGTAAACAGAGCTTAAAATACATGAAAAACAGCTCATCAACAACATTGAAATCGGTATAATTGGAATCTTAATAAAAAACTCATTAATCGAAATCAACCAGTTCATTAATATTATTATTGGAATAATTATCACCAACCATAACAAAACCAGAACAAAAACCAAGAACAAAACTCGTTTCAAAATCGCTAATCTCCTCTGTGAAACCATGTCTCCAGCAATTTTTAAAGCTTTAAACGGATAAGTTCCAGGGATTGTTACAATAATCATCGCAAAAATTGATCCTATAACCCAAAATGCTGATAGCGAAAACAAAAGCAATATTGCAGCAAAAAACACCATTTGTTCCACTCCGCTTGACAGTACCCCTGTTGTTCTAGCAGCAGCTCCAACAATAGTTGCAATAAATACCGGAATCATCTGGAATAATATAACCGCAGAAATAACTATCATTGGAATTATCGGCGCACCACAAGAATACAGTGCATCCCTGAGATTATAGTTTTTATTGCCGTTCAAAATATTTCGGCAAATCTGAACTGTAGCCAACCAAATAAAAAGTATCAATATCGCAAAAATTAACTGCTGAACCTCATTTGGTGATTGAACCAACCCACCACTAGTGAATGTCGCAGTTATAATTAATCCAGCTTTCCCAATTTCACCAAAAAAACCTTCCAAATTTCCATTATTTGTTGTATCGACTACCGCCTGAAGACTTGAAATGAAATTCTGATCCATTAATCCAATAAAAAGAATTCCCATAAGTGCAAAAATAAGAATAAGATTTCGAAAAATGGTTTTATTTTGATGTATAAACTTGAAAGCATCACCCATCAAATTCCAATAACCGCCAATTTTTAGCTGTCGAACATAATCTCGTCTTTTCGAAATTTTAAAACTTCTGTGTGGTCGACGAGCTTTAAATTTTCGAAATCGCTCTATCACATTTTTTCGAAAATAAATCCGAACTGAGATAATCCAAAAATACACCAAACTAATCTGTTTTTCATTAGAGCTTAATATTTTTTTCTTAACCATTAAAACCTCGCGCTATTTTCTTTTAATCTTTTAATTCGCTCTTCAAGAGGTGGATGAGTTGAAAAAATCCTCTGAAAGAACCCTACTTTCATTGGATTCGAAATAAATAAACTTGCAGTTGTTGAATTTTGCTTTTTAAGCGGTTGGTTATTTTTGAGTTTTTCAAGAGCACGTATAAGCCCATCAGGATATCTTGTTAATGAAACCGCAGTTGCATCAGCCAGGAATTCACGCTCACGAGAAATCGAAAGCCGAACTATCATCGCCAAAATTGGCGAAATCATAACAAATAATAAACCTAAAATCATAAGAATTGGATTCTGATTATCCTCGTCATCACTCCAAAAAATAACCCTCATTATAACATCTGCCAAAAAACCGATAGCAGCTGTCAGTGCTACTGCCGCCATAGAAACTCTAATGTCATAATTTTTTATATGCGAAATTTCATGCGCTACAACACCTTCAATTTCCACTTTATCCATATTTTCAAGCAACCCAGTTGTAGCGCAAATAATAGAATCTTCAGGACTTGTTCCGGCCGCAAAAGCATTCATTGAATGATCATTAATTATATATAGCTTCGGCATAGGTATTCCAGCGGTTATTGAAATTGACTCAACCGCAGAATAAAACACCGGCGCATCTTTTTTAGAAATAGATCTTGCACCATTCATGGTTAGGACAATTTTTTTAGATATTTTGTATTGAAAAAAAGCATAAAACATTGTAAAAATAAATGTCCAATAAAAAATAGATCTGTCGTTCAATATATACGAAAAATATAACCCAATCCCTGATATAATTGCAATAAATAGTGAAAAAATTATCACTGTATTGCGTTTATTTTCAGAAATTGAGCTATACATCTTTAACAAACCCTAACTAAATTAGAATTTTACTTGTGGCGCAGATTCGATAGTTTTTCGATCTTCAACCTCGAAAAAATCTCTCTTTTCAAAACCAAGTTTTTTAGCAAAAATGTTAGTTGGGAAAGTTTTAATCTTAATGTTGAGGTCTCGAACTCCACCATTATAAAATCGGCGAGCACCTTGAATTTTGTCTTCGATTTCTTGCTGTTGTTGCTGGAATTGAACAAAACCTTCATTCGCCTTCAATTCTGGATAGTTTTCAGCAACTGCAAACAATCGTCCCAGAGCTTGAGACATTTCACCTTCAGCTTGCGCGGCAGCAGCAACATTATTTCCAGCATTAAGTAAACCAGCTCTCGCATTGCTTACATTTTCGAAAACTTCTTTTTCGTGAGTCGCATATCCTTTAACAGTTTCTACGAGGTTTGGGATTAAATCAGCTCGATATTTAAGCTGAACAGCAATATCGCTCCAAGCCTCTTCAACTCGTTCATTTAAGCGAACAAGAGCGTTATATTGACTCCAAACAAAAATCCCGATTAAACTAAGAACGGCAACAATTATAATAATTGTAATTGGCATTTTATTCTCCTACTATTGTTAAAATTTGGTGCGCAAGGCGGGAATCGAACCCGCACGACTGTTTAGGTCAAGGGATTTTAAGTCCCTCGCGTCTACCAATTCCGCCACTCGCGCGTATTTATATTTTATCACGCCTCAACGGCAAAAGTCAAGGCGTATAGAACAATTAAACTTCGTCTTTATCTAAAAGCGGCGAAATAACCATAATAAAAAATGAAAACACACCAAGAACTAAGAATGTAGCCCAAGCTTTACCCATAGTTTCAGCAAGATAATTATCGGACCAGATATTAGCTAAGCTAATGAGTGCACAAACCATCGCAGTAAAAATATTAAACCAAATAATCGTTTGTCGAATAGCCACCACAGTCTTGCTGTACTTTTTCTTTGGTTTTGGCTGAGCGATAACAACTGAGTGAGTATTTACATTTTTCGTATCTTCTTCACCTTTTCGAATTTCAACAATCTTCTGATTTTTTTCTTGCATTACTTCTTTCCTTTTGTTATATTCTGGAGGCACCTACCGGATTTGAACCGGTGTAAACGGTTTTGCAGACCGCTGCGTAACCACTCCGCCAAGGCGCCAAAATGGTATAAAATTATTATACCACACTTTTTTGAAAAATTAAACAATAGCGTTATTTTTTAATTATTTCATTTAAATTCAGTCTTTCACCGGTCTCCATATTTTTAAATTCGAACACATTTTTGCTAATTTCTTGCTCACCAATCACTAAAACATATTTAACACCTCGTTTGTTAGCAAATTTGAAAGCTTTTTTCATATTAAACTCTTCAAGCAAAACTTCTATATTTTTGCCAAATTCTCGCAGCTCATTGGCAATTTTGAAAGACTTTTCAAGCTCATTTTCGCTAAATGGAATAATCAAGAATTCCGCATTCGACCTTTTCGAAAAACTCAGCAACCCCAAATCTCGCAAACTCCAAAATAATCGCGTCAAACCAATCGAAGCACCCACACCAGGAAGTTTTTCTTTCGAATAGTATTCGCTAAGATTTTCGTAGCGACCACCGCTCGAAACCGACCCAATCTCTTTAAAATCGTTCAAATTTGTTTCAAAAACAGTTCCCGTGTAATAATCAAGCCCGCGGACAATCAACATATCAAGTTTAAAATATTTCTCTTCAACGCCCATTTTTTTAAGAATTTCGGCAACTTTCGAAAGTTCATCAATCCCCTTTTTGAACTGATCATTTTTAATATTTTGAGCAATTTTTTGAAGCTTATTTAAAACTTCTTCACACGAGCCAGAAATTTCAACAAAATCCTTAATAAACTGTGCATTTTCGCCTAAATCTAAACCTTCAAGCTGTTGATGAAATTCTCCTGGCGTAATTTTCTCTGCGCGATCGATTAGTGCCATAATTTCTGCCTGTTTTTCACTTAAATTTAAACCGTCAATCAACCCGCTCGTAATGTTTCTATTATTAATTCGAAGCGTAAAATCACCAAAGTTCAACTCTCGAAAAATACTATAAATAACTGCAATAACTTCGGCATCATATTTAATATTTAAATTATCTCGCCCAATAACATCAATATCACACTGATAAAACTCACGGAAACGCCCTCTCTGAGCTCGCTCACCACGATAAACTTTTCCAATTTGCGAACGCTTAAATGGAAATTGTAATTGGCCAAAATTTTCAGCAACAAATCGAGCAGTTGGAACAGTCAAATCGAACCGCAAGCTCAAATCATTATCACCTTTCGAAAAACGATAAATCTGTTTTTCGGTCTCGCCACCAGCTTTCGCTAGAAGAGTTTCAGTACGCTCAATAATCGGCGTATCAATCGGAGCAAAGCCAAATTTTTCGTAGTTTTTTCGAATCACCTCATAAATTCGGTCAAATTCAAGCTGTTCTTCTGGCAATAATTCCATCATCCCTGGGAGCGGTTTTGTATTAATTTTCATAGTTCCTCAAATTCATTTTTAGTTATTTTATTAGTTAAATAATACCATATTTTCACTCTTTTTTCAAATTTCGAAACCGTATTTTGTGGTTTTATTTTAAAATGTTATAATATTAAAATGGATAATCAACACAGAATTCCACTTGCAGAAAAAATGAGACCAACAAAACTCGACGAAGTAGTTGGTCAATCCCACCTTATCGGAAAAAACGGAATTCTACGAAAAATTATTGAGAATAAAGAACCGATTAGTTTGATTTTTTGGGGTCCAGCTGGAACCGGTAAAACTACTCTTTCAAGAATTTTAGCAACAGAAGTTAATGCTGATTTTATTGAAATTTCAGCCGTCACTAGTGGTAAAAAAGATATCGAAAAAGTTATCGAACATGCTCGACAAAACTGGAATCTTGGAATTCGAACGATTCTATTCGTTGATGAAATTCACCGCTTCAATAAATCTCAACAAGATGCTTTCTTGCCACATATCGAAAGTGGGCTAATTAACCTTATTGGAGCTACAACCGAAAATCCAAGTTTCGAAGTTATCGCACCACTGCTTTCAAGAAGTCGAGTTTTATCTCTCCAACCGCTTAAAACTTCTGAAATTTCGAAAATCATTAACAATGCGCTTGAAAAATTTTCGCCAAAAACGAAGATAGATCCAGAAGCACTCAAAATTCTCGCTAAAATAAGTGGTGGAGATGCTCGAAATACGCTTGGAAATCTCGAGCTAATTTTAAATTTCGAAAAAAATAATATTACGCCAGAAGTTATTAAAAATTCAATCGAAAATTCAACATTAATTTATGATAAAAATGGCGATTCTCATTATGATGCAATCTCGGCTTTCATTAAGAGTATGCGCGGAAGCGACGCGGAAGCAGCCTGTTTTTACTTAGCAAAAATGCTCAAATCTGGCGAAGATCCAAAATTTATCGCTCGCCGAATGATAATTTTTGCATCCGAAGATATTGGGCTAGCTGGAAATGGTGCAATTACTCTTGCAAATTCCACTTTTGATGCAATCGAAAAAATTGGAATGCCTGAAGCTAAGTATGTTCTTTTTCACTGTGCAATAGCTCTTTCAAAAAGCAAAAAATCGCGTGAATCCACTGAAATCATGTATCAATCCTATGAATTGGTTGAAAAATTCCCAAATGCGCAAGTTCCAATTCACCTTCGAAATTCAACCTCAAAAATTACCAAAGAGCTCGGCTACACAGAAGGCTACGAGTGGCGAGCTGGTTTTAAACATAAAAAAGGTTTTTTACCTAAAGAAATATTGGATTTTCAAAAAAATCAAAATCCAGATTTTGAAAAGCTCAAACAAGCGGAATGGTCTCACGAAATTGCAAAAAAACTCAAGAATTAGAATCTGGCATAATATTTTCAAGCCAAAGTTTGATTTCTTCAAGAATAAACTCCTCTTTCGAACTCAAACCTTGCCGAGCTATAATTTCTTGAAATTCTTGTATAAATTTCGGCATCATTTTTTGAATATTTTTCACACGATATTCTTCCCAGATTTCTTTTTCTTGCAAGCTCAAACTCTTTGGAAAACTCCGAGCTTTATAATGAAGAAGCAATCCACTCAACCTTTCATCGCTAAAGTCCGGATGAAAATCTGCTAATTCTCGAGCGGAAGAATTTCGAACGGCTTCAATTTTAATATCATCACTTCTCGAAACAAACCCTTCAAAAAGTCGAGCCTCGGGAGAAAGAATGTCTTTACTATTTTTATCTTGAAAAACCTCACTCTTTTTTTCAAAAGCAGTTCGAAGATTTTCGGCAAAATACGGATTTTTTCGCAAAATATCTAAATTTTTCTGAATTTCACCAAGATCAATTTTTAGGCGTTCTCTATTTTCATCATTCAAAACACCAACTGGTGCAACCGCTGGACATTTGTTATATTGTAGAATTTTTGCTGCAATCGGCTTAAACTCTGATTGTGAGCGAGTTTCAAAATCTGCCGTAATGTTCTCTAAAATTTGTTCAACACTCCAATCAAGAAAATCTTTTGGAGAAAATCGCAAATCCCAAACGATTACATTTTTATTTTTAGCCGGCGCAATTGGGAATGCAATTGTAGTTTTTTCAAATTCAACACTAAATCGACCAGATGTATAAACAAATGGCTTAGGGTTTTCAAGATTTATCATTTTTTGAACTTCATTTTTTGAACGCATTTTTAAAAGATAGTCAAAAATCTGCGGCTGTTTCTCTTTCAATAATCGTGCCACATCTATTAATCCATCAACATCACTTAATGCGTCGTGAGCATTCTCGTGAGAAATACCATTTTCTTTAGTTAAAAGTTCAAGTTTATTCGAGGCAAATTTCTCACCAGTTTCTTTATTCTCAATAAACGGCCAATTAATGCCTTCCGGGCGAAGAGCGCGGATCATTCGCACAACATCAAGTAAGTCCCAACGCGAGCGACCTTCTTTCCATTGCCAATCATATGGCGGATAAAAATTTCGCCACAAAAGATGTTGAATATGAGCATCGTCAAATCGAACATTATTATATCCAATAATAACTGTATCTGGTGTGAAGTATTCTTCAACGAGCATTTTTGCAAATTCAGCTTCAGTATAGCCTTCTTCAACTGTTTTTTGTGGGCTAATTTTTGTCACCATTAATGCACTTGGGCTTGGTAAAACATCATCATTCAATCTAACCAAAATATTAATAGGCTCACCGATTCGATTAAAATTTTCATCTGTTCGCTGCCCTGCAAATTGCATAATTCGGTCATTTTGCGGGCTAAATCCACTAGTCTCTAAATCATAAAAAAAGAAAGTCTTCATGTTTATATTTTACTCTAAAACTACGAAAATAACAAACATATTTGACTTTTTAATTAAAATATTATAGAATATAAATAGCTCCGAGATAATATCTCACTCATTCGCCAGAGGGTGGCGCGCACATTTATAGGAGAAGAATAAATGGCAACCATAATTAATTATAAGTCAATAAAACTAAGAGATATGGTTGATAAGGGTTATATGTC
This sequence comes from uncultured bacterium, assembly GCA_963526415.1. Classification (GTDB taxonomy): domain Bacteria; phylum Patescibacteriota; class Saccharimonadia; order Saccharimonadales; family Saccharimonadaceae; genus Nanogingivalis. The sequence continues at coordinate 77,980 of CAURNE010000003.1, read as the reverse complement.
CTTACATGACGTAAGCTTAGCTGAAAAAGAAATCAATAGCATTGCAGAAGAATTAGTCAAATCACTTATGGATAGAGGGTATGACACCCTTGAAATAATTGATATTTTCTCAAATATCTTCGACAAGGACCAGGTGTGTAGATTTATAGGGTTTCATATAGGCATGAAAAAATTGGAATCCTTAGAAGAATCCGAAAAAAAATCCTAAAGGCTACCCATCATACATCCAGCACGACTAAGATCGTGCTTTTTTATTTATATTTTAATCTTCCCAATTCGAGTCGACTAGCTCAAATTGATTGCCCGAAATTGAAATTATGCTTGAATTTTCCGCACCCATTCGGCGGAGTTCATGCTCAATTCCCATTTTTCGCAAGATATCACGCAAGCGGTTTACGCCATGAATATTCATAAAATTTGTTCGGCGAGCAAATTTATCGATCTTTTCACCCGAAACTTTAAAAATATTTTCTTCTTCATTAAATTCAACCATCCAAGCCTTATTAATTTCATCTTGCGATAATGAAATTATAGCAATATCTTCCTCAGATTCATTTTCAACACTTTCTTCTTCGAATTTCCTGAATTCTTCAACCTCTTTTCGAAGTGCCCGCAAAACATCCTTAACCCCTAAATGAGCACTTGACGAAATCGCAAAAACCTGTACATCTCCTGCCTTTTCTTGAATTTTCGAAACCTGATATTTAATTATCTCTGAATCCATACCTTCCGTTTTTGTGAGTGCGATTATCTCTGGACGACCCAACAATTCTGGTTGATATTTTTTTAATTCTTCACGAATAATCTGATATTTTTCGCCCGGATTTTCCTCATAGACATCTATCAGATGAAGAAGTACACTCGTTCGCTCAACATGCCGAAGAAAAGCATCACCCAAACCTTTACCTTCACTCGCACCCTCAATAAGCCCCGGGATATCCGCAATCAAGAGATTCGATCCATCAATTTCAGCTACACCAAGATTAGGCGTTAAAGTTGTAAAGGCATAATTTGCAATCTCCGGTTGTGCATTTGAAACAACGCTCAAAAAAGTAGATTTTCCAGCATTTGGAAAGCCAACTAAACCAACGTCAGCAAGCAATTTGAGCTCCAAATCAGCTTCAAAAGTTTCACCGTTTTCACCAAGCTCAGCAACACGAGGAGTTTGTCGAACAGAAGATTTAAAGTGAGCATTTCCAAAACCGCCATCACCACCCCGCGCAACAACAGCTTCTTCACCGTCAAATTTTAAGTCAGCTAAAATTTCACCATTTCGTTTTACCAATGTCCCAACCGGAACTTTAACAATTAATGGCTCGCCAGATTTTCCTGTTTTATTTCTTTTTGAACCACTTTCGCCATTTTTAGCTTTAAGCTCAGGCTTATATCGAAAATTCAAAAGTGTATTCAAATCTTTTGTTGCACGAAAAATTACATCTCCACCACGACCACCATCTCCACCATCTGGTCCGCCCTTTTCAATATACAACTCACGCCGAAAGCTAACCGCACCATTTCCTCCGCGGCCAGCTTGAATAAAAATTTTAGCTGTATCTACAAACATATGAAATTATTATAACACATTTTTCAAAAAATATCCAGAATATTAAAAATGAGCACCTCCGAAAAGGTCACTCATTCTCTAATTTTAATGAATATAGTTTGAAACACTACTTGCAGAAACAGTTCGCGTTGTTACAACATTCAATTTCCCAGCATAATTCATATCTGTGACAGTAATTGTTCCATCTGAATTTATAGATTCAACAATCGCAACATGTCCATAACCCCATATATAAGGGTTTGCGTATGCATTCCACTGCGCAATTGCACCAACAGATGGAGTTTGATCAACTCGATATCCAGCCGCCCGAGCACTTACCGCCCAGGTTGAAGCATTACCCCAGAAACTTCCAATATCTGGACGACGGTTATAGACATACCAAGTACAGTTTCCCCAGGCATAAGCATTTCCAGCTTTCACATTATAGTTTGGCGAAATTGAAACTGTAACATTAGATTGGCCTACCGACTTTGATGATGAAGTAATTGAAGCAATTCTCGATTTAGGATTATAATCCGGTCGATCCTCCTCTGGTAAAATACCACCAGGAAGAACTAATTCAATCCCCTCTTTTAGCCTTTCACCATCTTTCAACTTATTATATGAAATTACCCGTTCTAAACTTGCCTGATATTTTTCTACGATAGATTTAAGACTATCTCCAGATTTTACAGTATATACAATCCCATCAACCGGCAATATCCGTAACTCTTTTCCAGCACTAACGCTATCACCCTTTAACTTATTAACCCATTTGATAGTTTGCGCCGTAATTCCATACTTATCAGCAATTGATTGAATCAACTCTTCTGATTGTGTAGTATATTTAACAATTTCTCGTTTTTCAGACAACACTTCAAGCACCTTGGGTTTTTCGATAGCCGTATTAACTTGCGGTGAATCTTGCAGAATCGCAGTTGATGTTGAAAGACTTGCTGCAGATGGAGCAATCGCTAAATCCGCAGACTCTGCAAGATTTGCTATCACGCCAGATTCGGTAACCTTATCTGCAACCGAGTAATTCGAGTTTAAATCACTGTTTTTTGAACTCTCTGAAACTTTTGACTCAATCTGATTATTTAATTCGACCGTTCGGCTTGATTCAGATTGACCTCCACCAAAAACAGCAATCATAATAACAACTATAAATATAGAAGAATATACAACTGTTGATTTTTGGCTTAGAATATTAATAATTTTCGAAATATTAGAATCAGAATTTAACCGTTTTCGATCCTGAATTATTTCTATTTTAGGAGTTGAAACTCCCACTTTTTTGCTACAAATAATTTTTCTCCCGCAAGCACATTACTGTGATGCACTACCATATTAACACCGTTTCTTTCGAAACTTAGCATAATGTCGACCTTTTTATTAATATTATAGTTAAACGAATGCCTTAAAGTATTTTCTGGTAGGTGCATTAATGTAAAGAATATTTAGTCATTTCTTACATCAATATACATTTAAATTTTATCAAATATCAATCAAATTGTCAAGCTTAATCACAAAATTGAGCACTTTTTCGCACAATATTTTTCGATATTTTTTTGATGCTCTACATCTGTTTTACCGTAGTATGTTTTATCATCATCACCACTCAAAAAGAATAGATATTTATGATCTGCCGGCGAAGCAGTTGCCTTTAGTGCCGACAATCCAGGGGTTGCTATTGGGGTTGGTGTTAAACCTTTAAACCTTCGAAGATTATATGGACTGTTTAAGTTTGGGGTTCGCTCCACACCAGTTTTATCGGCAATATATTGATATGTAACATCTGATCCAAGCGTCATTCCAGCGTTAATTCGATTATAAAAAACTCCCGCAACCTTTTGTTGATCCTCAAAATCGTTAAGCGTCTCTTTTTGAACAATCGATGAAAGTATTATTCCTTCATAAAGATTCAACCCCTTCTTCTTGAATTTATTCGCAAGATCAAGTTCTTTCACTTTTATTTCAAAGTCGGCAAAATACCTTCGAAGAATATCTTCAACCTTAACTCCTTTTTTAAAATTATGCGTCTCTCCATAGAAAAACCCTTCCAAATCAGCATTTTTTGGCTTTCCTGCAAAGAGAATAGGAAATTCAGAAGAATAATCTTTCGAAAAAGCTGCATCAATTTCACTGGTTAAATAACCTACTTTCGAAAGCACATTTTTCGCCATTTTAACTGTTCCACCAGGTAAAAATGTCACATTGAAATTATCTAAAACCTGGCCTTTATTTAAAATATCCAAAATCTCAGGAATTGTCAGACTCGAAGAAAGCTGATAGTCTCCTGCCAAAATATTTCGTTTATTATTCATTCTCGCATAAAAAATAAACGAATTTTTCGAAATAATTAACTTTTTATCAGCTAAATTTTGAGCAACCCTATCAAGAGATTCACCCTTTCGAATTATAAAATCAACTTTTTTTGTATCGCTAGTTTTAAAACTTAGTGCGTTATTGTAGCTAAAAAATAAAATCCCGAAAAAAGAAATTCCACAAAACATAAATACAACAAAAACAATTGCTATTTTTTTTCGAAACTTGCGCTTTTTATCGTTATTAATTTTCTTTATTTTTTCGAATTCTTCTTCGCGTTGAGAGATTTTTTCAATCACTTTTTCTGCACGATCTTCGATATCTTCCTCTTTTTTGACTATTGGTGGCTTAATAATCCCATCCATTAAAAATTTTCCTCCAAATAATCCTGCAATATAATCGATGCAGCATTCATATCAATATCACCTTTAGAATATGGTTTTCCGTAACTTTTTAATCTATCTTCTGCTTGAATACTCGTCAAACTTTCATCTTGAAATTCAATCCGATCAACAGCGTATTCAAGCTTTTTCACAAATTCTTTCGTATAAACACTTTGCGAAGTTTCTTCACCACTTTGGTTTCTAGGTAATCCAACCACAAGAATATTAATTTCTTCTTTCGAAATTAATTCTATGATCTGTTTTACTACAAACTCTAAATTATTCTCAACCTCAATCGTAAGAAAAGGTATTGCAATTCTTATCGATGAGTCCGCTAGAGCAATGCCAATCCTCTTAGTACCAACATCGAGCGCCATTAACTTTAGCGATTTCATTTTCTATCAACCTTAAATTCAATTTTAACTTTTTCGGAATTATTAGGAATGGTATTCACCCAGAAGAATGAAAATTTAACTTCAACATTTTCAACACCTTCATTCGCCTCAATCAAACTTCGAACCTCACCCGATTTCTTACCTTTAATTTTATCCTTAAGACCATCAGTATCAATAACTGGGCCAACTTTAATATTAGAAGAAAGCTCAATATTATTTCCACTAAATTTCGAAAATTTAATATTTTTTAATCCATAGTCATAGATTTTTTGGTTTTCACTATTAATCTTTTCTTTAGCTAAAGATGCCAAAACCTTTTCAATACTTTTATTTTCAAGCGCAGTCATCGAATATGAAGAAGAAGATTTAAGTGTAGCTTTACCATTTGGGGCTTCTTGATTTACTGCAGTTGAAGTTGAAACATTACCTTCTTTTACAGCAAAACTATCCGATAAAACAGTGTAATCATTACCAAATTTAGCTTTAATCTCTTTCTTAATATCATCTGAATTTTCAGAATTTATTTTAGCCTTTGCATTATTGATATCTTCTTGCGAAACAACCTTCAAGGTCTTTTTACTTCCACCAGAAAGCTGACCACCATTCGCTGAAACACCTTCGATTGACGAAATATACTTTTGAGCTCCCAAATTACATTGCTCACCGATTGCAGTCGCTTTAATCCCAACACTAACACTTCCTGCCGAAATTGATCCACTTTTAATTTTTGCACCCGGAATTGTTACAGTTGAAGTTGTTGTAAAATTACATTTCCCTGCCGAAAAAGCCGAACCTTGCGCAACAGTTACTGGATCACTATCACTACTCTGTGAAAGAGTTAAAGTTCCAGAAGCAGCCTCACCTTCTTCACGAGTTCCAGTTACATCAAAAGAAATTTCGTGATTTTTACTAATTGTTTCAGTTTTCGAAAGAAGTGATTTTTCACCAGCAATATTTGAAATCGCAGCAATCCCTTTAATATTTGAAGTTGAAGTTTTCGCAGCAATAATAACTTCCGCGGCTGGCGCAAAGAAAATCGCCCAAACAATAAAAACTAAAAATATAACCGTAACACCACCAATAATGAAAATCTTTTTCCTAAATTTTGAAAAATCAGGAACTTTCACACCTTTTTTTGATTTGTTGGTTTTATCTTTTTTAATCTCTGGCTCAGCCTTATTGAAATTCTTATTATCATCAATATCAATTCCTTCAAGAATTTCCTCCTCTTTTTCATCAACAGTTGGGCCGCTAAATTCTGAAATTGGCAAACTTTCACCGTCAATCACATCGTCACCATCAACTTCCAAAATATCAATTTCAGGAATTTCCGGCTTGCTTTGAAGTGTTTTTGAAACTGGAATTTTAGCTGCAGCCGACATCGTTTTAAGCGCAGGATTATTAGTAATGAAAACAATTTTTTTATCAACTTTTTGAGCAGTTCGAGAAAGTAAGCGAATATTAACCGCACTTCGAAAAATCCCAAGCCCTTTTGGTGGAACAATTGCAATAATTCGCTCTTTTGAAGACTTTATTTTATTTACTACATCAGTAATATCATCTTCAACATCAACATAAATCACATCTTTTTTAACTTTTTCGTTCATATTCTACCTCTTTTAAGCTCGCAAAATCCTGTTTAATTTATCACGGAAATTTTCACTAGCATTTTCATCGGAACTATAAGTATCATACCCAACACGCAAAAGCCCCATCGCCGTAATAAATGTATGGTCATTAATTTTTCCAGACTCATCAATAACACCATAAACTTCCTCAGGCTTAATATGTTTTACTTTTGGCTTTTTATTAAACGGCAGTTCCTTCCACCAGTCGTCATCTTCCAATCGATTTACCAAAGATTCCAAACTTGAACCACCGCCACAAAGTAAAATTTTATTTGGCAAATAATCTAATTCTTCAAAATCACTCAAAGCCAATTCAACACCAGAAATCCAAACGTCTAAAGTGTTATCAATCGCATCAATTGCTTGTTTTGCAATACTTGATTTAAGTTTTTCGTTCGAAAGATTGAGTTTAAGCTTTTCAGCATTTTTGTATGATAACGAAAGCTCGTTTGCAATCTGATTAGTAAAGCTTCGACCACCAATTCCAAACATTTTTGTACCTTCAACACCACCATCATTAACAACAGCAATATCAGTAGTTCCACCTCCAACATCCGCCAAAATTGCAGTAAAACTACTTGACGAATCCGAACCAACAACACTTCTTGCAACAGCGAAAGGTTCAGCAGCGACAGCAATCAAATCCAACGCAAGCTCGTTTGCAACACGCTCAATCGCACCAATATGAACTGTTGGTGCAAAAGCTGTATATATCTGGATTGAGACATCCTTACCCTGAAATCCTATTGGATTTGAAACTTTATATCCATCTATGTGAATACCTACAATCGCTGAATTAACTAGCTTAATTTCAGCTTCTTGATTTCCTGTTTCGAGAGCAATTTCTCTCTGTGCCTTAAGCTGAGCACGTTCTTGAATTTTATCGATAATAAATTCCATTTCGGCTTCATCAAGTGGTCGATTTGGTTGAGGACGACGATACTTTATTGTATTTGTCGCACCCTTAACAAGCTCGCCGGCAATTCCAATTACGGCTTTTTTTGCTTGAATTTCAGCTTGATCTTCAGCCTCAATTAAGGCTTTTTCACAATTTTCAACAACACTCGCAATGTCAGCAATCGCACCCGAATGCATATCTGCCACATCCTGTCTTGCGCGCCCAACACCAATCACACGAATTTCGTCTTCATGGATTTCAGCAACGAGTGCCTTAACAAATTCAGTTCCGATATCAAGCGCCACAATATGATTGTCGCTAAGTTCTTCTCTTTGTTTATTCTTGAATAACATACTGTCTATATTATAAACCGTTTACGGTTTTTTTGCAAATTTTCACAAGATTATTTCTATGTCTTCTAATTCCAAAATATCGCTCAAAAAAGTTTTGTTATCCAGTTCGAAAACCTCGCAGTCATACTTTTTTCGAAATTCATCAGCATTAAACCTCTCAAGAGAACCCTTTACACCGCTTTTTCTGTCAACTCCAAAAATCCAAGATTCATTATTGCCTCGTTTTTTGTATCGATTAACAAACTCACTTATATTTTTAGGATTATTCATTGGAGCAACCACACAAAATGGCATTTTTTCTTGAGCTAAAAAATCAATAACTTTCTTATTATTCCAAACCGCCATAATTTTATCTGGCGAATAATTTTTTACAATTTCGTTACAATAAATATGAAGAAAATTATCTTTTCGAACTCTATCAAATCGCCCTTTTGCATTTTCTTTACCATATTTCCAAGCTAAATTATCAACATAAATAATATCAGAGCTTTCCAAATCTATAAAGTCCTTATGCTTTATTGAACTTTTTCCAACGCCAGGATAGCCAACAACAATAGTTCCGCGTTTAATTTTTTGAATCACCGCAAAATAGCCTTAATTCGCCTAACGCCAGCACTCGAAGATTGTTCTTTCACAATCTTAAACTTTTTACCGCCTTCAGCAAGCTCTCGCGTATTATCAACATGTGGTCCGCCGCAAATTTCAACGCTAAACGGCGCCTCATTTTCAGCTTTCATCGTATAAACTTTTACCGTTTCGCCATACTTATCGCCAAAAACACCAATCGCTTTCAGTTCATTTAGCGCATAATCGGTTGGATATTCCGCCCAAGAAACCTCTAAACCTTTCGAAATTTGCTCATTAACTACGTCTTCAATATGCTTTTTCTCTTCTTCGGTTAATTTCCTATCAAAAGTAAAGTCGAAACGCAATCGCTCAGTATTGATATTCGAACCTTTTTGTGAAATTTGTCCTTCAAACATATTATGAAGTTCAGCATTCATCAAGTGAGTCGCAGTATGAAGTTTTCGATGTTCGAGAGTTTGACCTTCAAGCCCACCCTTAAACTTGCCTTTCGAAGCCGTCTGCGAGCGTTTGCGTTGCTCTTTCATTTTAGTATTAAATTCTTCCTGCCAATTTTTCGAAAGAGGAATTTCACGACGAATCGCCTCCTCAGTTGAAAGTTCAAGCGGAAAACCAAAAGTGTCATAAAGTTGGAATAGCTCAACACCAGTTAATCCATCTTTTGCAAACTTTTCAAGCTCGTGCAAACCTTTTCGAAGCGTTCGACGGAAAGCTTTTTCCTCTTTAACCATAACAGCAATAATCTCATCGGATTTCGAAGCAACTTCAGCATAATCTGGGGCGTAGATATCAACAATAACTGGAATAATTTGCTCAACAAAATTATCTTCAATACCTAAATCAAAAGCTTTTGCCATTGCGCGACGAATAAACTTGCGCATTACATAACCCTGTTCCTTATTCGAAGGCACACAACCATCAACTGCCAAAAATGTTGCACTTCGAAGATGATCCGCAATCACGCGCATCGAAGCGGTATTTTTGTTGTAATTTTTACCGCTAATTTCTTCAAGCTTTTCAATAATTGGCTTCATTAAGCTAATCTGAAAAACGTCTGGGTTGTCAATTTTTGCCGCAGCAATCCGCTCTAAACCACCACCAAAGTCAACATTTTTATTTTCAAGTGGCTCGAAAGATCCATCTTCAAGTCGTCTATATTGCATAAAAACTTGATTTCCGATCTCCATAAAACGACCGCTATCACTTGCAGGATGCGCTTCACCAAAACTTGAGTCATGATTTTCTTCACCAAAATCGTAAAATACTTCTGAATCTGGACCACACGGATCACCAATCGGCGTAGATTCCAAACCGCCACCACGACTCCACCAGTTTTCTTTATCATTATAGAAGAAAATTCGACCACCTTGAAGCCCAAGCTTATCACCATTTTCCGCAGTATCAAGCTCAATAATTTTCGCATCAATTCCCTTTTCAGCAAAAACCTTTCGCCAAATTTCAGCCGATTCGTCATCACGAGGAATTCCATATTTTTCACTACCAATAAAGCACGAAACATAAATTTTTGAAGCATCAAGACCAACTACATCTGTTAGAAAATTAAAAAACTGCCTAATTTGTTGCTCTTTAAAATAGTCACCCAAAGACCAATTTCCAAGCATTTCGAAAAAAGTTGTGTGACGATTATCGCCAACATCGTCAATATCTTGTGCACGCAAACAAGTCTGACTATCCGTTAAACGTACGCCTTTTGGATGCTTTTTACCCAAAAGATACGGCAAAAGTGGCTGCATTCCACTACCAGTAAAAAGTGTTGTTGGGTCATCTTTCAAGATTAAAGAAGCTCTGTCAATAATTTCGTGACCATTTTTTTTACAAAATTCTAAATAAGCTTTTCGGATTTCTTGTGCATTCATATTCTTTCATTTTACCAAATTTTAGCCTTTTTAGCAAATTGTTGATTTTTGAAATTATTTTTTGTATAATTTAAGTATTCTATTATTATCGGAGGCACATTATGAGTGGAATAAGAACTGGACGCGCAGTTATAGTTAGTTTTTTAATTTCAATTTTCATACTTATTTATTTTGGTATACTTGCATTCGCTATTTTAAATAACGAGTCTAACAACAATCAGACCAATAACCCAAAAAATGAACAAAGAATTGAAAAATAAAATAACAACTACGTATCTACACTTAATTATTTTCGAAAGTCAGTACATACTGACTTTTCCTTTTTATAATAAATAAAACCACTCCTCAATTTTCGAAAAGTGGTTTAATATATTAACTACAAAATTCTATTGGAATGCCACCAAATACGCCACAAACCCAGCACCCGCTCCTAGCAACAATATTACAAATATCGCCAACACAACCCCCCAACCAGATTTCTTTCTATGCTTGACTGGTGTAGAATATTCATCACTCGAAAGAATTGGTGCCGACATTTTCGCCCGACGAAGCTCTTTTGTTATTGTAGGTTTTTGCACTACTTTTTGAATATTCGAAGCATTTGATGAACGAAATTCAAAACTTTTTGACTGATCTTGGCTTTGATTCATTCCAAGTGGTCTTTTTTCAATCTGTGGATTTTGTACAAACGGCGTTTTCGGTTTTTCAGCCTCATCAATTGATTGAATTATCACCTTTTCAGTAGATTCTTCTAACTTCTCTTCTTTAACAGATTTTTCTTCCTCAACCTCAACGATATTTATTTTTTTCTCGGTTTTAGGCTCTTCAACTTCTGCCGACTGAGTTTTAGACCTCATTTTAACTTCAATTTTCGAATCTTCTTGCTCAATTTCAGATTTTTTCGGTTCTTCTTTTTGAATTTCCTCAATACTGTGAATTGATTCAACCACCTTCGAACCTACACTTTTAGAACTTGAAATTTCAGGCATAACTTTCTCCGGCTCTTCTACCGGTAAATCCTCGAAATTAGAAATCATCGATTGACGCTTGGGAACTTCGACCGCACGTTCTCCATGAAAAACTCGCAATTTATTTTCATCTTCACCAATTCGATAAACTCCTGCATAAAAATCGGCACGGCTCGAAACTACTGGTTTTTCTTCAACCTTCAAATCTGACTTAATCTCAGGAATTTCTTTTTTAACTTCCGCAACCTCAACCAATTTTTTCTCATTTTTTGGTAAATTCTTTTTTCTAATTGGTGAATTTTCAAGTTTTTTCACACTTCTAACCAACTTATCTCCACCATAAGTTTCTAAAATTGGACTTTCAAAAGCAATTTTCTCTTCTTTCGCCAAAAAAGGGACGCCAAAATTCTCCCGATGATGTTCTGGCGGAACTGGTGCACTAAAATCATCCAAAATTCGAACTTTTGCTTTTTCTGCTACGGCTGTATTTTTAGAGTTTTCCACAAAGTTTTCCACAACCCGATTTCGAACCTTTTCTACTTTTTGATGAAGCTGACTTGCCGACTGTGGAGCTTTTCGTGCAAAAACTATCCTATGTTGCTCTCGAGAATGTTCAATTTGATTTTCAATCTTCGAAAAAACCTCGTTATTTTTCTCCTGAGAGCTTGGCACAACACCATTTTCAAGATAGCTTCCAACCGCTTTATCTAATTCTTCAAAATCTATATCTCGCATATTTTTCCTTTTATTTTTTTACCGTTTCAAAAACTTTTTCTGCAATCTGGGTGAATTTTTCGACGTTCAAACTTGCGCCACCAATCAACAAACCATCAATTCCGTTAATTTTCGCGTAATCTGTCGCAAATTCAGGCTGGACACTTCCACCATAAACAATCTGAATATTTTCTGCGGTTTTTGCACCATAAAGCTGCTTAATTTGATTTCGAATAACTTTCACCGCTTTTCGAATATCATCCGGATTGGCATTTACGCCAGTTCCAATCGCCCAAACCGGCTCATAAGCGATAATAACTTTTGAAATATCTTCACTTGAAACGTTCGCAAGTCCGCCAATCAACTGATCATTCAAAACCAAAGCAGTTTCGCCATGATTTCGCTCGTCAGAAGTTTCACCAATACACAAGATAGGTCGAATATCATTCCTAATCGCTGCCGCAACCTTAGCGCGAATATCCTTATCAGTTTCGTGAAAAATATTTCGCCGCTCAGAATGACCAACTAGTGCATATTGAACAATTCCGCGTAACTGTGAAATCGCAACTTCACCAGTAAAAGCTCCGTGATCGCGCCAATAGAAATTTTGTGCCGCAAGCTTAAACTGTCTGTGATTAACCTGCAAACTTAACGATTGTAAAGTGAAAGTTGACGGAGCTAAAATAATCTCCATCCCGCGATGAATTTGGATTTTTTCACTTAACTTATGTAAAAATATGCTCGATTCTTGCATATTCAAGTTCATTTTCCAGTTTGCAATAACAAGTTTTTTATTCATAACACCTTTATTTTATCATTTTATTTTATTTTTGTAAATTCTTATGCTTTATCTTCTAAAACTTCAAATCCTGGTAAAATTTCTCCGCTCATTAGCTCTAAAGCAGCACCACCACCAGTTGAAATTAACGAAAAATCGGCAATTTCAGAATTTTGATTCAGCCAATTTAGCACAAAAGCCGAAGTATCACCGCCACCAACGATAGATTTTGCGCCGTTTTTTGTAGCTTTTGAAATCGCCAACGAAGTTCGCTCAGAGCCTTTCGCAAAATTTTCAAATTCTGCATAACCAATCGTTCCATTCCAAACAATCATTTTCGCATTCGAAATTTCTTGCTCGATTCGCTGAATTGCCTTTTCGCCAAAATCAAGGATAATTTCATCTTTTGAAACAGCCACAACAGACTTTTCAATCCGCTCAGTTTTTTCTGAAAACTCGCTCGCAACTGAAACATCTTCTGGTAAAATTATAAAATCTCGCAGATTTTCAAAACCAACTTTTCGCTCCGCTAATTGAAAAATCTGCTCAATAATTTCATTTTGACCATCTTCAATTCGACTTTTTCCAACTTCAATATTCAAATATTTCAAAAAAGTGTTCGCCATCGCGCCAGCAACGATAATTTTATCAGCTCGCTCAATAAATTTCTCAATTAATGGCAATTTGTCTGAAATTTTCGCACCACCCATCACTGCAGTAAAAGGCCTTTGTGGGTTTTCAAAAGCTTGCGAAATAGTCGAATATTCTTTTTCAAGCAACAGCCCTGCTACGCTTGGAAGTTTTTTTGTAATTTCACTAGTCGAAGTGTGCGCGCGGTGAACTACACCAAAACCATCTTGAACAAATAAATCCGCACCGGTAACTCGCACTAAAGCTTCGGCAAATTCGGGCAAATTCTTCTTTTCAGCTTTTGAAAAACGCAAATTTTCTAACATTTCAATCTTATAATCATCTTCCGCATCTTTCATTGAAACTGAATATCGAGTTCGTGGAAAAATTGGTGTTGTATGAAAATTCATCGGAAAATCCAATCCTTCATCGCGTAAAAAATCTCGCAAATGATTAAAAACTGGACGTAAAGAATACTTACGCGCACCGTTCGAAAGATGTTCTAATTCATCCAAATCAGCAATTCCCTCTACTGAATTTGGTCGCCCCATATGAGAAATAATAATAATTTTTTTCGCACCGCGATCGATTAAGTTTTTAAGTGTTGGTAAACTAGCACGAATTCGAAAATCGTTCAAAATTTCAGCCTCACCACTTTCAGTGTAGGTAATTGGAACATTGTAATCAGCTCGAAGTAAAATTACTTTGTCGCGCACATCAACATCATTAATTGTTTTTTTATTAAACATATGTTTCCTTTTTTATTTTGCAAATTTTACTCTTATTTTATCACGGTTGAGTTTAAATTTCAACTTTTTTCAAACTTTTTTCAAAAAAACTATTGACTTTTTAGTTCTTATATGTTATTATATAGAAATAATCATACGAAAACAAAAAATATTAAAATAAAAAATGATTATAGAAAGGAACTATTTTGTTCAAAGTTATTCGAGTAAATCAATCTGAAGAATCATATTCAGTAAACGTTCGAACAAGTCGAGAAAAATAATTAAGACTTTCGAAAAACAAAAAATCGCCCTCCTGTCCTTGGGGCGATTTTTAAATATTTTGCAAAATTGTCAAATTTGATTATTTCGAACTTTTTGCCATTCGTTTTCGCTCATTTGAATCCAAATAGCGTTTTCGAAGTCGCAAATTCTGTGGCGTAACTTCAAGTAATTCGTCATCTTCGATAAAATCAATACATTGCTCAAGGCTCAAGTCTGTAAAAGGTGTGAGTTGAACTGCGCCATCAGAAGATTTTGAACGCATATTCGTGAGATGTTTCTCTTTCACAACATTAATTTCAAGATCTTCTTGACGATTATTTAAGCCAACAATCATTCCAGCATAAACCTCTGTTCCCGGGCCAATAAAAAGCTCACCACGACTCTCTGCACTTTGGAGAGCGTAAGGTGTCGAAGTTCCCTTTTCGAAAGCGATTAGTGCGCCATTTCGGCTTGAAGGTATTTTTGTGCCCATTTCTTGATAACCGTGCGGTAAACTATTCATAATGATTGTACCTTTTGTAGCAGTCAACATCAAATTTCGAAGACCAATCATTGCTCGAGTTGTGATAATGTATGTCAAACGATTTGAACCTGTTGGTAAGTTTTCTTGCGCGCGCATTTCAGCTCGTCGTACACCCATTTCTTGACTAACTGCACCAACAAATTCTGGCGCAACTTCAATAATCAATTCTTCAACTGGCTCTTTCTCGACACCATCTTCTTGAATTGTTACCACTTGCGGACGACCAACTTCAAATTCGAAACCTTCACGGCGCAAAGTTTCAATCAAAACCGAAAGATGAAGTTCACCGCGACCAGAGATAATAAATCCGATTCCATTCTCCTCAACTTGAAGCGAAACATTTGTCTCAAGCTCTTTTCGAAGACGATCACCAATCTGACGAGAAGTTGTAAATTCACCCTCACGACCTTTCATTGGACTAGTATTTGGGCCAAGATACATCGAAAGCGTTGGTTTTTCAACTTCAATAGTTGGCAAAGCTTCAGGATTATTTGCATCAGCTAAAGTTTCGCCAATTTCAGCTTCAGCAACACCTGTAATCGCTACAATATCACCCGCAAAAGCTTCTGAAATTTCTTCACGATTTAAACCCCGATATGCAAAAAGCTTATCAATTTTTGCTTTTTTAACAGTTCCGTCTCGTTTGATTAGTGCAATTTGCTCACCAGATTTAACCTTTCCACGAGAAATTCTACCAATTGCATATTTTCCCAAAAAGTTATCATAGGTTAGCGAAGTCACCAATAGCTGAAAATCACCGTCAAGTTCAACTTTTGGCGCTGGAATTTCATTAATAATCGCATCAAAAATCGGTTCAAAATTCGCATCCGCTTCTGGATTTTCTGGAACTTCTGGCCAAGCCTTACCATCGCGACCAATTGCATAGTATGTCGGATATAGAAGCTGATCATCATTCGTTGCTAATTCTAAGAATAAATCCGAGACTTCATCATTCACCTCTGTAATTCGACGAGCTGGTTTATCAATTTTATTCACCACCACGATCGGTTTCAACCCAAGCTCAAGAGCTTTAGAAAGCACAAATTTCGTTTGAGGCATTGGACCTTCTTGTGCATCAACCACTAAAATCACACCGTCGGCCATGTTTAATGTCCGCTCAACCTCACCTGAAAAATCTGCATGCCCCGGTGTATCAATAATATTAATTTTATAGTCCCCGTGATAAATTGAAGTTTGTTTTGCCGTAATTGTAATTCCACGCTCCGATTCTTGATCACCAGAATCCATTAACAACGTTTGAGTCATTTCTGCTTGATTCTCGCGGAATGTATTACTTTGCTTTAAAAGCCCATCTACTAAAGTAGTTTTCCCATGGTCAACGTGAGCAATAATTGCTACATTTCGAATATTTTCTGATTTCATATTTTCTCTCTATTAAAAATTATTATAAAACTTTAAATATTCTACCATTTTTTTCGATAAAAATCAACTAAACTATTTAGAGAAATTACGCCACCAAAGAATTTTATTCGCAATATTAAATAGCCAGTTAACTCGCCGATCATAATTTAAAATTATCAAATGCGTATGTTGATGTTTAACAGTTTTTTGAACGTTTTGCGCTGCACGAGCATAGATTGAAAAACCTTGAGCTTCATATTTTGACAAAATTTCAAAATACTCTTCTCTTTCTGCCAGCGAAAAATCACTAATCGTTTTAGTGAATCTCTTTGGAATTAGGAGTAAGTGTTTATCAACTTCAAAGCCATCCCAAATCTGATACGGAAATAAGTTTTCAACCAATACAAAATGTTCAAATTTTTCTATAACCAAGTTGTCACGCATCACTCTGTCATAAAAATTATAATCTTCACCCTCATGTTTTTTATTTTTTGCATATTTTTCATATTTTTTACCAATCCCGTTAGGCTTTCTTGTATCCATTCTTTTTTATCTTACCTTTCAACCTTACATATTTATCTATACAATCTTAGCATAACTTTTATATTTTTCAAAAAAATGAAAAAAACTGTTGACTTCACAAAAAAAGTCTGCTAAAATGGTAATTGTTCGGGTGATTAGCTCAGTTGGCTAGAGCATCTCGTTTACACCGAGAGGGTCTGGGGTTCGAGTCCCTAATCACCCACCAATTGAAATTATATCGAAGAGCTTCAGTTTTGGAGCTTTTTCTTTTTTCGAAATCTTTACTTATTGACTTTTTAAGCTTTTTATGTTATTATATAAGTATTCTAGTACATTTTTCATACTATACTGGAAAATTTTTAGAGAAAGTGAGGGTTAAAAATGATTAACCTTCTTACAAACCTAATTTTATTTGTTTTGCTTACGCTTAACTCTGTTACTTTTGGTGTTCTTGATACTCTTGGAGTTGTTTATGCAATTCTGATTTTCGCAACACTAGTGGTTTTCGTCAAGCTTGACTCAAAAATTCAAATCTGCGATTTTTGGCGGAGTTCTGGATTTTTCATTAAGACTCTCGTATTCACTGGAGTTCTATTCAACGCGCTGCCCCAATGGTATCTTTGGGTTACTGGTTCAATTTTAGTTGTTTTGGCTTATTTCCTGAAACCTCTAAAAACCAAAAAATCTGGAAAACCTTCCTTATTTTCGAAGCTTAAAGCTGTTGTAGTTGAAGAATATCAAGAAAGTGATTTTAAAGCGAAGACTTCAAGCACAATTCAAAAAGTAAAAAAAGTTTCGAAAAATAAATTGGGCACAAAACCTGCAAAAAAATTACCTCCAGTATAGCCTTATAATCGCCTTAAATTGAGGCGATTTTTCTTTATTTTTCAGAAAAATTAAAGCGCTTGCGTTTATTTAATATATATTATATACTTATTGACTTTTTTATAGTTTTGTGCTATAATTCTAATAGTTGACATATCATAATCAGCGGATCTGTCAATGAAGCTTAAAAATCGGGTTGTTATGAGGTATTAATCGTGCCTCAGTGTTCATTTTATTATTTGGCCAAATAATAAAAAATCTAATGAAAGGAAGGTGAAATAAGAATGAACACAAGCAGACGAATTGAAGAATTACTTCAAGAAATTCAAAGTCTTATCGGCAACGATAAGGAATCTATAGATTGGTTTAATAAAGTTCGGATTAACGCCTCAACTTTCAAAACCGACGAAGAAGAAATTGCATATCTTGAAGACATTTTAATAAAACTTCAAGATAGTGATGATGAAGAAATAGAAAACACAGATGAGGCTCAAGAACTAAAAAAGGTTCGACCAAACCCTTGGCCAATAATCTCACTGTTTTTTGTCTTATTCATTATAGCCATCCTAATTGCTGTTACATTTTTGCATTTCTTATCTCCGAAAAAGGAAGGTTTGAATCCAAGCCCAAACTCAGCAACCATTTCACAAAAAATATCTCTTCCGAAAGAAGAGTTTAAAATTATGGATTACATTGTTTCAGCAAATGAAATCAAACCAAATCCTGAAATGAAGAACGAGCAACATAAGATATTTGCAAACAGTTCATCAGAAAATTCTCTTTCAAACGATAAAGATATTGCACTAAAAGAGATGACCGACTATATGGCTCATAATGTCTCAGCCTTGAAAGAGAAAGCGATGACATTCAATATTGTCGATCAAAATTTCGATGAAAAGAAATGGCTAGAAAAGAGAAATGGCTCTCTTTATTACAATAAAGAAGGCCAAGATGTCTTCTATCAGGTGAAGGCGTTTCTAAATAGAAGTAAAATCACTTCGAAAGTTATGGAAGAAGGTAGTAACTATTATACTACCGGGCTAAACAAAGACAATAAAGTCGTTGTTAGTCAAAGTTCTCAAGATCTTTCTGGACAAAGATATTTGGAAGTTAAGAATCCTGAAGGTTCAACAGAAAAATATCGATACATTATTTTATGTTACTGCGGGAATACTGTTATGAAAAATAACAATATCCCAGGTGTATCGAAAGAAAAAATCGAAATTCCTAAACCGCAAAAGCCAAAAGATCCAGAAAAACCAAGTGAGCCAAGCAAACCGAGTGAACCTTCGAAACCTTCTGAGCCAAGCAAACCGAGTGAACCAAGTAAACCAAGCGAGGATAAACTGGAGTCTAAAAAATCCGAGTTAGATCCTGCAAATCAAGGAAAAGCTCCAATTGGCGGAGGTAAAAACGATGGTTCATCAAACGGTTCAGAAACTCCAAAAGCGAGTCTTCCTGAAAAATATGTAGCGCAATCTTCGCAAAACTCTTCTTCAAGATCAACCACTCCATCACAAGATGCTCGTGTTAGCGAACCATCTCAATGGAGTGGTGCTGGTACAGTTATAGATTCCAACGGAACTACAAAAGTAGAAGAAAATGGAGCCGTAACCACTCCAGACGGTCGGAATTATGGCGGATTAACAAATCCAAACTCAGTTCCACCAGTAGAATCTGGAGAAAATGGAAGTAGTTATCGGGAGACCGAAGCTTCAAGTTCTGCTAACTTCGCAAATAGCTCAATGTCTGAGTCTGCGATTGACGATTAGCACTTTTCGAAAGTTAAAACTTTCAAATTTCACGCTGGGCGGTTTCCGCCGCCCGGCTTTACATTAATATCTCATAATAACCCGATTTTAAGTTTTAACAATTCGGCTAAAGCGAAGAAAAATAAAATATTGACAAACAGAATTATGATATTGAATTAATAATAAATTCTAATAAGTGGAGATTAGAAGGGAGAAAAATGAGGGACCAAATGAAAAAACTCATTAATTTTATTAAAAACCATTCAATAATCTCTGGTTCAGTTTTGGTGGCGGCAGTAGCTCCAGCTCTAGTTTGGGCGTGGGGTCCATCTCGACCATCATTTACTATTGAAAAACCAGCAGATTATATTACGTTCAACTCGATCACAAATAACCCTGTGATTGGCGGAGATGAAAAAGATTTCGTTGGAATCCGTGAAGTTGGCTCAAATACAAAATGGACAAACAATATGAAAGTCCAAAATGGCAAAGAATATTACGTTCGAATGTACGTTCACAATAACGCAGCTTCGAATTTAAATCTTGTTGCTGAAAATGTAGTTGCGAAACTTAACGTTCCAACAACAACTGCAAAAAATGTGACTGTTCAAGGTCAGATTTCAGCTTCAAACGCAAAACCTAACACAGTTTGGGATGAAGCAACTTTCTCAAGTGATAATGATTTCAACTTGGCTTATGTTGCCGGTTCTGCCCTTTTCGAAAATAACGGAATGGGTACAACTAAACTTCCAGACAGCATTGTAAATAATACTGGTGCGAAACTTGGATACGATAAACTTGACGGAAAAATTCCTGGATGTTTCCAATATGCAGGTTACGTAACCGTTAAAGTTAAAGCTCAAGTTAACCAACCACAAGAGAAAACAGATATCGATCTTGCAAAAACAGTTCGAAATAAAACAAATGGCGAAAAAACTTGGGTTGAAACTGTAAACGCAAAATCTGGTGACACAGTTCAATTCCAAATTCATGCTAAAAATACAGGTTCTGCAGGAATTCAGAATCTTGTAATTCGCGACATTCTACCAAAAGGTTTGAATTATGTTGCAGGTACAACAAAACTTTACAATACTTCAAATCCAAAAGGCTTGAAAGTTAGCGATAATATCATTCAAAATTCTGGAATCAATATTGGTTCATATCAACCAAAAGGCGATGCTTTCGTTCGATTTGATGCAACAGTTTCAGCCGAACAAGATTTGCCAGTTTGTGGAGAAAATACTTTAACTAATATCGCTCAGGCAAGTGATCAAAAAATCGTGAAAAACGACACTGCTAGTGTAAAAGTTGCAAAAAAATGTGAAACTCCAAAAAATCCAGTTTATAAATGTGAAGCTTTAAGTTTGAACATTGTTCGAAAAGATGAAAAGCAGATCACTTATGTGGCTGACACGAAATATTCGATAAAAGACACTGAATTTACCGGAACAAAATATGTTGTCAAAAATTCGAAAGGTCAAATCATAGCAGAAAAAGTTGTAAATGGTGGAACTAAATTTGAAATTACCGTTCCAAACAATGTGAACGAAAAATACACAGTTATTTCAACAATCATCACTAAAAACGGTGAAAATTCAAACGTAAACTGTGAAAAATCTTTCGAAACAAAAGCCCCAACATCAACTCCAGTTAAACCAGAATTGGTATGTAATAATATCACAATTAACCAAATTACTCGAACAAAATTCGAATTTAATACTTCTTACACTGTAAATAATACAACATTCGTTGGTATTAAATATATCGTAAAAGATCAAAGTGGTAAAGTTATAATCGAAAAAACCGTTCAAAATGGTTCAAAATTGACAATTAACATTGATATCGTTGGTAAATTCACTATTTCTTCAACAATCATCACTAAAAATGGCGAAAATTCAAACGTAAACTGCGAAAAATCTTTCGAAGTTAAACGGGAAGAAAAACCATCAATCATTATTAAGAAAACTGTAAATAATCAGAAAAATGCTAAGATAGAAGCAGAAACTGATTTTAACTACGAGATTACAGTTTTGAATAATGGAAATGTTAGTTTGAAAGATGTTGTCGTAACAGATCGTGCTCCAGCAAACATTACTTTCGTAAGCGCTGATAGCGGCGAGATCAAGGATAACATTCTTACAATGAAAATTAAATCATTAGAAGTTGGCGAAAGTAAAACTATCGTAATTAAATCACGAGCAACAGCAACAGGAATGAACACAATCAACACTGCTTGTGTAGATACACCAACAATTCCTGGTGATAACGACGGTTGTGATAGTGCGAAAGTGGAAGTTCCAAAGAAACAAACTCCACCAGCACCTACACCAAACAACCCAACTCCAAATGTTCCAGCAGAATTGCCACAAACTGGTGCAAACTCAGTTTCTACAATTCTTGGATTAACTTCAATGGTGACTGCTTTTGGTTACTACTTCGCAAGCCGAAAAGCTGCAAAATTCTAAGCTGACCGCTTCTCAACGAAGCGATTAAGCTTCAACTTAAAAAAATAGACTTCCGATTGGGAGTCTATTTTTTATTCTATAAATCTTGCTGACCTTTTTTATTAGCAACTTTTCTCGCCGCTACAATCACATTATCAATCAAAGATGCCACAGTTAGCGGACCAACTCCACCCTTTATTGGCGTAATTGTTAAATCTTTTCGAAGCTCTCGAACCGAATCCTCTACATCACCCTTAATTTCGCCGTTTTCACTCGCTGTTCCTGCATCAACAACGACAGCCTTATTTTTTAGCATTTCCGAAGTAATCAACCCAGGTTTTCCAACCGCTGTAATTACCACATCGAAATCTTTAAGTTTTTCTTTCATCTCACTTGAATTTAACTCATCAAATTTCGAAACATCCACGCCAGAATCTTCAAACATTTTTGAAAGCGGCGCACCAACAAGCTTCCCTTGCCCAACAACAGCAATTTTTTTGTTCTCAAGTGAAATATTATATCCTGCCAAAAGCCAATTTATCGCCTGTGCTGTTGCTGGAATAAAATCACCATTATTCAAACCATCGACATCTTTTTCTTTCGAAATTTCGCTCAAAATTGCTTCAGTTTCATTTTTTGAAAGCTTTTCACCGTTTTCATTTTCAAGTGGTAATTGAACAATAATTCCGTGAATATCTTTATTAATATTTGCTTTTTGAATTTCTTCTTTCAATTTCGAAATTTCAACTTCTCGTCGTTCAACTTCAACCAAAATATCAGCACCATAATTCTCTTTTAAACGCATATAAGTTTCAGTTACGGGATTTTTTGAAGAATAAAAAATCACTAATTTTGGAAAAACTCGCCAGCTTTGCCGCAAAGCTCGCACTTGTTTCGCTTGTCGTTCTTTAATAAAATCACGAAGTTCTGCACCATTTAAAAATCTCATAAGTCTTATTATAAGCAAAAATCTTGTAAATTTCAATTTTTTAATATATAATCATTATAGAAATTAATCAAAGAAAGGATTTTTTTAAATGTATAACTACAATAGTGACTACTCATATGGATATAGCCATAGCACAGAAGCCGATACTATTGCCGGAATGTCTATCATCTTTTTATTTTTTGCACTAGTTGCTGCAATTATAGGATATGTTATTAGCTCTCTTCTCTATATGCTAATTTTCAAAAAAGCCGGAATCGACACCAAAAAAGCCTGGATTCCTTTCTATAACCGATGGACATTCTTCGAACTTGGTGGACAAGAAGGTTGGAAGTCTCTTCTAACTTTCGTTCCTTACGCTGGACTAATAATCTCATTTGTTTTTGAAGTTCTTGCAGTTGTTGAGATTAGCAAAAAGCTCGACAAATCACCTTATTGGGCTATCCTTTTCGTATTTGTAGCTCCTATTTGGTTCTTAATTCTTGGCCTAGATAGCTCTCGCTGGAATGATATAGCCGGAAAAGAAAGTCTTGCAAAAGGAACTATCCTTGGCTACAAAATTGTGGAAGAAGAGGAAACTTCTGACGCTAAAGAAGAAAAAACAGAAGAATAATTCTTTTTAAATTCTAAAACGACATTCAAATCAAGAATGTCGTTTTTATTTTTATCAAATCTCAAGAGGTTCTTGCTCAATTTTTATACCAAATTTCTGCTCAACCACACGCTGAATTTCCTCTCGTGCCACCACCAAATCCTCATAATTCTTGGCTGAGATATTTGTCAAAACCAAAGCATTTTCCGTATAAATTCGAAAACCAGCTATTTCCCGCCCTTTTAGTCCAGCCTGATCAATCAGCCAACCAGTCGCAATTTTATATTTATCACCAAACTCAAAAAGTGGCACATTCTCATATTTTTTGCGCAACTCGCTCACTTTTTCTTTTGAAATTATCGCATTTTTGAAAAAACTCCCAGAATTCGCCACTACCTCAGGATTCGGCAGCTTCTGCGAACGAATCTCAACTACCGCATCCATTACATCTTTTGCAGTTAAATTATCTTCATTCTTTCCAGAATTTTTTAATTTTTCTCGCAAATTTTTATATTCTGGAAATTTTGGCGCGTTTTTTGAAAGTTCAACATTAATCGCTAAAATAAAAAACTCACCTTTTTTATCATTCTTAAAAATACTATCTCGATACAAAAAATCACATTCCGCTTTTGATAAATTTTTAATTTCACCTGTTTTAATTTCAAAAACCTCAACACTTTTCAAAATGTCTGCAATTTCCTGCCCATACGCCCCAACATTTTGAATTGGTAGAGCCCCGACCGTTCCAGGAATCATCGCCATTGCTTCACAGCCACTCAAATTTTTAAAAACCGAAAACCTCACAAACTCATTCCAATTTTCACCAGAATTAATCTTAAACTCTACTTTTTTATCATTTTCAAAAACTTTCTCAAAGCCCAGAATCTCATTTTTAATCACCAAGCCTGCGAATTTTTCCGTTTTTACAATCGTATTACTTCCACCACCAAGAATAAAAATTGGTAAATTTTGCTCTTTCGAAAATCGTAAAGCCATTCGAAAATCATCAACACTTTTCACAACCACAAAAAATCGCGCAATTCCGCTAAGTTTCATCGTTGTCATTTTGCCAAAATCAACATTTTGCTGAATTTTTAAGTTTTCGAAAATCAAATTGTCCATATTTTCATTATATCAAAAAATCACCAAAATAAAAACTCGCTAATAGCGAGAAAACTGTGGTACACCCGGCAGGATTCGAACCTACAACCGCCTGGTTCGAAGCCAGGTACTCTATCCAGTTGAGCTACGGGTGCTTATATAAATAAATTATACCACACTTTTTTGATTTTGTGAATACTATTTTTTAATAAATTTCAAAATTCCGTAAAGCGGCTTGTGATTTATCGAATCTTGATAAACTTCTTCTTTTACTAATTTATAACCTTCGATTTCAACTTTTTTAGTTTTCGCATTTTCGTTATTTTTGACTGATTCTTCAACTACAAACAGCTCTCTACCTGCAAAACCTTTCTCAATTTTTGGCGTATAATCTGCTCGAATCATATCACCCGAACGATAAATTGGTGGCTCACCATAAAACCAAATCTTACTTTCATTGTTTGAATACTGTGCAGCTGAATAATACAAAAACCCACTCACCGCAATTTGCGCGTTTTTATCCTCTCTTCGAACCATCTCGACAGCTTGGCGAATTTCGGTTATTTTTCCGTCATTTTTCGAAACGCCGTGTTTCAAATTCACCTGAAAAACCCCAAAAATATGCGAGAAAACTATCATCACAACAAACAAAATTGCAACTATTTTTTTCTGCTTAAAGATTTCAAAAAACGCCAACGCCAAGAAAATCGAAATAAAAACCTCGGCCATCAACAAATAGCGATCAACAAAAATTGAGCTAAATGGTGGTAGACTTGCAAGGTATAAAATCACAATCGGCAAAATCGAAACCGTAAAAACTAGCCAAAAACTCTTTTCAAAATCAGCTTTTTTGAACTTTTCGAAAACAAAAATTGCCAAAACCACTAAAATAAAAAACAAAGCAATCGAAAGCCAACCATTCGTTTCATTCGCGTTCAAAAATAAGAAAAAGTTTGAAATCATATTAGGAATGGTCGAAAAATCTAGCGCTGGAATCCAAAATTTCTCTTTAACATAAGCGGCTTGCGCAAAGAAAATTGGAATCCACGGCAAATATGCCAGCCCAATCACAATGTGTGATATCAGCCAGTTTTCACTAAAAAATTCGCGGATTTTCTCCCTCAATCCGGCTGGTTTTCGAAAATACAAAAAGCTCAAAAAACCACACTTTTTCGGCTGACTTTTCCACACGACAACCGCGCGAAAAATCCACAACGAAAGCGGAATCAACACCGAAAGATATTGCGTCCAGATACCAAACAAAACTGCCAAAATATAAACGATTCGCCAGCGCTTTTGCAACTTTGGCGAGTTTTTAGCGATCCACGCTTCATAAAATGCCCAAACCGCCATAACACCCAAAAACGCCACCATCGTATACATTCGTGCCTCTTGTGCATATCGAATCAACATCGGTGAAATTGCTAAAAATCCACCTGCGACCAGTGCAATTTTCTTACTAAAAACTCGCCGAGCAAAAAAATACGCTACAAGCAAAGTTATAACACCAAAAAACACCGAAAGGCTTCGAAGCGCAAAATCGCTCGTGCCAAAAACCCCGCTCCAAAGTTTCAGCACAAAATAATACAGCGGTGGATGAACATCAACAGATGTATAATGCCAAATTTCACCAAAATTAAAGCGAATAATATATGCAGAGAATGCCTCATCGAACCAGATAGAAGCCTTACTCAAAGTGCTCAGCGAAAGCGCCAAAAATCCCGCCACAATCGCTAGCAAACTAAACTTTTCAAAATGTTTTTTTATCATAATATTTACCAATATTTTACCACACTAAATATCGCTTGGCAAAGGAAAAGTGCGCGCAAAATCCGCGACTTCACGTTTGATTTCAGCAAGCTTTTCAGAATTTTCACGATTTTCGATTGCAAGCTTCATCCATTCAGCAATTTTTGACATTTCAGATTCTTTCATTCCACGAGAAGTGATTGCTGGCGTTCCAAGGCGAATTCCACTCGGCGCAAACATCGATAAAGTGTCATTCGGGATTGAATTTGCATTCAAAGTTAAACCTATCGCATCCATTGCCCGCTCAGCAACTTTTCCATCAATTCCAAAGCTTGAATAAACATCCGCCAAAATCAGATGATTTTTTGTTCCGCCAGTAATTAATTTGAAACCTCTTTTCGAAAGCTCATCCGCCAAAACTCGCGCGTTTTTCACAACCTGCTCAGCATAATTTTTGAATTCTGGTTGAAGTGCTTCATAAAACGAAACCGCCTTTGCTGCAATCGAATGCATTTGTGGCCCACCTTGCGTTCCCGGAAAAACCGATCGATCAATTAAAGTTGGCAGATTTTCGAGCGTTTTTTCTGGCTTTTTAAGCGGATTTCCAACTTTTCCTTTCGAAAGAATCATTCCACCACGAGGCCCGCGCAAAGTCTTGTGTGTTGTTGTTGTTACTACATGGAAACCGTAATCAAACGGATTTTTCGAAACTCCACCAGCAATCAAACCTGCAATATGTGCAACATCCGCCATCAACATTGCGTTATATTTTTTGCCAATTTCCGCAATTTTTGCATAATTAATCTCACCAGGATACGCTGAAAAGCCCGCAAGGATAATTTTTGGTTTATGTTTTTCGGCCAATTCTTCAATCTGAGCATAATTAATCTCGCCATTTTCATCCAAACCATAGCGAATAAAATTATAAATCTTTCCACTTCGTGTCACCGGTGAGCCGTGCGTCAAATGTCCACCTTGCGCCAAGTCCATTCCAAGAACAGTATCACCAACTTCAAGCCAAGCATTATAAACCGCCTCGTTCGCATTCGCACCACTATGTGGCTGAACATTTGCGTGATCAGCGCCAAAAAGTTCCTTAGCACGCTCGATCGCTAAAGTTTCAATTATATCCGTGTTTTCTTGTCCACCATAATATCTTTTACCCGGATAACCCTCGGAATATTTATTTGTCAGAACCGAGCCCAACGCCGCCAAAACTTCGCGTGAAACATAATTTTCACTCGGAATCAATTCCAAACCTTCGCGCTGTCGATTTTCTTCATTCTCAATTACGTCAAAAATCTTCTCATCAAACATAAAACCTCCTTAAAGCTTTTCGAAAAGTGTAATTTTCTTTTAATATTATACTATAAAATCCAAATTTCGCCTAATCAAGATTTTTTAAAATAACTCTTGCGCTTATTATATCATAAATGGTATAATAATTTTATGAAAGAAGAACAAGCCTATCTAGAGAAGATCGGAAAATTAATCCAAGAGTCTCGCCTCCATCAAAACTTAACCCAATCTGAACTTGCCGAAAAAGTTGGAACTTCGCAAAGTGCAATCAATCGCATTGAAAGTGGTAAACAAAATATCACTCTCGAAATGCTCACGCGAATTTCAGAAGAACTTTCGAGCGAAATTATATCTGTAAATTCAAACAAAAAAACCAATTTTCGCGTATATGGCGGACGCGAACTTTCTGGCTCTATTGAGGTTAAAACTTCAAAAAATGCCGCCGTCGCACTACTCTGCGCATCACTTTTAAACAAAGGAAAAACCACTCTTCGCCATGTTGCTCGAATCGAAGAAGTTAATCGAATTATTGAAGTTTTAAATTCAATTGGCGTAAAAACAAAATGGCTAAATCAAGAAAACGATCTCGAAATTATACCACCAAAAGAATTATCTTTTGAAAATATGAATATCGAATCCGCCAAGCGAACGCGCAGCATCTTGATGTTTTTAGGACCGCTTTTACACCAATATTCAAATTTCGAAATCCCCTTTTCGGGCGGCTGTAATCTCGGCACAAGAACGGTCGAACCTCATCTTTCAGGCTTAAAACACTTTGGCGCAAATATTATAGCAAAAACTGATTTTTACGAAATTTCGAACAATCCACAAAAAGTTTTGAAACCAATTCTTCTAACTGAACGCGGTGACACTACGACCGAAAATATCATTATGGCAGCAGCGCTTTCCGGCCAAAAAATCACGATTCGAAACGCCAGCCCAAATTATATGGTACAAGATTTATGCTTCTTTCTTGAAAAGCTGGGCATTAAAATTGAAGGAATCGGTACGACAACGCTCAAAATTCACGGCTTGAAAGAGATCGAACAAGATGTCGAATATTTCGTCAGCGAAGATCCAATCGAATCACTAACTTTTGTAGCGGTGGCGTTGGTTACAAATTCAGAAATTACAATCAAACGCGCACCGATTGAATTCAACGAGCTCGAACTTGCGACCCTTGAACAAATGGGTGCAAATTTTGAAATCAGCCCAGAATATCTTTCGAAAAATAAAAAAACACGCCTCGTGGATATTACAGTTAAAAAATCAAAACTTCACGCCGCAAAAGATAAAATTCACGCTTTACCGTTCCCGGGAATCAATATGGATAATTTGCCATTTCTTGGATTAATTGCAACCATGGCGGAAGGTCGAACATTAATCCACGATTGGAGCTATGAAAACCGTGCGATTTACTTTACCGAGCTTTCAAAATTGAACGCTAAAATTGAACTCGTTGATCCACACCGCGTTTATATTTCTGGCCCAACGAAATGGAAACCAGCCGACGTTATCGCACCAAGTGCACTCAGGCCAAGCGTGGTAGTCTTAATCGCAATGCTCGCCGCACCTGGAATCTCCACCTTACGAGATGTTTACAATATCAATCGCGGTTATGAAGATTTTGCAGAAAGATTAAATTCACTCGGCGCAAAGATTGAAACTTTATTTTCATAATTAAAAAACTCCCGAAATCGGGAGTTATTTTTAGTAGATGCCTTTGTGTGATTCGCGATATTTTATTGCGTTTGCAAGAATACATTTCGCTTCAGAAAAATCAAATGTTGCTTTATCTTCAAGTTTACGAACAAGAAAACCTATAAATTTAAGGTTGAATTTTGTACAAGAAATTCCACTTGGCTGATCGCCATTCAGAATTTCAAAAATTGTCAGTAATTCTATATCAACATCAGAACTTTCCGTTCCACAATCTTCTCTAATCAGAGCTTCAGCAGCCTGGATTAATGAAAATCTAATAGCGTCAAGCAATTTAACACTCCTGCGCAAAAGAACACTTCCACAAAACGATGGGCGATAAGTAATAAACTCATTTAAAGTATTTTTAAAGCTATCAAGCATCTCTTTAGAATTGTTAATTTCTGTAAGGTTCAATTTAGCCATTTTTTTACTCCTCCTTGGCAAAAATATACTATTATTATATCATACTTTTAAATTTTAGTCAAATAAAAAAGAGCTTATTGCTCAAATTTCAATTGGGGCGAATGATGGGGTTCGAACCCACGGCCTCCGGTGCCACAAACCAGCGCTCTAACCAGCTGAGCTACATCCGCCACAACTCTATTCATTTTATCACACAAAAAGTCAAAAATCAAGCGTTAAAATTTCGGCCGAATTGATGGCTGAAAACTTCGAACAACACTCTGCGTTTGACTTCCTGCACCAGAATAAAAGCCCGCCATTCCAGATTGACTAACACCATTAAATTTTTCACCCATTTGTATTTTTGTTGCTCGATCAATCTGATTACTTGAAAGCGCATTTTTTTGCCGATTTGAATTAGAATGAAAATACTCCATATTTTCTTCTCTTTTTGCCCGAATTCGATCAAGCGACGAAATTGAATTTTCCATATTTATTTTTTGTGCCATTCTTAATTGACCAAGTTGTGAATCTTGATATGAACGAACTTTCGAATTTCGATAATCAATACTTTGCCGTTGCGAAAAACTCTGTGCGCTCGCCGCACCGATACTGCCACCAGATTGAGCTTTTGCGTATCCACTTGAATGCGCAACTTCTTCCAAACTTGATTTTACAACATAATCATTAAATTTCATATTACTATATTACCATAAACGGGATATTTTTTCAAAAAAGTCTTGCTTTTATAAAAATTATTTGCTATAATAACTTCATGCGGGCGTCGTATAACGGCTAATATACCTGCCTTCCAAGCAAGTGATGAGAGTTCGATTCTCTCCGCCCGCACCATTTGATCTTTTTTGTTTTAGCACAAGCCTCCACATATGGAGGTTTTTGCTTTTCAAAAAATAAAAATATGGACTTTTTTCAAAAAAACTGATATAATTGTTTCAGGTACGCCCCCGTAGCTCAGTGGATTAGAGTAAGAGGTTTCTACCCTCCTGGCCGTAGGTTCGAGTCCTACCGGGGGTACCAATTTTAATCTTATGGAAATTATTTTTTATCTATTTTTGTTTATTTTCGGCATCATTCTTGCCGTTTTTCTTTTGACAGTTTTCTTCGGAGCACCTTATGTTCCAACCCACAAAAAAGAACTAATTAAACTTTTCGAAAAACTTAAACTTTCAAAAAATGACATTTTGGTCGATATTGGATCAGGTGATGGTGTTGTTTTAAAAACTGCGAGCAATTTTGGTGCAAAATCAATTGGTTTTGAAATTAACCCATTTTTAGTTTTAATTTCAAAAATAAGACTAAGAAACTCTAAAAATACACAAATTTATTTTCAAAATTTCTGGCACGTCTTCCCTATCGAAAAAATTACCATTTTCTACACTTTTGGTCACGCTGAAAGAATCGAAAAAATGCTAAATCTCGCGCAAATTCAAGCAAATCACCAAAAAACTGATCTATTATTTATAAGTTATGGTTTTGAAATTAAAAATCTCAAAGCTTTTAAAATTTCGGGCGCACATTTTATTTATAAAATCCAACCAGAAAATTACTAAAAGTCCTTTATTTTCGAAAAAAAATATGCTATAATTGTTGTGTTGGGCCAGTAGCTCAGCCGGTTAGAGCACCTGCCTCTTAAGCAGGGTGTCGAGGGTTCGAGCCCCTCCTGGCCCTCCAAAATTAGACTTAAAAAATCGACGATTCATCTAATCGCCGATTTTATTTTTTGTTACATTCCCTGAACAATTTCTGGAGTAATTTCAATATTCGCCCCAGCCTGTGCTTCACCTGAAAGCATTTTTCGTGCAATAGTATTTTCAACAACTCGCTGAATCACTCGTCTCATTGGACGCGCACCTAGCTTGGGATCATATCCCATTTCTGCCAACAAAAGCTTGGCTTCCGGAGAAACCGAAACTGTGATTTTTTGCCCCGCGAGAGTTTTATTCACCCCAGCAACCATCAAGTCGATTATTTGTAACAAGTTTTCCTTAGTTAGCGGCTCAAAAACTACAATTTCATCAAAACGGTTCAAAAACTCTGGGCGAAATTCGTGACTCGCAATTAAATCGTTTACAATAACTTCTTCTGCACTTGAAGAATCATAGCCACGAGAAATTAATTCTTGAATCCTCTCAGCACCAGCATTTGATGTTGCAATAATAATTGCATCTCGAAATGAAACTTCTCGGTTTTTTTCATCGCGCAAAATTCCTTCATCCAAAACCTGTAAAAGCGCCGTCAAGACATTTGGGTGTGCTTTTTCAATTTCGTCCAAAAGAACCACAGAAAAAGGCTTTTTCATCATCTGTGCGGTTAAAGAACTCGAATCACGTGCACCATCAGCAATCAATCGAGAAACATCCTCAAGATTAACAAATTCGTTCAAATCGAGGCGAACTATATTATTCTCACCATTAAAATAAACCTCGGAAAGCGCTTTCGAAAGCTCAGTTTTACCAACACCAGTCGGCCCAAGAAATAAAAACGTCCCGATTGGTCGATTTTGATTTCTAACACCAGTTCTTGCACGCCTCAATGCATTAGCCACAGCTGAAACCGCCTTCTCTTGGCCAACCATTCTCGCATGAAGAAGATTTTCAAGATTTAGCAAAGTCTCCTTTTCCTCATTAATATCCGCCGTCGCAACTTTTACATTCATTGTTTGCTCAATCGCACGCCCAACCGAATTTGCCGTTACGATTTTATTATCTGCAAAACCTGCTGACATTTCAAGCAACCGAACAGCTCGCCCTGGCATTTCAAGATCAAAAATATATCTTTCACTCAATCGAAAAGCTTCTTTCAGAGCTTGAAATTGATAAAAAACACCGTTTTGATGTTCGAAAACTAACAATTTATCCTGCATAACAGCCAAAGTTTCGTCATAATTAGCTGGCTTAACTTGAAGTCGATTCATTGCCTGCGCAAGAGCTGGATTTTTAGCTGAAATCTGTAAAAATCTCTGTTCATCAAGCGTTAAAATCATCCTTAAAGCACCCGCTTGAATAATTGGTAAAAGTAAGTTTGAAACATCAACCGAGCCAACACCATCTTCAAAAAATAGCTGTGCATTATCAAGGCAAATAATTATATTTTTCGCGGCATAAGCTTCGTTTAATATATAATTTAAAAGATTTTCAATTTCACCACGCCCTGGTGCTGCCGCAATTAGCGACGAAGCATCAAGCGAAATAACCTGACGATATTTCAGATTTGAAGGAATTTTCTCGCTACCATTCGCAATTTTTGCCGCAAAAGAATTTACAACGGTTGTTTTCCCCACACCGTCAACGCCAATCAGGGCAATATTCTGCTTGCCATTTCCGCTAAATTGCTCAACCATTTTCAAAACAAGATCTTTGTGTTGTTCCAAATTCGAAGACATTAAGATATTATTCGAAACTTGACTTGTAATATTTGTTCCAAAACGATTCAAAGTTGGCGTATAGCCAAACGACCAATCGCGCGCAATTCCACCGGTTTTTATCGGGATTTTCGACTGATTAATTAACGAAAAAATATGATCGTGCCATAAAACCCCTCGCTCCAAATCTTCAAAATCAACATAAAATTGAGCGAGCAAGTTTTCGAAATTTGGAAAATTACGAATAATTGCAAGCGCTAAAACTGAGCCAGAAACAGTTTTTGTTTCTAGCTTTTGTTGAATTTGAAGCGCAGTTTGAAAGATCTGCTCAGGCGAATTTTGCGGAATCTGAACTAAACTCTCGATTGTAGTTTTTCCAAGCCCAAAACGTGCAACAATGAATTTTCCACCTGAACTTTCAAGCACAATCTTCGCAATCTGTTCACTGGTTGGATTTTTCGAAAGCTTACCCAAAATATTGCTTGCCATTTGCTCCTCGATTGCCATCTCCAATCCTGGCGCCAAACGGTGTAATTCTCCATTCCACCAATGAATAAAAATCGTAATAAGACCAGAAAGGCTTAAAATCAACCAACCATAAGCTGAATCAATCAGAATTAATGAAAATCCGCTCAAAATCCCAACAATTTTTAAAAGTTTAAGCAAGAATAAAAATGGTCTCAAACCGTTCATTAAGCGAGATTTTTTCGCACGTAAATGACTATAGTTAAAACTCACAATAATAAGCTCCTTTTTCCTTTTGTTGGTTTAACTTCTTTTGTTGGCGTATTTTTTTGCCAATTTTTAAAATCTTCACGTATTTTTGGAATAATTTTTGGTGTCCACCCTGTTATAAAAATCACAACGAGAATAATTGGCAAAATTGGTGAAATTAGCCACAAAATCAACATTATCACCCCCCAAATCGCTTTAAAACTGATATAAAAAACCCCGATTACCATTATTATTGTTCGCAAAAAAGCCCCAATAAACCTCGAAAAAAGCTTATCGAAAAACTTTTTCATTCGAACTTCAAGCGAAGCATTTGCGACTCCAAGCGCATCAATTTGTCGAAAAGGCGCAAACCAAGTTTTTAGCAATAGCCCTAGCGAAAAAGTGTCAATCGAACGCTCAATTCCATCCAAAATTTTCTCAGCGCGCCAAGCCAAGCCTTTTCCATACCACCAACTTAAAAAAGACATAAACATAATTAAATTATACACTAAAAAAATATTTTTCGCAATTTTGAAATTTAAAAATTTTTATGATAAAATAGTTCTAGGCATAATAATTGCTTTTGACTTTTTAAAATATTTATTGATGAAAGGAATAATATGGAAATAATTATAGCTGCGCTTGGCGTCATCTTTGGCGGCGGTGGAGTTTTTGCGTATCAAAAAGTTAAAACCGCAAATGCGAAAAATAATTCAGACAAAATCATTGCCGAAGCTCGAAAAAAATCAGCTGAAATCTTAGAGCGAGCAAACGAAAAAGCTTTAAAAATTACAGATAAAGCTAATGAAGATGCTTCAGAGCGACGAAGAGAAATTCGAAAAACCGAAGATCGCCTCGCCGAACGTGAAGAATCTCTTGATCGAAAATTTGACCAGATTGATTTACGAACCGAAAAACTTCGAAACGATGAGCTAGAAGTTGAAAAGCTAAAAAATGAAATCCTAGAAATTCGCAAAAAACAAACCGAAAAGCTTGAAAAAATCGCAAAACTTTCTAGAAAAGAAGCCGCCGAAAAAGTAATGAAAGCTACTGAAAAAAATATGGCGCAAGATATGATTAATCTCGTTGCAAAACTTCAAAAAAATGCTACCGAAGACGCCGAAGAACGTGCTCAAGCAATTTTAGTTTCAGCAATGGAGAGAATCTCAAGCGAAGTAACTGCTGAAAGAACCGTGACAGCACTCAAACTTCCCGACGATGAAATGAAAGGTCGAATTATTGGTAAAGAGGGGCGAAATATTCAAGCCTTACAGCGCGAAACTGGTGTTGATATCCTTGTTGATGATACACCCGGAATGGTTGTGCTTTCAAGTTTCGATCCAGTTCGTCGCCAAGTTGCAAGACTCTCTCTCGAGCTACTCATGAAAGATGGAAGAATTAATCCTGCTCGAATTGAAGAAGTTGTTGAAAAAGCCGAACGCGAAATTAATAAAGAAATCAATCGAGCCGGCGAAGATGCAGCGCGCGAAGTTGGACTTTCTGGACTTCCCCGCGAAATGTTGCGACTTCTTGGGGAACTTAAATTTCGAACAAGCTATGGCCAAAATGTTCTCAAACACTCAACCGAGATGGCCAATGTTGCAGGTTTAATTGCTGAAGAAATTGGGGCAAATATTAAAATTGCAAAAACTGCCGCATTATTCCACGATATCGGAAAAGCCGTCACACATAAAATCGAAGGTAAACAT
Organism: uncultured bacterium; assembly: GCA_963526415.1. GTDB lineage: Bacteria > Patescibacteriota > Saccharimonadia > Saccharimonadales > Saccharimonadaceae > Nanogingivalis. Next base: position 42,868 of record CAURNE010000003.1, on the reverse strand, counting down.
GCCCAAATTGGCGCTGAACTTGCTGAGAAATACGGAATGGATCCACGCGTAGTGAATGCAATCGCCGCTCACCACGAAGATGTTGAAGCGACAACCGTCGAAGCAATTATTGTTAAAATCACCGACGCAATGAGCGCTTCCCGACCAGGAACACGAAACGCTTCAGCTGAGAATTTTGTTGAACGAATGCGCGAACTCGAAAATGTTGCAACCAGCTTCAAGGGAATTAACAAAGCTTACGCAATTTCAGCCGGACGCGAAATCCGTGTAATTGTTGCACCCGAAACTGTCGACGATCTTTCTGCGATTAAAATGGCACGCGATATTGCCGATAAGATCGAAAGTACAATGCAATACCCCGGTGTAATTAAAGTTAATATAATCCGCGAAACCCGAGCAATCGAATACGCAAAATAGCAACATAAAATAGCCTTTCGAAAGGCTATTTTATTATGTCTTAAATTCTGCAATCCAATCCACTATTTCTATATTTTCGAATTTAAATTCACTACCATCAAAATTCTTCTCCATAATCCACCCACCCATACAATCATATGTAAGTTGATCAATTTAATAGAGCTATCTTTTATAGACTTCCAATACCTTCAATTTTCAAACTTAAGTTCTCGCCCTTATCCGCAAAAGCTTCGAGCTTTTCATAGATTTTTTCTTGGTTATTTGCACCAGCCAAAAAAAGGAATTGTCACGCAATTTACATCTTTTTCATTATCAGCTTTTTAAAAACCTCTTCACTAATCGCCTTGGCTTTTTATGGATAATTTCCTTCATACCATTGTAGCCAAGGTCGTTACATTTCTTAATCATATCATCACCACAAACCAAACCAACATAGCTTTTTATTGTATTTATATCATTTTTATTTTGATCACTTGCACTACATTTAAATCGCCAACCAACTATCACCGATAGAAATATCAACTTTCAACCTAATCTTCAACTCTGGTGCTACATTTTCCATCTCACGTTTTAAGATTTCCGCAACTTTTTCAGCATTTTCTGGTGAAGCCTCCACCAAAATTGAATCATGAATCTGTAAAATCTGCTCCCCTAAGCCAGCTTGCGTAATTTTTTTATCAACTGCCAACATCGCACGCTTCATTAAATCAGCCTCAGTTCCCTGAATTGGCATATTTTGCGCCGCACGTTTAGCCATTTCGCGAACCATAAAATTACCCGAATTTACATCTGGCGTAGGTCGCCTTCGCCCAAAGAAAGTTTCAACATAACCAACTTCTTTCGCATTTTCTAAAGTTTCATCCATAAATTTTCGAATCGGCTCATGCGCATTAAAATATTCCTCAATGTAATTTTTCGCCTCACCAAAACCAACACCAATCGTATTTGAAAGGTTATGCGCACCCACACCATAAAGCACACTAAAATTAATAATCTTACCAACTCGCCGCTGTTCTTTCGAAATTTTATCCATTTCAACACCAAAAACTTCGCTCGCCGTTTTTGCGTGAATATCCAGATCATTTTCGAAAGTCTCAATTAAAGCCTTATCACCAGAGAGCACTGCCGCAAGTCGCAATTCAAACTGTGAATAATCCGCCGAAACTAAAGTTTTTCCTTTTTTCGCGATAAAGCCTTCGCGAATCCGTCGCCCAAGCTTAGAACGAATTGGAATATTTTGCAAGTTCGGATTGCTTGAAGAAAGCCTCCCAGTCGTCGTTATATCTTGTGCAAAAGTGCTATGAATGCGATTATTCTTGTCTGCAAGTTTTGGTAAGGCATCAACATAAGTATTTTTCAATTTCGAAAACTCACGGAATTGCTCAATTTTCTCAATTATCGGGCTAAATTCTCGCAATTTGTCAAGCTCTTTTTGACCCGTCGAAAAACCATTTTTCGATTTTTTAATTCCTTTCGTTGGCAATCCTAAATCTTCAAAAAGTACTTTTGAAAGCTGAAGCGGACTCGCCACATTAAATTCTCGGCCAGCAATTTCAAAGATTTCTTTTTCAATTTTCGAAATCTCGCCCGCAAATTCAACACTCATTTTTGCAAAAATATCAGGGCAAATTTCAACGCCAGTTTTTTCCATTTTGAATAGAACTTTACTCATCGGAAAATCTAATTTTTCGGCAACTTCACGAATTTTTGGTAAATTTTCAAGTTTTTTATGTTGGCGTTCAAAAACTATCCGCATCGCAGAAATACGAATTTTCGAATCATTTTCATCAACTTTTTCGCCAAAAATTCCGCTCAAAGTTTTGTCGCGAATCAATGCATTTAATAAAAATTCCATCTGTTCAATATCGTAAATCTCACCCCAATCACAAAACTCTTCGCCCACCTCAAAAAGTTTATGAAAAATATTTTTCGAATTAAAAAATACCGTTTTTGTACTTTCAAAATTTCGGCCAAACTTTGAAAGATCTACCAAATCAAACTTTGCAAGATTTTCGAAATTTGAAACCAGAATTTCCCGCTGATTTTCATCAAAATCAAAAAACACCAAACTTTGCTTTTTTGCAAAAAAATCCTCCGCTGAAATTTCCGGCAAAATTTCAACATTCGAAAAACTTTCCGTTTCTTCTTCGCTAAAAAATCCAATTTGATTTTTATCCTTAACTTGCGGTATTCCAGTTTTCATTTCTTTTGGAATTTTTCGCACCAAAGAGTTAAATTCGAGTTTTCGAAGCTCTTTCAAGACATTCTCATAATCAAAATTTCGAATATCTGCTGCATCAAAATCAATCTCGACCGGTGCATCAAGAAAAATCTCGGCAACTTTTTTACTCATAAACGCCAAATCTTTTCCCTCTTCAAGTTTTTTTCGCCAAGCTGGCTTGATCTTTTCGAGATTTTCATAAATCTCTTCCAACGTAAAGAATTCATTTAAAAGTTGTGTTGCAGTTTTTGGGCCAATCCCGGGAACACCTGGGATATTATCGCTCGAATCACCTTGAAGAGCTTTTAAATCAAGGAATTGCGATTGTTTCAAGCCATATTTTTTTTCGAAATATTCGAGATCAAATTCCTCAATATCCGAAAAACCTCGCTTCATTGCAAAAACTTTTGTATTTTCATCAATCAATTGTAGCATATCTAAGTCAGATGTGATCAGATTCGCTTCAACCCCAAGTTTATTCGACTGAACCGCCAAAGTTCCTAAAATATCATCAGCCTCATATCCATCGGTTTCAAAAAGTGGCCAACCTAAAGTCTTCAAAAAATCCTTCAAAAGCGGAATTTGTTCATAAAAATCATCTGGAGCTTTTTTTCGACCAGCTTTATATTCAGGGTAAATTGCGCTCCTTTTCGCAGTCGAAGTTCCCTTTTTATCCCATGCCACCACAACATAATCTGGTTTAAGTTTTCGAATTACCTCGAAAGCCAGAGTTGCAAAGCCATAGACTCCGCCCGTTGGCGTACCATCTTCAAGGCTTAAATTTTTCATAGCGTAATAACCCCTATAAAATACGCTTTTTCCGTCGATAATTACTAATTTCTTCATTGTTTCCATTATATCACGCTAAAGGATATTTTTCACTTTTTATTTTTCGAAAATTAAAATAGGGCGTTGTACCCTATTTTTGACTATGAATGAAATCCGAAATTTTAATTGCCGCCTGAGCCCCGGTCGATGCTGCCACTACAATTTGCTTTTGTGCATTTTCTAGTATATCACCAGACGCATAAATCCTTGGCAAATTTGTTTGAAAACTTTCATTAACGATAATTTCTCCGCTAGAATTAACTTCAACACCAGAGTTTTTTGCAAAATTAGAATTCGGCAATAAACCGATAAATTCAAAAATTGCAGCTGTTGGAATATCGAAAACCTTTTCGCCATCTTCAAATTTTTGTAAAACTCGCGCACCCGTAATTTTTTCGCCCAAATCTGTTTTTTCGAACAAAAATTCTTGAATTTCCGCCTTCAAGAAAACTTCTATTTTCCCTTCTTCAACAGCTTCAAATAACCTTTTCTGAAGAACTTCCTGTGCTGATATTTCTCCACGAACCAATAATTTAACCTTCGAAAATCGGCTCAAAAACAAAGCCTCGGTTATCGCTGAATTTCCACCCCCCACAGCAATCAAATCTTTTCCGGCATAAAACGGACCGTCGCAAGTTGCGCAAGTATGAACTCCTCGACCAAAAAATTCTTCTTCTCTTGGCAGGCCAAGCGTTCGATAGGAATTTCCAGTTGCAATCAAAACCGTTTTTGTAATAAAATTCTCGCCATCAATATTCAACTCGACAAAATCTTCTTTATTTTCAAAAGCTAAAACTTCGCCATAATCAAATTTTGCACCAAATTTTTCTGCCTGAATTCGCATTTTTTTCGAAAGTTCAAGCCCTGAAATTCCATCATTAAATCCTGGGTAATTTTCAATTAAATCTGAAGTTGTAGCAATTCCACCAAAAGCAGCTTTTTCAAAAACTCGCACACTTAAACCGTCGCGTGCTGCATAAATTGCAGCACTTAAAGCCGACGGACCCGAACCGATAATCACCAAATCAGTCATTATTGAATTCCTTCAAGATTTGGTTGCGGGATTTCTTTGAACTCTGGGATCAACATTATAATAAATTTCAAAGGTGTATTTGGGCCAATATTTTTTGAAGAATCTTCATTTCCAGCTGAACCTTGCGTACCATATGCTTTATCTGACGGAATCGTCAATTCACGGATTCCACCAACTTTCATACCTTTCAAGCCTTCGCTCCAACCTTCAATTAAGCCCCATTTTTCACCATCTTTATGAAAAACTGCTGGCGATTTTAAAGCACCTTTTTCAAAACTTCCGTCAAAAACAACACCATCAGGTTTCCACCCAACATAATAAGCTTGGAATTTCGTTGTCGAATCGTTAAATTCTTCCCCATCACCCTCTTTTAAATCATTTTTTGAAAGCTCTTTTACACTTGCAGCATTAAACGCAACCGGCGCTTTTTCATATTCTTTAAAACTATCGTAATATTTCGCTGAAAGTTCTTTTGCCTGAACCTCAACTTTTTTCTGATATTCTTGATATTTTTTCAAAATTTGCGACTGTTTTTTCTGCTCATCATAATGACTTTGAGTTTGCAAAAATGATGAAGCATAAAGCGCCACTGTTGAAACTACTGTTAAAATTAAAATTCCCCAGATTGAATACCGTTGCCAAGCGGGCGTACTAGTTTGTAGCGAATTTTGTTTTTTCTTAGCCATTTTCCCTCCTAAATTATTTTTCCACCATTATCTTGTGCTAATTCTTCAATTTTTTGAACAATTTCATGAATTTCTTCACCAGTCAAAGTTTTTTCGAAAGGTGTAATTTTGAATCGAATCGAAATATTTTTCGTCCTATCACTATTTTTAAAAATATCAATCGGCAAAACTTCAATTTCGATATTTTCAAACTTGTCAGAAATATTTTCGAAAATATTAAAAATCTCTGAAAATTCTCGTTTTTCATCAATATTAATCGAAATATCTCGCTCAACAGATTGAAATTTTGAAAAGTTCTTGATTTTTACATTTGAGCCAGCCAAATTTTCCAACAATATATTTAAATCAAGCTCAAAACCGGCAGTTGCCTCTGGTAATTTTAGCGATTTTTGAACAGATTTTTTAAATTCACCAATCACGCCAAGAGTTATTTTTTTGCCATTATTTTGAATCTCAATCACCGCCGATCGTTTTGATTCAAATTCGGTTGAAAGCGGAGATTTTTTAAGATTAAATTTTGAAAATTCAACTTCAATTCCAAGCTTTTTAAACAAAAAATCTAGATAATTCTTCGCTTGATAAAAGGCATTTTCACCTTTATTATTCACATATACAAAAGCAAGATTTTTCTGTTCAATCGGAACATTCTCCTCGTTCAAACCAAGTGATTTTTCAGTAATTTTATTCATTTCAAAAATTGCAAATTCACCAAAACCTGCGCGAATGTTCTGGCTAACTTTCGAAAGCAAGCTTGGCGTTAAAGTTTGGCGATAATATTGCAAGTCTGGCGAAATTGAATTCACGATTTTATATGAATTTTGCGAATCTTGATCAACTTTTTCAATCAAATCTCCATGAATAAAGCTATAAGTCAGAATCTCATTTGCGCCACCAGCAGTTAAAATTTCACGAATTTCAGATTGAAGCAAATCAATTTTAGCTTTTTTAACCGCTTTAAAAGTTCGTGTTGGAAGCTGTAAAGCAATATTATCATAGCCATTCAATCGGCCAACTTCCTCGATCAAATCTTCTTTAATGTGAAGATCGTTTCGCCAAAACGGTATCAAAAAAGTTTTAGAATTTTCATTCTCAGTTAAAATTCCGACATTTTCAAGTGTTCGGTGAATTTGATCGTTCGAAAAATCAGTTCCCAAAACTTGATTAATCTCATCATTCGAAACTGAAATTTTAAGTTGCTCTTGATAATTATTATCCTTAGAATCCGCAGCCAAACTTAAACTTTTACCGCCCATCGCCAAAATATCTTCAGCAAACAAATCAAGAACTTTTCGCGAAAGCATCTGCGGAATTCCTTTTGTAAAACGCGTAATTGCCTCACTGAAAATTCCGTGTCGCATTTGGGTGTTTCGTAAATTATAAAGATTAAATGTTGCGCTTTCAACCAGAATCTTAGAAGTATTTTCATCAATCGCAGTTGAAATTCCACCCATCGCACCAGCCAATGCGATCGCAATTTTACCACTTTCGCCAGTTGCAATCACGATGTCTTTTTCGTTCATTTTGATTTTTTTGCCATCTAAAAGTTCAAGCTCTTCACCTTCGAAAGCGTTTCGAACAACAATTTTAATATCACTCGAACCATTTAATTTTTCAAGTTTTTCAAGATCAAAAGTGTGAAGTGGTTGAGCAGTTTCTAACATGATTTTATTAGCCAAATCCGTAATTTCATCAATCGGTCGCATTCCAGAACGCAAAATATAAGTTTTTTCAATCGTCAAATTTGGATTTTTCAAAATATTCGAAACATCAAAAATCGCCGCAGTGTAGCGTTCACAAATTTTAGGATTTTGAATTTCGATATCAATCTTTCGATCTTCAACACCTTCAAAATTCAAACTTTTGATAAATTCTGGTTCAATAAATTCTTCGCCCAGAATTCCCGCAACCTCACGAGCAAAACCGACAATTCCAAAACAATCCGGTCGATGTGTTAAGCTTTTATTTTCAACTTCAAGTAAAAAATCATTCAATTCGAACTTTTCTGCAAAAGAATCGCCAGCTTGAATTCCGTTTTCAAAAACCTCTGGCGAAACTTCAAGAATTCCATCGTGCTCATCACCTAAACCAAGTTCACGAAGGCTGGCAATCATGCCGTTACTCATATTACCCATCAATTTTCGCGCACCAAGCTTAAAGTTTTCACCACCAAAAGTTTCTGGCACGATTGATTCTGGCGGAAGCCATGCCACAAAAATCCCCGCTCGCACATTTGGCGCACCACAAACAACTTGAACAAAACCATTCTCATCGCGTTCAATATCTTTTCGTACACCGCCATCATCAATTTTACATAGATTCAAATGGTCGGAATTTTCAACCTTTTCCGCCGAAATTACTTTCGCGATAATTACATCTTTGTATTTTTCACCCAAATTTTCAACACCTTCAATCTCAACCAAACGTGCGCCGATCAATTTTGAAAGCTCACCAATTTCTGGCAAATTCGGAACAAATTTTTTAAGCCAATTTACTGAAATTATCATTTTTTACTCCTTAAAACTCTCTCAAAAATTCTAATTTTCCACTTTCGAAAAATCGAATATCTGAAATTCCATATTTCAACATCACAAGTCGCTCTATTCCACCACCCCAAGCAAATCCACGGTATTTTTTCGAATCAATTCCAGCTGCCTCAAGAACGTTCGGATGAATCATTCCACAACCAAGCATTTCAAGCCACTCACCTTTTTTACCACCAAGCGCTTTTGGCTTTTCGATCAAAAACTCAAGACTTGGTTCAGTGAAAGGAAAATATCCTGGCTGGGTTCGAATTTCCAATTTTTGGCCATAATATTCCTCGAAAAAGGCGTGAAGTGTGCCAAGCATTTGTGCCAAATTCGCATTTTCACTCACAAAAACACCTTCACATTGATAAAATGTATGCTCATGTGTCGCATCTAAATCTTCATTCCGAAAAACTCGTCCATAAGAAACATGCGCAATTTGACCTTCTTCTTCAAGCTGTTTTTTACCATGCTTTAAAACGCGGTTCTGCATCGTTGAAGTATGAGCTGGCGGAATAAAATTCTCTTCTGTTCGAAAAGTGTCATAGCCATCACGAGCTGGGTGATTTTCTGGGAAATTTAACGCACCAAACATATTCCAATCGTTATCAATCTGGCGAGATTCGATCGCCTCAAATCCCATTCGCGTATAAATATCTACCACCTTCTCAAGCTCTTTTTGAAGTGGATGCTTTGAGCCATTTTTCGCACTCAAAAGTCGTGGTTTTTCAGCGATTTTATCGTGCGAACTTTCCGCAAAAGGCGCAGAAATATCAATCTCTTCAATCTCAGCATTTTCTTTTTCTTCAAGAATTTTCGAAAGCTCAGCTTGAATTTCATTTTTCAAATTATTCACTTTCGCACCAAACTCACCCTTTTGTTCATTCGGTAAAGTTGGAATAATTTTATAAAGTTCCTTAATTTTTGGCGACTTCAAAATATCACTCGGATTTTCAAGCGTTTTAAGTTCGGCCAAAAGTTCATCTCTAATCTGTTGAATTTGTTCCATAGCTACTTTTAATTATACCACATCTGTAATTTTTTGTCGATTTTCAAAAATTTAAGCCCTCTGAGCTGCCACCCAAACATAAAGCCCAAGCGCTACTAAAACTGCAACCAAAATTAAAAGCCAAACAAACGCTAATCCGGTAGTTTCTTTAGTTCCTTCAAGATATGCACTATCTTCTGGTTGAGTAATTTCGCCTTTATTTTCGGGCACAAATCCACCTTCGCCAAGCGAATTTTTAATCTGTTTTTCACGAAGTTCGGCCGCAATTTTTTCTTGCAGTTCCGTTCGATTATCATCTTGTTTTACATATAAAGCCATATCTCTATTGTATCAGATTTTGACATTTTCTAAAAGTTTATGGTAAAATAGAACTATAATTTAAATTAAGGAGGAAAAATGGCATCAAAAAAAGCCAATTCAAAGAAATCTTCAAAACCAGCCCTTACAAAAAAAGCTGTAACAGAAGTTTCAAAAATTGAAAAAGTAGTAAAAACTACTGTAAAAAACGCATCAAAAAAGAAAGGTTTTTCGCTTGAAGAAGTTTCGAAACCATCTTTCATTGCAGCAGTTGTGCTTGAATTTATTGGAACATTCTTGCTTGCAGCCAGCGTACTTGCAAGCCAAGGTCAACCTGTAAGTGTTCTATTTACACTTTCAACTATCGTTTTGATCGCCGGCGCAATTAGTGGTGCTCACGTTAATCCACTAATCACAGTTGGCGCTTGGGCAACTCGCCGAATTAGTACACTTAAAGCTATTTTCTATGTCGTTGCTCAAATTTTGGGCGCAATGGTTGTGTTTATGCTCATGAACGCTTTTATTTCGAACGCTCCAGAAGTTTCACAACAGGCAGCACTATACGGACAGCAAAAAGCTCAAATTTTCGCCGTAGCACCACTTCCAAAAAATAAAGAATCACTTATTCTTATTTCAGAACTAATCGGCTCATTTATCTTCGCGTTCTCTGTGGCTTCGATCACATCAGACAAAAAGAAAAACTCAGCCGCAAAAGCAATCGGAATTGGTGGTGCACTATTTGCAGCCCTATTAATTGCCGGAACACTTGCAAATTTCGTATCAGGTTCAGCAATTATCAACCCAGCAATTGCATTCTCACTTCAAGCATTCACAATCACTGGACAAAATGTTCCTTTCGCAATTGCGATTTACATTGGTGCAGCATTACTTGGTGGAATACTTGGCTTCCTCTTGCAAGCATTTATCGAAAAAGGAATTCAAAAAGAAGAAAAATAATTATTCAAAAAGAGCGAATATCGAAAGTTCGCTCTTTTATTTTGCTTTTATTCTATTGGCTTGTCAAGTAATTGCGGCTCAACACTAGATTCATTCCCTTCACCCGAAATCTTCACAACATCTTTATCAATTTTTCCAAGTTCTTTATGCGCATTATTAAAATGATTTACCGTTGTTCCAAGCGATTTTCCGAGCCGTTGCATCAAATCTTCGTATTTTGAAATATGAGTGTTTAATTGCGCGACTCGCTTTTGAATCTCCTTACTCTGCTCTTCAATTTTTAATGATTTTAAACCTTGCAAAACTGTTTGGAGATATGCCATAAAACTAGTTGGACTCACTACAATTACGTGCTTATCGCGAAAAGCATATTCGATCAAATCACGTTCTGAACCTTGTGATCCAACCACACCTGTTAAAGCATCATAATACAAACTCTCGCTTGGAATAAACATAAACGCAAAATCCATTGTATTTTCATCTGGCCGAATATATTTCGAAGTTTCATCGATCCGTTTTTTGAGATCATCACGAACTTTTTTTGCCAAAATCTTTCGATCTTCACCTTTCGTTTCAATCATTCGATTATAATTTTCCAAGCTAAACTTTGAATCAACTGGTAAAATCTTATTTTTATCAAGAAAAATTACTGCATCAACAATTTCGCCATTTTTAAATTTATACTGAATTTCAAAAGCATTTGGTGGCAGAACATTTTCAAGAACCTGTTCAAGATAAAATTCGCCCAAAACTCCGCGCTGTTTTGGATTTTGAAGCGCATTTTGAAGAGTTTTCAACTCATCTGCAACATTCACTACACGATTATTTGTCTCGTCTAACTTTGTAAGCCTTTTCGAAACCTCTTCAACAATCTTTGAACTTTCCGAAATCTGTTTTGCCATCGAATTTTGTAACTGAAAATTATTTCGCTCAAGCTTTTCTGAAACTTTTTCATTAAAATTATTTAAATTAGCATCAAGATTTTCACGCATTTTAATTAAGCTCTTATTTAGCTCAATTACATCCATTTTTAACAAATTCACACTTTGATCTTCATTTTTTGAAAGAGCAATTTTATTAATTCTAACGGATTGAAAAATCACAACCCCTATTAAAACTATAATAACTGCCAAAAGTAAAATGTCCATCTATTTCCTCCTTTCGAAACAAAATATACTCTGAATTAGCCAGCTAAAAGTTACAATTCCGCCACCCATTAATGGTTTGAAAAGTAACTGTTTATAATCGAATACTTGAAACCAATATTCTGGAAAGATTTTTCGTGCCAAAAAACTACATCAATTAAACCAATCGATTCTCGCGGAACCTCAAAACCACGACGGCGATAAATTTCTCTATCAATGAAAACTACTGCGAATATCACTATCGAATAGCCTAAAGCATAGATATTTTTAAAAAGCATAACTATAATAGTATAGCATATCTTGAAAAAAATAAAAGGCGCACAACACACCTTTTACTTATTTTTCGAAGCTTTAACCAATCGCGACAAGTGTCATATTCATATTTTGCGAATTTGCCGTCCAGCTAACTATTTCATTTACTGTTCGCCCAAGAACACTTTTACCTAGCGGACTTTCAGCTGAAATCTTCCCTACAAGCGGATTTGCTTCCACGCTCTCAACGATTCGAAACTTCATAATTCGCCCCGTCGCACGGTCAAAAAGTTCTACAAATGAACCGATCGAAACTCTCGAACCTTTTTTCTTGCTTTTTGGCAAAATTTTAGCATTATGAATTTGGAAATTCTTTTCGTTAATTTCGCTCCGAATCGCATCAATTCGTGCAAAAATATCATTCTGTCGCAATAAATCTTCTTTAATATCGCCGTCTCGAAGCTCAATTTCAAGCATTTTTTGCTCATGTTCGAGTTTGGTAATTTTCTTTTTTAGCTCTCTAAACCCCTGTTTACTTAAATAGATTTTAGTCGTATTTTTCATAAATCCTCCTTTGTAGCAATACCACATTATCATTATATCGAATTATACTTAAAAAACGCTTAAATTTACTTTTTTTCGAAAATTCCCAATCAAAAAAGCCCGAATATCTCCGAGCTTTTGTGAGTTTTACTATATCTACGGAAGTTTACAATCCATTCCGCTGTTAGTTTTATTGGTTACCCAAAAATCTTTACAAAGTGGTTGTCCACCATCTTCAAGTTGAAGGGCGAATTCTGGTAATGGGAAGCTTGGATCTTCTAAAGAAATTCGGCTTTCCACACGTCGGAATTGCGTATTTGCACGCCCTGTTGAATCTACTTTTGGCTGCACACCGTCAAAGGAAACTAAATTATTATTATTGTCAAGGAGTTCTATTTTAAAATCAGCCCCTCGATAAATTGGTGTCAAGCGCATGTATGCGGTATCCATTCTCTCAACATTTCGCATTAGAGAAATCGTGGTTGTACAAGAATATCCACGACCCGTTGTGGTCATATTTTCTTCACATTTAACAGGGCTAATGTTATTCGTGCGCTTATTCACATCATTTCCACGGCGCAAAATTGGTAATGAATGTTTTTCTGACGCTTCAACACCTTTAGCTGGGAAAAGCATCATTTCACTTAAACCAGTCCCAGAAGTAAATGAGTTGTTATCTAAGGCAGACAAAATACCGCCTTGATTTTTAACATTTTCTTGATAGCCAAAGAATTGTGTTTTTAAAATTGCTGGTGAATTAGTGCGCCTTGTCCATTGGTCTCGACTAAGCAATAAGCTATTATCAACTCCCGATGTCATTGGTGTATTAATTTCATCCAAAGCAACCTTGCTGTTTTTATCCGTCAAATCTTTTTGGCTGTGCCAGCTGATACGAACTTGCGAAAATTCTTTTACACCTTTGAGAGGAACAATCGTAGATTGCCCTTCCTCAGCCTTACCCAAGAAATCTGGTGTATTTTTTTGAATTTTCACACAGGTGTAAGCCTGGTTGAGTGTGGAATCATTCGAAGTTCCATTTCCACCAGTTGTAGTTTGAACTTGGGTCTCACTACCCTTTTTACCAATTCCTGCTGTCGCCAAAACATAGCAATCTGTTGTGCTGCCTGCATTCATCGCTGTAGCCATATTTTTACAATCATTTGTTGTAAGATTCGTGCCATTTCTACATTCCTGCTGATAGCGATAGAGGAAGCGTTTTGCATCCTCTACCCCAGCCTGCGCGCTATCATAAGCGCTTTGAGAAAGGTCTAGTTTACTAGCTTGTTCTTGATCGCGAAGCATAATTCGAAGAAAGCTTACCGCCATAATCGAAACCAATATCGCTACAATCACCACGATAAAAATCGAAACACCGCCTTTGTGAAATTTTTTCGAAACTGAAATTTTCTTCATTTTAATACCTCACTGGAAGTTCTTTAGTGTATGTTGTAATAATTCGACCTGGGCCGCCTGCTTGACCATATGCCCATAGATACACATCTGCACGCTGATTGTAGGTCTCAGCTGGTTCTTCTCGATTATTTGGATTTGAACCAGCCGTTCTCCAGGAATTGAGCGTTCTTGCAATAACTGGACCGTTAACAGCTAACGGTTTGCCACAATTTGTTTCATTTACATTAGCTTTACCAACTGGACAAGTGTTAATCTCACCCGAAGCAATTAGCCAAGCGTCTACGCGTGTAACATCTTTCGAAATCTTGATGTTATCCGCGATAATAATCGTTTGTGCAAATTGTCCACCAGAGTTTAATTTTGGTTCGTTGTTGACGATATTACCCGTAATTGTAACATCTTTTCCGTAATAAATATTCGTTCCAGTTCCAGTAAATCCACTAATGTCTCTATTCGTTCCAGAATCTCCTTCAACCCGAACATTTTTTCCAGCATTTGAACTTGGATAGCGTGCTTTGATTGAATTAATCAAGCCCTGAACATTGTTTGAAGTTCCCCAAGCTCCCCAGTTTCCTTTATCTGCTATTGATGTACTTCGTCCACCATTATTAATACCATTTCGGAAAGTCAAGTTGTTTGTGATTTGTGAAGATTCAGTCTTGAATCCGATAATCGGTTTACCACCGAGTGCTTCGAATTCTACCCACGAACCAAATGTTCTTCCGCCAATGTCTGAACGACCGGTTTTAATTCCACCGCGAGCATAGATACCGTTGCTCCAAATTTGCATTTTTGGCTTTTTCACTACAAGTATACAGATTGGAGCGGAATGTCGCCATTCGTGGCCAACCTTGGCATTTTGCACTCCTTGACTTTCATCTTTACTCATTTTGTATGGTGAAATTGAAAGACCGATACAATAGCGCGAGCCAATTTCTGCGTTATCTGGAATCGTAATTCCATCCGTTCCGATCACTGTTGGTGGATTACCCTTGAATGAACCTGTTGCTGTCTGACCACTGTTACATTCAACTGCATGTCCGCCAAATTCACTATTATAGTGCGAACAAGTATTGCCATTATTGTTATCTTTACGCTGTTTTGGTGTTTCTGGATTGCCTTCAAAATTGCCAGGAATCTTCCAACGAGTGATTACCCAACGAGAGCCTGGAGGGGTTGGAGTTCCTTCACCTGTAATATTTGGCGTAACTGGTGTTGTGGTGCCAGGTTCTTGTGGAATATCTACGCCGCCACAGTTGGCAGTTCCAGCTTTAATACAAGGAATGAGATCAAATTCGTATGGAACATAAACACAAGATTCAGTTGACGAAACTTTAACATTTTGCTCAGTCTCAGCATCCCATCGAAGGCTAGGGTCTCCTGAAATCCATTGATTATTTCCGTAATACTTATATCCATACAGCACTTTTGATTTAGGCCTGTGTGTGATAACACCATTTACATTCGCACAAATAACTTGACCAACGTCAGAATTTGAAACGAAGAATGAATCTACCTGCCTATGAGCTAAACCGCTAAAGCTACTTCCTAAATCCTTAGTTCCGCTATTTGACAAGCCACTATGATTACCTTGGGAATTCCAATTTAGCGAAGCGCTACCCTCTTTATTATTAGAGCTTACATGAGCATTAATTTCATGTTTAAATGAAACCTTACTTCCAACCGGAGCAGTCTTTGGATTGCTTCGAGAATTAGAGCTATATTCACCACTACCTACAGCAACTTGAGTGTTAGCATCACCAGAGGTTTTTGCATCCGACTTAGTAACTTCTTCATCATAGTAAATATCTGGATCTAGATAATATGTATGAGTATCTATTGTAATTCCGTTATCCGCCTCATGCCAAGAGACTGAACCTGATCCATGTTTATAATTTGTTGCAGATATGCTTAATGTTGGTCCATAAGTAAAACAATTGCCAGTAATAGAAGTCATACCACTACTATCAGTATAACCGTAGTCAGACCCACTACAATTAACTGTGTCATTAGTATCGTATTGATAAGATGTGACGGAAGCTCCTTGGATTGGAAGTCCCGTACTTGAATCTAAGACAACTATGGGAACACGAACAATGTGCCCTGCTCCTGTTGTGTTACAATCCGTTTTTTCTCCATCGGCATAAGCTTTTTTATCAATATTGTAATCAAATGAAATATTGTTATCTTTTTTAGTTTTCTCTAAAAATTCATCCCAGCTAGTATATTCACCACTATTTTCTTCTAATCTATAGATACCAATTTCACCATTATCAAGGGTGGCAACTTCTTTAAAGTAATCTCCTTTATTTTTGATATTCTCATCAAAATATTCTTTTGCATGTTTATATTCACCAATCCAACTTGGTGCTGCACCATTGATTAGTCGAGATGTACCTTTATGATCTATATACATAGCAAAGATATCATTAATACCAAGAGCTTTCTTATATTCATTCTCTAGCTTATAATCATCTGCCAATTTATTTATATTTGCCTTTTTAGCAATCTCTTTAGCCGGTTTACCTTCTTTAAATAATGGGAGGAATTCTTTATTTAATTTATTCTTAATCTCTTCAATTTTTTTAGCTCGCACGTCATTAGATATAGTATTCCTATTAAGAACATCATATAGATAAACAACTTTAAAAATCCTCTTGTTTTTAATTACACAGTTCTCAAGCTCTTCTTTAAGATACCTATTTTCGAAATTCTTAACCTGAAATTCTTTCAAGTTTTTAGCATTTTTTGGTAAATACTTATTCTTTGAAAGGTCAATATTAACATTACAGCTTTTAGCTTTTGCTTTTAAAGCAGCATTAAGAATCAACAAATTATCCACATGTTTCTCTAGAGTTAATCCTTCAGGAATTTTGACTGCCGGATTACTTTTCATATATTCTTTAAAATCAGAATAGCTTTTAGTTCGCTCTTCGTATGTTACTTTTTGACCACCAATATTAACATCACCTTTATTTTTATTCTCTTTTGTTAAATTAGTGATAACATAATAAACTCCAAAAGCTAAAATAATAGCCAAGAACGCAACGGCAATCTTAAATAAAAGCTTCTTGGAGATATTTATCTTTTTTAGTTTTCCATCACCTTTAAACGGTGATTTAATATTTTCTTTATCCACTCCTTTTCCCCTCGTTAAATAGTTTATGTTTAAATTTTACCATACCACTCAATAAAAATCAACATAAAAAATAGGCAGAAATTTCCGCCTATTCTGTTTTATTGTGCTCTAAAAGCTTCAAGAGCTTCCTTCCAAGTTGGAATAGTAAAACCGGTCGCTTTAGTTTTTTCGAGATCCATAGTTGAATTCTCTGGCCGTTTTGCCTTTGTTAAGAATTCATCTGAATTTACTGGCAAAACTTCAACATCAGTATCTTTCAAAATCTCTTTGGCAAATTCATACCAAGAAATCCCATCTTCGGAATCGTTCGAAAGATGATAGATACCATAAGCTGAACTATTTTCGATCAAGAAAACCATAAATTCTGCCAGCGTTCGCGCCCAAGTTGGGCGACCGAATTGATCATTTACCACTGAAATCGTTTTATGCGTTTTAGCTAAATCTTGCATCGTGAAGACAAAATTCTTGCCATATTTACCAAAAACCCAAGAGGTTCGCACAATGTAAAATTTCGAACAAATCTGCTTCACAGCCTCTTCGCCTAAAAATTTTGCACGGCCGTATTCATTTTGTGGATCTTGAAAATCATCAACATGCCATTTTTCGCCCTTTGGCTTTTTACCACTAAAAACATAGTCGGTTGAAATATAAACCAATTTTGCACCGTATTTTTCGGTAGCCTTAGCAATATTTACAGTGCCAATAACATTCACAAGATAATTCAAATCGTGTCCTTCGTCCTCTGCCATATCAACAGCCGTATAGGCTGCACAATGATAAACTGCATCTGGCTGAATTTGTTCGAAAACTTTTTCAACATCAGCAACTTTGGTTATATCCATATCGTCGATGGTGACGGCTTTATATTCCGCACCTTTTTCATCCAATAAGCGCACGAGATCGCTTCCAAGCTGTCCATTTGCTCCTGTAATTAAAATCATTTTAATTCCTCCTTTTCGAAAGTAACAGGCTTAATATCCTTGAGTAGTGGATGCTTTTTGTCTGCTTCTGAGACTTCTGCTTCTGCCAAGTTCTCCCAAGTGATATCCAGGCTCGGATCTGCATAGTTAACAAAGGCGTATTTCGGTTTAAGCTCTAATGCCCAGTAGTCATTAACCAGATAACTGTAAGTAACCTTGTCAGATAAAACTTGAAAACCATTAGCCACACCACGTGGGACAAAAATCCCCTTTGAAAACCTAGCGGTAGCATTTTTCCTTTTGGAAATTTTCTTTAAACCAGCCCCGACTATCCCCATGAACAGGAATATCAAATTCAATCATACCTGGGATAGCATCAATTTTGCGAGCTGCCAGTGTTTTACCGAAAAAATCATTTTTCATATTTTTCCTCCTTGAAATAATAATGTTCTTAATAAAATTAAATTCTGTTCCCAAAATTCATCTATTAATTAACTATTAGTTAACCACATTTTAGCAATTTTGTCAATATTTTATCTCAAACTCACTGGTGGTTGACAAAATTTATTTTTATGCTAAAATAAATAATAGTTGATAGATAATTCTAAATTGCAGTCTTATCTCATCAAGAACATTAAAAGTTGAAGATTTTATGATTTATTCATAAGCTTTTCTTTTTTGTTTTTGGTGAGATTTTCTTTTCGAAAAACTTTTACATTCCCAAGGAGGAAAAAATTATGAATAAACTAACTAAACTAGGTATTGTCACTTTCTCTGCTGTCACTCTTAGTGCTGCCGTGCCAACTTTGGTGCGTGCCGAAGAAAACGTTGCGCCGCAACCAAATACTGCCGCTAAACCTAATACTGCTCAACCAACACCTGCACCAAAACCTAATGGTAGCTGGGTTGATTTCAGTATGCTCGACCCAATCGCTAAACCAAAACCAAAGCCAGGCAAAGAAGTTTCGAAACCTGCTGAAAAGCCGGTAGAAGAGCCCGCACCCGTCGAAAAACCTTCGACCGAGGGCAACATTCTTGCAAACGGAACAGATGAGGCTATCGCAGAGGACAAGAAAAATGCTGAGATCGAGAAAAAATACAACGTCGATCCAACCAACCAGCTACCCGAGCCAGGCCTACCAATCATAACGCCTGAGCCAGAACATCCTCTAACAGATCCTGAGGAAATAAAGAGGAAAGAGGCAGAAGATTTGGCATACAAAACTGGCGCAGTTTTATCTATGACTAAAGAAGAGAACGACAAGGTTTATCTTGAAGCAAATCGAAAGCATTACGCACTTTCTGGGATAGATTTTGACAAATTTTTAGCTACACCAATTCCCGGAACAAATGGACAAGCTTTCCCTGCTTTACCAGACACGACTCGTCGAACATACGAAATCCAAGCAGATTTCTTAGATGCTGATCGTGTCAAGGAGCATGGATACACCAATGAATCCAGGATTGATGTTCCAAAATATGCAACAGTTCAATCATTGCGGTTCATAACCGATAAAGATAGCGCAGATGGAATACTAACAGCAAAAAAATTCTCCGACTACACTTTTAGCCACGTCGTAAAAGCAACTGCAGACCATCCAGATATCGACCCAGATCCAAAAGTTGTCAGAGTTAGTTATGATGCAGCTTATGCTTTGCGTGGTTCTGGCTACAAAAATGGTAAAGGAGATGAGCTTTTTCGCTACTATTTTATTTATACTAAAAATAAAATAGTAGAAGAAAAACCAACACCGAAAGATCCGCAACCAGCGGAAACGGAAAAACCTGCTGGAATTTCGAAACCAGCGGAGACAGTTGAACCAACTGTGCAGCCGAAACCAGCTGAGAACAAGCCGGTTGAAAATAAACCTGCTGAAACGCCCGTTCCAACTCCAAAACCAGCAGAAAACCCTCAACCAGAGGTTAAACCTGCAGAGCAACCGCAACCTGCTAAACCAGTGAAACCAGCTGAGAAACCGATTGAGAATCCCGTAAATCATGACAACCCAGAAGTTAAACCTGCTGAAAATGTTGGATTGCCAAAGATTCCTTATCGAAAAGACCAGCCAAAACGTTGGTTTAACGGAGCAGGTCGCCCTACTCTAACAGTAAACGACCTTGCTATTCCACTCCCTACTGAAAATGTAGAAAAAACATCTTACGGTTGGTGGACAGCTGAACCAGACTTGCTTCATGCAGGCTCTCATATAAAAACCAGCACTTTTAGTTCGAATTTCAATAGACCGATGTTCGAAAACGGTAAAGAGATAAACTTTAAAGATGGATTTAAAGATATGGATAGTAGGTTTAGACCTGCTCTTGTTCGAGTAAAAGTTCCAGAGTTAGAAGGAACAAACTATGAAGCTTATACAATCTTCTATGAAGTTCCTAATAAAAATGGAAATTCAACTTACGGAACAAATCAAACTCTCCAAGGTGGTGGCATCGTTTTAACTTTCAAATCAAAAGAGAAGAAAGAAGATATCCAGGTTTATACCTTAACTAAGGATAAAAAACTAGAAGAACTCTATTTTTCAGGAGAACCAAAAGAAAACATAAGTCGTTATGATGAGAAAACTAAAACTCATTCATACAATCTACCTGGTGAAACCTATCGAACTTACGTTTTCTTATTTAAGAACCCTGCTGAAAAACCAGCTGAGCAAGTCAAACCTGATGTTAAGCCAAGTGAACAACCTGTAAATCCAGTTACACCAGTTGCTCCAGTAACACCGACAACTCCCGTAACGCCTACGCTTAATCCAGCCATCCCAAACAATACTCGTGTTCTTTCGAATAAAGCTGGAAGCGTTCGAGTGCATGGTTCAGAAGCAACACTCAAAAATGTCAGCTATATCAAGGTAGAAGAAACCAAGCCGACTTCACTTGAATCAAAAGACTACAAGGCCTTTGACATTCATCTGTATGATGCGAATGGTAAAGCTATCCAGCCAAATGGTATGGTTCTAATAAGTCTTTCTGCTGATAAGCCAGTTGAAAATGTCTACTATGTTGCTCCAGATGGTACTTTACAGGCATTGAAGTTCAAACAAGATACAGATAAGGTGACTTTTGAAACAAATCACTTTAGTATCTATGCTATGACTTTCAAAGTTGCCGCAAGCCGTGATAACGGAAAAACCGTAACACCCGTAACAGTTCATCAAGAACAAACAACTCAAACATCACCACAAACTGATGTGAAAGTTGATACAAATACTGTTCAACCAATGGACGTAGTACCGTTAGCTACAAGCAAACCAGCTGATACTAAGAAAGTATTACCAAATACGGGTGAGAAAACTTCAAACTTCAGCTTGTTATTCAGCCTTATCGCTTTCGTCGCAGGTCTTCTTGGCCTCCGTATCAAAAGTAAAGCTGAATAATTCAAAATCATAAAATCTATCAACTAAATTAGCCTCTCACTTGAGGGGCTTTTTATTTTTATGTTATAATAATAATTATGAATAACCAAATTTTACGCCTTAAAAATCAAAAAAAGAGCAATTCAGTAAAAATCATAGCACTTGTCGGACTAGCTGGAAGTGGTAAAAGTACAGCGACTACATATCTCAAAGAAAAAGGCTATCCTAGCGTATATTTTGGTGGTGTTATAATTAAAGCACTGACTGACCAAAATCTCGAAATTACGCCAGAAAACGAGAAAAAAATGCGCACAAAATTGCGAGAAGATTTTGGAAAAGATGTAGTTGTAAATAAAATCGTCGAACAAATTCAAAATCTGATCAAATCCGGCCAAAAACGTATTATTGCCGACGGACTTTACACCTGGACAGAGTATAAAATTCTCAAAAAACACTTCCCGACCGAGCTAAAAGTTATCGCGCTTGTTCCACCAAAAAACTTGCGCCACAAACGAATTTCGTCCCGCCCCGAACGTGCAATGAGCTTAGCCGAAATCAATGACCGCGACTTCAACGAAATCGAAACGCTCGAAAAAGGTGGCCCAATTGCAATTGCCGACTATTTTATCGTCAATAAAGGTTCAAATCTTCGAACTCACCTCAAAATCGATAAAATCCTCAAAGAAATTAATTTCTAAAACCAAAAAGAACCCGAATCCACTTTCGAGTTCTTTTATTTTTACTATTACTACATTTTTTCCGGAACTTCAATTCCAAGCAAATCCAAACCGTTTGCAAAAGTTTTCGAAACTTTCTTTAAAAGTGTTAATCTTGCTGATTTTTCGATTTCAGAAGCATCCGAAACGCGAGTTTTTTCATAGTAGCGGTTCATTTCACGTGCCAAATCATAAAGATATTTTGAAATCTTGTGCGGTTCCAAATCTCGCGCTGCTATTTTTACAGTTTCAGGAAAGGCCAAAAGTTGCAAAATTACATTTTTCTCAGCTTCGAAATCGTAATTTTCGAAATCAACCAATTCGAAATTCTGCTCTTTTCGCAAAATATTATTCACTCGAACCGCCGAATATTGAACATATGGTCCAGAAAATCCCGTTAGAGCAAAGATATTTTCCCAATCGAAAAGAATATTTGTTCGTCGATCAGCTGCAAAATCTGAAAACTTAATCGCACCAAGCGCAATTTTCTTAATATCTTCTTCAGAAACATCTCGCCCAGCCACAATTTCACGCGCACGCTCTTCTGCTTTATCAAGAAGTTCTTCCATCAAAACAACACCTTTTCGCGAAGACATTTTTTCACGCGTACCGTCTTCATTTAACTGATCGATTACACCAAACCAAAGGTGATATAAGTCAGTTTTAATTCCAAGTTTTTTCGCCATTGCAAAAATTTGTGAAAAGTAAAATTGCTGTTCCGCGCCTACCGCATAAACCACCTTATCAGGAGCAAATTCTTCTTCGCGGAATAAAATTGTTGCAAGGTCGTTTGTTGCGTAAAGTGCCGCACCATTACTTTTCTGAACCAAAAGCGGAACATCAAAACCATATTCTTCCAGAGGAACAATTACCGAACCATCTTCATTTTGAACAGCCACACCACTCTCAATTAGTTTTCGAACAGCAGCCTTACCTTTTGGCGCAAAAAATGCTTCACCATATTCATAATCTGTCGAAATTTTAAGGCGTGCCATCACGTCATGAATATGTTTAAGGCTAATTTCTTTAAATCTGTCCGAAAACTCAATCGCTTCTTTGTCGCCTTTTTCGAGTTTCAAAAGCCACTCTTCAGCCTGTTTTTCTATCTCACCACCTTCACCCTGCTTTTTCATTGCGGCCTTGGTTTTAATATAAACATCACCAAGCTCATAAACTCCACGCTCAGCAAGTTTTTCGTCATTCGAAAACATTTTAAAACCTACAACCCAAATTCCAAAAGGTGTTCCATAATCGCCTAGATGGTTATCTGTAATCACTTTCCAGCCAGAAAATTCCAGCAACTTTTTAGCCGCCCAACCTTGATTCCCAGGTCGCAAATGCCCCACACTATAAGGTTTCGCCATATTTGGACTAGGCCCGTCAATTAGCGCCAACTTTCCTTCACCATCATTATTCGAACCAAATCGATCGCTAAAATCCTGACTCAGCAATTTTTCAAGTTTTTTAGCCGAAACTCGCAAATTCAAAAAACCAGGTCCAGCAATCTCGATTGTTTCAAAAATTTCGTTTTTCGAAAGCTCACCTAAAAGCTCATCAGCAATTTCACGCGGATTTTTTGAAAGTTTTCCCGCAAGTTGCATAGCAATATTTGTAGCAAAATCACCAAACTCTGGCCGTGGCCGCGTCAAAGAAACTTCTACTTCAATGTTAAATTTTTCCTTGATTGTCTGATTAATAATTTCTGCAACTTTATTCATATAGATATATATTACCACTTTTTTATAAAAAATAAAATATGTTATAATAGAGTTTATGGATAACGAGAAAAAATTGAATGGATTGACCGCAGCTGAAGTTCGAAAAAAGATTTCACAAGGCTTGGTGAATGATTTTAAAATTGACAATAAAAATAGCCTTTGGGAAATTATTAAGCGCAACGTTTTTACAATTTTTAACTTCTTGAATTTTGCGATTGCGGTTCTTTTGGCTTTGGTTGGCGCCTGGAGCAATTTAATCTTTTTTGTAGTAATTGTTTTTAACGCTATCTCTGGAATCGCTACCGAAATTCGCGCAAAAAAAATGATAGATAAGCTTAATCTGATGAGCAAGGAAAAAATTACAGTTGTGCGTTCTTCACGTGATCAAAAAATTGCACCCGAAGAAATTGTTCTAAACGATATTTTAAAGATTTCTGCTGGTGAACAAATTCCATCCGATGCTGTCGTTCTGAAAGGTGTTGCTGAAGCGAATGAAGCAATGTTAACCGGTGAAAGCGACCTAGTTTTGAAAGAAAAAGGCGCAATTTTGCTTTCGGGTAGTTTTTTGGCTAGCGGGAAAGTTCTCGCGGAAGTTTCGCACGTTGGTGCCGATAATTATGTATCAAAACTAATGACTGAAGCCAAGACACATAAGCCAATCAATTCAAGAATCCTCAATTCACTTGACAAAATCGCTGGTTTCACCAGTAAAATCATTATTCCGTTTGGCCTAGCTCTGTTTTTCGAAGCGCTTTTAATCAAAGCTCTACCAGCTAAAATAGCTGTAATTTATACATCAACTCCACTTCTCGGAATGTTACCAAAAGGAATTGCTCTACTTACAATCACTTCTCTTTTGACTGCCGTAATTAAACTCGGACTTCGAAAAGTTCTCGTTCAAGAAATGTATTCAGTCGAAACTCTTGCACACGTAGATACACTTTGCCTTGATAAAACAGGTACAATCACCGAAGGCAAAATGAAGGTCGAAGACATCTATTATCTTTCAAAAAAGTTTTCGAGCGAAGAAATTGATCAGCTCATTTCAGTCTATACAAATTCCAGTGAGGACAATAACCCTACCGCACAAGCAATCCGTAAACGATTTTCAAAAATAAAGACAGATCACATAGCTGAAAATATTATTCCGTTTTCGAGTGACCGAAAATGGGGTTCAATGGAAATTTCTGGCGTTGGAACAATTTTTCTTGGCGCACCAGAAATGCTTTTCGGAGAGACTCTAAAACAAGCAAATGAAGCACTTTCTCGTGGTTCACGTGTTTTAGCTTTGGCGTTTTCGAAATCTAAAATCGACAATAAAAATATCGAAATGCCAACGAAAATTTCGAAACTCGCACTGATCGAAATTACCGATCCAATTCGTGAAGGCGCCAAAGACACACTCGAATATTTGCGCTCACAAAAAATTGATCTCAAGATTATTTCTGGCGACAACCCGATTACAGTTTCAAACATAGCCCAAAAAGCTGGTTTTGCAAATTTTGAAAGCTATATTGATTGCTCAAAAGTGAAAGATTCTGAACTCAAAAAAATCGCAATTTCAACGGCAATTTTTGGCCGAGTTTCGCCACATCAGAAAAAATTAATTATTCAAACACTCAAAAAATCCGGCCGAACAGTCGCAATGACCGGTGATGGTGTGAATGATATCTTGGCTTTACGTGAAGCGGATTGCTCAATTGTGATGGCAGAAGGCGATCCAGCAACACGCCAGATTGCGAACTTAGTTTTACTTAATTCCGATTTCAACGATCTACCAGAAATCCTTTTCGAAGGTCGCCGAGTTGTTAATAATATTTCTCGAATTGCACCAATTTTCTTCATCAAAACAATTTATTCGTTTATTTTGGCAATTATCTGTATTTTAAGTGCGCTCCTCTTCGACAAAAATCTACTACTTATTTTTCCATTTATTCCAATTCAAGTTACGCTAATTGATCAGTTTGTGGAAGGTTTCCCGCCTTTTGTGCTAACTTTCGAAAAAAATATTCAACCCGTTGAAAAAGACTTCATCAAAAAATCACTTCTGATGGCCCTTCCAAGCGCGCTAATGGTGGTATTTTCGGTTATTTTTGTTCGAATTTGGGGCATATCAAACGGCTGGATCACACAAGAAATTTCAACCGTTTCATATTATTTGCTCGGTTCAATTGGAATGCTTTCGGTTATTCGTGCCTGCATTCCACTCAATTTTTGGCGGATTCTGCTTCTGATTTGGTCGATCGGCGCATTTATCACTACTGCAATTCTCTTCCGCCCACTAATCGAAATCGGGGTACTTTCTGGACGCGCATTCGAACTTTATATTGTACTTATGGTTATTTTTACAGCATTTTTCGTAACAATCGAATGGTTGAAAAAACGTTCAGAAAATGATACAATAAAAGCATAAACTGAATAAAAGGAGTATCTGAAAATGACAATTGACCAACAGTTTGTTGAATATATCGTTAAAAATTTAGTTGAAAACCCAGAAGACGTTAAAGTCGACCGCATCATTGACGAAAAAGGCGTTTTACTAACTTTAAGTGTAAATAAAGAAGATTTAGGGAGAATTATTGGGCGTCGTGGTGCAACAGCACAAAGTCTTCGTGCGCTTCTTCGAGCATTAGCACTAAAAAATAACGCTCACTACAATCTAAAAATCAATGATAGCGAAGAAAAAGTTGAAGTTGTGGAAAATCCAACAGATACGCCTGTGGAAAACACAAGCACTTTTACGGAACAAACACGAAAAGAACTTGCAGAATTAGACGATGATGCGTTATAATAGAAATAGTTCAATTCGAAATTCTTAAGTGGAGTTTTGAATTTCGAACGAACTGCGGAAAACAAAAAAGTCAAAGCTCTATGCGAGCAAACTAAGGAAAGTTTGAGAGCTTATACTTGTTAAGAATCCAGCCGAGATACTGTGGCTGGATTTTTAGTTCCCCAATTTTGCAAAAAAGTTAAAAAAATGTTAAAATATTATTAATATGAAAATTCAAGTTATAACTCTTTTTCCAGAAATAATTCAACCGTTTTTCGAAAATGCGATGATGTGGAAAGCTCAAAATCAAGGCGTAGTTTCTTTCGAAATTATCAACTTGCGAGATTTTGGAATTGGCCCACGACGACAAGTCGACGATATTCCTTATGGCGGCGGTGATGGAATGTTATTAAAACCTGAACCTCTTTTTGAAGCCGTTGAATTCGCAAAAAAAAACTCACCAAACGCAAAAGTCATAGCAATGACACCAAGTGAAAATATTTGGAACCAAGAAATGGCGCAAAAAAAGGCGGATTCTGGCGAAGATCTAATCATTCTTTGCGGAAGATATGAAGGTTTCGATTCGCGGATTTTCGAAATTGTTGATGAAAAAATTAGTGTTGGAAAATTCATTCTGACTGGTGGCGAGATCCCAGCAATGACCATTATCGATAGTATCGTACGGCTAATTCCGGGTGTCCTCGGTGGTGAAAAATCAGCCGAAATTGAGAGCTATTCCAACGGCGATAATCTTGAATTCCCACAATTCACTCGCCCAGCAGATTTTCGCGGAATGAAAGTCCCCGAAGTTCTCCTCAGCGGTCATCACGCAAAAATAGATGAATGGCGAAAAAAATATTCAAAATAGCATTTTGGGCTTGATTTTTCAAAAAATATCAGCTATAATAGTTATATATTTCGAGAAAATCTCGGGGTGTGGCGCAGTTGGCTAGCGCGCGCGGTTTGGGACCGTGAGGTCGAAGGTTCGAGTCCTTTCACCCCGACCACAGAAATTATTTAAAATCAGCTTTGGTGAGCTGTTTTTTTATTCTCAAAAATTAACCTATTGACATTTAATAAAACTTATGCTATAATTTAAACATAATTAGTTAATAAAATAAAACAAAAAGGAAAATAGATGTCAAAAATTGTTGTCGCCCTTGGTGGAAACGCATTACAAAAAAATGGTGAACTAACTGCTCAAATTCAAGAAGAAGTTGCAAAAGAAACTGTTCAAAAATTAATCCCGCTCATCAAAGACGGTCATGAGCTTGTGATTGTTCATGGAAATGGCCCGCAAGTCGGAAATCTCGTTCTTCATGAAGAAGCTGGAAACTCCCCTTCAACACCCGCAATGCCACTTCACGTAAGCGTTGGAATGACTCAAGGAATGATCGGATACTGGATTCAAAAAGCACTACAAGAAGAGCTCTCGAAAAACAAAATTTCGAAAAATGCTACAACTATAATTACACAAGTTGAAGTTTCAAAAGAAGATCCAGCTTTTCAGAATCCAACAAAACCAATTGGTCCATTTTATTCAGAAAATGAAGCACAAAAAGTTGCTAAAGAAAAAGGATACACAGTTAAAGAAGATTCTGGGCGTGGGTGGCGCCGAGTTGTTCCTTCGCCAAAACCTATTCATATTCTCGAAGCTGAAGCGATTGTTGATTTGATGAAAACTGGTGCAATTGTTATTGCAGCTGGCGGTGGTGGAATTCCTGTTGTAAAATCTGGCGAAAATTCTTTCGAGGGAATTGACGCAGTTATCGATAAAGATTTCGCAGCGGAATTGTTAGCTGAAAAAATCAACGCCGACACACTTCTAATTTTAACAGGTGTTGACAATGCGATGATTAACTTTGGTAAAGAAAATCAACAAGCGCTTGGCATAATTTCGGTTGAAGAAGCCCAGAAATATATCAATGATGAACAATTTGGCGCAGGTTCAATGCTTCCAAAAGTTCAAGCTTCGCTCAAATTCGCACAAACCGGCAAAAAAGCGATTATCACAAGCCTTGAAAATGCCCAAGATGCAATTTCGAAAAACCTTGGAACGATAATTATAAAATAACCAGAATTAGCCTTTCGAAAGATTGGCTAATTTATTTTTGCATATAAAAATAAGCACTCGATTGAATGCTTATTTTTACATTTAAAATTTAAATTGTTCGAACACGAATAGTATCTGTTCCACCAACCAATCCAGGTTGACGACCGGATACAATAACAACTGTTACTTTTTCTTTAGCGCCAAAAGTTTGGTTAGCTTTCAATTCTTTCGCAAGTTCAAGACCAGAAAATTCACCATCTGGGCGTACAAAACTTCGAGTTGCATAATTCAAGCCAAGTTGTTGAGCAACGCGATTTGAACTTGTTACAGCATAAATTGGAAGAGCTGGACGATTTGCAGCCGCAGTTGCAGCAGTTTGACCAGATTTTGTTTCAACAATCAATGCGTCAGCATTAATTTGTTCAGCAAGTTCAACTGCAGCAAGAGAAATTGCATTTAAGGCTTCATCTTCACCACGCTCAACAATATCATCAATTGGCGAAACTGCTGCATGTTCTTGAGTGTACATAATAACATCACGCATAGCTTTTACGGTTTCTTCTGGATATTTACCAGTTGCAGATTCATCTGAAAGCATTACCACATCAGCACCCTGAATCACCGCATTAGCAACGTCTGAAACTTCTGCGCGTGAAGGCTGCGGGTTATCAACCATTGAGCCCATTGTTTGAGTTGCAACAATAGAAATTTTACCATGTTTTCGACAAAGAGCTACAGCTTTTCGTTGAATAATTGGTACAACTTCTGGAGCAACTTCATAAGCCATATCACCGCGAGCAATCATCACACCATCAGCGGCAAGAACGATTTTTTCAAGTTCTTCATCAGAGACAGCTTTTTTAGTTTCGATTTTAGCAATAACTTGAGCTTCACTATTATGGCTAACAAGAAGTTGGCGAACGTTTTCAATATCTTCAGCAGTTTGCACAAAGCTCATTGCTACATAATCGATATCTTGAGTTGCACCGAATTCAAGATCTCGCATGTCTTTTTCAGTAATAACATCACCACCAAAATCTGTATCTGGCAAATTCAAACCTTTTCGGCTCATCAAAGTTCCTTTATTCAAAACTCGCAATTTAATTGCTGTGTTTGAAGGAATATCAATAACTTCTGTTCGAACCTTTCCGTCAAAAATATAAACAGGCTCACCAACTTTAACTTTTTCTGCCAAGTTGTATTGAACTGGAAGATTTGCCGAACCATCATGTTGTTCAATCGCATAATCAAGAACCAATTCATCACCCTCAACAACATCAAATCGATTATCAACGATGTCGCCAAGACGAATTTTTGGACCTTGTAAGTCTTGCAAAATTGCAATTTCGCGGCCAAGCTTTTCGCTAATTTCGCGAACTGCTTTAATTTTTGCAGCATGCTCATCATATGAACCATGTGAAAAATTCAATCGCGCACCGTTAATTCCTGCATTAATAAGTTTTTCGATCATTTCAGGGCTATCGCTTGCTGGGCCGATCGTAGCCAAAATTTTTGTTCGTTTGTAAATATTATTTTCCATACTCCACTATTATACCACTTTTATTTTTATTTAAAAAGGGGTTGATTTATTTTTTAAAGTTTGATATAATAATAATGAGTTGCTGCTTTATCACCCCAAAGCTCAGCTCAATGGTCTTATCGTCTAACGGTTAGGACACCAGGTTTTCATCCTGGCAATCCGGGTTCGATTCCCGGTAAGATCACCAAAAGAAATTATTATAAATCGCTTTTTGAAAGATTAGCGATTTTCTTTTTATTTAAAATAAGGGTGTAATATTTTCGAAAAGTTTTCATTCAATCAAAAAAATCCACTATAATACAGTGGAAAATTAAAATAACTAAATCAACCATTATTTTCAAGCCAATTTATAAACAAGCTTTAATAATATTTTCTGAATATTTTTCTATTTTATTACTTCTATAAAAGCTCTTTATTTTTTGAATACATTATATAATGAAATACCCCCTCTCCAAAATTAAAAATACGAGTCAGTTTATATACCTAACTCGTATCCTTAATTTGGCTGGGATGGAGGGATTCGAACCCCCGAATGCCAGGACCAAAACCTGGTGCCTTACCACTTGGCGACATCCCAATACCAAACCATTTTACCAGATTTTAACACAAAAATCAAGAACTATCTTGCACATTTTTTCGCAATTTCACGTGCGCTATCTGTTATCCTATCTAAAATATTAGCTTTTCGAATATGTTTATAGATAATTTTTGGCATTTCATAACCCTTATTTTTTAATGCTTCCTCGATCAAAAATAAAGAAATTTTTGGATTTTTTGGCAAAATCGAACCATGAAGATATGTTCCAATTACATTTTTATAGCGAGCACCCTCAAAATCACCATCAGGAGTATTCCCCGCACCACTTTTAATTTTAGCTAAGGGTTCAACTGTTTTCGAAAGATAAGTTTTTCCACTGTGATTTTCATAACCAATAATCTCCCCAAATTGCTCAGATTCCTCGACAATATTTCCAATCATTCGCTGATTACCACCAATAGTTTTCACACCCTTAAACAAACAAATTCCCTTAATTTTATCACCGCCAACCGTCTCGAAAGAGTCACCAAAAAGCTGATATAATCCACAAATCATCAGCATTGGAATTCCCTTTTTCGCTAACTCTCTCAGCTTTGGAGCAATTTTTATCAAATCATCCTGAATCTGGCTCTGTCCTGAATCTTGACCGCCACCACCAATAATAATATCAATATCTTCCGGAAAAATATCACCCGGATTATACTCGACAACCTCATACTTAATTCCGCGTAATTCCATTTGTTTTTTTAGCGCCAAAATATTACCATAATCGCCATAAATATTCATATTCTTAGCATAAAGCCATAAAATCTTCAAATTCATAAAATCTTCTCCAATTTTGAAATTTTCGAAAGCTCTTTTCGAATTTCCAACATCGCTGTGTAGGTAGCGTAAATTCGCTTTTTATCTCGACCGCCTTTTATAAAATTTTGCACCGATTCGGAAATACTTAAATCAATATTTTCTTCGTTAAAATCAACATCATCATGAAAGAGCCGAATCGCCATGTCATAAGCACGAGAACCTGAAATCGCTTGAACGCCTGAATGCTTCAAAATCGAAAAATCCACATCCCAAAGCCAACTCATATCGCGCCCATCAGCATAATTATCATTGATTGCAATCATTGAGTCATAATTATCGGGGTTAAAATTTCGCAAATTTGTTCGAAAACCCGCCGGATTTTTTACTAACAAAATCTCAATTTCTTTGCCATCAATTTTAATCTTTTCCCCGCGTCCAAAAGCTGGATGAATTTTCTCAGCAGCACAAATAATTTTCCTTCGATTAATCCTATACCTTTCAACTTTAAGGATTTCTTCAACCAGACCAATCGCTGCCGTTAAATTCAAAATATTGTGAATACCGCTAATTTTAAGATTAAAATTATCCGTTTTTTCACCCCAAAAAATCTGTGCAGAATTATCCGAAAAGTCTTCAAGTAATACATTTGCGGATATTTTTTTATGTAACTTTTTCGCTTTTTTGAAGTGAATTTCATCATCATTAGGAAAAAATTCTGCCAGCTTCTGGTTAAAACCAAACTTAACAACTTTCGAAAAACCTTTCGAAAACTCTTTTTTACCCAAAAAAGCATCATTTGCATTCAAAACAACACTTTTTGTTGTATTTTTACCAATTTTTTGTAATAATTTCGCAGTATAATCAATTTCGCCAAAACGATCAAGCTGATCGCGCATCACATTCAAAAGAAGCGAATACCGCGGTTGAACCAACTTCACAAAATGAGTTGCGTGAGCTTCATCAAGCTCCAAAACTGCGATATCAGCATTCAAATTACCCTTCCAAGTCGCTTCAGAAAGAATGGCCGCACTAACACCACGCACAAAATTCGAACCAGTTTTATTAGAAAAAACTTTCAATCCTTGACTTTCGAGAAGCTCGACTACCATTTTTGTTGTGGTAGTTTTTCCATTTGTTCCACTCACAACTACAACCCCATTAGGTAAGCTTTCAAGTATATTTGAAGTAAAATTCGGGTTGATTTTTTCAATAATAAGCCCTGGCAAAGCCGAACCTCCACCTTTAATTCTTAAAATTGATTGAATTATTTTTCCAATAATTATCGAAATTATATCTTTCATTATTTCCTCGGTTTCGTTATGTTTGCGCCCCTACCATAAAAAGGCACCGCAATCTTATCGTTTTCTCCATTTTTTAATTGTTTTTCAGCCAATTTACGCCAATCTTCATCTTTTCTTATCGCAACAATCGGAATATTCAGCCCATCCGCCAAAGTGTTAGCTACTGAAGCACCGATTCTCAACCCGGTAAAACTCCCCGGCCCGGCAAAAAATCCAATTGCTGTCAAATCCTCATATTTTTTCTCAATTTTTGTCAGAGACTCTTCCAAAAAAGTCAAAATATCTCGCGCCATATCTCGACCGAATTCTTTTTCGAAATATTCCTGATCAAGCCAAATTTTACATTTTTCACTCGATGTATCCAAAAATAAAATCATTTCGTTTCTTCCACTTTAATTTTTCGACAATCTTCACTCACACTTTCAAAAGTCAATCTTAAATGTTTTTTAGGCAAAATATTTGCAAGATCGCCAGCCCATTCAATAACTGTTATATTGTTCGGATTTTCTAAACTTTCTGCAAGCTCCATTTCCATAATTCCATAATCGCCCAATCTGTAAAAATCATAGTGAGAAAGTATCATTTTTTCACCTTCATAAATTCTTGAAATCGTAAAAGTTGGACTTTGAACTGTTTCAAAAATCCCCAAAGCGCGCGCCAAACCTTTTGTAAAGGTTGTTTTTCCAGCGCCAACATCACCAATCAGTTCCAAAACTGTTCCGCCCGAAATTTGCGAGCCAATTTCTTCACCAAAAGCAATCATATCCTCGGTTGAATTTATATCTTTTTCGAAAGTTTTCACAATTCAATTATATCATATTATCAGCATCGTTTAAAGCTCCGGCTATATCATTTTAATTTTTTCTAACTTTTATTGACATAAAAATCACCAACAAAATCAAGCAAAAATAACAGATTAGTATTTCATTAAATCCACTTTGAATTTCTAATTGCGCTCCATCAAATTTAGAAAATTCATTAATTATAAAAATCGAATATTTCAAAATAAATTCCGCAATTAAGCCAAAAATCTTAGCAATAAACGGCACTAACGAAAAAAATCCAGTCAAAAATGTTGCAAGCATTGCAGCCGGTACAAATGGTAAAACTAGCATATTAGCAAAAATCGATATCAAACTCACCGTACCGAAAGTGAAAATTATTAGTGGCAATGTGATAATTTGTGCGCTTAAAGTTTCAAAAAATAAGCTCATCACCGAATTAAGTTTTTCTGGTTTTTCGAAAAAATATTTCTGTAAAAGTGGAGAAAAAATCAAAACACCGAAAAATGAAGCGAAAGAAAGTTGCCAGCCTAAATTAAGTAAATTTGAAGGTTCGAAAATTAATGTTATTGCTGCAACAAATGTTAATAAAAAATAAGCACGAGACTTTCGACCAAAATACCACAAAATTAGCCCAAAAATCGCCACAATCCCTGCACGCGTCATCGATGGTGTAAATCCAACAACAAAAATAAAACCTAAAATTAGCAAAACTCCACCAAAAAGTGTAATTTTTCTTGAAATTTTGTTAAAAAGTTTTTGTATTGCCGTAACAAGAACAGTTAAATTATATCCGCTCGCAACAACAATGTGCGTTAATGCTGTAATAGTTAAGGCTTTCGACAGCTGCTCGGGTAATGAATTTTTCTGCCCTAAAAGATAGCCAAGCCCTAAATCCACCTCTGGTGAAGGGATGAATTTTCGAATCCCGCCCGCAAAAGAATCTCGAACATCTCGAATAAAATCTGATTTTGGGGTAACCTCAATCAATTTTCCATGCTTTATCGCCCCAGAAAAATCACCAAAACCCTTCGAAATCTTCCCCTTAATCACAACCTCATCACTTCGCCGAATCTTTTTTGAAGTTTTAAAAGTAACGAAAAATTTCATATTAACTTTCTCACCAGAGATATTGCTAACTTTTGCTCGAATTTGCAAACTTCCGTCTTCTTTGAGATCCGGATCTTCAATAACAATCGCTCGAATGACTTCTGTTTTATTGATAAATTTTGTAACTTTTAAATCTTCGAAATTATAAATCGAGCCTCGCCACAAAGAAAGCAAAATTCCAGTGATCAAGACTAAAATTAAACAAAACTTTCGAGCAAAAACCCAAGAGAATAAGAATAAAATTGTTGCTAAAATTAGCCAAACAATTGATTTAAGACTTGTACTTTTCGAAAAAACCGAGAAGATAGTGCCAAAAATAATTCCACCAAAAAATACAAAATTAAGATAAAATCGGTGAATGCGAGCTTTAGGTTTCATCATTCTCGGAATTGGCGTTTTTTATTTCGATAAATACGATAGTTTGTAAAAATCATTGGCAAAATTGATAAACTTGAAATCAAAATCATAATCCTCATTGATAGTTCACCTGATGGATCCATTCCTTGTAACATAAAAAATAAAATTACAAATAAAGAAATAGCAATAACTGAAACAGTATTCATTCCGATTTCATACAAAAATAAATATTGCATGCGCATTCCGGATTCATCAGCTTCACCATACAAACCTTTGAAATTCGCCATATTAAAGCCATTCATCGCTATCGCAGCAATAATCTCTAAAATTCCAAGTAAAAGCGGATTCGACGAAATAAAAATCCTAAGTGAAAAAACTAGCCCCATAAAAACAACCCCGATTTTTAAAAGTCCTCGCTCTTTATTTTTATCAATCACTTTACCGTAAATAAAAGCTGAAACCAAAGCTGCAATTGAAGAAATTGAAGACAAAACTCCAGCTGAACCATAAGCATTAATACCTTTCAGCAAAAAGACTGGCGCAAAAAAGCTCCAGATATATAAAGAGTTCCAAGCCATTCCACAACTATAACAAATAACCAAAAGATGCTTATAATTTCGCCATGGAAAACCTCGAAAACTTATTTTTCGAACAGGCTTCACTTGCTCTTTTGTTGTTAAAAGTGGAATTGTTGTCAAAACTAAAATCACCGAAGACACCACAAAAAGCTTCTCAACTCCAAAAAATATCGCAAGAAATCCACCAACTGCAGGAGTTATACTACTCGAAACATGTTCTAAAATATAGGAAATTCCAAGTTGTTTTCCAACTTTTTTGGCAGTTTTAGCTTTCGAAAAACTAACATTATACGAGATATTTTCAACCGAAGTCGATATTCCTTTAAAAATCGCACTAATAAGGGCTACAATCAAACCCATTTCCTTACCAAAAATTCCCATTGAAGCCATTAGAACTAAAGCTGGAATAAACAAAATATTTGCAAGTAGCATTCCATGCTTTGGGCCATTTTTTGAAATATAAAAAAGAGCAGTTATCGAGCCTACAAATTTTGCAATGTAATAAATTAAAATACAAATAGGAACAATCCAGATTGAATGCGTAGACTTATAGATATAAATTAGACTAAAAGTACTTGTTAATTTTGTTGCGAAAACTCGCATATTTTTCGAAACATACAAAACAGCCATTTCATCAAAAGAAATAAATCGCCAATAATGTTTGAATTTATCGAAAAAATTTAACATAAGCTATTTTATTCTATCATATTTGGCGAATTTTTAAAAGCTCAAAAGCTTTATTTTAACCATTAAAAATGTTAAAATGTCCACACCTCACCCAGCAGTCCAACAACTAACCAACTCTAGCCCCTTAACCCCAGCGATTTCAAGTCGTTGGGGTTTTGTGAAAAAGTGCTTGACTCTTTCCTTACGGAGAGTTATGATGGACACACCAACAAAGCAAAGGAGATTTCTATGGAAAATTCACTAACAGAAATATTCAAAATAATGAACTTGAACAAGAGCAATTCTCGCTTCAAGACCGCATTCAAAATATCCACAATTTTGAAAACGAAGACACCACCCGAGACCAAGAAATTGCTATAGTAGCCAGCATGATTGGCAGAATCCCTACGCTGGAGTGCCAAAACTTAGATAGCCAAGATTTTCACGATATTTCGGTCTGGACGCTTCAAGAAATACTTCGGGTGAGTTACAAGTTGGGCAAACTGTCGCAAGAAGCTCCAGTACCCACCGAGCTTTAAATTGGCAACAAAGCAAAACTAAAAGCCTTCGAAAATTTTGACTACTACTGGAGAGATATGATTCAGCCAAATTTCAAAATTTTCTACCGCCTGAACTCCCCCAAATTGAAACAGTTCACCTTACAACTTTCGAAGAATTACACTATTACACGGTGTAGGATGTGTTTTTAATCCTCATTTTAGAAGTGAAAATCCCCATCATGGACGAAGATTTTTGGTTTTATACTTGCCGTTTTCTTAATCCTGAGTGTGTCGAAAAATATTATACTGCTTGTTGCAGAATGGAAGATTTGGACGAATTTGCCGTTTAGGATTACAAATTGCAGCTAAGTTTAATTTTAGTTATTTTAACACTTTTTTCAACAAAACTGTTGACACAATTACTTAAAGTCTGTATAATAGATTAAGTTATCTCAAGTAGCTATAAAATATATGCTTTTGAGATAAAGAAAATCCCAACGATATTCGTACTACCGTTGGGGAGAAGATTTCTTATTTTTAGTTATCAGCCTTATAGTTAGCCAACAAGAGAACGATAAGACTGATTTGCATTAGCTTCACCACTATTAGTGGTGATTTTTTCTTTTATTTGGTGAAGCTTTATTCCTAGGTTTAGTATAGTTATTACCCTTTCTAAGCCAAGTGGCCATCAGCTCTTTTGAATTTCTGGTTCTTCTGTTAGAATTGATAACCAAGAATGCAAAGCAACAAATAATTAGTGAAATAACGACTATCACTACACTTATCACAGTAAGATTTTCGAACGGTATTTTTAATATATGAACAGAGACTACGCTACCAATACCACCAGCACCTGCTGCAGTCAACATTGATTTTATCTTTTTATCTGTCCCATCCTCACTTTCATTAAAAATGTGTTGGTTAGACAAAACAAGAAATCTTCGGTGTTACTAATATAACGATATCCTTACACTTTGTCAATAGTAGTATATTATTTGTAACTGTTTTTAATTTTTCTGACATTTTTACACTGTATTAAAAAATTTTCTTTATATTTTCAATTAGAAACAAACACCCCAGTCGCAAAAGGGTGGCTTGACATATGGCAGTTTAAAAATAACAATCTTCCATTTTCTATGGATGTGATATACTCAAACTCATCAAAATATTTTGGAATACATAAAATATTCCGACAGAAAATAAAGAGGGCATCAAATGATATATTGCCCTCTTTTTATTTTATACATCCCCTCAACGCACTTATAATTTATAGATATTTATCAATGTTTAGTTTGTATATCCTTGATTTCTTGAAGCATACTTTTTAGCTCGTCTTTATCAACTGGATTTTCCTCACTCTCAGTTCCATTATGCAGTGCTCCTCCTGAACACCGCCCATGAATATTATGGAGTTTTTCAATTGTAGTAGGATTATTGTCAATTTTCTTCAATTCATCCCAATGGATTCGACTATTTTTATTACTAAATTTAGTAGGGATTTGTCTATTTAAAATTATTTCATCAATAGCAAACTCAACCGCTTTTCTTAGCTTACCGCAAATAAGTTGCTTACTATTATCTGACAATGGATTTTCTGATAATAATTTTTCGATATCAGAAATATAAGTTTTTAAGTTTTCAGTTCGTTTTATTTTTATTATGCCTTTTTTGTCTTTTCCATCACTCAAAGTTTCGTAAAGGAAAATATGCTTACCTTTTAATGTACTACATCCTCCATTTACATTTTTACATATATGACCTCCGGAACTTATCTCGAAACAATCAAGGAACATCTTATTATGCGTAAATATAATAATTTGATTATTTAACACCATTAATAATTCAGAAAAATTATTCATAATACGATGGTCTAAACTATTGACAGGGTCATCAAAGATTATAGTGCTTTGATTATTTGAAAGACTAATTTCGGAGATGAATAAAGCTAGAGCGGTAGCTTTTTGTTCACCTTCGCTAAGGATGTCTTCTATATTTTTATTATTTCCTAATACTAACTCTGTTTGTTGTTTTCCTTTACTATTTGAAGCTTGCAATTGGATGGAAAGATTACCTAACCCAAGCTTCTTTAAATTTTGCTTAAATGTTTTAAAGAGATTGTCTGTAAGCAGGTCATTATGTGCCTTTTTACTTAAAAAGCTTAATTTTGAAGTAGTTATCTTAGATATAAATTGTCCTTCTCGAAATAATCTATTTTTAAGATCAACAAACTCACTAAGTTGAGTAAATTGAGAGTTCAGCGAGGCTTTTTCTTCGAGTGTTATTAATTGCTGATTGTATTTCTTTAAAGATTCTATTCTCTGAGACTGTTTAGAATTTAAATTAATTTGCAATTGGTTGATATTCTCTATTTCTTTGGATAAATTGCTTAATAGCTTATCTTGTATTTTAGGCGCTTTTATAGGTTCTTGATCCCTCAGTTTACTTAAGAGTGAATCTTTATTTTTAATTATCTGCTTGTTTAAGGTTATAAGTTCAGGATTGTCTTCAAGGAAGAGTTCAATCTTTTCGCTCTTCAAATTTACCTCAGAAATATTTTTTAATGCTAGAATTTTTTCCTTGATATTTTCTGTATTTTTATCTAGTTGAATTTGAGTAGTATCTTTTATGAATTTTGAATAGGCTTTTGTAATTTCTAACGAAGCTTCATCATAAGAACGATGACAATATGGACATTCATCAGCTAATTCAAATTCTTCACAATAACTTATTCCTGATTTGATAAAATTAGTCCAAGTATCACTATCAGTACCAGGTATCTTACTAAAAACTTCAAACTGTTGCCTTGCAACTGAATGTTCATGTGTTAGAGTTGATCTTTTCTCAACTAAAGTATCTGTATTTTTTTCCTCTAATTTGAGCAATGCAATTATTCTATCAAATTCTGACTTTATTTTTTTGAGTTTATCAAGTTTTATTTCATTAATTTTAATAGCATCTTCTGCATTCGATTTCTTAAGATTATCTATAGACTTTTTTATATTTTCAAGTTGATTTTTTTCTTTTGATGAAAATTTTTCAAAACTTTTTATTTTAACAATATCTTCTTTTGAAAAACTGTCTCTATTTAAAAATTCTCTGAAAGATTCTGTTACCCTCTCGAGGTCAATGTTGGGCAACGACTCTCCGTCAAATTTTATCTTTTCTTCTGCCAATTCTTTAATTTCAATTATTAAATCACTTATTTCTGAAAAATATGAAAGTGCGTAAGGTTTAATTAAGAGTTCATCTGAGTTTCTTTTTTGCAAATAGTTATTAGTATACTCTGTATCAAAAACCCTAATAGAACGTAAATCCGAAATATTAGAAGTATTTGACCAAGTACTGGACTTAGGGGTATTATCTAAAAGATATTCAACATCAACATTAATATTTTTCGGAGAATCGCTATATACATTGTGCAAAATATTTTTTGATTTTGCGTGTCCTGTCATATTATTTAGTACTCTAAAGTAACTACTCTTCCCAGTACCGTTAAGACCATAAATTATGTTAATTTGTGAAGAAAAAGAAATTTTTTGTTCATCAGAAAGAGCGTTCACTCCAGAATGATGATTTAATTTTTTTAATATTATTTTTTCATTGTTCGAATTAAATTTGGAAGATGGAGACTTTAATTCAGGTATTCCTTTTCTTTGAAGTAAATAATCTGCTAAATCATTCTTTGCATTATCATCAATAACTCCCTGATTCTCAATAAAGTATTTTATAACATAAGATATCCAAGCATTGCATTTATCGTTTTCGGCTAATTCTATTAAATAATCAATTGCGTTGTTTTTCATATAAAATCTACTCCTCTTCTTACTTAGAAATAACTCAAAACTACCTACCGCTTTTATTATATCATATTGTAGAGATAATGCGAGGCAGAGTTTAGTCTTAAGCAGCTCTTAAAACGTGCCAACTAAAATACTCTGGGGAAATATTTCATTAAATTAAATTTTGCCCATAAAATTAATTCTTTCAAGATACTGTAGTTTCCGTTTCTTAGTTGAGAAATACTATATTATTTGTAATAAAGCTTGTTCCAATCGGTCTTCGAATCGTGTCGATGAATAAAATTCTTTCAACTCCGTAAAACGAGACTTTTAAGACTAGTCTATCACATGAAATACTATAAAACTTATTCTAGATTCGTCAGTTTAAATCACTCCTAGAGGTGCTTTAATCCTATTTCTGACTTAACCGAAAAACTCGCCAAACAACAAGAAGATAAACTTAATACCTCCAAGTTTATGACGAGAATTTTGAAATATACAGAGCTACCAGAACTAACCGTTGAGATAGTGAATGAACTGATTGACAAGATTGTGATTCATAAACCAACTGGTACGAAACGTAATCGTATTATTCAGATTGACATTTATTATAATTTCATCGGAAAACTAAACAATGAAAAAAGCGAGCCAAACGAATTGGCTCGCTAATATTAACCAAAATAACTAAACTACTGGGTGTCAGGTCAGCTAACTGGGGCAATTTTGTTGTAATTTTAGGTTAACAAATGGCTTCATCGATATAAGTTACTGGCGTTGCCAAAATATGTAGCAAGGTTTCGCACATCTCACCTCTACTTTGGCAATTAAGCAACTTTTCAATTTTTGCAATAAATTTCTCTTTGCTTTCGTTAATGGCAAAAACTGTTATCTTACGTTTAAAAATATTAGTTTCAATATAGTTGAAAGCAAAACCTTTTTCGAACACTCGTAGTTTCGTTAGAAATGCGGGCAAAGCTATCGGGTCGCTGAGGTAAAATCCTAATTGGTTTGGTTGCCATTCAGTTGGTATTTCTGGCACTACGCCCCAATATAGCTGGCTACGAATGTCACCTTCTAATTTTTGTAGATAAATTTCCGTTTCTAAATCGATGTACATATCGCTCCTATCTGTTAAATTTCTTTTACCTGTCCATCATAACTCTCTTCGGTACGGAAGTCTAGTCTATTTTTGAGTTTAATTTACATCGGTTTAAAGGTATAAAATGCAGATTTTTTGCTGGTGTTTTTGTGAGAATGTGAAGTTGTGAAAAGATCAACTGCTGGAGATTTTCGAAAGGCAATCCATCGTAATAGAAGCAAAAAAAAGGAAATAAAAAGCTTAGAATATTTTCTTGAAGACTCCTCCGCCCTCCTCTACACAGACAAACATTGTGTAAATACACAATAAGTCGTGTGCCAAAGTGGAGCTGAAACGGCGGTATTACCGCAAAGCTATCCAACCCGAACCGAAAGGTGAAGCGAACATAAACACCCAAGTTTCGGCGACTTAACACTCAGCACTCTAAAATAATCTAAGTTCACACATCTTATAATAAAAAGCTAAGACAAAATCA
Organism: uncultured bacterium; assembly: GCA_963526415.1. Lineage (GTDB taxonomy): Bacteria > Patescibacteriota > Saccharimonadia > Saccharimonadales > Saccharimonadaceae > Nanogingivalis. The sequence continues at coordinate 1,332 of CAURNE010000003.1, read as the reverse complement.
GTCTTAGCTTTTTAAACTATCTTATTTATTATTTTTCTTCCTTTCGTACTCATCTAAACTATCATTATATTTTCCTGTGAAAAATTCAAAGATACCGCTAAAAATAGAATCCAATAAATCTACAAACTTTCCATAAAAGTAAGCAAGTATGAAAAGCACGACAAATCCAATAATAATTTCCATCATATTCTCCTATCTAATATTTTCGCAACTCAATGAGTAGCTCCTTAAATTCATCATCTTTCCATAGAGAATAAGAGACTATTCCGCCTATAGAAAAAGAAACTATTACACCCATTAAACTAGAATGTCTCTTTTTTGCTACCAACTTATTTAGCTCATTTGATAATCCCTTAAATAAACCATAAGAAGTATACGACTCAGGATAAAATACCGAACCTGCTTCAAAATTTGCTCCATAGTAAATCACTTCACCATTTCCTTTAAAACCAAAGAATAGGAAAGATATAACACAAAGAACTAAAATTACTAATCTAGGTTTTAGTCTTGGGCTAATATTATTCATATTAGTACTGTTTAACTCGCTTTCTGATATTATTTTATTATCTTTAGGGTGTAGATTTTTTATTGATTGTCCTGAAATCCTATCTCCAATAATTACAATAAGTAGGAACGGTAAGTTTATGACTGCTAAACCTAGTAGAATACTCCAACTACTTTCCATACAACATTACTCCATTCTATTTAACTCGTTTAAACTCAAAAGTTATCGATTTACTTCCAATTGTAATGCCATTAGTAGGCTTTGAATTTTTATCTATGATATTTTCAAAATATAATGTATTTTGGTCTTCAGAAAGTGTAGCAATACCATAAATATTAGCACCATCAATTGTTATCTTATTGCCATCTTTTTTCCAATTTGCATTAAATAGCATTCCGCTATCCATAACTAAAGTTCCGTCTTCCTTAATTTCCATAGTAGCGTTAAAATGTAATTCATTCATGAGTATAGATAATATATTACCACTTAGATTATTACCAGATAATGAATTTACTATACTTTTGGCATCTTCTCTTGTATTTCCTTGGTTAAATATATCTGTAGTCCAAGTGCCTATAAATTTTTTTCTGGAGTACAGGCAGTTAAAATAATGAAAGTAAATAAAAGTATTACAATTTTAGTAATATTTTTGATTATCTTCTCCATAAATCACCTCGTTCTGTTTTACCCAATCTTAAAAATCCCTGCTACAATAGGGGTTGAGCTTGTTTTAGTTGACGACCGTTTGCTAAAACTGTTGATAGGTTTAATTTACTATTTTTCTAAGGATTTGTCAATCAATTATAGGTGATTTTTTCTATTTATTT
>CAURNE010000002.1:0-170508 GCA_963526415.1 uncultured bacterium | reverse complement strand
ATCCAAGGTCAAAAAGGTGACCGAGGCGAAAAAGGTGAGCAAGGCGCACAAGGAATCCAAGGTCAAAAAGGTGACCGAGGCGAAAAAGGTGAGCAAGGCGCACAAGGAAATAACGGTCAAGATGGTCGCGAAATCGAAATTCGCAAAGATGCACTATATATTCAGTGGCGATATAAAGGTGATTCAAACTGGAATAACCTTGTAGCTTACTCAGATCTTAAGGGTGAAAAAGGTGATAAAGGTGAGAAGGGTGAAAAAGGCGAACAAGGAGATCAAGGTTTACAAGGTCAAAAAGGTGACCGAGGTGATCAGGGATTAAAGGGTGAACAAGGTGAACGTGGTCTTCAGGGTGCTGAGGGAGTGGGTATTCCGCAAACGTTAAGTTTAAATAACGGTATTCTATCGCTTTCGCATAATGGAGGAAGTGTAACATTACCTCAAACTAATCTTGGTCAAAATAGTGTCTTTAAACTCAATAATGATGGGGTTTTTGCTGCAGGAGGTGTTGGTCCAGAAGTATTTGATGATTATCGAAACTATATGATTATCAATAATGCAACGGGTCATGGCTTTATTCATTTAGATTTTTGGACCAAAGGTGGTGGGTCGATGACTCTACCAGACAATGCTCCAAGACCAAAACAACTGTCTGAGATTCAAGGTTATGATGGTAATTCCCGTATGTGGATTGGTCCTAATGACAATAGGATTAATCTTGTAGATATAACTCCAAATAAAAGATATATTCAAAATATTCCAGTTGTTGTTGATCCAATTCAATAAAATTAAAAAGAGCGTTTAATAAAAAACGCTCTTTTTGTTTATGTTTTTTTATTTTTGTGGTATAATAGTAGCATAATGAAAGTTATTTCGATAACAAATCAAAAGGGTGGGGTTGGAAAAACGACCAGCGCAATCAATATAGCGTTTTATTTGGCGAAAGCTAAAAAACGCGTTCTTTTGGTTGATTTTGATCCGCAAGGAAACGCTACAAGTGGTTTAGGGATAGATAAAAATGCTCTTGAGTCAACAATGGCAGAAGTTATATCTGGCGAAAAATCTTTAAAGGAAGTAATTATTGAAACTGAATTTTCGAACTTAAAAATTGCACCAAGTACGCCAGTTTTGGCAAATATTGAGGTTGAACTTGCATCGGCAAAAGGTCGTTTTACGCGCTTAAAACAGGCTTTGAAAACTATTGAGGCTGATTTTGATTATGTTATTTTGGACTCTCCGCCAAGCTTGAGTTTGCTAACTGTGAATGGTTTTATCGCGAGCGACTATTTAATCTTACCAGTTCAGGCTGAGTTTTACGCGATGGAGGGGCTCGGTCAGCTTCTCGAAAGTATGAAATTAGTTAAAAAAGGAATGAACCCGGATCTTGAGCTTCTCGGTGTTTTACCTACAATGGTTGATTCTCGAACAACTTTGGGTGGGCAAGTTCTCGAAGAGATTAAAAAATTCTTTCCAGAGAAGATTTTTTCGAATGCAATTCCGCGAAATATACGATTAGCTGAAGCGCCAAGTCATGGTGTGCCGATCGGAGTTTACGATCGTTTTAGCAAGGGTGCGCGTGCATATAAAGCTGTTTCGAAAGAAATTATTCAACGAATAGAAGGAGCGAAATAATGGCAAAAAAAGGACTTGGTCGTGGTTTTTCTTCGTTAATTCCAACTGAAATGATGGCTGATGAAAAGCTTGATTTAAGCTTGGGGTTAGAATCTGAAAATGATAAACTTAAAGAATTAAAGCTCAGCGATATTTCACCAGATCCGGATCAGCCTCGCAGAAACTTCGACAAAGAAAAGCTCGAAGATCTTTCTAATTCGATAAAAATTCACGGTGTTTTGCAGCCAATTGTGGTTATTAAGAAAGGTTTAAAATTTGTAATTGTTGCTGGTGAGAGGCGTTATCGCGCCTCAAAACTTGCTGGTTTAGATAAGATTCCGGCAATAGTTCGCGATCTTTCAGATCAGAATCGACTTGAATTAAGCTTGATCGAGAACATTCAGCGTGATAATCTAAATGTTTTGGAAACTGCAGAAGCATATCAAAAACTTCGCGAACAGTTTAATTTAACTGCAAAACAAATTGGCGAGCGTGTTGGTGGTAGAAGTGAAAGTGCGGTTTTAAATACTTTGAGACTCTTAAAGTTACCAAAAATTGTGAAGGAAAAAGTTATTTCCGGGGAGTTAAAAGAAGGGCAAGCACGACCGCTATTAAAAATTGATGAAAGAACAATTGAAAAAATTCTTCCAAAAATTATAGAAGAAAATTGGAGCTCTCGAAAAATTGAACAATTTTTAGTGAATTACAAAAAACAAACTGAAGTATCTAAAAAGGATGAATCCAAAAAATTGAATAAAAACCCTTTTGAAAGAGCGATGAATCAAATTTCAAAAAGATTAAGTGCGGACGTTGATATTAAAACTTCTGCACGAGGATCGGGAAAGATTGTGATTAAATTTAAAACCGAGGAAGAGTTAAAACGGATTGAGGAAATTCTTTCGAAATAAAATAACCCACAGAAAGGGTTATTTTTTAATATTGCTGATTGTATTCAAAGTTGCGAATTTTATTGAGCGGGAGGATTCGAAAGGCAACAGGGCCAACAATTTTATATAATGGAATAGTTCCTAAACCACTTCGAGAATCGTAAGAGTTATTGCCAACTCGATTATCACCTGAAACAAAGATTTCATTTTCTGGAACAACCCATTCGCCATCGTGGCTTGTGTAATTTTTTGGTTCACCGTTAAAGTTATTATCAGGATTAAAACCGTTTGGATGGTCATTGTTAAAAACTGTCATTTTACCTTTTTCAACTTTCACCTTTTCACCAGGGAAGGCGATCACACGTTTGATAATATATTGATCCTTCATTCCGTTGATAAATTGTGGATTTTCGAAAATGATAATTTCACCGCGTTTTGGTGTAAATTTCGTATTTGTAAAATTAGCCCAAGTTGATGGTAAGCGATTTATGATAACTTTATCACCATCAGCGAAAGTTGGATCCATACTTGAACCAACAATCGTAAAACTCTGAAAAATAAAAGTATTAATCAAGATTGTTCCCAAAGTTACGGAAAAAACAAAAACGAAAATCCCCAAAGTGTCGGCAAGTATTGGGTGCCGTTGCCAAAAATTACTCTTCATTTTTCTATTTTACCACGATTTCGAAAGCTTTTCAATTATGGTTATTTTTAAAATGATGTGGTATAATAGTAAAAGTATGGATTTTATTAGAATTTCAAAAAAATATTCTTTTTGGGGAAATATTGCTCATATTTTCTTGAATATTATTTTAGCAGTGATCGTTTGGTTTTCAATTTACATCACGAAAACACCTTGGATCGCAATTTTGTTGGTATTTATTAGTAAATGGCGGACTTTTGCAGTTCGACCAAGGTTTTGGACTGCGAATGTTAAATCTAACCTTGTTGACTTATTTTTTTCGCTAAGTGTCGTTGTTTTAATGTTTTCGACAGGTGTTGAATATATTATTTCGCAAGGATTTTTGCTTGCCTTGTATATTTTTTGGCTAACTATTATTAAGCCAAATTCGAGTGAACTATTTATGCGAATCCAAGCTTTGCTGACTGTATTTTTTGGATTTTCAGCACTATATTCTGTTGCTTATAGTTGGGGTCAATCTGTAATTTTTGTTTTCGCTTTCTTGATTGGATATTCAACTTTGCGTCATATAATTTCATCGAATTTTAATAAAAATATTGAAATTTTGAGCTTATTTTGGGGAATGATTATTGCGGAACTTGCTTGGATTTTTAACTTTTTGGTGATTGGTTATAAAATTAATTTTCAGCCATATTTTAACTTTATAATTCCGCAATCTGCGATTATTTTGACAGTTTTGAGTTTTGTTTCCTTCAATCAGTTGATTAAAAATAAGACAGAGGATGATAAAAAAGTTGAACAAAATCAAAAGAAGGATTTTTTACCAGAAATTATTTTTGCAACAATTTTGATTTTAACACTTTTGTTGTTTTTCTCTTCGATTCCAGTTGCAAAAAGTTAATTTTAAGGTTGTTCTAAGATATTTTTGATAAAATGAGGTTATGGTTAAATCAATGAAAAGTTCAAAAAAGACAAAATATCCAATGATCATTGCGATTATTTTGGTTTCATATTTTTTTATACAATTGGGGTTGTTTAGAATTTTTTCCGGGTTAGTAAACAAAACTAATAAATCTGCCAATTTTAATTTTTCAGATAATAAAGGCGTGTCTAGTTTTTCTGGCCAAATAGATCCAAAATCAATTGAAGGAGTTGCGAACAAGGTTTCGCAAAGTGTTGTTTCAATTGTGAGTAAAAGCCAAAAAGGCACAAAATATTTTTCGTTAGGTTTTGGATCGGCGAGCGCTGGCACTGGAATTATTGTAAGTGAAAACGGTTATATTTTAACAAATAAGCATGTTGTTGAAGGTTCGTCGGATATTTCAGTCGTTACTAATGACGGAAATTCTTATGATAATGTTGAAATTATCATGACCGATCCATTGAGTGATATCGCGATTTTGAAGATTTCAAACGCAAAAGGGCTTAAAGCGGCTGAATTGGGTGATTCAAAGGCTTTAAATATTGGTCAACAGGTTATTGCGATTGGAAACGCGCTTGGTGAATATGATGGAACGGTTACAAGTGGGATAATTTCTGGCGTTGGTAGAACCGTGAATGCTTCAAGTGATGATGGCGCAACGAAAGAAACTCTAACAGACATGATTCAGACCGATGCTGCGATTAATAGCGGTAATTCTGGCGGTCCACTTGTGAATGCTCAGGGTCAAGTTGTTGGCGTAAATACTGCAGTTGCTTCTGAAGCACAAGGGATTGGTTTTGCGATTCCAATTTCTTCGGTTAAAGGGATTTTGAAATCAATTACTGAAGGTAAAACTCCAAATCGAGCATACTTAGGTGCGAATTATATCTCAGTAAATCCACAAGTTCAAAAAGCTTATAACCTAAATGTTTCGAAAGGTGCATTAATTAAAAATAGGAATGGTAAGTCTATTATTTCTGGAAGTCCTGCGCAGAAAGCTGGACTAAAAGATGGTGACATAATTACTAAAATTGATGATATAGAGATTTCAAAAAATATAAGTCTTGGGTCTTTGATTGGTGAAAAATCAGCTGGCGATAAGGTTAAAATAACCTATCTTAGAGATGGTAAAGAATCAACATCTGTCACGACTTTAGAAGAATATCGAAAATAAAATAGCCCTAGAAAGGGTTATTTTTTAAAAATGATTGTATAATTTTCGGAAATAATTTTCGAAAAACCACAGCTATTCGCATATTTTTCAATTTCTTTAAATTGTGACGGGTCGGCTTCAAGAATGATTTTTTCAAGTTTAGGTAAATCTTGTGCCTGATAAATCAGTTTAAAAATTAGTTCCAAACCATTTTTTCGAGCATAAAGAGCAATTTGTGGCTCATGATGTAGCTCGTTATTCTTTTCAAAATCAACCCAATCACGATTAACATAAGGTAAGTTTGCAGTAATAATTGTAATTTTTGAAAGTGTTTCTGCCGGAATCTGCTCCAAAAGGTTACTTTCAAAAAGTTCAATATTTTGACTCAATATTTTTTGAGCATTTAGGTTTGCAACAGCAAGTGCTTGAACTGAAACGTCGCTGGCAAAAATCTTTATCTCATCGCCAAGCTCAGCTTTTAGGGTGATTGGAATAATTCCAGATCCGGTACCAATATCTAAAATTTTATCACTATTTTTTGCATATTTTTTTGTGATTTCAATTAAGGTTTCAGTTTCTGGACGGGGAACTAAAACATTTTCGTTTACAAAAAAAGTTCGCCCAAAAAAGTCTTTTTCGTGAAAAATATACGCCAAAGGAATCCGTCTCGCTCTTTTATTTAAAAAATTATTTGCATGAAAAACCGCTGTTTTTGAAAGTTTTTTCTTTGGATTTGCGTGTAATTTTGTTCGTTCTACCTTTAAAACGCGCGCTAAAATTAATTCAGAATCAAGTTTAGCGCTTTCAATTTCAGCAGTTCTTAATTTTTCGACTGATTTTTTCAGCCAAGATTCAACAGTTTCTCTCATAGTGTTAGTTGTTTTCTGAAGCGTTTGCAGCCAAAAACTCCAATTCGGCAGCTTGAAGGTGATCAACGATATCTGAAATTTGACCATTCATTGCGGATGGAATATTACTTCGTGAAAAACCAATTCGATGGTCGGTGATTCGATCTTGCGGGAAGTTGTAAGTTCGAATTTTTTCAGAACGATCACCGGATCCAATTAAGCTTCGTCGCTCAGCGGTTAATTTTGCATTTTCCTCATCAATTTTAGCTTGAAGAAGTCGTGCGCGCAAAATACCCATTGCTTTTTCCTTGTTCTTAATTTGCGACTTTTCATCTTGGTTTGTGACCACCATTCCGGTTGGAATGTGAGTGATTCGCACAGCAGAATCGGTCGTATTCACACTCTGTCCGCCATGTCCACCCGAACGATAAACATCAATACGCAAATCATTCGGATTAATTTCGATATCAGCTTCTTCGGCTTCAGGCAAAACAGCCACAGTTACAGTTGAAGTGTGAATTCGCCCCTGAGATTCTGTTGCCGGGATTCGCTGAACGCGATGAACACCGCTTTCGAATTTTAATTTCGAATAAGGAGCGTCGCCTTTCACACCGAAAACAACTTCTTTATACCCTCCAGCATCGTTAGCAGATTCACTCAAAAGTTCAGTTTTTAAGCCATTTTGTTCGCAATAACGTAAATACATCCTATAGAGTTCGCTTGCAAAAAGGGAAGCTTCATCTCCGCCCGCACCAGCACGAATTTCAACAATCACGTTCTTATCATCATTTAGATCTTTTGGCAGAAGCATTTCGAAAAGATCTTGTTCAAGTGTGGCAAGTTTTTCTTCGTTTTCAGTAATTTCCATTTTGGCAAGTTCGGCAAGTTCACCCGTTTCAAGGTTGGCAAGCTCACGTGCTTCCTCAAGGTTTTTTTCAAGATTTTCACGCATTTCACCACGCTCGATAATTTTTTCGAGTTCGGTGAAGCGTTTGTTTTTAGCTGAAAAATCTGGAGAAGAATAAGCATTTGGATCGCTTAAAAAAGCCTGAATTTCTTCTCGTTCAGTTTTAAGTTTATCAAGATTTAAATCAATTTTTGGCATATAAAGATATTATACCAAAAAATCGTTTGAATTTAAAGTGTTGAAAAAAGAATGTGGTTATGATAATATTTTGATATGAAAATAACCTCTTGGCGTGAATTTATTGAGAACGAAGCTGAAAAGCCATATTTTAAAAAGCTGTGGCAAAAAGTTGAACACGAACGCATTTCGAAAGAGATTTTTCCAGCAAGGAAAGAGATTTTTTCTTGTTTTGAAAAATGTCCGCTCGAAAAAACTAAGGTTGTGATTATTGGTCAAGATCCTTATCATGGCGTGGGCCAGGCACATGGGATGAGTTTTTCGGTTAAAAAAGGTGTTAGAATTCCGCCAAGTTTGCAAAATATCTATAAAGAACTTCAAAGTGATTTAGGTATTGAACCAGCCGATAATGGTTTTTTGGAATCTTGGGCGGAGCAGGGTGTTTTACTATTAAACACTTCTTTTAGTGTTGAAAAAGGTAAACCTGCGAGCCATGCGAATTTTGGCTGGATGGAGTTTTCAGAGCATGTTTTAGATTTTTTGAACGATTATGAACGCCCGCTGGTGTTTATTTTATGGGGAGCGCATGCGCAAAAGGTTGGAAAAAGAATTTCGAATCCAAAACATCTTAAAATTGAAAGCGCGCACCCGTCGCCATTTTCGGCACACAAGGGATTTTTTGGCTCAAAACCGTTTTCGAAAGCCAATCTTTTTTTGAAAAGAAATCACGAAGATTTGATCGATTGGAGAATTAATTAAAAACCACCCCATACAGGAGTGGTTTTTAATATTTGAACTAATTTCGTTCAGCTTTTTTAGCGGCTTCAGCAGCTTGTTTTTTGGCTTTATTTGCCAAAGCTTCTTTACGAGCAGCGGCCATTTCTTGGGCTCGTTTGAATCGATCAACACGACCTTCGGTGTCGATGATTTTTTCTTCACCTGTAAAGAATGGGTGAGAAGCACTTGAAATATGCATTTTTACCAACGGATATTCGTTGCCGTCTTCCCATTTGATAGTTTCTTTTGAATCTGCTGTTGAGCGAGTCAAGAAAGCAAATCCAGCCACCTCGTCGCTAAATACGACAGGGCGATACTCGGTTGGATGTAAATTCTTTTTCATAACTTTTCCATTTTAGCAGATTATTTCAAAAAAAGCAAATTTAATTTTCTAAAAAAGAATATGTATGAAACATTATGCTCGTGCTTGCAAATAATTTGAAAATAGTGTATTTTAGTGTTATAAATAGTTAATTTAAGGAGTTATATGAATAAAAAGTTAGCCACTTTTGTGGTTGCGGGAGTTATTGCGATTTCTGGATTTTCTGGCGTGATTGCTGGCTCAAAAGTCTTTGCTGTTGAATCAAGCGACACGCAAAGCTTAAAAGATGAAATTGAGGAAACTAAACAAAAGCTTCAAAATCAGATAGATTTTTTAAACCATTTGGCAAAACGAGCAGATAAATATATTCGAGATGTTTCGAGCGGAAAGCTTGAAAAACCAATTTCGCCATCAATACAAGCGAAGAATTATCTAAACAAGCTTGATCCAAAAGATGCGTATGTTTTGGAATATCGAGAGGCTGTTTTGAAAGAAATTGAGCATATTGACGAATTGGCTAAGAAAAAATACCAAGGCGTTTATAAGCAACTTCCAGAATTAAAAGAAATGCAAGGACGAATTCGGGAGTCAATCTTGGCGCTAACGGATGAAGGAAATTATATCGCACATATTGAAAATCGTCAAAAAGAACTTTTGGGCGAAAAAGATTTGAATAAAGCTGAGCGAAATGCAAAAATGCTTAAAGTTATCATTAATAGATATTTTAATAAATTGCGAGCTCAATATGGAAACGAGTTTCTTCTTGCCGATCGTTTCGAATCTAGCTTGATTACTGGAATCGATAACGTTACCGATCAAATTAATAAGAAAATCGAAGAAGAAAAGATGAAGGCTGCTGAGGAAGATCTCAAAAAAGCCACACAAGAAGAAGCTGATCGTTTGAAGAAAGACGAAGAAAATAATTCTGACGCTTGGGAAAAAATCGCAAACGAAGAAAATAAGAAAAATGAGAACAAAAAGCAAGACGAAAAGCTTGATGAAAAACAGGGACAGAATTCAAGCGAAGTAAAAGCTTCCGAATTGCCAGAAAATCAAATTTCGAAAAAAGATAATAAACAGATTCAAACACTTCAAGCTCCAAATACTGGTGAAAACCAAAAACATGGCTTCGAAACTGTTTTGATTGGTGTTATTTCAATAATTCTTGCGGCAATTTCTGCAGTTGTTATCAAACGACAATAAAATTAGAGAAGAGGTAATTTGCCTCTTTTCTTTTTATGCAAAGTGTGATATACTTTAAAGGTATATAAATTTAATGAAACAATTTTTGGGAGAATTCCTTTCGAGAGTTTTTCGAAATTATCCCCAAAAATGAAGACAAAGGAGTTAAAATGTCTGTAAAAGTAGATATCAAGCAATTGCTTGAGGCTGGCGTTCATTTTGGTCACAAAACTTCACGCTGGCATCCAAAAATGGCGCCATACATTCATAGTAAGCGTCAAGATAGCCACATTATTGATCTAACTAAAACTGTTGAAGGTCTTGAAAAAGCTCTTCCAGCTATCACGAAAGCAGTTGAGGGTGGTCGAAAAGTTCTTTTTGTTGGAACTAAAAAACAAGTTAAAGAAGCTGTTCGTGAAGCTGCTCAAAGCGTAAATCAACCATATGTTGTTGAACGATGGGTTGGTGGAATGCTTACAAACTCAGCAACTGTTAACCAACAAATTAAAAAATTGAAAACTCTTGAAAAACGAATGGAAAGTGGTGAACTTTCAAAACGATATTCGAAACTTGAAGTTCAACGATATGCTGAAGAAATTGAATCTTTGAACATAAAATATGGTGGAATCAAAGATTTAATGGGTCGCCCAGGAATTTTGTTTGTAACTGATGCGATCGCTGACGCAAATGCAATTCGTGAAGCAAAAACTTTGAATATTCCAGTTGTTGCGATCGTTGATACAAATGTTAACCCAGATGGAATTGATTATGTAATTCCAGCTAATGATGACGCAATCAAAGGTGTTAAATTGCTTTTGGATTATGTAATCGAAGCTATCAAAGAAGCTAAAACTGATAAATAAAAGGAGAATTATGGCTGTTTCTATTGAAGAAATTAAGAAACTTAAAGAATTGACAGGTCTTGGTCTAACTGATGCCAAAAAAGCTCTTGTTGAAGCTGAAGGTGATTTTGATAAAGCGCTTGAAGCTCTTCGCAAAAAAGGTTTGACGAAAGCTGAAAAGAAAGGTGATCGTGAAGCTCGTGAAGGTTTAGTTGAAGCTTACGTTCATGGTGGCCGAATCGGTGTTATTGTTGAAGTTAACTGCGAAACCGACTTTGTTGCTCGAACAGAAGATTTCAAGAATTTTGCCCACCAAATTGCAATGCAAATTGCTGCGATGGCACCAGTTTATGCTAACGAATCTGATATTCCTGAAGAAGAAATTGCTCGCGTAAAAGCTGAAGCTGAAGAGCGCGTCTCGAAAGAAGGAAAACCAGTTGAAATTGCTGCAAAAATTGTTGATGGTCAAGTGAAAAAATATTTTGCTGAAAAAGTTCTTCTTTCGCAAACTTATATTATGGACGACAGTAAAACAGTTGAGCAATTCTTAAAAGAAACTGTTGCAAAACTTGGTGAAAATATTGTTGTGCGCCAATTCTCACGAATCGAACTTGGTGTAAACGAATAAGATTTTCGAAAACTATAAAAATCTCGCTCAAATTCAAGCGAGATTTTTTAATTTAGTGAAGAGAACTAAGCTAAACTTTTTTCAACAAAAGCGATAATTCGAACGTCGCGAGACTCTAAATCGCTTTCTTCGTTAATTTCATTTAAGCCAAAAACCTCTTCTGCTCCTTCACCAAATTTTGCGTGAAGATTTTTTACCCAATTTCCGTTTGTGAGTTTTTTAAGAATAACATTTTCGCTAAAACTTACACCACGGAAGAAATTTTTTTCAGCTGGAAGAGTAATTTTCAACTCTTCTTGATTTTTCGAAAGCACTTTTTCAACTTTCAAACTAAAATTCTTTTTAAAAATTGGGTCAAAGTATTTCAATACTTTTTTTGTTTTTATTTGTTTCATTTGATTCCTTTTGTTTTTGTTTTTATTCTAAAACATAACTATAATAACATAAAAAAATAAAAAAGTCAATAGAAAACCCCGCCATTTTGGCGAGGCGTGTTGACCGCGAATTTAATTGGTTTTTCCGTTGTGATAAAGTTTGTGATTTTCTGGCAAAAATTTGCGAATATCACCACGGAGCCAAACGCGTGCGAATTTAGTTTCTCCTTTTTTGAAGAGTAAAATTCGACGAACAGCTTTGAAAAGGGGACTCATTCGTAGATTGTTGTTGATATCGTAAAGATATTCTTCTTCAAAGATATCGCTAACAGGAATTTCAATAATATAACTTTTTCCTGCAAAACAATGATTAATCGCATTCTTGACTTCTTGGAAGCTTAGTTCAGTAAAGGCTTTTCGAATTTTTATCGAAAGCTCATCGTGAAGGGCTTGTGCAGAAATTTTACGAGAATCTTGAATAAGCTCGGCATTTGTTAAGACTGTTGTAGTCATAGGCGGTTCCTCCTTTGAAAGTTCGTCCCTAATGGGAAAAGTATTTTACATTACAGATTATATCACTTTTGAAGAGAAAAGTCAAGCAAAAAGCCCCAAATTTAAATTGGAGCTTGAGAATTAAAAATCCAGTCCGTTTATTTGAACATACAGATTGTATCCCTTTTTTCGGGATTCACTATCAATGTGCGGTTGCCTGAAACCAGTAACATTTTTAAACGATGTCTTATATTTCCTCAGATATTTATATAATGATGACGGATGAATGTTTTCTGGTAAAACAATTGGAATTTCAATCATTCCATTAATACGAATTTGCTCACAAAGATCGTTGTATTCATCTTTCGAAAGTTTTCGAAGATATTTCTTAACTTCTTCCGATATTGCTTCGAAATAACGTATGGCGTTGTCGGTTGGCTTATCGTGCTTCGATATCATTTTTGGCTCTATTAAGAAGATAATTTGTTCTAAACCATCTTTTTCGGCTTCATATTCTTCATAAATATAAAACTTACCATTAACGACTCTTCGAACCTCAATAAATTTATCATTTTCATAACCCATTTTAATTGCTATTTCTTTCGGGATGCTGATTTTTGTGGAATACTTCATCCAAAATTTATAGAGCTCCTCTGGAATGGTCTGCCGTTCAATCGATTGGCCAAGATCTTTTGTGATATATTCAATAATTTTATGTAAGATTATTGAATATTCTTCTTGTAAATTTTTTAGTTTAGCCTTACTATGTAAAGGTTCAACAAAATTATTTTTTGCCATGAAAAAATTCCTCCTGGATTTTTTGCGTAGTTTTTAAAGAACTATACTTACATATTATATAATTTTATATTAATACAGTCAAGCTAAAAAGGGGTTAAAATTTTTTTGAAATTGTAGTATAATTGTTCTATGTTAGATATTAGATTTATTCGTGAAAATGCTGAGCGTGTTCAGCAAGATGCTTTAAATAAAGGTTATAAAAACGCCGATATTCAGGCTGTTATCGCGCTTGATGACGAAAGAAAAACTCTTACAACTAAAATTGATGAGCTTCGAACTCACCGAAACCAAATTGCGGCTTCGATGAAAAATGCTGGTGGAAAGCCAAGTGCTGAACAAATTGCAGAAGGCAAAAAAATCAAAGAAGAACTTGCAGTTTTCGAAAAAGATTATCGTGAGCTTGATAAAAAACTCACCGCAGCTTTGAAAGGTATCCCAAATATTCTTCAACCAGATGTACCAATTGGTGAAGAAGGTGAAGACGACTTGGTAAAAACTTGGGGTGAAGAACTTTTCGAAAGTCGTAAAAATGCTGAGGATCATTTAGATTTTGCTAATAAAAAAGGTTGGGTTGATTTTGAGCGTGGTTCAAAAGTTGCTGGAACAAAATTCTATTTCTTAAAGGGAGATTTAGCACTTCTCGAAAACGCTATTTATCAGTTTGCTTTGAATAAATTAATTTCAAAGGGCTTTAATTTTATGACTGTTCCACATATGGTGAACAGTGAAGTTGCTACAGGAACTGGTTTTGCCCCTCGTTCAAGTGATCAAAGTGATGAATATTTTATCGAGAACGAAGATTTAAGTTTGATTGCTACCGCTGAAATGTCGCTAACTGGTTATCATGCTGGCGAGATTCTGAACGAAAAGGATCTACCGATTTTCTATGCAGGATATTCTCCTTGTTATCGAAAAGAAGCTGGAACTTATGGAAAGCATACGCGCGGGCTTTTCCGTGTTCATCAGTTCAACAAACTTGAAATGTATGCCTATACGCTACCAGAGCAAAGTGTAGAGGTTCACGAGAAAATTTTGGCGGTAGAAGAAGAGATCTATCAAGAACTTGGTATTCCTTATCGTGTGATTAATATTGCCAGTGGTGACTTGGGCGCGCCAGCTTCGAAAAAATATGATATCGAATATTGGAGTCCAGTTGATGGTAGTTATCGCGAGATTACAAGCTGTTCGAACTGCACCGATTATCAAGCACGAAACCTCAATATTCGTGTACGTCGCGAAAATGGCGATTTGCAAGTTGTGCATACTTTGAATGGTACAGCCGTTTCGCTCGCGCGATGTTTGGTGGCAGCCATCGAGAACTTCCAAGATGGAGAAGAGCTTGTTTTACCAAAAGTGTTGCAGCCATATATGAATGGTCGCGAGCGAATCTAAAAAATAAAATAAGCACTAAATATAGAGTTCTGTAAATTTTACAACACTATAGATAGTGCTTTTTTATTTTGATTGTGTTATAATAAAAATAAGCTTAATTGATGCCAAGATAAATAGAAAGAGGTGATTAAAATGGCTCAAAAAGTAGTTCTTTACTCTATGAATAACTGCATGCAATGTAAAATGACCAAACGCCTTCTTGATTCAGAGGGAATTGCATATCAGGAAATTAATCTCGATGAAAGTCCGCAATTTCGTGAGCATGTCACGAAGGATCTTGGCTTTATGGCTGCACCAGTTATTGAAACAGATATGGACGCCTGGTCTGGCTTTCGGCCAAGTAAGATCAAAGCAATCAAAAAATAGCTCGCAACAAAAGCGGGCTTTTTGCTTGACAAAATAAAATGTTTATGCTAATATAGAGCTATAAATTAACAAAAAAGGATTATATATGATTTCACAGATTGAAATTACAGGAAATAAATACGAAATTGACGAAACAACAAAAAAATACACCGAAAAACACATCGGTAAATTAGATAAATATTTGCCACGTCATGCCAAAAAATCGGTGTCGGCACGCATTGTGATTTCGCAAATTAACGGCACTCACGATAATAAATATGAAGTTGAGACGGTTATTAACGTACCAGATAAAACTCTTGTTGCTAAAGATCAAAGTTCAAATGTTTTGGCTGCAATTGATATTGTTGAAGCAAAACTTGACGGGCAAATCCGCCGCTATAAGACCGAGAAAAATCCTCGACTTGGAAAATCTGGAATTATGGCAAAATTCAAACGCTCACTCAAACGCGGCTAAAAATTTTCGAAAACTCAAAAAAATCTCTGCAATTTCGTAGAGATTTTGCTTTTTAAATAAAATATGATATAATTAAGTTATTGTTATTTAAAATTATTTTAAGGGGTGGAAAAATGAATAAACAGCAAGAACTTTTATATGAGGTACTACATCGTAAGTCGAGCGAAATGCTGGCTTGCCTTCATCGTGAAAAAGAAGCAGAGGATTCGATTACCTATGGGCTTGTTTTCTTTCAAAAATCTGGGCGAAAAATTGTTCCAAAAATTGGCGTTCGGGTTCAGTTTGTAAAAGAGCTTGAAAATCTCAAAGATGATCCGGTTTTGACAGTCTTGGATTGGTTTTTTGAGCAAGATCAAGGTTTGGAATATCAGCCACACAAGGTTGAGATTTTTGGGCAAGAAACACTTAAAACGCTAAGTATTAAAAAATGTATTCAAAATTATCGACATTTTGTTTGGTATGATTCTCAAGAATGGACGGATCGGCTTTTTGAAATTCAAGATATTGCAGAAGTTGTTGTGAATGAATTTTTAAGCGGTGAAACCAAAGAAGTTGTAGGTGAAGATTTGACTTATCTCGGATATCAAGTTCGGGAAATTGTTCCGTATTTTTGCGCGCATGTTAATAAAGATGGGGGTTATAACTATGAATGGTAGTTTTTATGCCAAAAAGCTTTTCGCAAAATATGGTCGGCGATTTGCTGCGATTTCGCAAAGTGCTGATGGGATATCGACAGTGGTGATTTATGAGATTAAAACAATCAAAAACGAACCACCGATCGTTAAATTAAAAATTGTCGAAGTTAATGAGTTTTCGAAACAGCTTTATATTTCCGATGATCGAGACGAAGAAAACTGGCTCGAACCTTTTGAACTAGCTGATTCTATTGACGAAGGAATTTTCTTTCCACTTTCGGGAATTTCAGAGAAATCAAGTGAGAAAACTCAGCTAACTATTGCCGGGCTTCGGAAATTGAGTTTGAAAGTTTCGGAATATGAAAGACTTCTTGATGATCTTGAAGCTTTTAATGAAAAATCTGAAAGCTTGCGAAAAGAGCTAATTGAGGCGTTTTCTGGCGTGATCGATGTAGTTTTTAAATAAAAGTCCATTAAAGGGCTTTTTTTAATATTGAAATTATGGTAAAATTATAGATAGATTTTATACTGTTTTAATGGAGAGGAAAATGTCTAAAAAAACTGCGAAGAAAAAAAATGTAATGGTGGAGGAGAATAAAGTTGATAAACTTTTAACTGCCGTTTTTGGTGATCCGCAAAAGAAGATTTTGCGTCGATTACAACGAAAAGTTGATGAAATCAACGATTTAAGCGAAAAATACAATAAAATGAGCGATGAAAAGCTCAAAGAAACTTTCGAAAAATTCAAAAAAAGCCTTTTGAAAAAAGATTTGGATGAAATCCTGCCAGATGTTTTTGCACTTGTTCGTGAAGCTTCAACTCGCGTGCTTGGAATGCGTCATTTTGACGTTCAGTTGATTGGTGGAATGGTTCTTCATGAGGGAAAAGTTGCCGAAATGAAAACTGGTGAAGGTAAAACACTCGTTGCAACTTTGCCAGTCGCTTTGAACGCAATGGAGGGTAAAGGTGTTCATGTTGTGACGGTGAACGATTATCTTGCGCAACGCGACGCTTCTTGGATGGGAAATCTATATAATTTTCTTGGCCTTTCGGTTGGTGTAATTATTAACGACGCCAGTTACCTTTTTGATCCAGAATACGATAATGCTGAGCATGAAGACGAAAACATGCGAAAACTTCGCCCATCAACTCGAAAAGAGGCTTATGCGGCGGATATTACTTATGGAACAAACAATGAGTTTGGTTTCGATTATTTGCGCGACAACATGGTGAATGAAGTTGATCTTTTACGTCAGCGTGAATTGAATTTTGCAATTGTCGATGAGGTTGACTCAATTTTGATTGATGAAGCACGAACGCCGTTGATTATTTCAGCTCCTGCGGCTGAAAATCCAGAGAGCTATATTCAATTTGCACAAGTTATTTCGCAACTTTCGAAAGATGATTATGAAGTTGATGAAAAACGCCGAAGTGTGGCATTAACTGAATCTGGAATTGATAAGATAGAAAAACTTCTCAATATGAAGAATCTTTACACACCAGAGCATTCGCGTGCGGTTTATCACGTTGAGCAAGCTTTGCGCGCCGAAACTCTTTTCAAACGCGATAAAGACTACGTTGTAACAAATGATGGTGAAGTGATTATTGTCGATGAGCACACTGGTCGTTTAATGAACGGGCGTCGTTATAACGAAGGTCTTCATCAAGCAATTGAAGCAAAAGAAAAAGTTCCAGTTCTTCAAGAATCAATGACACTCGCGACAATTTCGTTCCAAAATTTCTTCCGTCTTTATAATAAGCTTTCAGGAATGACCGGAACGGCTTTCACAGAGGCTGAAGAATTCCAGCAAATCTATTCTTTGGAAGTTGTGCAAATTCCTTCGAATAAACCAGTTATTCGTGATGACAAAGAAGACTTAATTTTTAAAACCGAGAAAGCTAAATTGAAAGCTGTTGCTGAGGCTATTAAAGAATATCATGCACAAGGTCGCCCAGTTTTGGTTGGTTCAGGCTCAATTGAAAAGAATGAGCAAATTGCAAAATATCTTGATCAAGAAGGAATCAAATACAACCTTTTGAATGCTAAAAATAACGAACACGAGGCTGCAATTGTGGCGCGCGCCGGAGAAAAGGGTGCGATTACACTTGCAACAAATATTGCTGGTCGTGGAACAGACATTAAGCTCGGTAAGGGTGTTAAAGAACTTGGTGGATTGGTAGTGATCGGTTCAGAGCGTCACGAATCTCGCCGAATCGATAATCAGTTCCGCGGTCGCGGTGGTCGTCAAGGAGATCCAGGCGAAACTCAATTCTATGTTTCAACTGAAGATGACTTGATGCGAATTTTCCAAGGTGAGCGAATTGCAATGTTAATGGATCGACTTGGTGTGCCAGAAGATATGCCAATTCAACATAAATCAGTTTCAAAAACTCTTGAGAACGCTCAAAAACGTGTTGAAGGTTTCAATTTTGATACGCGTAAAAATGTTGTTCAATACGATAATGTGATCAACCGCCACCGAAAAGTTGTCTATACGATGCGCCGAAAAATTCTTGAAGGTGAAGATATTACAGCTGAAATTAAAGCGTTGTTTATTTCGAAAGCAGCAGAACTTGCTGAAATTCCTTCAAAAAATAACGAAAAATTCGTTTCAGATTTTGTTGAAATTTTCCCAATTGATGAAGAAAAAATCGAAGCACTTGGTCGAATTTCGAATGATAAAAAACGTATAAAATTAGCAAAACATATTGCTGAAGAACTTTATCAAGACAAAGAAAATGAGATTGGTAAAGAAGCGTTCCAAAAAGTTGAACGTGAAGTTTATATGCAAATTCTTGACACGCTTTGGATGAATCACCTTGAAAATATGAATTTCTTGCGAGAAGGAATTCACTGGCGAAGTGTTGGTCAGCGTGATCCGTTGGTTGAATATCGTGCTGAGTCGCAAAAATTGTTCGACGGACTTCAAGGAACTTTGCGTGATGAGACAATTCGAATTTTGACTCGAATTACGCCAAATGATGCTGCCGTTAGACAAGATGAAGATCATGACACCGAACTTACTCGCTTAGCTGAAAATTCAGTCGAAAAAGGTGTTAATGAGGTTCAATCTGGTGAAAAAAACCGCGACGAGGATTTTTCAAAAGCCAAAAAAGCTACTTCAAAAAATAATGAAAATGCCAAGAAAAATTCTGCTCGAAAAGCCAAAAAAGCACAACGTCAAAACAAGAAGAAGGGTCGAAAATAAATGCGACATACCGTTGAAGAAGTGCGCCTGAAAAATGGCGCGCGTGGTCTTCTCGTAAATGTTCCAGATGCGACGGTGATGAGTTTCCAGTTCCAGTTTCGAGCTGGTTCGCGCTATACTAAAAGCGCAAAAATTTACGAAACGGCGCATATTATGGAGCACATGGCTTTTGGTGCAAATGCTGAATTTGCTAGTGAGCATGAATTCGAGGCTGAATTTACTAAAAACGGCGCATATCACAACGCTTCCACTTCTGATATGAGTATGAATTATGTGGCGGATTGCGCTGATTTTGAATGGGGTCGAATTTTTGAACTTCAACTTTTATCGATTAGTCAGCCAAAATTTAATCAAATTGAATTCGAAGCTGAAAAGGGAAATGTTCAAAATGAACTCACAGGGTATCTGAATAATAATGCACGACTTCTTTGGCCAAAAATTCAGCAATCGTTTGGCGAAAAAGTTTTAACTTATGAAGAGCGTCTGAAGACGATTGATAATATCAAGCTTGAAGATATTTGCGAACATCATGCCCGTACGCACACCACAAATAATTTACGTTTTGTTATTGCCGGAAAAATCACACCAGCTCGTAAGGAAAAAATTATTGCGGCTTTCGAAAAAATCCCGCTCAAAAAAGGTGAGCGTTTCGAAATCGTTAGTGATGAACTTTTGAAACCTAAAGGACCAATTTTTATTCATCGACCAGATTTGAAAAATATCAGCTTTGGTATTTCTTTACTTTTGCCACGAAAACTAACTACTTCTGAAATGGACGCAATGCATGCCTTGAATCATATTTTAACAGGCACGATGCATGCTAGAATTTTAGGGCAAGCTCGTAAGCGTGGTTTAACGTATGGTGTTTATAGTGGCGCTTCTCGGGGCCCGAAAGATTCATCTTGGGATATTGAAGGGCAAACAAATTATGGAACAGCAAAGGAATTGTTCAAATTAATTGTTCAAGAACTTCAAAAAGTTCTAAATGAGGAAATTACTGAAGATGAGCTCAACGCAATGAAAAGCTATGCGCTCGGTTCATTTCAGATGGGTGGACAGACGGTGGCTTCGACTGCTGGTTTTTATGCTTCTCGTTATTTTTGGGATGGCCATATTCGTGATTACAAATCTCAGCCAAAATTCATCAAGCAAATTACGCGTGAAGATATCTTCAGAGTTGCAAAAGAATTTATAAAAACTAACAGCTGGGTTTTTGGTGCAGTTTCTGGTGGTAAAGAATCGCAAATCGAGGAACTTAATCAAGAAATTTCAAAACTTTTTGAATAAAACTTCGCAAATCAGCGGAGTTTTTATTTGTTGCAGTTTTGAAAATGTGATATAATTTAAACATATGGATTTTGACGAATTTGAGGAATTGCTGAATTTTGAGATCGAGAAATCAAAAAAGATCGAGGTGATTTATAGTGTTTCAGATTTTGTTGAGATTAGTAATGATATTTTTGAAAAAAGTTTTCCTACTGTTTTAATTGAGGGTGAAATTTCGAGTTTTAAGGTTAATCAGGGTAAGTTCGTTTTTTTTGACTTGAAGGATGAAAAATCAAGTTTAGGTTGCTTTATGACGGTTTGGCAAATGCGTTTTCCACTTGAAGATGGAATGAAGGTTATTGCCGAGGTTCGACCAAAGCTCACAAATTGGGGTAGATTTAGTCTAACAGTTGAAAAAATTACACCAAAAGGTGAGGGGAGTCTTAAAAAATCTTTCGAAATTCTGAAAGAAAAATTGTCGCGAGAGGGTTTGTTTAGTGATGAGCGAAAACGCCAAATTCCACGAAATCCTCAAAAGATTGCCGTAATTTCAAGTATACAAGCTGCAGGATATGCGGATTTTATTAAGATTATTAATGAGCGTTGGGGTGGGTTAAAGATTAGAGTCGCACATACGCAGGTTCAGGGTGCTGTTGCAGCTGATCAAATTATTAGAGCGATTGATTTTTTAAATTCGCAAAGTGATCTACCGGAGATTATTGTGATTATTCGTGGTGGTGGAAGTGCCGATGACCTGGCAGTTTTTAATGATGAAAAATTAGTGCGCGCGGTTGCTAATTCTCGTATACCAATAATTACGGGGATTGGCCATGAGATTGATGAAAGTCTTTGTGATTTGGCGGCTGATTTTGCAGCGTCCACACCAAGTAATGTTGCTCAAATTTTAACTAGTGATAAAGATGATGAAATGCGGTATTTGCATTCAAGAATTTTGCGAACAAAAGAGACTATACTTTTAAAAATTAATGATTTAAAAATTGAAAATCATAAAAAAATAAACGAAATTAAGCATATTTCGTTGAATAAAATTTTTGAACAAAAACGAGAAGTCAAGGCAAAAAAGCGAATTTTAGAAAGCAATAATCCGCAAAATATTCTTTCGAAAGGTTATGCTTTTGTTGGTGGAGATTTCGAAATTGGTGGCGAGATTATTGTTCAAACGATTGATAAAAAAATAACAGCGGAGGTAAAAAATGTCGAACAAAATTAGTGAAAAAATTAAAGAAATTGATGAAATTTTGATACAAATCGAAAATGGCGAAACACCGATCGAAGAGGTTGCTGAAAAATATAAAGAGGCAATTTTGAAAGCGCAGAACCTTGAAAGCGAGTTGGATTCGCTAAAAAATGAGATTGAAATTTTGAGCAAAAATTTTGCGCAAGAAGAATAAAAAATCCCGCACTTTGCGAGATTTAAGGTTAAATTGAAAAGTCGAAAACTTGCGTTTCGTAAGTTCCGCGAGAATCACCTTGCGCCGTGTGGAGCAGGAGATTTATTTTGTATTCTTGGCAAAAACTTAACAAAATTTCGCGCTGACTTTTTGGATCTTTAAAACTGACATAGCATTCGATGTCGCGAATTTTTTGCTGGGATAATCTGCTTGCCCTAAGTAGTGAATCTGCAAAAATCCTGCAATTTTGACTATAATTAAATCGTGCATCTTTATGAAAAATGTAGCATAAATCCTGATTTCGAAAACCTCTATTTGAAAGGTTGATCTGGATTACACCAAATTTATCGATCAAATCGGTTCGATCTGTACTTAAAAGTTCTTGGTTTATCATAAAACCACCTCCATTTTTAATCTCTATATTTTACCACTTTTTGAAATTTTAGTCAAGAAAAACCCCGCGAATTTTGCGGGGTAAATAGTTTTACTCACCAAACTAACATTTCTTCCAGATCTTCATTCAGATTTAGATCAACTTCGCGAAACATCATTTGACCAAATTCTTCATCATTTGGGTCTGTATTTTTGCAATATAGCGAAATTTGTAGCTCAATTTCTTTCTTAGTACATTCTTGTTTTAGAATAACCAAATTGCCGAGTTTATCTTTTTCTTGATGAGCGAAAACGTTTATTTTATCATTCTCGTGTTTTTTGAGAAAGTTTCGAATAATTGTTCGAACAGATTTTTCGTCTTGCGGATTATATGGTAAGATAAAGTTATTAATTGCAAGATGAGCTGCATCCAATGCGTGGTTGGTAAGTTTTGTACATACTAGTGCCATTAAAGCACCTCCTTGAAATTTTTGTAGCTTTAAACTAAAGCTACAATTTATATTATAGCATAAAAACTTTTAAAAGTCAATTTGAATAAAAAAACTAAAATGTGTTATAATGGAGAAAAGGAGAAATATGTTTGATACAGATGAATATAAACTAAAAATGACTGAAGCTGTTGAGCATTTTAAAGGTGAAATGAAAAAAGTTCGAACGGGTCGTGCACATCCTTCAATGCTTGATGGTGTGATGGTTGAAGTTTATGGCACAAAAATGCCTCTTAACCAAGTTTCGAATATGACTGCGCCAGAAGCTGGAATGATTTTGATTACACCATTTGATGCGAATAATATTTCTGCGATTTCAGCGGCAATTCGAAATGACCAAAGCCTTGGTTTTAATCCAAGTGACGACGGTCGTGTTGTGCGCGTGCCAGTTCCACCACTAACAGAGGAACGTCGCAAGCAAATTGTAAAGCAAACTTCTGAAAAAGTTGAAGGTGCGAAAATCACTTTGCGAAATATTCGTCAAGATGCTTTGAAAAATGCTAAAAAACTTAAAGATGAAAAAATTTTGACTGAAGATGATTTGCGCGGAATCGAGAAAGAAATCGACGCAGAAATTAAAGAATTTAGCGCACAAATTGAAGCAATTTTTAAAGATAAAGAGAAGGAAATACTTACAATTTAAGTTATTTTTTGCTGGCGTTTCGAAAGCGTCGGCAAAAGCTAATTTAATTTTTGAAAGGGTAAGATGGAAGTTTTTAATTTAATTTTTGGGATAGTTATCGGTTTAGTTTCGCTAACTTTTTTGGTTGCGCTCCATGAGCTTGGCCACGCACTCGCTGCGAAAAAAAATGGTGTTAAACTAAAAGAATATGCAGTTGGTTTTCCTCCAAGGTTGAAAAGTTTTAAGGCGAAAACTAATAAAATTCTACCAAAAGGAACAAAAATTTCGATTGGTTTAATTCCGCTTGGTGGTTTTGTTCAATTGAAAGGTGAACACGATTCAGATTCGAAGAAAGGCGATTACGGTGCGGCAAGTTTTTGGGCAAAAACTCAAATTTTATTTGCTGGTGTTGTAATGAATTGGCTTATTGCGATTGTTATTTTTACAATTCTTGCGCTTTTTGGAATGCCAAAATTAATCCCAAACCAGTTCTATTTAGCTTCCGACGCAAAAATTTCTGGTGGTGGTGTTCAAATTTCTTTAGTTTCAAAAAACTCACCAGCTCAAAAATCTGGTCTCGAAAAAAAAGATATAATTCTTGAATTCGACGGCAAAAAAGCAGAAAATTCCGCAAAAGTTCGTGAAGATTTAAAAAATAACGCTGGGAAAAATGTAGTTTTGAAAATTAAGCGTGGCGATAAAACTTTTTCAAAAACTATAAAACTAAATAAAAAAGGCGAAAACGGATTTTTGGGTGCTGTACTTTCAGATGAAATACAAAAAATTCATGCAACTTGGAGCGCACCGATTGTTGGATTGGGAACGACACTTCAATTTACGGGTGAAACATTCAAAGGTGTTGGAGAGCTTTTTGTAAATTTCTTTGGTGGAGTTTTTGAAAAGTTTATCCCTAATTCAGAATCGCAAAAAAATGCAAATCTTCAACTTTCGAAAGCAGGTGAAAGTGTTTCGGGGCCAATTTTAGTGGTTGGTGGAATTTTTCCAAATATCGTTTCGATGGGACCAGATATGATTTTAATGCTAACCGCGGTTATTTCGATCAGCTTGGCGTGTATGAATGTTTTGCCGATTCCGGCACTCGATGGTGGCCGTTGGTTGATGACATTTATTTTTAGAATTTTGCTTAAAAAACCACTTTCAAAAGAAACGGAAGAAAATATTAATGGTTGGAGTTTTATGGTTTTGATGGGTCTTTCAATCTTGATTATAGTGCTTGATTTTACAAAGATTTTCAGAGGTTAATGTGCAAAAAAACATTAAAAAAATAGCATTAAAAATTCAGAAAAAAGCCGAAAAACAACTTTTAAAAAAGCCGGTTAAGCTAATTTTTTGGTCAATTTTTCCGTTAATATCATATTTTATTGCAAGTTATTTTTCTGCTGTAATTATTAAGGTTTCGCTTGCTTTGATTTTTTGGAATAATGGCACAGGCTACCAGAATGCAATTTCTAACACAATCACAACAACGGTCTATTCGGTTTTATTTTTCTCACTAATGCTTGCAATAATTTATTTTGTTCCGGTGAAAATTTTCAAACAAAAGATTTCGAAAGATGACATTGCACTAAAAGGTTTGATTACTTGGCAAGATTTAGGATTGGCAATCTTTGGATTTATTATTTCAATGATTTTTGCTGGAATTTTGCTTGAAATTTTGCCGAATATCCTAAATTTCGATAAATCTCAGGTTCAGGATTTAGCTTTCGAACGCGGCGGAATGCTTTATTCTTGGCAATTTTTGCTGGCTTTTATCTCAGTTGTAGTGATTGCGCCAGTTTTTGAAGAGGTGATTTTTCGTGGAATAATTTATAGCCAGCTTCGAAAAGTTAATATTTGGCTCGCGGTTTTTATAACAAGTTTATTATTTGGGATTGTGCATCTTCAGATGAATGTTGGCGTGACGGTTTTTGCGATGAGTATTATAATGTGCTTAATTCGTGAAAAATTTACCAAAACAATTTGGTCGGGAATTGTGGTTCATATGCTTAAAAATGGTATTGCATTTGTGATACTTTATGTTTTTCCAGTGATTCAAACTTTTCAAGGTTAGCATTGACGATGGTGTAAAAATTTGATATAATTATAAGACTTATTTAAGGAATTTTATTTTATGAAACAAGAATTTAATATTACAGAATTAGGAAAAAAAGAGCTTGAAGCCGAACTTGCGCTTCTAATTTCGCAACGAAAAGAAATTTCAGAAGAAGTTGCGACTGCCCGTGATTTTGGTGATTTGCGTGAAAACTCAGAATATGACGCTGCGCGTAAAAAACAAGCTTTGGCAGAATCTCGAATTATGGAGATTGAAAACATTCTTCAAAATGCAGTAATTATCAGTGGTGGCAAAAAAGGAATTGTTGCACTTGGAAATCAAGTTAGTTTGAAGAATCTTGAAAATGGTAAAGAAGTGAAATATACGATGGTTGGCGCAGTTGAGGCAAACCCCCTTGAGGGTAAGATTTCGAATGAATCACCAATTGGTCAACAAATTATGGGTAAAAAGCTCGGCGAGGAGGTGGATATCACCACACCAAAAGGCGTAATTAAATACGAAATTACAGAAATTAATTAATTTTTTATGCTCGGTTGGCCAATTCAGCCGAGTTTTAATTTTTTATAAAAGGAGATTTTAATGCGATTATCAAAATTATATACTAAAACAAGCAAAACTATTCCATCTGGCGAAGAAGCGAAAAATGCGCAACTTTTGATTAAGGCTGGATTTGTTCATAAAGAAATGGCAGGTGCCTACGATTACCTACCACTTGGCTTTAAGGTTTTAGAAAATATCAAAAAAATCGTTCGAGAAGAGCTTGAAAAAATTGACGCGAACGAAATTTTGATGACAACTCTTCAACGCCGAGAAACTTGGGAGCGAACAACTCGCTGGAGCGATGATGTTGTAGATGTTTGGTTTAAAACAAAATTAAAAGATGAAACTGAGGTTGGTTTAGGCTGGAGTCATGAAGAGCCAATCGTTGAAATGTTGAAAAATCACATTCATTCATATAAAGATTTGCCAGTTTCGGTTTTTCAATTCCAGAATAAAATGCGCAATGAACTTCGTGCAAAAAGTGGAATTATGCGTGGTCGCGAATTTTTGATGAAAGATTTATATTCAATTCATGCAACGAAAGAGGATTTGGAGGAATATTATGTAAAAGTTTCAAAAGCTTACGAGCGAATATTCGAACGCCTTGGTCTGGGTGATGACACTTTTGTGACTTTTGCGAGCGGTGGAGCGTTCACAAAATTTAGTCACGAATTCCAAACAATTTGCGATGCTGGTGAAGATTACGTTTATTTGAAACGCGATGGCGAAAAAACTCTCGCTTTTAATGAAGAAATTTTAGATCAAGCAATCGAAGAGGGTAAGATTAATTCGAAAGAAGGCTTGGAAAAGGTTAAAACAGCGGAAGTTGGAAATATTTTCAATTTTGGAACACAGAAAACCGACGAAATGGGGCTTTATTTTACCGACAAAGACGGCGAAAGAAAATCTGCGTGGATGGGTTCATATGGGATTGGAATTACTCGCGTTATGGGTGTAATTGCTGAAAAATTCAGTGACGAAAAAGGTTTGATTTGGCCAGAAAATATTGCACCGGCAAAAATTTATCTTGTGCAAATTGGTGAGAACTCAAAAGAGCTTGCAGAAGAAATTTATAACGAACTTTTAAAAAAGGGAATTGAAGTTTTATTTGACGATCGAAATCTTCGCCCAGGCCAAAAATTCGCAGATGCTGAACTTATGGGAATTCCATATCGCTTAACTATTTCTGATCGCTTGCTTGAAAGTGGTGAATTCGAAGTTGTTTCTCGTACAACTGGCGAAACTCAAATTCTTTCAAAAGATCAGCTTTTCGAAAAAATCGTAAAATAATTAAACATCTTGAAAATTCCAAACATAAGCAGTATAATTAAACATATGAAAATTATTGCTTATAGTGTACGAAAAGATGAGCTTCCGTATTTCGAAAAATTCGCGGATCAATTCGGTATTGAATATGCCACAACACCAAAAGATTTAAACGTCGAAACGGTTAAATTAGCTGAAGGTTTTGATGCGGTTTCGGTTTATACCTCGAGTGAAGAATTGAACGACGTTTGGGAGTCTCTTTTGAAAATGGGAATTCAATATTTTACTGTTCGAACGGCTGGCTTTGACGGAATTGATATTGAAAAAGCTAAAAGTTTCGGGATTAAAATTTCGAATGTTCCACAGTATTCACCGAGTGCAATCGCGGAGTTTGCTGTTGCATTATCTTTGGCGACACTTCGAAAAATTCCGCTTTGCCTTTCGCGCGCCAAAAATCAGAATTTTTCAGTGAATAATTTGATGGGTCGTGAACTTAATACGATGACGATCGGAATTATCGGAACAGGACATATCGGTTTAACAACGGCAAAAGTTTTTAAAGCTTTTGGTGCAAAAATTATTGCGTATGATACTTTTAAAAATGAATCTGCACGCGAAATTTTGGAATACAAAAGTTTGGATGAAGTTTTTGCGGAGAGCGATTTAATTTCGCTTCATATTCCGCTAACGCCTGAAAATCGCCATATCATTAACGCTGAAAGTATTTCGAAAATGAAAGATGGGGTTGTGATTATTAATACTGCGCGAGGTGGTCATGTAAATTCTGCTGATTTACGTGATGCTTTGGTGAGCGGAAAAGTTGCGGCGGCCGGCTTGGATGTTTTTGAACATGAAAAGAGCCTGATTCGAAAAGATTTAAGTGGAAATATTATTAAAGATGCGGTTTATCGCGATTTGGCGAATTTTCCAAACGTAATTATTACACCACATGTTGCATTTAATACGGATATTGCGGTTCGGAATATGGTTAAAATGTCGACAGAAAATCTAATTAGCTTTAAAAATGCAGGAACAACCGACAATGAAATCACGAAATAGTTTTCTTCGAAAAATTGCCAAAATTACGCCTCTATTTTTGGTGGCTGTTTTGGCTTTTAGTTTTGTTTTTGGTTTTTCTAATCAGCAACAAGCTTTCGCTAGACGCAGACGAAACCCGAATGAGGAATTAGCTGAGCTTCAGCGTCTAAACAATAATATTATTTTTTCAAAATTTGATGCAAAATATAATTTTAGTGCCGATGAAAAAGGAAATACAAATCTTGAAATTGCTGAAAATATTTCAACATATTTTATTAATGATGGCATAAATCACGGAATTGAGCGTGCGATTCCTCGGTTTTTTAATGGTAAAACTATTTTTGATGGCAGAGCTGAAATTGAAATGGACGGTAAGAAAGTTTCATATTCAACTTATGAAAGTGATGGAAATATCGTATTTCGAATTGGTGAAAGTGGAAGTTTTGTTTCCGGAAGGCACGAATACCAGCTGAAATATAAATTTAAAAATTTACTATTAACAGATAGCGGTGTCCAAAAATTAATCGTAAACACCAATGGAACTCAGTGGAAACGGCCTTTTAATGAAGTTGTCGCAACAGTTAATCTGGATTCATTAGCTTTGAAGGAATTTAATGGTAAGGCGAAATGTTTTGCTGGAGCGCAAGGCTTAGCTGAAGAATGTAATAATTTCGAACATAAGTCGGAAAGAGGAATTTTTAGGTTTTCACAAAAAGATGTTCAAGTTGGCGAGAATTTAACATTTGAAATTGATTTTAATAATAAATTCGCCCAGCCAGAAGCGAGCAGTATTGATATAAATACAATAATTTTCGGAATTTTAGCATTAATTTTAGCATTAATTACACTATTCTTTGCTGTTCGGGTTGCTATAAAATATAATTCGGTTAAGAAAGAAAATGAGGTTTCTAAAGCGGTTGTTCCGCAATATTTGCCACCAAAAATTGAAGAATTAGATATTTTAGATGCAGGTAATTTGGTAAAATCAAATAAAAAACTTACTGCTGCAATGTTATTTTTTGCAGTGAACGGTAATGTTCAGATTGTTGAAAAAACTTCAAAGGGCTTTTTGGGCGGCGAGAAAAAGAGCTATACAATTCAGCTATTAAACCAGGATAATTTAAACCAGGATATGATTTCGTTACTGAATTCGTTTTTCGAAAACGAAACTGAATTAGATTTATCGGAGCAGATGAGCGGTACACAAGCCTCTAATATTTCTTCTAAAGTTTTGAACTCGGCATTTAATAAAACTTCTTATTATGTTCAAGAAAAGCCGGCAATTTTTAGTAATTCTCAGTTTTTCGCTGGCGGTATAGTTATTTTATCTGCAGCATTATTCTTTGCGAGCGGAATATTAATTAATTTAATTTCAACTGTTTCGCTTTGGTTTACGATAGCTATAGTTTCTTTTATAGTAGCTATCGTGCTTTCAATTACGATATTTATTATTTCGAATATAAAAATTCCATCTCGAAAAGGTTTTGAAACAAAGAATTATCTTGAAGGTTTGAAACTTTATATTTCTGTAGCGGAAAGTGAGCGATTAATGTTCTCGCAAAGCTTGCGAAATTCTGAAAGGTTTCAAACTGAATTTGGTGGCTCTCGGATTAAACTTTATGAAAAACTTTTGCCTTGGGCGGCACTATTTGGACTTGAAAAATCTTGGGCGAAAGTGCTTGAAGTGCAATTTCAAAATGAAGATTATTTGCCGAACTGGTATGTTGGTTCAACAGCGTTTAATGCTATGGTATTTTCAAACAGCTTGGATAGTTTTAGCAGTGCGATGAATAGTTATTCAGCTCCAAGTTCGAGCAGTTCTGGCGGTGGAGGAGGATTCTCTGGTGGCGGTGCTGGTGGTGGCGGTGGTGGTGGCTGGTAAAGCTACCAAGACTTGCACCCTAAAAACTTTTTCGAAAATAGCTCGTGAATTCTGCGGGCTATTTTTAATTTTTAAAGCTTAACCGTATTGATTTTTTTATTTTTTTGTGATTAAATATAAGCATTATGAATAAGTTTTGGGTTGGGTTGAAAAATAAAAAAGTTTTAGTAGCTATTTTTATAGTATTTTTTTCTTTTTTTAGTAATAATTTTGTAAATGCTATTGACTTAACTAATCCTAATAGTAATTTTGTTACGCCCGATGAAGTTAAGAAAAAGGCAGAGGAAGAAAAGAGAAATAGGGAAATAGAGGAAAAAAGAAAAAAAGATAATCAAGTTATTCCTACAGCTCCAACTGGTAGATCTTCGCAACCGACAACAGACAAGACTCAGCAGGATGTAAGAAATAATACCGCCAATAATGATAGAATTAGATGTGAAGAGGCGTATAAGAAAGCTAAAGCTTCTGGTGCTGACGAGAAGAAACTTAGTGAGCTTAAGCAAAAATGTAGTTATTCTCCTGCGACAAACGATAGTGATTGGACTAAGAAGAACAATGAAGCTAAGGCTGCAATTGAAGAGATAAACAAACAAGCTGATGAGGCTTCTAAATCTAAAGATAAAAATTCTTGTGATATCGAATGGGTCGGCTGGATTGTGTGCCCGATTACTCGCGCCGCCACCGGCATTGTTATAGGTATGTATAACTTTATGCAAGACAATTTCTTGAATATTAAGTCCGATCAGTTATTTTCGAATTCCGGAAAGGGCGTAGAGGTTTATAAAAACTGGTCGTCATTCCGCGATATGGCGAATGTTTTCTTTGTGATTATGATTGCGATCATTATCTTTTCGCAAGTTACAAGCGCAGGAATTTCGAATTATGGAATCAAGAAAATGCTACCAAAGATTATCATTTATGCTATTTTGGTAAATATTTCTTGGTATCTTGCTGTGATAGCTGTCGATATTTCAAATATTGCAGGGAGCACTATCTTTAACTGGTTAGTGAAAGATGGTTGGCATTTTTCGGATGCCGCGAAAGGTACTGAGTCGCCTGTTGAATCTATTTTATCAGGAACTGCCGGAACTGTCGGACTTGCTATTGCTGCTGGTGTAACTGCCGCGCTTGTTGGTGGAGGAACCATTCTGTTATTTATGATATCTGCAGCTATGGCACTCGTTACGACATTATTGATTTTGATGATTCGAGAGGCAGCTGTTGTTGTTTTGGTTGTTATTTCTCCTCTAGCTTTTGTTATGGGCTTATTACCGAACACAGAAGGTTTTTTGAAAAAATGGATGAGGTTTATGAAAAATATGCTCATCATATATCCAATATGTTCTTTGATGGTTGGTGGTGCTATATTTGTTTCTAACTTGCTTTTCAATATCACTGATAAGCCAATACTTAAAGTTATGTATGGTGTTTTGCCGATTTTGTCGCTATTTGCTATTGTTGCGATAATTAAAACTATACTATCTGTTATTGATGGTCTTACTGGTGGAAATCTGCGCGGTGCTCTAGGCAAGATGAGTGGTCATATCAATGCAGCAGCGCAAGATTCGAACTGGGCTAGGGCTTCAAGGGAAAAGGTTGCGGATAGAACTATTGGTGGTATTGCTATCGGTAAAAATGCCAGAAACGCTAAATTTGAAGAAGGTAGATATGAAAGAGATAAAGCTGCTCTTGAAAAGCTAGATAAAAAGAAAAATAAAACTGCGGCAGACTATCGAAGGAGAGCTCAATATGGCGCTAGAGTTGCTAGCTACGAAAAGAGTCAGAATGAAGGAATGGTTGCTGCTATGACATATAGTATTGGAAACGATGCTTCGAGGGTTAATGACGAGCTTGATAAGATTTCAGAAGTTAAAGATCCAGGTCAGCAGAGGTTAATGTATGGAGCTCTCGCTCAGGCAGTCACTAGTTCTGGTCTAAATTCATCAGGTCAAGCTAATGCAATGAACAGTATTGCTCAAAGTGCGTTGAATATTAGTGATGAGGGCCAGCGCAAAGCTGTTGCTGCACAAATTGCTTCAAAAGCAGGTTCAGACTTTAAGAAAGTTAACCCTGCTGCTGCAAAAGCTGTTATGCAAGATTTTTCAAATCCAGATTCTATAAAGAGTGTTGCACAAATGGAGGGCGATATTTCAACATATTCTGGTGCAAGCGCAAAACAAATGGCGGATTGGGCAACTATGTCGAGCTCTAATGTAAGCGACAATAAGGCGATTAAAGCTATGCAGAGTGCATTTAACAGTGGTGATTCTGGTCGAATTTCACAAGCTCAAAATATGGGTAAAATTGCTGAACAGGCACTTACTGCTAATGCAAACGGAACAATGTCTCTAACACCAGACCAGCAGGCTAACTTTATGGCAATGCAGAATTTAGCTCAATCCCACGCTTCGCAAACGGCTACAGCAAACAATGCTCAATCTTCTACTATTCAAAAAGTAGAAGTAAATTATCAAACATCAGCTTCACAACAAGCTCAGAATGGATCTTCCTCCTTTAGCTCTACTACATATAGTGCGCCCCCAATACAAGCTGCTCAAGCCACGCAGACAATGACAATAAATAATAGCGACAATCAAAATATTCAACCTCGGCAAACTGCAAGCGACCCAACTAAATCAAACAGAAGGTATGGTGCTAACTAAATATAAGAAACACTCTTCCAAAAATGGAAGGGGTGTTTTTTTGCATGAAATATGCTAAAATAAAATAAAGATAATCTTAAGCTAAAAGGAGAAATATGAAAATTGCATTAATTGGTTTTGGGCTCGAGGCAAAAAGCGCTTATGAATATTTTAAAAAACTTAATAAAAATTATACTTTCGACATTTATGATGAGAATTCAAAAAGTAAAATTGAACTTCCAGAAGGTGTGAATTTTTTTGGTAATTTTCATGATTTTTCGAAAATTGAGGCAGATTTAATTGTGCGAACTCCGGCGGTTAACCCGAATCGCTTGCCGCAAAATACTAAAATTACATCTGTTACAAATTTATTTTTCGAAAATTGTCCAGTGCCAATTATTGGGGTTACTGGCTCAAAAGGCAAGGGGACTGTTTCGAGTTTTATTGCTGAAATTTTACGCGCAGCTAAAATTAAAACGCATCTTGTTGGAAATATTGGAGTGCCTGCGCTCGATCATTTGAGTGAAATTCAAGATAGTGATGCGGTTGTTTATGAATTGAGTAGTTTTCAGCTTTGGGATACACAAAAATCGCCGCACATTTCGATTTTGAATAATATTGAACCTGATCATTTAGATGTCCATAATGATTTTGAAGATTATATTTCGGCCAAAATAAATATTGCGAAAAATCAAAAAAAAGGTGACTTCTTTATTTTTAATCAAGAGAATGAGATTGTTTCGAAAAAAGTTGAATCTGAAAAACAGAGCTTGAAAGCTGAACTTCAACCATTTCCAAATTTTGATTTAGCTCACATTGAAGGGAATCAGTTCTTTTGGGGGGATGAGCCAATTTTTTCGACTGACATTTTGAAAATTCCTGGCGTACATAATCAAAAAAATGCTTGCGCTGCAATGATTGCAACTTTTGATTTTTTGCGTGAAAAAGGTTTTGAAATTGAGGAAATTTTTGATTTCTGGCGAGAAGGACTTTCGAAATTTACAGGTTTGCCACACCGTTTAAAGTTTGTTCGTGAAGTTGGTGGAGTTAAGTTTTACGACGATTCAATTGCAACAACGCCGGGTAGTGCGATTGCGGCTTTGAATTCCTTTGTTCAACCAAAAATTTTGATTCTTGGTGGAAGTGATAAAGGTGCAGATTTGAGTGAATTAATTTCGAAAATTTCAAAAATGTCAGAAAATGAGCTTCGAAAAGTGATTTTAATGGGTGCTGAGGCGGAGAAATTGGTGCAAAAATTGACCGATGTTAATTTTGAAAGATTTATTAATTTGGGTATAAAAACAGATATGGCGGAAGTGGTGAAAGCAGCTTTTGAAAATGCAAAAAGTGGTGACGTGGTTATTTTAAGTCCGGCTCACGCAAGTTTTGATATGTTTAAAAGTTATGTTGATAGAGGCGAACAATTTATTGAAAATGTAAAGCTTTTATGATAAAATCTTAATATGGCTAAAACTAAATCTACATTAAAGTTAAAGACCGTTGATCCAAAAGCTCAATTTGCGGGCTTTAAAAAATTCATCAAAGATCAAGGTTTAATCGGAATGGCGATTGGTTTGATTCTTGGAACGGCTTCTGGCGAACTTGTTAAGTCATTCATTAATAATATTATCATGCCACCACTCGGTTTTATTCTTGGTTCTGCTGAGGGACTAAAGGGTGTTGTTTGGAATATGGGTAAAACGCCTGCCGGAAAAGATGCGGTTCTTTATTATGGCGCATTTTTGAATGACATAATCAACTTTTTAGTGATTGCATTTGTTGTGTATTTTGTACTTTTGTTTGTTGAAAAAATTTTCACAGACGATAATATTGAAGAAGAGGCTGAAAAGGCGGCCAAAAAATAACTTATGGATAAGCTAAAAGCTCGCGTAGCGGATATTTTAGATGAACTTGAAAAAGCGAGCTTGAAGCTTGATCTTGAAAACAAAAGAAATCAAATAACTGAGCTTGAAACTGAGATTTCGAACCCTGAAATTTGGCTGAATCCAAAAAATGCGCAAGAAAAAGTTAAAAAACTTGCGGATTTGAAAAAAGTTATTCATCCGTGGGTAGTTTTAAAAACGCAGGTTGAAGATATCTCTGAGTTAATTGATCTTGGTGACGATGATCTACTTGATGAATTTGAAAGCCAAATTCGGCAATTTGAAAGTGATTTTTTAGAGCTTCGCAAACAGCTTTTATTTGATGGAGAATTTGATGATGGTGATGCAATAGTTCGAATAACTTCTGGTGTTGGTGGAACCGATGCACAGGATTTTGCTGAAATGCTTGAACGGATGTATTTACGCTGGGCTGAAAAAAATGATCTAAAAACTGAGCAAATAGAACGAAGTGCGAGCGAAGAAGCTGGAATTAAAACTAGTGTTTTTGAGGTTCAAGGGCTTTATGCTTACGGCAAATTACGGAGCGAAAATGGCGTTCACCGGCTGGTGCGAGTTTCACCATTTAACAGTGCTGGAACACGAGAGACTTCTTTTGCTTTGGTTGAAATTCTGCCAAAAATTGATGCGCCAGAGCAAGTCGAGATAGCTGAAAAAGACCTTAGGGTTGATGTTTATCGCTCTGGCGGAAAAGGTGGACAGGGGGTTAATACGACTGATTCCGCAGTTCGAATTACACATATTCCAACTGGCACGGTTGTAGCAATTCAAAACGAGCGTTCACAAACTCAAAATAAAGAAACTGCTATGAATATTTTGCGCGGAAAGCTAATTCAAA
This sequence comes from uncultured bacterium, assembly GCA_963526415.1. Lineage (GTDB taxonomy): Bacteria > Patescibacteriota > Saccharimonadia > Saccharimonadales > Saccharimonadaceae > Nanogingivalis. Next base: position 135,530 of record CAURNE010000002.1, on the reverse strand, counting down.
TGAAAATTGAGCAACATGCTCAAAGTTTGAGTGAGCTTCAAGCTGGAAAATCTGCTGACTGGGGATCACAAATTCGAAATTATGTTCTGAACCCTTACAAGCTTGTGAAAGACACTCGCACGAAGCATGAAGAAAAAGATATTGAAAAAGTACTAAATGGCGAAATTGACGGATTTATTTTTGCTTTTTTGGAAAATTCGAAAGAATAAAAGCATAAGAATATTGACAAAATGTGAATTTTATGATATTCTTTTAATATAAAATAAACTGCAAAAATAAAAATATGAAAAATTTGAATAAAATTTCACAAGAGCAAGATTTTGAAAACTTACAAGGAAATGAAACTCAATTTTCGAAAGAAGACTTTCAAAATATTGGCGAAACTGCTCTGAAGATTGCTGAAAAAACTCACCATTTTTCGAAAAAGCGTGAGCGTTTTGATTATTTAAATAATCCTTATGGTGAAAACGCAAAAGAGCATTTTGAGCGCGAAATTGCTTTAAAAAGTCGCAGAAAAGAAGAAATCGAAAAGGGTTATTTTGACGAAAAAGACAATTTTATCGTTGACCCTAATGATTATAAAATTCTTTCGAAACAGATTATTCAAGGAAATGGGCGTGTTGGAATTGATTTAACGGTGACAAAATATTTAAAACACGGAATTGCGCTTGCTGACACGGTTTCGAATTATGACACAGTTGTTTATCTTGACAAATCGGCACGTCCGCTTGATGGTTTGGCGCGAAAAGTTTTAAAAACAGTTTTACCGAATAAAAAGCGACCGGATTCAAAATTTTTAAATATCGACCGAAATCAGATTTTTGCCGAGCTTGGTTTTGGAATTAGTGACGGATATTTTAATGATGGAACTGAAAATAACGGAATTGCAAAAACGAGTCATTTTATTAATCGCTGGCAAAGGGAAGCTTCGCAAAAAACTAAGGATCGGATTTTGGCGGCGGTGCGTTCGCAATTTTTAGATAAAAACGCTGAGATTGATATGAATGCTGGTGAGGACGAAATTATTCAGCAGATTTTAAATTCAAAAACTACTGTTGAAGGCAAGAAAGTTATCGCGGTTGATGAAACTAGTTTTTCGGGCGCGACAATTGGTGTTGCAAGCTTTCTTTTACATCATGCACTGCCTGAGGCGAAAGTGAATGATAGCGGTTTTACTTTCTGGGAAAGCGAAGATCGCCAGGTGAAGTCTAATATTGGCGGAGAGGTGAAATTAACGCACGGATCTGTTCCAGTTTGGTATGATAAAAATAATGATTTTGGTCGCGGAATTGGTGAGCGAGACGAAGATTATCATAACCGTCGTTTCGAAAATAACCCAACACGATTAAATCTACTTCGAAAAATTGGTGCTTCTGTTTTAGCGTCACCTCATCGTGATTTAAACGAAAAATATCTGCGCGACGAGAATTATGAAGATCTGATGTATGATTTTGATCAATTAATGCACGATTATAAGGATAATAAAATTTTAATTTCGGCACCACTAATGAATTATGAAAGTTTAGATATTTTCTATGATTTAATGGATGTACAGGCAGAAAGCAAAGGTATTGATTTTCAAGATATTGTGCGAATGAATAAGGTTCGAAACGAACATCGCAAGGAAATCTCAGAATTTGAGACATTCAAAAAGCCCATCTAAAATGGGCTTTAGTTTTGTACAATTTTTTTAATCTTAATTTTGGCTTCGTTTACACTATTTAAAAGATTTAATTCAAATCTTTGTAGCTCAGGTTTTTGTTCATTTACAACGATTTTTCCTTCAATACGAATATAGTTTTCGTACTGTTTTATAAAAATAATTTTAGCAGGAAATTCACCAAGATTGGTTTTTAGTCTAACTTTATGTGGTAATTCAACACTATTCGAAGCTAAATTGCGAAAAATGTGTACGTTATATATTGTTAATAACAAATAAAAGAACCTCCTTTTTTGGAATACTTATATAATAACATTTTTTAGATAGAAAGTCAATACGGAAGATTTCTATTTTTCGAAAATAATTAAAAAAACTCTTGCATAAAAAAAGCTTATACTGTATAATTAATAAAGGTTGGCTCTTTAGCTCAGTTGGTAGAGCAGAGGCCTGAAGAGCCTTGTGTCCCCAGTTCAAGTCTGGGAGGAGCCACCATTTTTTTTGATGAAATCCGCTAAATGCGGTTTTTTATTTTTCAAAAAATCCCAAAAGCACTTGAAAAAAATAAAAACATAAGTATAATAGGTAGTATGAATAGATTCAAAAAAGGTGCAGTACAAGGCTCAACAATTGCAATTATTCTTTTGAGTATCGGGTTTGCCGGTGCGGGTTCTTTTGGGATTTGGGCTTATATTGAATACAATAACGCAAAAACAGATATTGACGGTAAAATTGAATTAGCTACGGCGGAAGCAAAGCGAAAACAAGCCGAAGATGATGAAAAGAAATATAACGAAGAACGCCGAAAAACTGTTAAAGAATTCCGTGCACCAGAAGATTTAGGAAAGGTAACATTTAGCTATCCAACTTTCTGGAATCAATATATTGAATCAAATGGATCAGATCGAAAAGGATTTTTCTCATATTTCTATCCTGACACTGTTCCGCCAGTTCCAAAAGAAAACAAAGATGTTCAAAGGTTTGGACTTCGAGTTGCTATCTATGAAAAAAATATGGATGAAGTTTTGAAAGACTTCCAAGAGGCGATTAAGAAGGGTGAACTTTCTTCTGAAGCGGCAACTGTTAACGGATATCCTGCAACAAAAATTTCAGGATTATTCCCAGGAAATGATAAAAATAACCGAATTCGCGGAACGGCTTACTATTTTAAATTTAATAGTAAAACTTTGATGATTCGAACAGATGCCGATACTTATAATAATGTTTTGAATGAGAATGTTCTAAGAACCTTGAAAATGGATTAGCTTTTAAAAATAGCAAAAATTTGCTATAATAAAAGTATGAATGAGCGGGAGTTTTTAAATCTGGTAGCGCAAGATAGTAGTTTTCTTGTTGCTGCTCATGAGATGAAAACCCCGCTTTCAATTATTCGTCAGCTTTCACTAACTTTAACTGACAACGAGATCGATCTTTCAAGTTCTGAAAGAGATCGAATTTTGCATCAAATTAATACAACGAGTGAAAGAGCTTTGCGTCTTGTTCAAGATTTAACTAAAATTTCGAAACTTGAGGATGCAATGTTTGAGCTTGAACCAATTAGTTCAAAGAAAATATGCGGCGATGTGATTTCTGAGATTTCTGATGTTTTCAAGCTTCATGGAAGAGTAATTCGGTTTAAAAATATCCGAAAAAGCGAGCTTATTGTTGCAAATTATGAACTTTTGCGTTCAGTTTTGATGAATTTTTCTGATAACGCTCTTTATTCTTCAGATAAAAAAAATGATGTTGAAATTAAGATTTCAAATGTTGGAGAAAAAGTTCGAATTTCGGTGCGAGATTATGGCGAGGAGCTTCCGCTTTCAATTTGGCGCGCAATTAAAAAGCAAAATCATCGGCCAGTTCAGGCTAGTTCGCGTCCGCAAAGTTCCGGCTTGGGGTTATTTATCGCGCAAAGTTTCGCGACTGCGATGGGTGCAAAAATTGGCGTTATTCGGCATCGCGACGGTAGCACATTTTATATCGATTTAAATCGTTCAGGGCAGTTGAGTTTGTTGTGAAAAAAATTTTAATTATCGAAGATAACCAGATTTTGGCGGAAAATTTTGAACGAATCTTGCGCTCAAATTTCAGTATTTCGAAAGCTAATTCTGCGCAAAAAGCAATTTTACAGATTGATAAAAATCTGCCGGATTTAATTTTGCTTGATATTTTGCTCGAAGGGCATTCAGCATTTGCACTTTTGAATGAGCTTCAAAGCTACTCCGACACTTCAAAAATTCCTGTCGTAATTTGTTCCGATTTGGCGAGCGAGCTTGATTTCGAAAGTCTCAAACCTTTCAATATTCGGCATATTTTTGATAAATCGCAAGTTCACCCACAAGAATTACGCAAAAAAATCGAGGAAATTTCGAATGAATAATTCACGTAAAAAAACTTTGGCAATTGTTCTGCGCAGAACTGATTTTGGCGAGGCGGATCGGATTTTAACACTTTTAACGCCCGAAGGTAAAAAAACCGCAATCGCTCGAGGTGTTCGAAAACCGAAATCTAAATTAGCTGGCGGAATTGAGTTTTTTTCGTTAAATGAGGTAGTTTTTATTGAAGGGAAGAGTAAGATGAAAACACTTTCTTCAGCTCGAATGTGTGAATTTTTTGGTGAAATTTTGAAGGATTTCGAAAGAACTGAATTTGCGTATTATGCAATTAAAAAGATTTCGGGGCTTTGTGAACAGATTGAGAGCGGTGATTTTTTTGAAATTTTATTAATAATTTTTCGAAGTTTAAATAATTCTGATATTGACTTAAACCTAATAAAAAAATGGTTTAATTTTAAGGTGGCTGAATTTTCTGGTGACGAAATTAATCTTGAAAGTGATAAAAATGGCAAACCCTTACAGGCAGATTTGAATTATAGTTTTGATTTTTATGACAAGGTCTTTTTCGAAGATATTAACGGTAAGTTTGGTGCGAATGATATTAAATTTTTGCGACTAATGGTTTCGAATGAACCAAAAATTATTTCGAAAATCAAAGGTTGTGATATTTTTTTGAACAAAATTACAGATATTATTCGATCGTTGCAATAAAAATATTGATAAAATTGCACACCGGTGTTGTTTTTGTATATGGAAAAAGCTTTTTTAAATTTGTAAAAGTTTATAGTTGACTCAAAAAAATCGAAATTAAAGTTGTAATTTTATAACAATTTTAAGGAAAAGCTCTCGAAAAATGAGAGCTTTTTTGATATAATGGTTAAAAGAATATACGGAGGAAAAATGAAGAACGAAGACTTAATGGACAGAATTGTTAGCCTCGCAAAACGCCGCGGTTTTATTTGGCAAGGTAGCGAAGTTTACGGTGGAATGCGCGGAACTTGGGATTATGGCCCACTTGGCTTAGCATTAAAGCGCAAAATCATGAACGAATGGTGGGATTTCTTTGTTGAGAACCGCGAAGATATGTTTGGTGTTGATGCAGCAATCATTATGAATCCAAAAGTTTGGAAAGCGAGTGGTCACGCTGCAACTTTTGCCGACCCTTTGGTAGAAGATTTAAAAACTGGTGAACGCTATCGAGCGGATCACCTATTAAAAGATGCTGGAATCGAAGCGGAAGGCCTTTCGAATGAAAAAATTACCGAAATTATTCGTGAAAAAGGTTTGAAATCGCCAAAAGGTAATGATTTGAGCGATGTTCGTAGCTTTAATATGATGTTTCAGACCAACGTTGGTGCAGTTGTTAACGAAAACTCTGTAGCTTATCTTCGTCCAGAAACCGCTCAGGGAATTTTTACGAATTATAAAAATGTAGTAGATGCTTTTTATCCAAGCTTGCCGTTTGGGCTTGCACAACAGGGGAAAGCTTTTCGAAACGAGATTAGTCCGCGTGATTTTGTGTTCCGCTCGCGAGAATTTGAACAAATGGAAATTGAGTATTTCGTAAATCCTAAAAATTGGGAAGCTGAGTTCGAAAAACTTTTGAATTTGGTGCGAGAATTTTTAACTCAAAAAATGGGTCTTCCAAAAGAGTCTTTATTTGAACTTGAAGTTCCAGCTGAAGATCGCGCGCATTATTCAAAACGCACAGTTGATTTTGAGTTCAACTTTCCAATCGGTAAAGAAGAATTAATGGGAATTGCTTATCGAACCGACTTCGACCTTGGAAACATTCAACGGGCAAGCGGTAAAAGTATGGAATATACAGATAAACAAACTCGCGAAAAGTTTATTCCGCATGTGATTGAGCCAAGCTTTGGTGTTGAGCGATTATTGATGGCGGTTCTTTCGAATGCTTATACTGAAGTTGAATCTGAAGGTAAAACTCGAACTTATCTAGCTTTACCAGAAAACCTTGCACCAACTAAAATTATTGTGGCTCCGCTTTTGAAAAATAAAGAAGCTCTAGTTGAAAAAGCTAGAGAGGTCTATTTTGAACTTCGTAAAAAATACAAAAATGTAGAATTTGATTTGAGTGGAAAAGTTGGTAAAGTTTACGCTAAGGCGGATGAGATTGGTGTGCCAAAAGTTGTTGTGATTGATTTTGAAACAGTTGAAGGCGATGGATTGGTGAGTGTTCGAAATCGTGACGATGCTTCACAGATTCGTGTAAAATCAAGCGAGGTTTAATGAAGAAAATTACCTCCGCGCAAAATCCACTGATTAAAAAACTTGTTCAACTTTCTAAAAAACAAAGCTTTCGAAATAAACAAAATTTGACAATTGTCGAAGGTGTTCATCTGGCGGGTGAATGGTTGAAAATTTTTGGTTCGCCAGATATTTGTGTTTTTTTGAGTTCTTCGAAGAGTATCGAGGTAAAGCAGATAGTTCAAAAATGTAAAGATTTGAATACTGAAATTATTGAGCTTGAACAAGAAATTTACGCAAAAATTAGCCCAGTTGTTGAAGGTGTTGGTGTATTTTTTGTGGTTAAAAAGCCGGAATTTCAATCTGTTAATTTTCAAAAAGATATGATTATTCTTGAAAAAATTCAAGATCCGGGAAATCTTGGAACGATCTTGCGAAGCGCAGTTGGTTTTGGGGTTAAACAAATAATTTGTTCAAAAGGAACTGTTTCGGCTTGGTCACCAAAAGTTTTGAGATCAGGGATGGGGGCACATTTTAAACTTCAAATTTTCGAAAATCAAGACTTGAATGAGGTTATTTCGAAAGTTGAAACTCCAATTTTTGCAACAAGTCTTCAGGCTGAAAAATCAATTTATGATGAGAATTTTACAATAAAAACAGCTTGGATTTTTGGAAATGAAGGTGCAGGTGTTTCATCAGAATTGCTTTCGAAAGTTAAAAATCAAGTTATAATTCCACAGGTTGGTGAAATTGAGAGTTTAAATGTAGCGATGGCAGCGACAGTTTGCTTGGCGGAGCAAGCGCGTCAAAGATTAAAAGCATAAGTGATATTGCAAAAAATGCAAAAATATGGTAGAATCGAATTATGAAAAAAGTTATCGTAAAAGCAAAAATTAAAAATAAAGTTGATTTTATTAAAAGATTAACTGATACAGGGCACGATTTCGGGCGAGTGATTTTTCAAAATGATCGTGTTTTTTTACCTCGCGGTTATCAGCCAAGCCGAAATTTGCCAAAGTTAATGATTCGAACGGAAATTGTTGACCCAAAACGTAAACCTTGGTATCAGCTAATCCAAAAACGCCACATTGATGCTGAAAATGTTGATTTAATCCACGAAACACCTGTTTTGAATTATGCTGAAACTGCGCACATTGTTCAGCAATTAGGTTTCGAAATGAAGGTTGAAGTCCTTCGAAATCGCCAAAAACTTCAAGTTGAAGACACAACTTTCTTTTTGGATGATGTTGAAAAATTGGGAACATTCATTAAACTTGAAAGAGAAGTTAAAAAAGGTGATAATCCTGATGAGATTCGGCAAGAGCTATGGGATGTTTTAGAGGTTTTGGGAATTAATAAAACTGCAGATTCACCAGAAAATTACACTGCGCAACTTCTCAAAAAGAAACAAAAATCAAAAAAATAGTTTAAATTCGCTCTCAAAATTGAGGGTGAATTTTTAAAATTCGAAATAAGCTTGAACACTTTGCGAAAAGCTGATATAATAAAAAGTGATGATATTATTAGATCGTGTAACAAAAGTTTATGGGAATTCAAAAACTCCTGCAATAAACAGGATTAGTCTTCATATTAAGCCAAAAGAATTTGTGATTTTGGTTGGAACGAGCGGTGCCGGAAAGTCGTCGCTTTTAAAAATGCTTACTCGCGAAGAAAAACAAACCAGCGGTAAAATTGTTGTTGGTGGAATTGATTACGATAAATTACGAGATAAAGATATTCCACTTTTGCGACGCCGAATTGGTGTAATTTTTCAGGATTTTAAGCTTTTGCCGAATCGGACAGTTTTTGAAAATGTCGCTTTCGCGCTTGAAATTGCTGGGATGACAAATCACGAAATTAAAGCTACTGTTCCGAAAGTGATTAAGCTTGTTGGTTTGGAAGGTAAAGAAGGTAATTTTCCGCATCAGTTGAGTGGTGGTGAGCGTCAGCGTGTGGCTATTGCTCGAGCTTTGGCGCGTCAGCCAAAAATTCTTATCGCCGATGAGCCGACTGGTAATCTTGACCCAAAGCACAGTTGGGATATTATCCGACTGCTTGAAAAAATTAACAACTACGGAACAACAGTTGTTTTAACTACGCACAATGTTGAAATTGTTAATAAACTTAAACGTCGCGTTATTACTTTGAACGGTGGAAAAATCACTCATGATCAATCACAAGGGGAGTATAGACAGTAATGGAAGAAAAGCGAAAAACAATTCAACAACAAGGTCGAAAAAAACAGAACTCTAAAGTTATTATGCAGCAAAAACGCCATCGTCGTAGAACTCTAACATTTTGGCGAATTACTAAATATGGTGCGAATAGCTTTATTCGAAATGCTTGGCTTTCGGTTGCTGCAACAGCGGTGATGACGGTTACTTTGGTGATTATTTTTGGCTCGCTTCTTGCGCGCTCAATTTTGATGGACACTGTTGATGATATTAAAAATAAAGTTGATATGTCGATTTATCTGAAAAAAGGTGTTTCAAATTCTGATATTGAAAAAATGAAAAAGTCAATCGGTGATCTTAAAACGGTGACAAATATAACCTACACCTCACCACAAGAGGCGAGAGATAAATTTGCGCGAAAAAATTCTGCCGACGCGGATATTCGAAAAGCCTTGATTGAATCGAATAATGAATTTTTTGGTATTTTTAATATTAAACTTGTTGATATTTCAGATTCAACCGAGCTTAAAAATCTTGTCGAAAATAATAAACTAATAAAATCGAGCCTTGACCCAGATCATCCACCAACCTATGCGAGCGATCGGAATGAGGTAATTAAGAATATTTCAAACACAATTAATTTTGCTGAGAAGGTTGGAATTCTTGCTGGTTCAATTTTTGTAATTATTGCAAGTTTAATTATTTTTAACACAATTCGAATGGCGATTTTTAACCGTCGAGAAGAGATTTATATGATGAAATTGATTGGTGCTAACAAGAGTTTTATTGCTGGTCCATTTTTGGTTGAAGCTGTAATTTGCGGAACGATTGCAGCGATTTTAGCGTCAATTATTGGATATTCGATTATTTTTCTTTCAAAGACCAAGCTTGAAGCTTATGGGATTATCGTCTCACCAGTGATTTCATTCTTACATATGTATGGAATTCTTGTTGTTTTGGGGCTAATTATTATCGGATCTTTAATTGGCATTATTTCAGCATTTACAGCTACAAGAAAATACCTAAAAATATAAAAAGGGGCTTGTCTTCGAAAAAATAATGTGGTATAATTTTAATAGTAATAAATTTAAAACAAAAAGAAAAATAGTTATGAAAAAGATTAAAAAGAAGAATTTAATTATTAATAGCGCGATTTCTCTTGGTGTTGTGGCTGCTGGCGTTGTTGCGACAATTCCAAAAGGTGGCGCTCAGGCAGAAAAGAGTATTGACCAGCTTGATAAAGAGATTAAGGCGCTTCAATCTCAGATTGGTGATGCAGAATCTCGGGCGGGCGATCTTCGAAATAAGGCTCAAACACTTCAAAATGAATTAAACGGAATCGAAAAAGAAAAAGCTACGATTCAGTCGCAGATCGCGATTTATCGAAAGCAATTTGAAAAACTTCAGCTCGAAATTAAAACGAATGAAGAAAATATTGAGCGAAATCGAGATGCTCTTGGTTCGATTTTAGCTACAATGTCGCTTGAAGATGATATCACGCCAATTGAGCGAATTGCGGGAAGTAGTAATCTTTCGAAAGCTCTTGATAATTTTGAATATCAAAGTGCGGTCAAAAATCAACTAGTTGAAAAGGTTGATGGAATTAAGCGTGCAAAAGCTGATCTTGAAAAACAACGAGATGAAGTTAAGGTTGCATTAGCAAATCAGCAACAAGCAGAATCTGCATTGCAGGAAAAAATTCGTCAGCAAAATGAATTAATCACTCAAACAAAGAATGATGAAGCTGAATATACAAAATACGCAAAAGAGCGAAATGCTCAAAAGGCAGAACTTCAAAAACAACAACAAGAAGCAATTCAAGCACAAATTTTGAGAGCTGCTCGAGCTGCTGGTGGCGGTGCTCTTCCACAAGCGATCGCTGGAACAAGTTCATATCCTTGGAATGATGCAAACTGTCCAGTTGACGCGAATGCCGTGAGTTATGGTGGAGCTGATGGAAATGGAACAGATGGCTATGGATATGGATGCCGACAATGTGTGAGTTATGTTGCGTGGAAATTACGTGCAACAAAAGGAATTAGTGCTGCATATTGGGGAAATGCGAAAGATGTTCCAGCAAGCGCGCGTCGAGCAGGTTTTCGAACTGGAAATACGCCAAAAGTTGGTTCGTTTGGTGTAATGAGTGGTGGCCAATACGGACATATCGTTTGGGTTGAAGCTGTTAATGGAAATATGGTTACAATTTCGCAATACAACTATTTTGTTAACGGGCGCTGGGGACAATTTTCAACAATGACGGTTCCTGCAAGCACTTACGATACATATGTATATTTTGATTAATACTTAGCGAGTCAGTTTAGCTGACTCGCTTTTTATTATTTGCTTGAAATTATTTAGCAATTAGGTTATAATGTGATAGTTGTTCGTGATAATATGAATCTTTTTCATGAATAGGTACTTATAGAAACAGGAGGGGCTTTAAAATGTCAGAAAGAAACGCTTTAACCATTGCTGAAGCTAATAGAAGATTAATAGAGGATAACAAGGAGTTAATAAGAATAATCGGAACTGCCCTCTATCCAGCCGATATACAGCTAGTTTTTTATCAAAAAGCAAGAAATGAAATAAGAACTATGGATTTAGAGTATAGAGAATCTTTTGCCCTTAAAGTCCAAGATGAGGCGATAAAATGGGAGGAAGAAAATATAACCCATAAAAGCTATTGATAGTATCCATGACCCAAAAATTGGGTCTTTTATTTTATTTAAAATTTTTCTACGATATATTTATATTATAATATCTAACTTAAACTTATCTTTCGGAACTTATTTTTTTGTTATGCTTGTGTTTTTATGATATAATGGATTTTATGGACAAAGGAAAAAAAGTCAATCACTCAACGTTAGTTTTAATTTCGGCTTTTACGCTGATTTTGGGTTTTGTGGGTGGTTCAAGAATAGATGATATTAGAAATTTAATTGCGCCAGTTTTTGGTCTAAAAAAGGTTGAGAAAATTGATTTTTCGAATGTTGAAAAAACTTATCAAGCATTAGTTTCAAATTACGACGGAGAAATCGATAAACAGAAGATTATTGAAGGTGCTTCGAAAGGTTTGGTTGAAGCTGCTGGCGATAAATACACCGAATATATGACTTCAAAAGAGGCTGAGGAATTTAATAAAAGTTTGAGCGGAGATGTTGGAACTGGTGTTGGAATTGAACTTGCAAAAGACGGCGACATTGTTAAGGTTGTGCGTGTTTTGCCAAAAAATCCTGCTGCAAGTGCTGGGATTTTGGCTGGAGACGTAATTTCAAAAGTTAATGATGAAGATGTTTTAAAGAAAAGTACCTCCGAAGTTAGTAAAAAAATTCGTGGCGATTCTGGAACAACAGTTAAAATTACGGTCATTCGCGGTGAAGAAAAGAAAGATTTTTCAGTGACTCGTGCGAAAATTGAAAATCCAAGTGTGGAATTATCAAAAAATAACGGCATTGCGACGCTCTCGATTTATCGATTTGATAGTGAAACTGGTGCTTTGGCTAAAAAGTATGCCGAAGAAATTAAAAATGAAGGAATTTCGAAAGTTATTTTGGATTTGCGTGGAAATGGTGGTGGATATGTTCAGGCCGCAAAAACCGTTGCGAGTTTATGGCTGGAGAAAAATGCGCTAATTGTAAGCGAAAAAACTAGTTCGAAAACTGTTGAGGAAATTCGAGCAACTGGCGAAAACCCATTAAAAGGAATTAAAACAGTGATTTTACTCGATAATTCTTCAGCGAGTGCGAGTGAAATTGTTGCTGGAGCACTTAAAGAACATAAGGCTGCGCAAATTGTGGGTGAAAAATCTTATGGCAAGGGAAGTGTTCAAACAACGATCGATATGCCTGATGGTGCTTTATTAAAGGTTACGATTGCGAAATGGTTCACGCCAAGTGGTAAAAATATCTCGAATAATGGAATTTCACCGGATATTGAGATTAAAAATCCAGAGGGGCAGAGCTATTTGTTGAATGATATTCAGAAAAATAAAGCAATAGAAGTTTTGAAGTAGGCGAGAAAATGGAGATAAAAAAGAAAATTCTATTGGTCGAGAATGACCAGGTTCTGGCTAGTGTTTATCGTGCTTGATTAGAAATGGAAGATTATGAGGTTTTTGAAGTGCATGATGGCGAGCAGGCTTTGACGGTGGCGTTAAAAATTCGACTAGATTTGATTTTGCTTGATGCGATGATGCCAAAGATTTCAGGCTTTGATGTTTTGGATATGTTGCGAAACACACCAGAGACGATGAATATGCGGATAATTATGCTTACAGCTTTAAGCCAAGAGAGCGATCAAAAGCGCGCAGAGGGGCTTGGTGTTGATGATTATCTTGTGAAGTCGCAAGTGGTAATTTCGGGGGTGATTGATAAAATTCGCGAACATTTAGGAATGAAGGAAGAACATTAATTCGTCGAATCAATAAAATAAAAAAATGAGCCGATCGTTCGAAAAGCTCATTTTTTTATTACAATTACGCAGCTACAACTTCTACAACTGTGCGTCGTTCGGTTTTGCCAGTAAATTTGCGTTTTTGGATTTGTTTAAATTTCACAACACCGTCTTGTTTGGCGTGAATCGTGAAATTTCGGCTCATGTAAGTTCCTTCACCAGCCAATTTAGTTGCACCAGTTTGTCGAACGAGAACTTCACCCTCGTTAACTTTTTGGCCACCAAATCGTTTAACACCAAGACGTTGACCGGCGTTATTATGGATGTTCTTACTTGAACCACCCGATTTAACGTGTGACATTTTTACTCCTTATTAGTACTAATAATTCACGCGCCACAACTTGATCTTCGCGATAATATATTAGATCTTGTGGTTTAACGCGCATAAATTCTCTTCTATTATACCCCAGCTCATTTAAAAAGTCAACAAGTGGAAGGTGCGAAAAATCGCCATTTTGTGTTTTCCAAGCGGGAACAGCGATACAAATTTGCGTTCCATCTGGAATTTGTGTGGCTAAATTTTTTAAAAAGTTCGAAATTATGCGGTTGCAGATTTCGCGAACTTCCTCCAGTTTTTTTGGTGAAGGCGGAGCAGAGAATGGCTGACCAAGATAAGTTTCACAAACCACTGTTGAAAGATTTTTAGCAAAACTCCATTTTTCATCTGTGGCATCGGCTTGATAAATTTTACCAATCTCGCCGTGTGGTTTAAATTCTCGTAAAAACCATTCGCTATTTTCTTTCGAAAATTCTATCATTTTTTCACTTAAATCTGTTCCGTTAACTTCAAAGCCTTTTAAAAGTGCCTCTTGAAGAACCGTTCCAGTTCCGCAAAATGGGTCGAGAATTTCTGGTATTTCGAAATTTTTCCTACCAAAAAGTGCTTGAATTTGTGGCTGATTTTCGCCCGCGCCAAGATTGAGCATTGTTTGAGCTAGTTTTGGTGGTAGCATTCCGACAAAAGCATCGCGTTTTGGTCGATTTTGGTCGCGTTTAGCGTAGCTTGTAATATTTTGCGCGCCTTCGCTGAGTGCGATAATCGTTTTTTTACCACCACGCACCGCTAAAATTTCGATTTTTTTCTTACTCAAACCAAGTTTGTTGTTGTGTGAAATCGCGGTTGAAAGCGCTGCTGTTTTTGAAGGGATAATTCGTATCGAAACACCGTGATTTTTTAATTTATGCTTAATAATTGTGCCGGTTTTCGAAATTTCATTTGCGCGAATTTTTAAACCATAAGATGAGATTCCTAGCGTGATTTTTCCACTAAAATCCGCAAAATCGCGTTCAAAGATTTGAGTTATTTTTTTTGAAACATCGTGCCAGTCAGTTGAATTAACTTCAAAAACGACCCGTCCAGTTTTAAGGATTGAGCCAAAATGCGACACATTGATTTTTTCGGTTTCAATAATGCAGGCGTAATCACCAAGAACGCGAATTTTTTCGCCACCAAAAACACTTTCGAGTTCGGCAATTCCAATACTTGGCTGACGCCCTAAAATTGCAATTTTCATTCTTTAATTATATCACGGCTTCGAAAACTAACCAAATTAAAAGATTTCTTTTAGATTTTAAGAGCTTGTGGTAAAATATAACTATGGATAATGAAAAAATGACTGAAAATATTTCGAATGAAGTTTCGAAAACCGAACCTACCGATATTTTTCAATGGGCAAATTTAACAGATGAAATTAAAAACGAGCTTGATGTCGAGTTTTTCTTGTTTAATAAAAATTTTATGCCCTTTACAACGAGTTTTACAAGTGAATTAAATGCGCAAATTAAGCCTCTATTTATTTTTGATATGATTAATTTTGTGAATATGGGTGCTGGAACTGGTTTAAGTGTGCGTGATTATGAAATGGATGGTGGAGCGAGCAAAGATGTGCTTTTGAAAACTGAGTTAAAAAAAGTTCAGCATGCCGATGCTTTGATCAACACGATTGAAACTCAATATACGGATATTGTAGAATTTAATGAAAACGAGCATGATTTTAAGCGAATTAAAGGAATTTTAGCGCGTTTTACAACTCCAAAAGGAGAGAAATTTTATGTTGCCAAACAAATTATGCAAGGTCAAGTTTTGCGTGGCGCAACGGCTTGGGAATTTCGAAACGGTAAATTTGGTGCTTTTGAGCCAGAATTTGGCTTGAAAATTCAACCAGATAATCAGGTTCTGATTGTTAATAATGATATTTTTATTTTTAATCAGGGAAAATTCGAAAAACTCTTCAACTATGATTACAAGAAACAAGTTTTAGCTGATCAAAAAGTGCTTGAAATTGAACGAAAATATAAACTGAGTTTTCCAGACGGTTTAGATTTGCAAACCTTAGTTCGTGATCATAAAAAAGCAGCAACGAAACTTCAAAAAATGGATGAAATTGGAGAAATTTCACAAGAAAAAGTTGTGGAATATGCCGACGAAATGCAACTTGAACTTATGACAGACGATAACGGTGCGATTATTATCATGGATGGCAACGACCTTGATATGTTTGTAAATTTAATTAATGAAGATTATATTGTGAGTGAGATTACGGGTCGTCGATACGAAATTAAAAGCAAAAAATTGCTTGACGAGCCAGAGGGTGAGCCACCACGAATGATCGGGAGTGAATAGTCTTCGAAAATGAAACAAGCACTAGCTTTAGAGATTATGCTTTCCGGCGAGAACGTCTTTTTAACTGGGGCGGCGGGAAGTGGAAAAACTTTCACGCTCAACCAGTTTATTAAGCTTGCAAAAAATTCTGGAAAAAAGGTTAGCGTTACGGCTACTACTGGTTTAGCAGCAACTCATCTTGGCGGAAATACAATTCACGCTTGGAGCGGGATTGGAATTTATGATTATCTTTCTAAGAAGTTTTTCGAAAAAATCCCTAAAACTCGTGCGGAAATCATTAAAAATACTGATATTTTAGTGATTGATGAAATTTCGATGTTGCATGATTTTCGGCTTGATATGGTTGAAGAAATTTGTCGCACAATTCGCCAAAACGACAAGCCTTTTGGTGGAATTCAAGTGATTTTATGTGGTGATTTTTTTCAGTTGCCGCCAATTAATCGAACTGGTAGTCGAACTGGTGGCTTTGCAATTCATTCTGAAGCTTGGCGAATGTCTGATTTTACGGTTTGTTATCTTGAGGAGAATTATCGCCAGAAAGATAGTGAATTGACTGAAATTTTAAATGCACTTCGAGCGGATGATTTACGCCGAAAGCATGCTGAAAGTTTGCTTAACCGTATTGATGCTGAGCCAGAATTTGAAAATGAAGATTTTTTGAAAAATTTAACTGAGCTTCACACTACGAATATTGATGTTGATGCGATCAATGAGCAAAAACTTGCCGAACTTGACGAAAAGGAATTTCATTTCGCTCAAACTACAACTGGTGCAAAAAATTACGTTGAGACTTTACAAAAATCGGTTCTTGCTCCAGAGCTTTTGCGACTTAAAAAAGGTGCTTTAGTGATGGCGGTTAAAAATGCCCAAAATCGATATTATGTGAATGGTTCGATTGGAGAAGTTATTGATTTTGAAAAATTTACAGACTATCCGATTGTTCAATTTCAAAACGGTAGAGTTGTGACAATGGTTCCAGATGCTTGGGAATTACGCGACGGCGATAAAAAACGTGCCAGTATTATGCAGATCCCGCTCAGATTGGCTTATGCAATTACTGTTCATAAAAGTCAGGGAATGACACTCGATGCTGCACGAATTGATCTTCGAAAAGCTTTTTCTGAAGGAATGGGTTATGTGGCGCTTTCGCGTGTTCGTTCGCTTGATAAACTTTATTTAATCGGAATAAATCGAACGGCTTTGATTGTTAGCTCGGAGGCACAAAGAATTGATACACATCTTAAAAAAGAAAGCTTGAAGGCTGAAAAGCGTTTTATACATCTGGTCGAAGTTTCGAAAAAGCGTGAGGCTGGCGAAATTGTTGAAGAAAAACCAAAAAAGACAACTTGGGCAGAAAAGCTAGAAAAAATGCGCCAGCAATATCCGAATGCATATCGTCCATGGAAGCTTACCGATGATACAAAGCTTCAAGAGGCGATTTTCGAAAATGGTGAAATCGATAACAAACTTATTTCGAAATTAAGTAAAGAGCTCGGAAGACATAAGGGCTCGATCGAAGCACGAATTAAAAAGCTTTTTGGTGAAAGTGCACTTTAAGAGTTAAAAACCAGATAGAAATAGGCGACAAAAGCCTATTTTTTATTTGGCAATATTTTAGAATTATGTCAAAAAATAAAATAGAATCAAAAAGGGAATTGTCAAGCGAACAAAAAGTTGGCAAGGGTTTTTAAAATATTTTAAAACATTTTAACATAAAACTATTGACTTTTTAAAAAACTTATGCTATTATATAAACATACAAAACAACGAAGATTAAATAAGTCAAATAAAATAAAAAAAGGAATAAAATGACAAAAAAACAAACAGAAACAAAAATCGTTAAAAAAACTACAACTAAAAAATCTGCAGAAAAAACTGCGAAAGTTTCAAAAAAAGAGCAAGATATTTCAAAAGCTAAAACGCTATTAACGAACAACGGAATTATGATTGCAGAAGACGGAACAGTGGTGGTAGACCAAGTTACGCAAGATTTTCGAAGTGCAGTTTTGGTTCTTTCACTTGCAATTAACCTTGTTGTGTTTGTGACATATCTAATTTTAATGTCTACAACAAAGTATGATATGGCGTTGGTTAATGCATTATTACCACGATAATTTGATTTTTCAACAATTAAACACAAGCATTGTGGAAAAGTAGGCGATATCTGTTAAAAGGCTTGCTTTTCCACATAGTTGTGGAAAAATATATAAAAACTTTGTTCTATATTTGCGTGTTTGTCAAAAATAGGTCTTGCGAAAATTTTTAATTCGCGGTAAACTTAAATCAGTGGCAACGACAGAAACAAACAGAAAAACCACTAAACAAAAATAAAAGCACGTTAAAATAGATGTAGTTTTTAGTTTAAGGTCAACTATCTGGTGATTAAACAGCTGGACAAATTCCAGTAACCAGGTTAAAATAATAGCTGGAGCACATTCTAAAACCTCCCAAAATAAAACTCCACCTCATATATAAGTCTCTCAAACAGCAATATGGTTGGCTATACGCCAAGCAAAAAGCTAAACTTATAATGAATCTTAAAACAAAAATATAACAAAAACAAAAAGTTTAATCATCAGTTAGGTGGCTTTAAATTTATGAATTACAGAGAAAAATCAGTTCACATACCAGTCTTATTACAAGCAAGCTTGCTACAAATTCAGCCAAAGAAAGGTGAGAGTTATCTTGATTTCACGGCAGGATATGGCGGACACGCTGGTGAGTTTTTGCGTATAACCGAGAATTTCAAAAACTCGGTTTTAGTTGATAGAGATGAAAATGCGATTCGCACGCTTCAACAGTTTAAAAATGAAGGCGTAGAGCTTTTGCATATGGATTTTCTTTCTGCAGCAAAAGAATTGGTAGAGAAAGGTCGAAAATTCGATATAATCTTAGCGGATTTGGGTGTTTCTTCGCCTCAGTTAGATATTGCTGAAAGGGGATTTTCTTTTCGAAAAGATGGCCCACTTGATATGCGAATGAATCCTGCCCAGCAAAAAACGGCGGCAGATATTATAAAATTTGCAAGCAAGAATGAACTAATGCAAATTTTGACTGAATTTGGTGAAGAAAAACATAGTTTCGCTGAAAAGATTGTTTCGAAAATTTTGGAAGTTCGAAAAAAACAGAGTATTGAGACCACGACACAGTTGGCTGATTTAATTTTGAGCGTGCATAAAGGCGGTTGGCAAAAGACACACCCCGCAACGCGTACTTTTCAAGCGATTCGAATCGCAGTAAATAACGAACTTCAACAGGTTGAGGATGTTTTGAAATTGCTTCCGAAACTTTTGAATTCTGGTGGAAGAGTTGGAATAATTACTTTTCATAGCCTTGAAGATAGAATTGTGAAGAATTATTTTAAAGAAGATTCGAAAAAAGGTTTGGAATCGAAATTTCAAACAATTACAAAAAAACCGCTTGATGGCGCAAAAGAAGATGTTAATAATCCGCGAGCCCGCAGCGCAAAACTGCGAGTAAGCATTAGAAAATAAAAAACAAAAGGAGGCGAGATGCCAAAAACAATCAAAGTAAGCTACGCTAACGAACAAGCTCGCGTAAAAGTTAATTTTCGATAGTATTTAACGCTCTCGAAAAACAAAAACAAAAATTTGAAACAAAAACTAAAACTTAAAGCACCAGCCAAGACTGGTTCGGTGCTTTATTTTATTGAATATTAAATTTAACGCAATACAAAAAACCAATGTATAAAACAAACACAAATTATGTTAGTCGTCGCAGGCAAGCACAAGCTTCGTCGCGTTCATACGGAAGAAATAACAACATCGCTATTTTTCAACCAACAGCAAAACTTGGTGCGGTAACGCAATTTTTGATGCTTGGTATTTTGATTGCGGTTCTTGGAATTATTTTCTTGATGAATTCATCTAAACCAGCGCTTTACGGAAGTGATATTCAAGAGATTGACTCGAAAATATCGGATCTGGAAATTAAAAAAGCTGATTTAGAAGTTGAAAATGCGCGGCTCACAGCGCTTTCGAATATTGAAAATAGCGAAGTTGCGAAGAAGATGACAACACCAGCTTCAGTTTCTTACGCAAAATAAGTTTAAGCTTTTTCGAAAAATCACAAAAAGTGTGATAAAATAGAAATAGTATGATTTTAGGTTTTAAGAATAAAAGTCGAACAGGTTATCTCGCAGTCTCAGTTTTGGGAATTTTTGCGGTAATTATTGTTCGGCTTTTTTTCTTGCAAGTTATTGAGGGTGACGAATATCGTGCAAAGGCAGATAAAGGCCAGCGAAAGCAGTTTGAAATTAAGTCTCAGCGCGGTTTAATTTACGCAATGGACGGCAAAAAACTAACAAAATTAGTTTTGAATGAAACAGTTTATACTCTTTGGATCGACCCGCAAGAAGTGGAAAATTCAAAAAAAGTCAAAAAAGATGAAATTATTTCAGAATTTAAAAGAGTTGCTGGTGGAAATTTGAAAGATAATTTCGAAAAACTTTTCGAAAAAACCGATACTCGATATCAAGTTATTGGGACAAAATTATCACTAAAACAAGTGAATCAAATTCGCGAGAAAAAGTTCCATGGAATTGGTTTTACGGCTGAAACT
The DNA here is from genome assembly GCA_963526415.1 of uncultured bacterium. GTDB lineage: Bacteria > Patescibacteriota > Saccharimonadia > Saccharimonadales > Saccharimonadaceae > Nanogingivalis. Next base: position 115,499 of record CAURNE010000002.1, on the reverse strand, counting down.
CGTAGGGTTTATCCTGAGGGAAATTTGGCGTCGCAAGTTATTGGTTTTGTGAATGATAATGGTGGAAATTACGGCATCGAACAGGCAATGAATAAAGAATTGACCGGTACAGATGGATACAAAAAAATTACAACTGACGTTTTTAATAATGCGATCGAAATTGGTAGCGAAAATATTGAAAAACCAGCAGTGAATGGTCAAAATGTGGCACTTTCGATTGATCGAAATATTCAAGCAAAAGTTGAAAAGGTGTTAAAATCACAAATGGAAGCCAAAAAAATGAAACATGGCTCAGTTTTGGTTATGAATCCAAAAACAGGTAAAATTATGGCAATGGCGAATTATCCAACTTATGATCCAGCGAATTATGGAAAAGTTCAAGACGGTACGTTTTTCAACAACAATTCTGCGACAATGGCGTATGAAAACGGTTCGGTGATAAAATCCTTCACAATGGCTACAGGAATTAATGAGGGTGTTGCAAATCCTGACACACGATATTATAATACTGATTCAATAAAAATTGAAGATATTACGATTCGAAATGCTGTTTTAGGGCACACAGGCTCGATTACTCTTCAAACGGCAATGAATTATTCGCTAAACACCGGAATGGTGACAATTGGTCAGTTGCTCGGTGGTGGAACACTAAATTCAACTGCACGAAATAAAATCTATGATTATTTTTATAACAGATTTGGTCTTGGGCGTGAAACTGGAATCGAAATTCTCGAAAGCCAAGGTTCGATCGTTTCGCCAAAAAATGCCGAAGGAAATGCGGTTCGATATTCGAATATGACTTTCGGCCAAGGTATGACAACCACAATGCTTCAAACCGCGAATGCTTTTTCTTCACTTGTGAATGGTGGAACTTTATATAAACCAAGCATTGTTGCTGGAATGGTTGATGAAGATGGAAAGCTTTCGAAAAAAGATTTAGAAATTGCGCACAAAAATGTAATTTCGAAAGAAACTAGCAATCAGATGAGACGGGTTCTCGAAGGAGTTCGAAAAGTTGGCGGAGCAAAAGATACACCAGGCTATCAAATTGGTGGTAAAACTGGGACTAGCCAGACGATTGTTGGCGGAAAATATGTCGATTATCAAACGATTGGTAGTTATGTTGGATTTGGTGGCGGAGAAGAGGCTGAATATGTTATAATGGTAGCGGTTTGGGGTGAAAACCAAAACCTTCAAGGTTCGAAAGATGCGGCACCAATTTTCACCGAAATTTCGAACTGGCTGCTGAATTATTTAGAAGTTAAACCAATAAATTAAAAGAGGGAATATGTTAAATATTACAAATCAATTAATCGTTTCTGCACTTTTCAGCCTTGCTGGATTTATTTTGGCAATGGGATTAACACCACTTTATACCTTTATTGCGTATAAACATAAATTTTGGAAAAAGCAAAAAACGGCGTCTGTTACAGGTGAAGCTTTAACCGTAGTAAGTAAGCTTCACGCGAAAAAAATTGCGAGAAATATTCCAACGATGGCGGGTGTTATTGGTGTTGTTGTGGTCATTATTCTTTCAGTTTTATTGAATTTAAAACGCGAGCAAACTTGGTTGCCGCTAGCGGGGCTTGCCGGCGGTGCATTTATCGGCTTAATTGATGATATTTTGAACATTTGGGGTTCGAACCGTAAAGATGCTGGTCTTCGAGCACCAGTTAAATTCGCGATGATTATTGCCTTGGCTGGATTTTTAGCTTGGTTTTTTACGTTTAAATTGCATTTTACAAGTGTTATGATTCCTTTTGTTGGAAATATTGAAATTGGCTATTGGATGGTTCCGCTTTTCATTTTTGCGATTGTGGCGACAAGTAATGCTGTAAATATCTCTGATGGACTTGATGGTCTTGCTGGCGGACTTTTGAGTGCTGCATTTGCTGCTTTTGGAATTATTGCTTTAGTTCAAAATCAATATAGTTTATCGGCGTTTTGCTTTACGGTTCTTGGCGCACTTTTGGCCTATCTTTGGTTTAACGTTTATCCTGCACGATTCTTTATGGGTGATATTGGTTCGTTTGCCTGGGGAACAACTCTCGGCGTTGTGGCAATGCTTACAAATTCACTCCTTCTTTTGCCAGTGATTGGATTAATTTTTGTGATTGAAGCTGGTTCTAGCGCGATTCAGATTTTTTCAAAAAAAGTTTTTAAGCGAAAAGTGTTTATTTCAGCTCCAATTCATCATCATCTTGAAGCAACTGGCTGGGAAGAGACAAAAATTACAATGCGTTTTTGGATCATTGGAATGGTGACTGCATTTATTGGAATTATTCTGGCGCTTGTTGAGCATAAGGTTTTATAGAATGGAAAGAAGAAATAGTAATTTACGAAGAAGCGCTGATGGCTTTAATAAAAGGCCGGTTTATCGTCGTCAAGAATTAGCTCATCAAGTTCGAAGATCTTCTCGGCCTCAAAAAGGACTTTCGCAAGGATTTTTTGGTGTAGATTTGGAGAATGATGATTTTCGAAAAGTTCTCGAATACTTTCTAAATGGTCAATTTAACGGATTTTTAGAGCGAATTTGGTTTTTAGTTTCTTCGGCTTTTACGATTTTTATCATTAATCCTTGCGTTAGGGTTTATCGGACTGCTAAGGCGGATAATAAAAAACGCTCGACACTTGAAGGTTTCGAAAAAATCCGCAAACATCGCGCAAATTATCTTTTGTTTTTGTTTATTGGACTTTTACTTTTGATCGGTTTGGTAGTGATGTTTTCTTTGAGTCCGCAGCGCGCAAATTCTTTAAATAATGCGAAGGGGTTAAATTATAGTGAATATTATTTCTTCTGGCGACATTTGGCGTACATTGCGGGCGGATTAGTGATGTTCTTCTTTATGAAGGCAATTCCGCTGAAGTGGGTTTTTTCAAGATCGTTGCAGATTTTTATGATTTCGTTAATTTTATGTGTAAGTTTAGCAATTTTGGCGATTTTTAAATTTCCTTTAGTGATTTGTGAAAACGGAGCTTGTCGTTGGTTTGGTTTTTCTGGAATAACTTTTCAGCAGGCTGAATTTTTAAAGATTGGCTCAATATTGCTTCTTGCGTCTTTTCTTGGAGCGCAGGTTTCGAAGGGTAAAATTAACAACTATAAAGAAACAATTTTGCCAGCATTAGTGGTGATTGTTGCAGTTTTGTTGGTAGTTGCTGGTTTTCAAAAAGATCTTGGAACTGCTGCAACAATTGTTGTTGCGATTGCGTTTCAATTTGTTGTGGCTGGAATGAAAGCTGATAAGCTTATTCCGATTGCTATTTTGGTTTTGATAGGTGTTGTTGCATTAATTATTTTCGAACCGCACCGAATTTCGCGAATTTTAACTTTTTCGAATAGCGATTGTAGCAATGTTTTAACTGAAGCTGGAAAAGATCAATATCATATCTGTAACGCGAAACTTGCAATCGGTTCTGGTGGAGTTTTAGGTTTAGGTATTGGAAATTCAGTTCAATCGGCTGGCTATCTACCTGAAACAATCAACGATTCAATCTTTGCGGTAATGGGTGAAATGTTTGGATTTATTGGTTTGGTTGCGATTTTGGCATTATATTTCGGATTAATTTATCAGCTTTTGGTGATTATTTCGAAAATGGAAAATCCGGCAAGTCGGCTTTTTGTTGCTGGCGTTACTGGCTGGATAACTTCACAAACGATTATCAATATTGCCGCAATGGTTGGTTTAGTGCCACTGAAAGGGATTACGATCCCGCTAATTTCGTATGGTGGTACAAGTATAATCGTAATTATGACAGTTTTGGGTGTAGTTTTCAACATTTCGAACTACACTTCGTTTTCGCAAGTTGAAGATTTTAAGGAGGACGACAATGAAAATATTAGCGGTCGGCGGCGGGTCGGGCGGTCACGTAGTTCCAATCGTGGCAGTTTTTAAAGAGATCTTAAAGAAAGATCTAGACGTAAAATTGTATTTTTGGTGTGATAAAAAATTTGCGCCACAAGCTCAAAAAATAATGAATGATTCTTTTGGCCGAAATGTTAAGATTTCTAAAATCTCGAGCGGAAAATTTCGCCGCTACAATCATCTAACTTTTTTTCAGCATCTGACAATTCCAAGTGTTGTTTTTGGTAATCTCGCGGATATTTTTCGAAATATCACTGGTGTTTTTCAGTCTTTCGTGAAATTAATTTTTTTGCGACCAGATGTGATTTTTTGTAAAGGTGGGTTTGTTTGTGTTCCTGTAGGATTAAGTGCTTGGGTTTTGCGAATCCCGATTGTAATTCATGATTCTGATGCTCATCCAGGGTTGGCAAATCGTATTATTTCGAAATTTGCTAAAAAAATCGCAACTGGCGCACCTCTTGAATTCTATAATTATCCGAAAGAGATTTCAAAATATGTTGGAATTCCAGTACTTGAAAATTTCAAAAAATACACTGAAAAAGAGCGTAATGAATTTAAACAAGAGCTTGGATTTTCGAAAGAGAAGCCTTTAATTGTGATTACTGGTGGCGGACTTGGTGCTGCTCGTCTAAATAATGCGATTGTAGCGCAAGGAGAGGAGCTTTCGAAAATTGCACAAGTTGTTCTAATTTCTGGCGTTGCGCAATTTGAAGAGTTGAAAGAGAAAACGAAAGATTTTGTAAAAGATTTTCATTTGGTTAGCTTTATTTCGAAAGATATGTGGAAATTTTTGGCTTCCGCTGATCTGGTTGTTGCGCGCGCTGGTGCGACTTCAAATCTTGAACTTGCTGCACTTCACAAGCCGACAATTTTAGTTCCAAATGCAAGATTAACTGGCGGCCATCAGCTAAAAAACGCAAAAGTTTACGAAAAAACAAATGCTGTTAAAATAGTTTCTGATGACGAAATTGAAACTGATCCGAAGATGCTTTCAGATGAAATCATTCAGGTTTTAAGTAGCGAAAAAGAGCTAAAAAGAATGGGTGAAGAATTTGGAAAATTTGCCAAACCGAACGCCGCCAAAGATGTTGCGGATATGATTTTGGACCTGGCTAATTTGTAAAAAACATAAGAGTTATGATATAATTGAGTAAGATGAAAAGTGAGCGAGAGTTAACACGCCGAGAGATGCGTGAAAAAATGCTTCAAGAGCGATCAGGCGGTGAAAGCTCTTTTTATCGTGGCCGAACAATTTCGAGTCATCAAAAAGAGCAGTCTGAACTTTCGAAAAATCGAAAACTTGTAATTCGCCGGCGTAAATTGGGTGCATTTTTCTTGGGGCTTGCTATTTTTTCAATTCTTGTATTTGTATTTTTACTTCAATTTATAGCTAAAATTACAGTAAGTTCAGATATTTCTTCGAAAAAGAATTTCAAAAAATATGAAAAATCGGTAGAGAAGTATTTAGAGGCGAACCCGAGTGAGAGGTTTTCTTTAAATTTGAATAAGTCCGCCCTTCTTGAGAGTATTCAAAAGGAAAATCCAGAGGTTTTTGGAATTTTGAGCGTTGAATTGAGTGGAATAGCCTCATATAATTTTAAACTTTCTTTTCGAAAACCAGTAGCCTCTTGGTGGGTTGATGGTAAGGAGTTTTTTGTTGATTCGGAAGGTGCTTCATTTACCGAAAATATGTTTAGTGAAAACCCTAAATTGAGCATAATTGACGATAGCGGTGCTATGGTTTCGAGTGGAAAAAATGTTGCTGGAAGTAGTTTTTTTAGCTTTGTTGGAAAGTTGGTTTCATCTGCGAATTCTCAGGGACTAGAAATTGTTAAAATTCGAATTCCTCCCTTAAGTTTGCGTCAGATTGAGGTTTCGGTGAAGGGTGTTAAATACTTTGCGAAAATGTCAACTGTTGGTTCAGCAGAAGGGCAGATTTCTAATTTTAAGGCAGCTATAAATTATTTTTCAGTACACAAAAAAACTCCAAGTTACATAGACCTCAGAGTCGAAGGTAAGGGGTATTATAGATAGTGAAGGGTGTTATGTTCGCTTTTTGTTCTATTTAGAATACAGAATACTAACGCAAGTGAAAAAAACTATATTATAATATTAAAAAATAAAAAAGTCAAATTGTCAAATTTTAAAAGAATAGGGGATATTTAGAACTAAAAAACAAATAAATTATTTCGGCAAGTTTTATTTATCTGTTAAAGTTTATGATTAACTCTATTAGTTTTTTGTATGTTAATGTCTTGAAGCTAATCTCCTAATACTTTTATATAAATACTATTGATTTTTTTCGCATGAAATAATTTACTTACTATTCATTATTTTATATGATATAAAAGAGTCGTAAAAGATATATTGTGCGACACATCTTGTATTTCTTTTTTGAGTATGCTAATATGTTTTCGTAAATACGAAAACATAATTTTTTTAAGGAGAAAAAATAACTATGCAAGAAAAAATTTTAAATCAAGATAATATTATTTCAGCTGTTGCCCGTGTAGCACTTCGAACTCAAAAATCTGAAAAAACTGGAAATTACTTTACGATCCTTACTCTTCGTTTTAAGAACGGTTTAGAAATTGATTATTTTGTAGATAAAAAAGATAAATTCGGACTTATGGATGCCGTAAAATCAATTTCACAATCAGATAAAATCGATAGCATCTTAAACGAGGATTAACAGCCTATGTGAAACTTTAACTGTTAGTCCAAAATCGCAAACAAAAAGCGAACAAAAATAAAATCAATATTAACTTTAAAAAAGGAGATGAAAAATGTTTGAACATTTTGGAACAATCAATTTCCCAGAAAATTTGAACACTCAAATTATCACTGGAATTGAAAGCGCATTTTCAAACGGTTTGACTTTCGTTGCCCCTATTCTTGTAGGTATGGTAGGTATTACCATTGTACGAAAGGTTATCAACCGCGGAAAAAAATGGTCGGGTTTAGTCCCCTGTTTTTAAGATTAGTAGCTGGAACAGATTTAGGTGGAATTAAATCATTTTTTAAAACTATGATTGATTCAATTGCGCAAACTTTAAAGGCTGTTTTAAAATTATTTTAATAAATTAAGACGAAATTGCTGTAATTGCCGCTTTTGAGCGCTGATTTTTATTCCAAAGTTGCCAGACAGCGATTTTTGTGGGGATTTCACCCGACCAAATCGTTATTGGTGAAAGTTTTCCAAGGTTTAAAGGTGAATCAAGCGGTGTTGAAAAAACTTCTCCGTTTTCTGCAATGATAAAATTTGCGTTGTTTAAGGTTAAGATTTGCGCTGGATATGAAAAAGTAAACTTGTGCAAAATATCAGCAATATTTGAGATATTCATCGAAAAAGTTAAAACTTTTGGGTAGAAAACTTTCGAAAAGATTTTTTGAAGTTGCGCAAAACTTGCTAAAATACTAACGTTTTCCTTGTATAAAATCTCGCTAAACGAATCTAAAAGAATATCAACCGTGTCGCGTGTAATGAAAATTGGTTTTTCGCTTTCGAGGATGAATTTTTCGAAAAGAATTGCAGTTTCGGAATTTTTGTTTGTATCACCAATAAATAAAATTGAATCTGCCCACTTTTCACCAGCTTTAAAATCTGCCCAGGAATCGTTCGAAAATCCACCTGAAAGATTACTTTTTGCGAAAATTAGCTCGGTTGAATCAATTTTAACGTCTTTTCTTAAACTGTCAGGTAATAAAATTCGAACTTCACCAACCCCAGTTCTAAGTGCGGTTTTGTGGGCGATTGCCAACCCTCGAAAAGCCCCCGCCCCGCCACCAATGATTAAAAGTTTTCCGGCGTGTGATTTTTGCTCAGGTTTGCTCCATTCGATTTCTGGGAAAAGTAATTTTGAAGACTGAACATGCCAAAAATCAAACATCCATAACCTCTAATGAAATTGGGCAATGGTCGCTACCAAGGATTTCATTGTGAATTTCAGCTTTATTTTTTTGTGAATTTAAACCTTTTGAAACTACAAAATAGTCAATCCTCCAGCCAACATTTCTCTCGCGAGATTTTGCAAAATGACTCCACCAAGTATAAATTTCGGCTTTTCCCGGGTTTTGAGTTCTAAAAATATCAACAAGATCTGCTGAAATAAAATTTGAAAACCCTTGGCGCTCTTCATCTGTAAAACCGTGTTTTCCGCGATTAGATTTTGGGTTTGAAAGGTCAATTTCCTCGTGTGCAACATTTAAGTCACCACAAAAGATAACTGAACTTGGTTTAAAAATATCTTGCGGATTTTCTTCAATAATTTCTAGATTTTCTGCAAAATCTTCTTTTGAAAACTTTCCATTTTCAAGCCCTTTCGAAAACTCCAAAAATGCCGCGTCCCAGTTTTCACGCAATTTTAATCGCCCTAAATCATTTTTTGTGTTTGGTGTATAAACAGTAACTAGCCAGAAATCTGTAAATCTGGCAGCACAAATTCGACCCTCGGTTGAAGAATCACCAAAAGAATCGGCAAGATTAAATTTATCTAGAATTTGTTGCGGAAAATTTCGCAAAATCGCTTGCGGTTTTTGTTTTGACCAGATTGCTGTTCCGGCGTAACCTTTTCTTTCAGCGTGAGAATAAAACTTAAAATATTCTGGATATTTTTCATCAAAATCCTCTTTCAAAATTTGTGTCTCGTCAATTTTGATTTCTTGAAAACATGCGATATCGGGATTTTTTATACTTAAAAATTCGGCTAAATTTCCTTTTTTTTCGACCGCACGAATTCCGTTAATATTCCAAGAAAAAATTTTCATTTAATACCTCTTTAACATTCTCGCGTTTTCGCGTTCAGATTGGCGACGTTTTAAAGTTTCGCGCTTGTCGTATTGTTTTTTACCTTTTCCGAGTGCAATTATAATTTTAATAAAGCGCACTTCGGCTAAAATTTTAACAGGCACAATAGTTAAACCGGCTTTTTTTTGCGCGGCAAAATTTTGAATTTGTTTACGAGTTGCTAACAATTTTTTAGGTGAAGTGTCAATTGTGTCGGCTTTTGAAAGTCCTTCACCCTGATTTTTAAGTGAAAAACTGGCGTTATTAAGCCACAATTCCTCACCTTTTCTACCCTTTCGAAGCGTCACAAAAGTCCCCTTCAAGCTAACGCGACCATCGCGAACTGCACGAACCTCAACGCCGCGAAGGCTCATTCCAGCAACCAGTTCTTCGCCGAGTTCGTAATCAAATCTCGCACGTCGATTTACAATATTTTTTGCGTTAGTTTTAGCCTTTTTCATCTAGTTAATTATATCAAATTCCGGCAACTATTTCAAACTGAGCGCTTGTCATTTTGAAGCAAATCTTTCGCAAATTCTTCAACAAAATCTTCACAAATTTCAAAAATCTGGGGTAATTTTTCGCTTTCACTTTTTGAAAATTTTGCCAGAACAAAATTCATTGCGCCAATTTTTAGCAAAAATTCATTTTTAACTCCAATTTTGATTCTCGGAAAACCTTCACCAAAAACTGAAATTAAAGATTTCAAACCGTTGTTTCCAGCCGAACTACCGCTTTTTCGAACGCGAACCACGCCGAAATCTAAATCAAGATCATCGTGAACGGCCAAAAAATCTTTTCGAAAATCCACTTTATAAAAATCACAAATTGAACGAGCCGAAAAGCCAGTTTCGTTATAAAAAGTTGTCGGTTTAACAAGCAAAACCTTTTCACCAAAAAGCGAAATCTCAGCAATAAAAGCTTTAAATTTTGGCTTTTCTTGAAATTTTGCGTTAATTTTTTTCGCTAAATAATCTGCAAATTCGAAACCGGCATTGTGGCGAGTTCCATTATATTTTTCGGGAAAATTACCTTGAAAAAGTATGATTTTCATTTTATCCTTTCGAAAATCGCCCCAAGCGCGGGGCGAAATTTATTGATTTTTTTGAATTCGAGCGAGCTTTTCGTCGCGTTTGCGTTCGCGTTTATTTTGCGTGTCGGTAGCTTTTTTAAGTGCGCCTGAAGCTTTATTGATAACTTTTTTACCAGCTGAAATTCTTGCGCGGTTTTCTTTGATTTGTTTTTCGTCTCTAAAAGAAAACTTAATTGGTGTTCCGGAATAATCAAAATTCTCGCGAATCAAGCGTTCCAAATAGCGTTTATAGCTCCAGTGAACAAATTTTAAGTTTGAGCCGTGGATAATAAACCAAGGTGGGTTGCTGTCGCTTTGTGAAATATAGCGTAATTTTGGATGCGTGTTTTTCAAACCTGCTGGCGGATGCGCTTGAGTTGCTTTTTGTAGAAGCTGATTTAAGATTGAAGTTTTTGCTTGTCTTGCACGGTTGCGGTGAACTTTCAGGATTAAATCGTAAATTTTAGTCACATTTTGGCCGGTTTTTGAGCTTGTGAAAATCAGCGGTGCCCAAGGTGTAAATTTAAAATAATAAGCAATTCGTGGCGCCAAAGCATCACGAGTATAAGCATCTTTTCCTTCAACGCTATCCCATTTCGAAACCACGATAATCATCCCTTTTCCGGCATCGTTAATTAAGCCGGCAATTCGTTGGTCGAGCTGTGTGTTGAGTTCATTTGCATCCATCAAAAGCAAGCAAATATCAGCTTCATCAATTGCATTCAAAGTTCGAAGCACTGAGAATTTTTCGATTCCAACTTCTTGTTTTCCAGGTTTGCGCATTCCGGCCGTATCAATTATCTCAATTGTCTTTTCGTTAAATTTAATTTCGGTTCGGTTAGTATCACGCGTTGTTCCGGCAACATTCGCCACGATTGCCTGTTGTTTGCCGGCCATAGTATTGAAAAGATAGGATTTTCCAGCATTTGGGCGACCAACTAAAGCCACGCGAATTATATCTTCGTCGCGTTTTTCTTCTTTAACTTTTGGAATATTTTCAGCAATTTCAGTTAGAAGTTCATCAACGCCGGCATTGTGCTCGGCAGAAGTTCGAATAATCGGTTTAATTCCGAGCCGCAAAAATTCTTCGTTTGACAAGTTCCCTTTTAGGTCAGTTTTATTCAAAACTAAAATTACCGGTTTTCGAGATTTTAAAGCCTTTTTTGCAATCAAGCGATCTTCGTTCGAAAAAGGTTTAGTGCTATCAAGAACCACTAAAATTAATTCACTGGCATCAACCGCATCTTGAATTTGCTCTTGAATTGTCGCTTCAAATTCGTCGTTTGGATCCTTCAATCCGGCTGTATCAATTAGCCAAAAAGCTTGTTTTTTATATTTAACTTTACCAAGAACACTGTCACGCGTTGTTCCGGCTTCTCGCGCAACAACAGCTTGCTGGGCACGAATCATTCGGTTAAAAAGCGAAGATTTTCCAACATTCGCTTGACCAATAATTGCAACTTTAGGGAGATTTTTAGACATAGTATCTTAATTATAACATATTTTTGTTTAAAATTCAAACTTTCAAAAATTAAAAATCAACTTCAACTTTTTGTTTTCGAAGATAAATTTCAGAAATTGCAAATTGTAAAAATCCAACAATCGCGGTCGTAACAAAAACGCCAGTTAAGCCAAGATTGAGAGTTTTGAGAAAAATGAAGATTCCGATAGGCGTCAAAATACTGCTCGATAAAGCGTAGATTACCTGCATTCTTCCGTTAAATTTTTTCAAATATGAACGCGTAATTGAAAGCAAAATATAATAGCGAATTTTTGAGCCAACTTCGATTGCGAATAGAATCAAAATCATTGGATTAAGAATTGCATTTTTTACAGCTGTGTCGTTTGAAATAATATTCACCCAAATTGGTGCCGAAAACCCAATCGAAACTGTAAGAATAATAAAAAGTTTTAAAGCTAATCGCCAAATAAATTTATTATTTTGATAAACTTCTTTTTGAGTTTTTAAGCCCAATTTTGAATTGTAAGAAACGTCAACATTTGCAAGACTTGCACTCGCATCTACTACACCTTCAAGAAAAGCACCGATCGTGTAGATCCAATATCGGGCTGAAACAAACGATGGCGAAAGATACAATAATGAAGATGTTGTAAAAATCGCAGCAATTCGTGGTGCTAATCTGCGGATAATTTCCCATTTTGTGTTAAGCCAAAGTTTTTTGATCCATTTTATATCAATTTCAAAACCATTTTTAAAGAAATTTGGGCAAGGTTTTGCAATCAAAAAATAAATTAGTGGTATAGCATTCGCCAAAAAACAAGCTATCATCATTCCATTTGCACCCCAGCCAAAAACCCATAGCGCCAAAAATGAGCCGATTGCCATCGTCCAGGTTGTTGCGTGGTCGAGAAGCATTGCCTGTCTCGTTCTAAAAGTAGCTTTAAGATAAGAAGTGATCAGTATCTGGCTTGGGCAAGCCAAGAAGATCGTTGCTATACAAATTCGCCAATATGGAACATAAAATGTAAGAAGTTCTTGTGAAACACCAAGCGAACTCAGTAATTCTCCTGCAAAAATAAACGAAATTAGTGCTGGTGGTGTTAAAATTAAGTAAATCAAATAGAGCGCATTTTTGAGTGGTTTCGAAGCTTTATCTGCACTTTTATTCACCATATAAGCTGGCAGATTCGAGACTAAAGCTGTTCGAACGGCATAATACGCACAAGAAAGCACCACCCAAAGTGTATCTGTTACGGCAAACATTGTGAGTGATTTTTGTGCATAGGCGGCATTTGGATACCAAGCCATTACTAGCGCCCAGTTTGCTTCGACAAGGTTGTCGGCAATTGTACCGAGAAAATTATCGAAAAACATTTTTCGAAGTTCTTTTTTAGTTTTTAGCATATTTAATTATTTTATAATTTTTCAAAACAAAAATCAACATTAATATTGTAAAAAACTTGCTTAAAAAGCTAAAAAAATGATATAATAAAAATCCAAGAAAATTTTGGAGGTGCAGAAATGCAAGAACATTTTAAAACTGAAACAGCAACCATTCCTTTAGCATCGATGAAAACTCGTCGAATAGTTGCAGAAGATACTCGAAAGATTATTGAGCAAGCTTTTGTAAGCGGTGAGCCTTATGTTAATTTTGAGATTTTTCGAAATCTTTTTGATGTTGAAGAAATCTTGGATGTTCGAAATGAATTTGTCCTTAAGATTAATATTGAAAAATTCGGAAATCCAGTTGCGGCAGGACAACTTGTGCGAACTTATGCTACAGAAATTCATTATTTTAATTTTCGCGGAAAAAGCTTGACTGAAAAAATTGCTCGAGCTTGCGAATTCGAGTCTAATTCTGGCAATGAAGATAAAATTCCAATTGAAATTAAAGAATATTTCGAAAAGATTTTGGATATCTTTTGTCAAATTATGCTTGATAAGAATGTCGAGATTTCAAGCTGTTACGTAATGAGTTTATTGATTAACCTTGCTGAATTACAGTAGCTAACAAAAAGGCCTCTTTTGAGGTCTTTTATTTTTTGCTAAATTATCGTTTTTTAATTTTTCGAAAATCACCAAAATTCAAATCTTTTGGTAAAATATATGAGCCAAAGACTATTCTGTGTAATTCTTGAACTTCATAACCTACAGCCGAGAAAGTTCGGCGAATCTGGCGGTTGCGCCCTTCACTCATAACTACTTTCCATTTTTTTCTCGAATCGTCCAGCCGTTCAAGCCCAAGTTGTGATTTTCCGTCGGGTAGATTTATGCCAAAATCGGCAATCATCTGCTGGTGAATTGGTTGAAGTGGTGTGTCGAGCGAAACTAAATATTCTTTAATTTTTCGAAATTTCGGGTGTGTCATTTGAAAGACAAAATCACCATCGTTAGTTAAAAGCAGAAGTCCGCTCGAATCTTTATCGAGACGCCCAACAGGTTTTAGGTTGTGAAATTCTTTCGGTAAAATTGCATAAATCGTTTCGTTTTCACCTTGCTTTTTTCGCGAACAAACAAAACTGCGTGGTTTATTGAAAAGTAAATAAACTTTTTCTTCTGGATTTTTTGCAATAATTTTTTTACCAAGTTTAATCGTGTCGTTATTTTCGAAACGTGCACCGAGTTTGGCGGTTTTATCGTTGATTGAAATTCGCCCTCTTTCAATTAACTCATCTGCTTGTCTACGCGAAATTCCCAGCTGAAGAGCCAGGAATTTGTTTAGGCGTTCGGATTTTTCGCTCACGATTTATTGCTCTCCAAAAGGAGGTTGTTGATTATTAAGTGGATTTTCACCGCTCATTTGTGGAGCTGGTATTGATTGCTGAACTGGTTGTGGCGCTGAAACTCGTGGTTGATTTACGAAATCACTAATTGGGTGCGCAGGAGCTTCAATTGTTGTGGGATTTTGATTCATTTGAATTGGTGCTTGATGAGCTGGTCGTTCTCTTTCAAATTGCGCTAAACTTGGAACAGCTGCACGCACCGGTGTTGAATTTATAGCTGGGCGAGCTGGCACCTGTGGTGCTGTTGGTCTTTCTGAAACTGGCATAGCTGGTGTGGGTGCTGGGCTTAAAGTTGGGGTTTGTTGAGTTGGTTGTGGCACTGGAATTGGTGCAGGTTGTTGTGCGGCGAATTGTTGAGTTTCTGTGGGCGCAAATTCGCTAACTTCTAGCGCAACTGGCGCTTGTTTTTGAGCAGTTCGCTGTTCGACTGTTAAATCGCCGTCTTCAAGAACTTCATGTACAGTTCGCACAACGTCTTCGATTCCAACTTGCGATTTCACTAAATAACGATCTGCGCCTAGGGCTTCTCCGCGTCGTCGTTGATCTTCGCTCGAAAGCGCCGTCATCATAATAATTTTAATTCCGCGCGTTTCGGTTGTTGATCGCAAAATATCAAGCATATCAAAGCCTGAGATTTTTGGCATCATTACATCACTAACAATCAAATTTGGGCGCTCTTTAATCGCCATCGCGAGTGCTTCTTCGCCGTCGCCAGCTGAAACAATGTCGTATCCTTCGGCTAATAATCGCACACCATAAATCTCGCGCAAACTTTTATCATCTTCTACTAATAAAATCTTTGTCATACTACTCCTATTATATAATTTTTTTCTTTAAAAATCTATACTTTTTATGCTTACTTTCTTTGTGCCATCATTCTCTGCGCATATTCGATTTTCATTCGCTCGATATCATTTAAGCTTGGCGGATTTGGCGGAAGTTGACCCATTTGTGGAGTTGGAATTGGTGTTGGCGGTGAAATTCGAATTGCTTGCGACATCTGTTTCGCTTGTGAATTTTGTGCTGAGTAATTATTTTGAACAACTTGCGGATTTTGTGCCAGATTTTGAATTTGCATTGATATTGGTGAAACGTTTTGTTGAACAGCTTGTTGCGGATTTCGAACTTGCCCAACTTGTAAATTCTGAATATTTTGCGAAACATTCGCACGCATTATTGCTGGATTAAGACTTGCCGAGCCAGGCATTGGTTGAGTATTTTGAGCCTGTGAATTTGGTTGAATTATTCGCGGTTGCTGAGCTTCTAAAATTTGTGCTTGATTTTGCACCATTTTGAAAGTTTGCATATTTGAAAAACCATTTCCAGCATAATTTTGAGTATTTTGAGCTGATAAATTTGGTTGAATTGCTCTCAGTTGCTGAGTCTGTTGAACTGGTGGAATGTTTGAAAATGCTTGCGGAATTTGAACTGGTTGTGTCGGTTGAACGGGTCGAGAATTTAAAACTTGTTGCGGAATTGCAACTGGGACTTGTACTACTTTTGGCTGGATTTCGTGCGCCTTTTCAAAAACTTCCTCGCTCGGATTTTCACCTTTAGTACTTTCAAGAATTGCCGCAATGTCGCGGTCAGCTTCTTCAATTTCGCGTTGGTTGCGTTTAGTTTCGATTTTTTGATGTTCTTCGGCCTTTTTCTCCTCTTCTTTCGCCTTTAAAGCTTCAGCATTTTCGCGCGTAATTCGTGGCAATTTCACTGTAAAAGTACTACCTTTTTTATACTCACTCTCAACATTAAGTGACCCGCCGATTGATTCGGTGAGTTTTCGCGACAAGAAAAGCCCAAGCCCTGTGCCATTGATCTCGCGTGTTTCAGAATTATCTACGCGGTAGAATTTTTGGAATAAATGTGGAATGTCTTCGGCCGGAATTCCGATTCCGCTATCTGTTACAGAGATCTCAACATTGTCGTTTCCGCCAGTCACATTCACTGAAACTTTTCCACTTGGTGTGTATTTGATAGCATTTTCAAAAAGATTATTCAAGACTTCATGCAAGTGGTCGCGGTCGGCGTGGATGAAAAATACTGGCGTGAGAGTTTTTTCACCCGTTTTATGATAATCGGGTTCAAAAATATAATTCAAACCTTTATCGCTCGCTTTTTGTCTTAAGCCTTCCCAAATATTTCGCGCAAATTCAATTGCGTCCAAAACTACCGGCTCATTTTTTAATCGGCCGTCTTCTGCTTTTGTGATATCCAGTAAATCTTGAAAAAGTTGCCCTAAATGCCGAGTATTTTCATGGGCTTTCTCAAGATAAGATTTTGCACGTGCATCGATTGTTGCGGTTGCGGGGTTTAGGGCAAGTCCAAGGTAACCTTCAATGCTGGCGACAGGCGTTCGCATTTCGTGGCTCGCAGTTGAAATAAATTCAGCCTGCTCACGGTTTTCTTTGAGTTCTTTTGAAATATCGCGAAAAACTACTACTACTCCAGAATTTTGTCCGCCAATCGAATTTACTGCCAAAAAAATTGGCACAACTTTTCCGCTCGGTGTTTTAACAAAAAGATCACGCGTTGTGAAATTAGTTCCAGTTTGAAGTACGCGATTTACGGGGTTTGAAACATCCAGCATTTCCGTTCCGTCATTGTTTGAAATCTTCAAAACAGAATTAAAAATTAACCCAACCGCATCACTTCCGCTCCAACCAGTGATTTGTGTGGCTGCTGGATTAATCGTGACAATATTTCCTTTTGAATCAACTGCCAAGACTCCATCGTCTACGGCATCGAGAATCGCTTTTCCGTCACCCAAAAAATTACTCGAATCGTTTGAATTTTTATTTTCTGAATTTTCACTAAAAATATTTTTTAAGTTAAACATCGCCCACTTCCTTAATGTAAATATTTTAACATAAACAGTTTTGAAAAGCAAGAAAAAAGCGAGCATTTCGCCCGCTTAATATAATTTTGCAACTACTACATCGCAGCAGTGCAGATTATTTTTAAAATTGTCACGATAAAAGTTGATAATTTCGCAATGAGTTTTTATATCTTCCCCAATTTCCTTTTCGGTCATATCTTTTGTTGGAACTGTAAAAGTTTTAATTTTAATTTCAAGCTCATTTTCGTTTATTAATTTTTCGAAACGATTCCGCCGCTCAAATTTTGCACAATTAAGCTCATCACGAATCTGGAATAATTCTTCCAAATTATTCATTTCAGCGTTTTCTTCGAGAAATTTTTTTCGAAGCTCCAAATCCATCAAATGAATTGCCTTTGTATCGCGACAAATAGTACGACACAAATTAAAGGCATAAGCTGGTGTAATATCTGCCGCGTTATAAATAACTCCTTCTTTTTGAAGTTCACCTTTGTAGCCATTCACCGCAAAACTTCGCGGAGATTTTGAGTTCAAAAAAGCATATGCACCGTGAATATCATCTTGCTCTTTTGCCCATTCATCAATTTGTTGAACTAAAAAGCTCGCTGCGCCTTGTCGTTGATACTCTTCCACTGTAAACATTGAGCCAATTTCACCCAAACGCTGGCCAAAAGAATTAATTTGCGGTTTCATCATTGAAGCCGACGCAATCACTCTATCCGTTTCTTCATCGAAAAGTAAAGCCACGCATGCCTTATCTAAGATATCATCCGGTGTCATATCTAAAACTGAATCGTCTTGATAAGTCAGATTTGAAAGCCAAACTGAAATCTCGCCTTGTTGGTCTAATCCAAGCTCGTGTAAAAATCAAAACAGCCATTCGCCGTTCTCAACCTTTTTCGTAACATTTAAAATACCTCTATCTTTAATTTCCATTTCTTCCACCTCCAAAATATATTTCGAAAATTCGATAGATTTTATAATTATAGCATAATATTCTAAAAAAATCAAATCGCCCCCACATGAGAGCGATTTTCGAAAATTATTTTGCGGCCAAAGCAGCTGCGATTCGTTCGCGGCGTTTTGCTTCGCGGCGTTTTTCAATTTTTAGTTTTGCGCGCAAAGCTCGTTTGCGATCTGCGCCGTGCCAACTTTTGTGTTTAGCCATCTCTTTCCTTTCGTTAAAAAATAAAACAATTCTGTTCAATTATAGCACACTTTTTTAAAAAGTTCAAACCTGTCGGCCATAAACCAATCGCGAAACATTCTGATAATAAGTTTGAACCGCGTGGTGGAAATTTCTAAGTTCTGCGCCTTTAAGGTCGAAATAATGCGGGCCGGCCTCGATTTTAATCACCTGATCTTTTCGAAGTTCGTAGCGAATTGTATTTTGGTGGACTTTTCGCCTGCCGTCAATCCATTCCTCGTGATAAATCCACGAATTATGATCAAGCACAAAAAATTCTCGCCGAATCCCATTTGAAACTGGGCCAAAAATCTTCATCCCAACTTTACTTTCAAGATTAATCAGTGCGCGCGAAATATCTTGCGGGTTTTTCCTGAAGCCCGCAAAAAGATATTTATAATAAAGTTGATTGCTTTCGTGTTTTTTTGAATTTTTCAAAAAAGATTTTCTGGTATATTTTAAGTGTGAGAGCCGAATTTCTTCTTCCGCCAAAGTTCGAAAATGTAAAATCTGTGCACTTTTTGCAAACATTTCGCCAAAAATATCAATTTGACTGCTTGGTGGATTTTGATGAATATTTCGAAAAGTTGGTTTTTTAATCTGTTGTTTTTGGTCAAGTGGCATATGCTTTGGTGCATCATAAGCAATTTTAATCGTGGGTTTTTCGAAAGCTGGCTCTGGCTGAGCTTCTGGATAATAAGGAATTTGGTATAAACTTTTGTCTGAACTATTCATTTTAAAACCTCAAATATGCTAAAATTGTATCATATTTCAAGCTTTTTGTCAATATAGTAAAACTTAAATATTAAACAATTTCTCTGAATTTTCACTCGTGATTTTTGCGATTTCTTCAGTTGAGATTCCACGTTTTTTAGCCAAATCTTCAACAATCAATTTTGAAAAAGCTGGCTGATTTGGTTTTCCTCGCTCTCCTTTTGGTGCTAAAAATGGCGCATCAGTTTCGATCAGGATTTTCGAAAGCGGAATCTGATCAAACATTTCCAGCTCTTCGGGTTTTTTGACAAAAGTTGAAATTCCATTTACGCCAATAAATAAATCTCGGCGTAAAGCTTGTTTGAGGTTTTCTTTTGAGTCGGTAAAAGAATGTAAAACGCCGCGAATTTTGCCGTTTCTGGAAACTTCATCAAAAATTGGCCAAAAATCTTCGAACGCATTTCGAACATGAAAACTAACTGGCAAATTTAATTTTTGCGCAAGTTCAAGCTGAGCTCTCAAAATTATTTTTTGTGCTTCACGATCGGAATTTTCATAAAAATAATCGAGGCCAATTTCGCCAATTGCCACAACTTTTGGGCTTTTTGAAAGTTGTTCAAGTTCAAGAATCAACTCTTTTGGATTATATTTTCCTGCTTCGTGAGGATGAACGCCAATCGCAGAAAAAAGTTCAATTTCGCCCGAATTTTCAGCAGCAAATTTGGCGGCTATTTTGGAATTTTCAAGATTTTCTCCAATGCAAATAGCTTTCGAGATTCCAGCAGTTTTCATATTTTCAAAAACTTCTGCGCAAGGAATTGGGAAATTTTGGTCGTGAATATGACAATGTGAATCGATAATTTTCATTTTATCCTTTCGAAATTTGAAACCTCAGCGCAAAGCCGAGGTTTCTGGTTATTTTTTAGCTTGATTATTTTGTGTGGCTGCGATTTTTGCTGCGCGTGGATCAGGTGTTTTTAGATAAATCTTTGGGAAAAGTAAGCCGATTTCTTCATCACGAATTACACCGCTACCAAAGATAGTTTGGATTTTTTCGGCCGTTTCGGGCATAAATGGTGCGACCATTTCACCGATTTGGAGCAATCCTGAAACAGAATGTGTCAAAACTTCTGCCAAGTGGTTTTCTTCATCCTTATCTTCTTTAGCTTTTTTGGCGATTTCCCAAGGTTTTACACCTTCAATATATTGATTATGTGCGCGAACCAAACCCCAGGCTTCGTCGATCGCTTTATTGAATTCGAGCGAATTCATAAAAGTATTGTAAGTGTGGCGGTCGTGTTCATCTCGAGGGATTTCACCCACAACGCCAGCTTGGTAGCGTTTAACCATATTCGCTACGCGTGAAGCGAGATTTCCGAGGTCATTTCCGAGTTCGTTGTTGTAAGCATTTTCGAATTTTTCCCAAGTAAAATCGCCGTCATCTTGTGTTGGAACGTG
Organism: uncultured bacterium; assembly: GCA_963526415.1. Classification (GTDB taxonomy): domain Bacteria; phylum Patescibacteriota; class Saccharimonadia; order Saccharimonadales; family Saccharimonadaceae; genus Nanogingivalis. Next base: position 95,339 of record CAURNE010000002.1, on the reverse strand, counting down.
GCGTGAGAAATAATAGCGAAAAGCATCAAGACCATAGTTATCGATAATTTCGTTTGGATCAACCACATTTCCAATCGATTTGCTCATTTTTACACCACCGCTTGAAATGTGCCCATGGACAAGCAAAATTTTTGGCAAAGGAAGTTCAAGCCCAAGCAACATTGCTGGCCAAATTCCTGCATGAAAACGCAAAATATCTTTTCCGATAATTTGTACATTTGCTGGCCAAAATTCTTCCCAGCCAGAAATATCAGGATAACCAATAACGCTTAGATAATTCGCCAACGCATCAATCCAAACATACATCACCTGCTCAGGATCACCAGGAACAGGAACGCCCCAAGTTAGATTTTTCTTTGGTCGCGAAATTGAGACATCTTCAAGTCCGCCTTTCAAGAAATTCAAAAATTCTTTTTTGCGATATTCTGGCACAATTTTCATCTTGCCGGATTCGATAGCTTCAATGATTTTTGGTGTAAATTCCGAAATTCGCAAATAATAATTCTCTTCCGAAAGTCTTTCGAAAGGTTTTTGATGATTCGGGCAAACACCGTGAAATTCCGTAACTTCCTTTTCTGTGTAAAAACTCTCGCAACCCGTACAATACCAGCCTTCGTAAGAATTTTTATAGATATAGGGTTGGAGTTTCATCCAAATATACTGCGATGCTCCCACGTGGTGCGAATCTGTTGTCCGAACAAAATCGGTATAAGTTGTTTTCATTTTGTCCATCAAATTTTTGAAATTCTGAACAGTTCCGTCAACATATTCTTGTGGAGTTAAGCCGTTTTCAGCGGCTTTTTCAGCGATTTTATTACCGTGCTCATCTGTTCCAACTTGAAAACGCACTTCGTTTCCCTGCTGGTGTTGATATCGTGCCCAGATGTCGGCAATCAAATAATCAAGTGCATTTCCGATATGCGGCGCGCCATTCGCGTATGGAATCGCGGTGGTGATATAAAGTTTTTTCTTTGTCATACTGCTTATAATTATATCATAAAAATCAAATAAAAACAAAAGCCCAAGATTTTGGGCTTTCGAAAAGTTTTAGGCTTCTTGACAATAAGCTCCGCCAGATTCCAAAGAATGTATAACTGCAGCTGTTCCTTTTTTTACATCTCTCAGTAGAATTGCTCCGTCTGATGCTTGTTCTATGTTACCACACCCCATATCAAATACTATTTCAATTCTTTCGTGATTTTTAAGGCTCCGAGTATCTAGTCTAATAATATCTCTACCATCAGGAATACTTATTGTTGAAACGATTGTAGTATTTAAACTTAAACTTGAAGAACTATCGTTTTTATTTGTATTGTTCTCAATACTGAAACCAATATAATTATTTAAAGGGCTGTTTTTTACTGAATCAATGCTAACACTCAGATTATATTTTTTCTCTTCTTCACTTAGCTTTGTTAGCGGTGTTAATATACTATTCCCCATACTTGTATATCCTCGACCTTTATTATTAGCTTTCCAATTGTGCAAAGCTGTCACAACCATTGCAACATCTTGCTTTCGCTGCGTATCTCTTTGTGCTCGTTGAAGTGCTGGTAGTGCTAAAAACACCATTAAAAAGATTAATCCAGCTATTGCTAATACCAATACGACTTCAATAATTGTGAATCCTTTAAAATTATTTTTATTTTGATTGAATTTGAGCTCTATTTTTTTGTTCATAACTTAATTATAAATCTTTTTTTTTTTTTCAATAGCATAAGCGTACTACTTATCGAAAAAGACTTTCGAAATTTTGATCCAGTCCTCAATCTTTAAATCTTGTGCTCGCAAATCTGGTGAAATCTCGCATTTTTCTAAAATTTCAGCTGTTTGCTCTTTTGAGATTGCAAGATTAGCGCTCAAACTTTTGGCAATTTTTTTACGTTTTGCGGCAAAGCCAGCTTTTATAATTCGAAAAAATTCCCTTTCAGAAACTTCACAATTATTTTTTGAATTAAAAATTTCAATCAGATTCTGCTCGCGACTTTTCAAAACCACCACTTGCGAATCCACTTTTGGTGGCGGTGTGAAAAATTCACGTGGTACTAAAATATCTAGCGAAACTTCGGCATAAATTTGTGAAGCAATCGCTAAAATGCTCAATTCGCCCGCTTTGGCTGCCATTCGCTCAGCCACTTCTTTTTGTACTAAAAGCGCCGCAACGCTTGGTTTGTTTTCGCTCGTGAGTAATTTTTCAACGATTTTTGAAGTGATATAATATGGCACATTGGCTGCAACTTTGTAGTTGTTTGGCAATTTTGAAAGATCAAAATCTAAAAAATCAGCGTTAATAATTTCTAAGTTTTTCCCAGGAAATTGCTCTGGTAGTTTTTTTGCCAGATTTTCGTCGAATTCAACCGAAAGAACCCGACCATTTTTACCGGCAAATTTCAAAAGTGAAGAAGTTAGTGTGCCAAGCCCAGGGCCAATTTCAAGAACGAAATCGCCATCTTCAATTTCGGCCGAAAAAGCAATCGCATCCAAAATCTCACGATCTCGCAACCAGTGCTGACCAAGCGATTTGTTATTTTTGAGATTTGAATTTTCGCTTTTTTTAGATTTTTTTTGACTAGATTTTTGGTTAAATTTAAGCTCGCTCATTAGTACCAACCTGTGCGTGCTTTATGATCGGATGCACCTTGCCAACTCTTGTAACGACCAATCACATAAGAATTCATCCATTTTAACTGTGTAATTGGGTTTGTTTGCCAGTCTGCGCCGGCGCTTGCCATTTTTGAACCTGGTAAAGCTTGCGGAATTCCATATGCACCACTTGATTTATTTGTTGCATTAACTCGCCAGCCAGATTCTTGGCTAATAATTGCGTTTGCAATACCTTGCTCTCCCGCAGGAATTCCCGCCGCACTCATCCAGTCTGTATGTGAGCCAGCTGGTAAATTAACCTTTATTCCAATAATTTCAATCTGTTTTTTTGCGGCTTTAATTTCGGTTTCGTTGATTTTTTTGCGAGAAACTTCTTTGCCATTTTGCATTTCGATTTCATAAGTTACACTTTTTGAACCCTTTTCGCCGGCTTCTTTAATTTCTTTATAGCTGGAATCTTTGTTTGCGTCTCGAATCGTTTCGATTGCAAAATTAGTTTCTTCCTCGACTGTTACAGTCTGTTTCCCGTTTCGCCAAATTCTAAAACTCAAACCATTTGAAATCGCCGTTTTTTTATCAATATCAATTCCGTCGTCTTTTGTGAGTGAGATTTTTTTCTCGTTCAAAAAGTCCGCAACAGTTTTGCTTTGTGTTCGAAAAATTTCTTTTTTGCCAAAAAGTTCAACCGAAATTTGTTTCGCACGAGTAATTTTCAATAAATTCGTCACGCCATCTTCAAGAATATTCCCAGATTGTTCAAAAGCGAGTTTATCTTCGTCGTGAATTTTAATACCAGATTTTTGCGCGATTTGCCGCGGAGTTTGTGCGGCGGTCATCACTTTAATTTTCGAATCACCATCTTCAATTACGACAGGTTTTGCACGATAAATATTCACGCTGTAGTCTGCGCTCGTGAGTTCGCCGTCAAGGCTTGGCTCGATCGTATCTTCTTTTGAGAAGCCGATTTTTTGTGCTTTTAAGGCCTCGCGAACAGTTTTCGCATTAGTTTTGAAAGATGTTTTTTTACCATTTTCAAAAACAGTCAGAACTTTATTTCCCTGGCCTGTTGCTTTTGCGGAATTTCGCCCAGCAATCGCGAATATATTTAATAAAAGTAAAAATCCAAGCGCAGAAAATCCCGCAATTGTAATCTGTTTTTTATAGAAATAAATTGGTTGTAAAACTCGCATTATTAAAACTATTTTATCAAATAAAACACAAAAGGTCAAATTTTTAGAGCTTTTCAAGGCGTGCAAATTCGGCGTTTAGTTTTCGAATTTTTCCATTTTCGAACTTAATTTCCACCGCCATTCCGTCAATATCTTTAACGACGCCAGCACCAAAAGCAGGGCTTTTTACGCGATCGCCAATTTGTAAGCCACATTCATCAGAATAAAAATCATTAAATTCTTCAAAATTAACCTCTTGACTATAATCATCTTCTTCCGAAAAATCATTCCACCCGCCAAAATCTTTTTTCGGTAGCTCCAGTTCAGCATCAGTAATAAATCGGCTCGGGCTGGAATAATTCCGCTGTCCAAAAACAGCTCGCGATTCGGCATAACTTAAAATCAGCTCTTCTCGTGCACGCGTCATTCCTACGTAGCAAAGCCGACGCTCTTCTTCTAAATCATCTTCACCTGTATCAAAAATTCGGCTGTGCGGAAAAATTCCTTCTTCCATTCCTGCCAAAAATACCACTGGAAACTCCAAGCCTTTAGCCGAATGAAGTGTCATCAAATTCACTTCATCACCACTTTTCGCATCAGCTGAGCTCATTAGTGCAGCATCTTCCAAAAAACTCGCCAAATCTGCATAATTTTTCGCCTCACTAACCAAGGTTGAAAGATATTCGCTCCGTTCAGTTTCCTCGATTTCAGTCAATTTTTCGTTTTTACCATAATTCGTCCGTTCCAAAATTCGCTCAATAATTTCGCTTGGGTTTGAAGAATTCTCGCTTAAAATTTGACATTCGCGAAAAATCTCACCCAAATTCACTAAAGAATTTCGTGCCCGAGTTGCCAAAGTTGAAAGCTCGCCTGCACTAATCAAGCTCGAAATCAAATCCAAACCATTCGAACTTTGCCAATCCAAGAATTTCGAAAGGCTTACTGCACCCAAACCGCGTGCCGGAACATTCACGATTCTTTCAAAAGCTACGCGGTCTAGTGGATTATAAATTACGCGTAAATACGCCAAAATATCCTTAACTTCTTTGCGATCATAAAAACGTGTTCCGCCAAAAATTTTATACGGAATTTGATATCTAATCATCGCTTTTTCGAAATTATAACTTTGCGCATTTGTGCGATAAAGAATTGCGAAATCGCTAAATTTTCGCGCGCCAACAGTTTTAAAACTAAAAATCTGGCCTGCAATTTTAGCAGCTTCTTCGGTCTCATCTCGCGCACTTTGCACCAAAACTGGCTCACCTTTTCCAAGTTCGGTAAAGAGTTTTTTATCGGTTCGATTGTGATTTTTTGAAATCACGTTGTGTGCAGCGTTCAAAATATTTTCAGTTGAGCGATAATTTTGTTCCAATTTAATTACTTTTGCGCCTTTGTAATCGCGTTCGAAATTTAGAATATTCGTAAAATCCGCACCACGCCAAGAATAAATACTCTGCCAATCATCACCAACAACACAAATATTTTGTTTTGAATTTACCAACATTTTTACAATCGCATATTGTGCGGCGTTCGTGTCCTGATATTCATCAATTAAAATATGTTCGAATTTATCGCGCCAAAATTTTCGCACTTCTGGATTTTGTTGAAGTAATTTTACCGTTTCGAAAAGCAAATCGTCAAAATCGAGCGCATTCGCCTTGTTTCGTTCTTCTTCATATTTAACAAAAATCTCCGCAACTTTTTTTTCAAAACCCCAGTTTGCGCTGGCGGAAAATTCTTCTGCCGTTAAAAGCTGGTTTTTTGCGTTCGAAATTGTTGCACTTACACTTTGTGGTTTTAGGCTTTTTTCGTCAAGGTGTAAATCTTTCATTATTTTTTTAATTAAGTTTTGTCGGTCATCTTCGTCATAAATTACAAAATTTGGCGCCACTCCAATCGCCTCGCCCTTTTTCCGCAAAATCTTCACACAAATTCCGTGAAAAGTTCCCATCCACGGCATAAAAAAACGGTCGTTTGCATCACGTTCGAGTAATTCAGCCAAGCGCTCTCGCATTTCGCGTGCTGCTTTGTTAGTAAAAGTCACTGCCAAAATTGCCTCGCTCGGTGTTTCGTGTGTAATCAAATTCGCAATTCGATGCGTTAAGGTTTTTGTTTTTCCACTTCCTGCGCCGGCTAAAATCAGCATTGGCCCGCTCAAAGTTTCCACCGCGTTTTTTTGATTTTTATTTAAGCCTTTCACTAAATCCATTCTTAAATTATAACATATTAGCTTTAAATTTACATTTTTTCGAAAATATGCTAAAATAATTTTATGGAAAAGCACGCTTATTCAGATAAAAATCTTGAAGAATTTCTCCAAAAGCATTTCGGTGTCAATTTTGGGATTGAAGAAATTATTTCGCGCAATCTTTCGGTTGGTTATTCCGCCGAGGCAACAATTTTCAAAAGCAAAAAACGACTTTATGCGTTTATTTCGCTTGAAGCCCGCGCAAATTTGGGTGATATTCAATATATTCTTTCGAAAATGAACCTCAAACCAGCGTTTTTCTTTCCGCCAAGTGGTTTCGAAAACTATTTTTTCGAACGCGCCAAGGTTCAATTTTTAGAAATTTTCCCTGGCCGGCACGATGTTAAAGATGAAGAGCTTCGTTATTACAAAAAACGTGTGCTTTACAACCCTGCACTTGTCGAGATTGCCGAGGTTCGTGATGGTGAAATTCGCTGTTTTAATGCCGACTCAATTGGCTCTTGGCGCACCGCTCAACGCTATTCTTATAAGAAAATTTTAATGAAATAACACTAAAAACCTGTGGAAAACTTAAAAAATTCTTAAAAAGGTCTTGAAAAACGATTGCGCTTGTGTTTAAATGGTTGCATACGGACAGACCGTAAATAAAAATATAAATAATAATGTTCATAGAAAGGTGGATTTTCGATATGAACTCAATCAACAAAAATACTAAAAAAGGTTTCACAATCATCGAAGTCGTGCTTGTGCTTGCGATCGCAGGTTTGATCTTCTTGATGGTGTTCTTGGCTTTGCCAGCATTGCAACGATCACAACGTGACACACAACGAAAGAACGACGCTTCTCGCTTGCGTGCAGCTGTGACTGATTATAGTTCAAACAATAGAGGTAGAATGCCATTTAATGTTCAAAACGGTGGTTCAGGCAATCTAGAAGACAGATTTATTTCTAACTACGTCTTAGCTGAACAAAACGGACAAAGAGGTACGGGATCTTCGACATTTAACGATCCTTCAACTAATACAGATTATAATGTTATTGTTGGTCGTGGCGCAATGGATAACGCACAGCTTGGAACTATGCGTGTTGCTTCAGCTTCTCGATGCGGTAACAATGGTCAAATTGTTAACGGAAATTCAATCGTTGTTTCTGTTAAAACAGAAAACGGTGTTGCTAACTGCGTAGAAGGATAATCAATCTTTTCTAAGTTAAAATAAAAAATAACTCTTTCGGGGGTTATTTTTTATTGTAGTTTTACCTTTCGAAAACTGATAAAATATGCTATACTATATTTATGAAAGTTAAAATTGAAATCGATACAAAAACTCTAATTCGCTTTTGGCTGGTAATTTTTGGATTTATCACTATTGCTGGTGCGATTTGGCTCGCAAAAGATGTGCTAATTATGATTATTATTGCGGCATTTTTATCTCTTGCACTCAATGCTCCGGTGGCGCGAATCACTAAAATCCTCCCCGGTTCAAACAAAAATCGTGTAGCGGCGACGGCTGTTGCATATCTCACAATCGTTTTAATTTTTGGCGGTTTGATTTCTCTGCTTACACCAATTATCACTGATCAAGTGAAGCATTTTTCGAAAGATTTGCCACAGATTGTTCAAAATTATACAGGCGAAAGTTCAGGGATTCGCCGTTTTATCGTTGAAAACCATCTCGAAGGAATGATCTCGCAAGCGGTTGATTCAATTACGCGCTCAATTAATTCTTCGGTTTCGAAAATTGGCGATTTATTTTTTGGAAGCATTGCTTCTATCGTGGGCTGGATAATCTCGCTATTTATGATTCTTGCGATGGCATTTTTGATGCTTGTTGAAGGACCAGATCTTATCAATCGACTTTTTAAAGTTTTCTATACCGACAAAGTTCTTGAAAAAGATCATCGCCGAATTTTATCGCGAATGTATGGCACGGTTTCGGGTTATGTTTCGAGCATTGTCACGATTTGTTCGATCAGCGCAACTTGTGGCTCGATTGCAACGTTGATTTTGGCTTTGATTTTTGGATTCCCAATCAGTTTGGTTGCGCCGATTGCAGTTCTTTTATTTGTCTTTGGAATGATTCCAATGGTTGGTGCGACAATTGCAGGATTACTTTCTGCGGTAATTTTGGGGCTAAATGTTCCAACGGCCGGCTTATTCTTCTTAATATATTTCTTGATTTATCAACAGATTGAAAACAATGTGATTTCGCCAATGATTCAGGCGCGCAATAATCAGCTTTCGGCACTAATTATCTTCGTTGCGCTAACAATTGGTGTCTATGCGTTTGGTTTGCTTGGTGCTTTGCTGGCGATTCCGCTTGCAGCTTGTACGAAAATTTTGCTTCAAGAGAATTTGAAATCTCGACGTCGTCGCACGTACGAAGAAAACTCTGAGAAATTCGTCGAACTTCTTAAAAAAATCGGCAATTAAAAAAATAAAATCAGCCTTCGAAAGTTGGCTGATTTTTGATTTTATTGATATTCCCAAAAACTTTTCTTTGGTGTGTCGCGCAAAATGATATTTTTTGAAAGTAGTTCGTCGCGAATTTCATCGCTTTTCGCCCATTTTTTTTCTGCCCGCGCATTGTTTCTTTCGATTATTTTCATCTTAATTTCATCTGAAATGTCTGGAGTTGAGGCAATTAAATTCAAGCCTAAAAGTTCATCGATAAATTCTAGAAGTTCAAGCAAATTACTGTAATTTAGTTTTTCGGGATTTGCTTTTATAATTTCACTAAAAATCTCGTCAATTTTCGCCAGAGCTTTTGGTGTATCAAGATTGTCATTCACTTCTTCGAGAATTGCTTGTTTGGTAGCGAGGCTTGGAATTTCACCATCACTCCCCTTAATCTGCCAGCGAAGGTTCGCGATATTTTGCCAGTTTTTAAGCCGATTTTGCGCTGATTTGAGGTTTTCGAAACTAAAATTACTTTCGGTTCGATATTGGCTTTGTAGCACAAACATTTTAAAATCCATTGGCGAAAATCCTTGCGACATAATTTGTTCTAAAGTAAAGCCATTACCGAGTGATTTCGAAATTTTCTTACCTTCGCTGGTCATATGGTTGCAGTGAAGCCAATAATTCGAAAAAGTTTTTCCAGTGAAAGTTTCGCTTTGTGCGATTTCGTCGGTGTGATGGACTGGAATATGATCAATTCCGCCGGTATGAATGTCAATTGTTTCGCCTAAAGTGTTAATTGCGATTGCCGAGCATTCCAAATGCCAGCCTGGAAAACCCATTCGTCCGCAATATTCCCATTCCATTCCGCGTTTTTGATCTTTTGGTGACCATTTCCAAAGTGCAAAATCACTCAGATTTTTCTTTTCGGGGTTAAAATTCACCCGCGCGCCAGCTTTGAGGTTTTCCAGATCAAGATGAGCAAAATCTGCATATTTTGGAAATTTAGCCGTGTCGAAATAAATTCCATCGCTAGTTTTATAGGTGAAGCCTTTTTTTGAAAGATTTTCGATAATTTTAATCTGTTCGGGAATAAAATCGGTTGCTTTCGAAAGATTTTCAGGTTTAATCAAATTAAGATCGTGCATCCCTTTCAAGAATTCGTTTGTATAAAATTCTGCAATTTCCCAGACAGTTTTTCCTTCTCGTCGCGCGCCTTTTTCGAGCTTATCTTCGCCATCATCTTCATCAGAAACCAAATGTCCAACATCAGTAATGTTCATTGTGCGTGTTACGTTGTAGCCATTCAGCTTCAAAGTTCGTATCAAAATATCCCAATATATAAAAGCAACCCAGTTGCCAATGTGCGGGCTAGCATAAACAGTTGGCCCACAGGTGTAGACTTTGATATTTTCGGGATTGAGCGGTTTAAATTCTTCGATTTTTCGGCTGGGAGTGTTATAGAATTTCAACATAATAAAACTATTTTATCATAAAATCGGTAAAAAGAAAAACTCACTAGATCGGCGAGTTTTTCGAAAGGTTTAAAACTAAGCAATTGGATTTTCAGTTTTAATGCTTGGACCTTGTGAAGTTGCAATTGAAACGCTCTTCACGTAAGCACCTTTGATTGAAGCTGGTTTTTGTGAAGCAAGACTGTCGAAGAATGCTTTTGCGTTTTCTTCAAGTTTTTCAACACCAAATGAAACTTTTCCAACTGAAAGGTGAACGATCGCTTGTTTATCTACGCGATATTCAACTTTTCCGGCTTTAGCTTCGGAAACAGCTTTTGCAACATCGGTGGCAACTGTTCCGGCTTTAGGGTTTGGCATCAATCCGCGTGGACCAAGAAGTCGTGCATATTTACCAAGTTTTGGCATATAAGCTGGAGTTGCAATGAGAACGTCGAAATTCAATTCTTCTTTGTCGAGTTGTTTTAGGAATTCTTCATCACCAACGATATTTGCACCAGCATCTTTAGCTGCTTTATGTTCACTTTCTGGGGCGAAAACAGCAACTTTCACGTCTTTACCAGTTCCGTTTGGCAAGATAACTGTTGAACGAATATTTTGGTCAGCTTGTCGTGGGTCAACACCAAGTCGTGCGTGAATTTCTACTGATGCGTCGAATTTTGCTGGGTTAGTTTCAGTCGCAAGTTTAAGAGCATCAGATAGACCGTAAACAGTATCTTTTTCAACTTTTTTTGCAACTTCTTGGTATTTTTTACCTCGTCGTTCAATGCGTGGTCGTGTGATTGGTTTTGGACCTTTTTTTACGATAGCTTCTGAGCCATCCAATGGAGTTGTGTCGCCAGCAGCTTTTCGAGCTTCTTTTGCTTCTTTTTCAGCCACTTCTTCAGCATGTTTTTTGCTGCGTTTTCCGCTTTTTGCGAATTTTTCAGCAACTTCAACTGCTTCTTCAACGATTTCTGCAACTTCAACTGCTTCAATGATTTCTTCTGCGATTTCAGCAGCTTCTGCGCCTTTGATTGCTTCGTTAATTTCAGCAATTGTCATTTTTTCAGAAACTTCAAGCCCAAGAGCTTTAGCTTCTTCTATAAGATCGGCTTTTTTCTTTGCCATTTTCTTATCCTTTCTGTGGTAATAACGGCTCGCGCCTCCCAACATTGATTAGTAACTTTACAATTTTAGCAGATTTTAATCAAAAAATCAAGCTCTATAAAATTTAGGGATATACTAAAAACGTATACAAATATTTAAAAGTATTTACTCGGTGTTAAAGATGTGATAAACTAATATGGTTGCGTCGTTTTTGTTTTATATGCTGTAAAGATAATTATATTTTGAGTTGTGCGGAGCTTTTGGTGTTGGAGTATAGGGTTTAAAAATATTGACTTTAGTATTAAAATTTGCTAAAATTATACTATTGGCCTCATCGTCTAACGGTTAGGACACAAGGTTCTCATCCTTGCAATCGGGGTTCGATTCCCCGTGAGGTCACCAAATATGAGAATTAACTGCTTCGTATAAACGAAGCAGTTTTTTATATCCCTGCAGTAGTACGATTCTGCAGGGATATTTTTGTTGCTCCGATTGAGCAATTTCGTATAGATCACCTGAGGACTAGTAAAGCCTCTAAATGTGAAACTTAACAATTTAGCTATATTAATTAAAGATCTTATCGCAACAAGTTATCAGTTCGTGCAGAATTTCATCATAATTCTCATAAACACGAAAACCAGCTGCATAAGCATGTCCACCACCGCCAAAATACCCCGCGATGTCTGCAGCTATTGGCGAATTTGTTCGAACTTTTCCTGTTAATTTACCGTCTGGATAAGTTTTGATTGCCACGCAAGCCTCGACACCTTCCACCATTCGCATTTCGTCGATCACCAAAACGCTTGGATTGTATTTGTCTGAATATTCTTTGATTTCGTTCCAAGGAATACTCACAACAGCCAATTTTCCATCCAAAAAATATTCAATTCGTCGAATTAGCTCACCTTTATATGCTAAAATTTCGGGTGATTTTTTTGAAAGTTCGCGTCGATCTTCTTCGAGTCGAGCAGAATTTGCGCCAAGTTTTGTTAATTCACCCGCGATTTCGAAAGTTCTGGCAGAAGTGTTGCTAGTTGAAAGCCCTAGAGTATCGCTAAAAATTGCACCGAGTAAATCTTGGGCGGCAGTTTCGTTGATAGTCCAATTATTCGCGTTTGAAATTTCAAAAATCACTTCACCCGCAGAACTCGCCTCTTTCAAGATTAGTTCATGGTCAAAAGTTAAATCTGGCGTCGCGTCCGTGTGGTGGTCAATTACTAAAACTGGCGTTTTTTCGAGGAGGTTTTTATAAAGTGGATCTTCGATAACTTTCGAAAGCAAAGTATTGCTCGTTGTGTCAACGATAATAAAAAGGTCGAATTTTTCGTAAATTGAAGTTTCAACTCGATCCCAGCCATTAAAATATCGCAAATATTTCGGGATATCAACTGGGCAAAAAAGTTTAACTGTCTTACAGAGACCACTCAGAATTTCTTCTAAAGCTAAAGCTGAGCCTAAACTGTCGCCATCTGGGTTTTCGGCCTGAATAATACAAACCTTCTCTGCATTTTCAATCATTTTTTTTGCGTTCTCGAATTCCATTAAAACGCCTTTCTTCCTTCCAATGCATGGCTTAAAGTAATTTGGTCAGCGTATTCAAGATCAACTCCTACTGGTAAACCGCGCGCAAGTCGTGAAATTACAAGATTTTCAAATCCTTTTTCACGTAAGAAATTTTGAATATAGAGGGCGGTGCTTTCGCCTTCGACGCTGGCATTTGTTGCAATAATTATCTCTTGGACATTGTCGTTTTTGATTCTTTCGGCCAGCTCACGAATATGGAGTTGTTCGGGCATAACTCCATTAATTGGCGAAATTACTCCGCCTAAAACGTGATAAGTCCCATTGAAGCTTTTGGTTTTTTCGAGCGCAATAATATCGAGTGGTTCTTCAACCACGGCAATTAGCTTTTTGTTTCGAGTTTCGTTGGTGTAAAGCGGCGAAACTTCTTCATCTTTCGAAATTAGAGCAAAAGTTATCGGGCAATTTTTAACATTTTTATGTAAATTCAAAATACTCTCGGCAATTTTTTTGCTTATGGTTTCGTTATTTTTTAACAAATAATAAGCATAGCGTTCGGCTGTTCGTGAGCCAACACCAGGGAGTTTGCCAAGACTTTCGATTGCTTCGGTTAGCGCTTCGGGTAGAATTTGTGACATTTTTATCTTTCGAAAAGATTAAAGCCCAAGATTTCCCAAACCACCCATCAAAGGTTGCATTTTTTCGGCCGCAACTTTTTGAGCTTCTTCCAACCCGTCGCGAATCGCAATTTGAATCCAATGTTCAAGTTCTTCGATATCTTCAAAGTCAATCAATTCAGGGTCGAGTTTAACACTCTTAACTTTCAACTCGCCAGTAAATTGAATTAAAACTGCACCGTCACCAGCTTCAACTTCGATAATTTCTTTTTTAAGTTCTTTTTGCGCTTTTTGAAGTTCGCGCACCATTTTCATTTGGTCTTTAATTCCTGCCATATTTTCTCCTTTAAAATAAATAATACTCTTTTAATTTTATCAAAAAAATCTTCAAAAATCAACCACGTGATAAAATATAGAATCGATCGGCGTTATTTTTGCAATTCGAAACTAGGATTTTTTTCACGTTATAATTCGCTGGGATTTTTAGATTTTCGTAAGTTTCTTTTGAAACTATAACTTCGGCATCTTCGATCTTATGTTTAATTTTTGCTTTCCCCTGTTTTTCGAGCGTTTTATAGAATTCTTCTTCATTTTTTGAAACTATCAAAATTCGATTTGAATCTGTTTTTTCAAGTAAGATGTTTAAATCTTGACTGAAAGCTGAAAGTGGTTGTGGCGAATATCGATAACTCAATGCGAAAACTGAAAGATTCGTAATTAACAGATTGAAGACAAAAATTGAAGTTGGAACCAAACCAAAAAATCGTGCGTAGGGATTCCTTGGAAAAAGTGCATACCAAGTATTAATTAGCCCTTGTAGTCCCGTGATTGTAAGAATTAAAATTGGAGTAAAAAGAATTGTGATTGTGGCCGGATTAATTAAACAGATAAGAATCAAAATTACCGTCCAGATGTTGATCAAGTAGCTTTTGGCTGAATGTTTTTCGATGAGTATAAAATAAAGCCCAATCGCGATTAGAATTACTGTTGCCGGATTGATAATTGGTGAAATCATTCCATTACTGATTGGATTTGAAAATCCGAAAAGCGCCAAAATTAAGCTTTTTAAGTTTTCGAAAAGATTGAATGAATTTGGAATTCCAAAGATAATTTTCAAAATAGAAAAATCAAAGATTATCGAAATTAATAAAGGTAGAATAATAGAGATAAATAATAAAATTGCGGGGATCTTTTGAGATTTTGGCGTTTTTTTAATGATAAATCGTAAATGTGGGTGCGCTAAAATTGTTAATAAAAATGCCAGTGTAATATAAGAGCTTAGTGGTGTATAGAAGCTTAAACCTAGAATTGAAATTAAAGTGAAAATTTGGTATTTTTTGGGTTCTTTTAAGAATTCTGAACCGCTCCAAATTAGTAAAATCGGATAGAAAATGTAAAGAATTTCACTTGTTCCGTTTTGTGCAATAAAGAAAAATTGGCTCGAAGTAATTGCAATAATTGATGCTAAAACAGATGTGCGTTTCGAAAACCATACTCCGGAAATTTTCGTGATAAAGATTAGTGAGATTAGTGAGATTAAAACTGATGGTAATTTTATCGCGAAATTACTCAATCCAAAAATATCGATACTGATTTTTTGTAAAAATCTAAAAGGAAAATCGATAATATTCTTAGAAAAAATATTCGAAAAGTTTAGACTTGCCGCATTTTTAGTACTTTCAATTTCACCGGCAGTTAGGCCATTAGGTGCAAAAAATAAAGTGTAAATAATTATCGCAAGATAGCTGAGCGATAGAATTCCTATTCCGATTTGATAGCGAAATTTATAAATCCAAAAATCGCTAATTTTTAAATTTTTCATTCTTCTAAGTATAGCATATTTTCTTTCGAAAATCTACTTTATACTCCAAATATTACCGCCGTTATTTGAAATTAACCCTTTTATTTCAAGCATTGTTACCGCTTGGTTGAAATCACTTGCTGAAATTCCGGATTTTTTGATGATTTCGTCGCTTGAAGTTGCGCCATTTTTTGAAAGTATTTCAAGGATTGAATTTTCATCTGGTGTGTCACCTTTAAATAAAACTGTTTGTTTTTCGAAACGATCTGGAATTAAGAAATCTAATAAATCTTCAACCGAGGTTAAAGGGTTTGCACCATTTTTGATGAGCTGATTACAGCCGGACGAAAGTGGCGAATTAATATTTCCAGGTACAGCGAAAACTTCTTTACCTTGATCTAATGCGTGATTTGCAGTCGAAAGAGTTCCACTTCTCGATGCGGCTTCAACCACAACTACTGCATCGGCAAGACCGGATACAATTCTATTGCGCGCCAAAAATTGCCATGGTTGGGCGGGTGTTCCATTTGGATATTCACTAACGATCGCACCGTTATTTTGGAGAATCCTCTGTCCTAAAGCTTCGTGCGAGCGTGGATAGATTTTATCGACACCATTTGCGAGAACTGCAATGGTTATTCCACCAGCGTCAAGGGTTGCACGGTGCGCAATCGAGTCGATTCCGAGGGCTAATCCGCTAACGACGATAATTCCGTTTTGTGCGCATTCGGTGGCAATTTTTGTTGCGATTTCTCGCCCATAATTGCTTGGCTTGCGTGTTCCAACGATTGCAATAGATTTTATTCTTTTTGAAGGTAATTTTCCGCGTACGAAAAGCTGTTTTGGGGCGTCTGGGATATGTTGTAAATCTTTCGAATAATCAAAATTTGAAGGTTTAATTTGAATAATTTCCATAAAATATAAAAATAGTATTGACATTAATTGTAATTTATGATAATATATAAACATTGATAAAATATTTTAAAAATTTGTCAATGAAACTTCTATCTATTGTTATAGTGTGCAATATAGTCTGAATAATTCTTTACCCCCTCCTTTTTAATAAGAATCTTATTATCAATATTGCACATAATAACCTCTTTGACCGGCGAGCCCTATGTTGAATTTTGGTGGGTTTTCAGCTTCGAAGTTTTCGAGCCTTAACGGGTGAGTCGAAGAGATAAAAAACCGTCTAAGCGATGCCCACCCGTGCTTAGGCGGTTTTTTATGTTGTAATATTATAATATTTATTATATTTGTCAATGTGCTTAAGGTTAATATTTAACCTATCTATTCTAACATAAGCGTTTATATTTGGCAAGTTTTCGAAAATTAAAAAAGTAAAATCAAAAATCGTGCGACCTCGCAATAGTTTCGCACGATTTTTAACTAATATAAATCTCTCAATTTTTTAAAATGAAGCTTCAACCGCAGCCCAAGTGGTATCGGTGTTGTCTTCTGGAATGATGATTGTAACTTGATCACCGGCTTGTAGTCGGAAGTAAGTTACGCTAGCAAGTAGGATTTTATACTCATTTCCACCAGCTTCAACAAAGAACGATCCGTCGTGGTTGATGAGTGTTCCTATAATTTGTTTTCGCGGAACTGGACCAATTTGTTTATAAATAAAACCACCGTCTTCATTGATTGTAAGCTTCAAGATGTCGCCCTCCACAAGCTTTGATTTTGAAGCATAATTCGCTGGAACTGGATAGTTTTTTCCATCTGGACCAATCATTGTTTGGCCATCAAAAACACCTTCGATAATTTTACCGTGTGGGCTTTCAATAACTGAATTGCTTGGAGCTGTTACGACGTTGTCTTCGCCGCTAATACTGATAAGCAATTCTTTGGCTGCTGCAAGATTCGTTTCCGCTTCTTGAATCAAGCTTTTTAGCCGTTTTACTTGTTTTTCTGGTAATTCAGACATATTCCTCGCATTTTCCTTGTCTGTTTTCTTTTGATATTATCTTTTAAATTTTATCACGAAATAACAAAAAAGTCAATATTTTTGAAGAAGTTTTAAGCTAATTTTAAGTTTTCCACAATTTTTAATCTGTTAATGAGAAAATGCTGTAATTTTTACAAATATGCTTATGCTTATTTGTGAGAAAAATAAAAACAGCCCCGCAAAGAGCTGTTTTATAATTTAAAAGAATTATTTATCTTCTACCGATTTTTTTAAAGGTGTGGCAACTTTTTCGAATTTACCACCAGCTTTTTCGATTGCTTCAATAGCAGATTTCGAAGCAGCTTGAACCTTCAAGATAACTTTTTCGTTTAATTCACCGCGTGAGATAACTTTAACTTTATGGAAAGGTGTTGAAATATAACCTTCTTCGAAGAGTCGGAAGTTATCAACTTCACCAGCTAAATCGTTCAAGTGATCAAGATAAACAACTTGTGCTGGTTTGCGCAAAGATTTAAATCCTTTAGCTTTTGGTGTTGCTTGAACAAGTGGATTTTGACCACCTTGGAAAGTTGCGCGAAGCTTCTTACCTGTTCGAGCACCCTGACCTTTTGTACCGCGGCCAGCAGTTTTACCACGACCAGCCGAGATGCCGCGACCAACGCGAATTCGATCTTTATTTGCAGAAACTTGGAGTTCATTGTATTTCATTACTTAGTCTCCTTTTTAGTTTTTGGCGTATTTAGCCATTGGTCTTTTGGAACAAGGCTATTCAAAGCATCAATTGTCGCATAAGCAATGTTAACTTTATTTGTTGAGCCAAGAGATTTCGAAAGCATGTTTCGAATTCCTGTTACACCAATGATTTGTCGAACAACACCACCAGCAATAATACCAGTACCAGGAGCGGCAGGTTTCAAAAGAACGTGTGCGCCAGTTACTTTCTTTTCAGCTTCGTGTGGAATTGTATCGCCTTCAAGTGCGATTTCAATCATATTTTTCTTTGCAACATTTGTTGCTTTAGCGATAGCTGCAGTCACATCTTGACCTTTAGCTACACCAACACCAACTTTATTTTTGCGGTCACCCACAACAACAAGTGCTTTAAAGCGGAATCGGCGTCCACCTTTAACGACACGAGAAACACGGTCGATATTAATAACTAATTCTTCGAATTGTTTTTCTTCGCGTTCTTGTCGGCGATTATTATTTCGGCGATCGTTTTTTCGACTGTTATTTCGGTTATTTCGATCGTTATTTCGGCGTGGAGCCTGAGTTTTTTGAGCTTCAGCCATAATTAGAACTCCAATCCTTCCTTACGAGCAGCATCTGCCAAAGCGTGCAAGCGACCTGCATATTGGCGACCATTTCGGTCGAATACTACTGTATTAATTTTAGCTTTTTTAGCTTTTTTAGCAATTTCTTCACCGATTTTGGCAGCAAGTTCTGTTTTTGTTCCTTTAGCTTTTGAACCAACAGTTGTTGCAGAAACAAGAGTTTTTTGTGCAATATCGTCGATAATTTGAGCTGAAACATGTAGATTGCTGATTGTTACGGTTAGGCGTGGGCGTTCAGCTGTTCCGGAAATTTTTGCTCGAACGCGACCTTTTCGCAAAGCCAAATTTTGCTTTTTAAGTGCTAATGCTTTAGACATTATTTACCTGCCTTTCCTGCTTTTCGCAAGATAACTTCATCAACATATTTAATACCTTTACCTTTGTATGGTTCAGGTTTTTTAAGTGCGCGGATTTCAGCCGCAGTTTGCCCAACAGCTTGTTTGTCAATTCCGGCAACCGTAATAACCATTTTATCATTTGAAAGAGTAATTCCTTCTTTCGCTTTATAGATTACAGGGTGCGAAAAACCAAGTTGCATTTCAAGCTCTTGTGGATTATTGGTTTGGACACGGAAACCAACTCCGTTAACTTCCAATTTCTTTTCGAAACCTTTTGTAACACCAATAACAGCATTATTCAAAAGGGCTCGTTGTAATCCGTGCTGTGCGCGGGCTACGCGTTCGTCATTTTTTCGAACAACCTTCAAAGTTGTGCCGTCAAGCTCTACAGTTACGTCTGACAAATGAGGCACAGTTAGTTCGCCTTTAGCGCCTTTAACTGAAATCTCGTTCTCGTCAATCGTGATTGTCACACCAGCCGGAACCTCAATAGGTAGTTTTCCGATTCGACTCATTGAACTTTTCCTTTCATTTAAAGAGTGTTTGTTTGCTTCGTGCTGGTCATTTCTTTTGGAAATGATGCGCAAAACCTCCCAAATTTCACTCGCATTTAATATTAACTTTACTATTCTATCACATAAAACGCGTTTTTTCAAGCTTTTTCACAAATATTTTACGCTTGAAATATCGTCAAAAAATTATATAATAATATCAACTGTTTAACTTTATCAGCGCACTTTTAAAAGGAGGAACAATTATGAAGCTTAAAGATGCTGCTTTTTATAATAATTTCGAAGTTTTTGCAAATGCTATTTTGAAACGTGGAAAAATAATGTCTTCAAAATTTAACGAAGATGAGTTTTTCGAAACTGAAATTTCTGATGAAGATTACAAAATTTTGGAAGGAATAATCTTCCCTTCAAAAATTTCGCAAAAATTTGCCCAAAACTTTGAAACGGTTTTGTCGTTAATACTTCGGCTTGATCCAGAAAATCCAACTCGAAAACTCGGCTGGCGTTCGGATGAAAAAAACCACTCACTGTCACCAGAAACTTTCGAAATTCTGCTTCAACCGCTGTTTATTCAAAATGTTTCAAACCAAGTTTTTTACGAAATCATCAATTTACTTCTCACGGATTGTCTCCCAGAAGATTTACTTGATAATTTCATTCAAGTTCTACTTGCAAAAAATCATCTCAAAAGTTTGAAGATTTTTGGTGATATTTCGAATCATAAAATTACTAAAATTGATGAAGATTTTATCGAATTTATGCTTTACGATATTTCACTTTATTACTATAATTTGTATGGCTTAATGAATTCTGCATATAAATTAGAGTTTTGGAAATGGATTTCGCTCAAAGAAAAGAAAATTGCCAAAAATCCGGCTGCGAGATTTTTCGAAACAAAAGCTTATTTCGAAAATATTCGTGAAAATGATCCAAGAACACATGTTTTAAATGAGGTTCGTCGGCGTCGGCGTCAGATGATGGCTTTTGTGAAAGATTCTAATGGTGATTTTGTGAAAATTTCGCAACTTTATGATTGGAACGAAGAATTCGAAAAACTCAACAATGAAATTTTTGATTTTCCGAAGAGATTTCAGAGATTAAAACAAGGTGAAAGTAATAATCATCATGTATTTTTTCCTTCTGGAATGTATGATTTTCCGTTTCCGATTCACGAATATCGCAATCGCAAAATTAACCAAATTCGAATTTTGAAACGCGCTCATGAGGAGATGAACAAAGAAATTTTCGAATTTGCCGAAAAATACGGAATTCCAATTTTAACAAATGATTTTTTGTCTGTTTTACGTTCATATCGCCGACCATATCAAGATGAATATCTTAATTTTTTAGCATTAATGCAAGCATTTTGTGAAATATGTTTGGCTTTTGAACCTTCTGAGGATGAAATTCAAGAAAACAGGGTTTCAAAAACTTTTATGCTAGCTGCTCGGTTTTATGATTTGTTTAACCTTCAACATAAGCACATTACCTTAAAAACTATTCGATAGATTTTTTGCCGCAAACTTAGTTTTGCGGTTTTTTAGTGTTAAAACTTCAGCCGAATCAATCGCACAAAACTCTTAAAAATTGACTCTTTCGAACGATCTTCTTTTTCGATATCGGTAATTAGGTCAATTTCGTCGGAAATTATTCCATCAATCGGCTCTTGGAGATATTTCGAAATGTCACTGCGAGTATTTAATGTCCAGATAAAAATTTTGCGTTGTTTTTTGTGGGCTTCTAGTGCTAATTTTTTGCGATATGAAAAATCTTCAATCACATAAAAATCAATTTTTGAATCATCAAAATCACCAAATTGAAGCGGAATCACGAAGCCTGTTTCGATTTCTGGCGCAATTTTCTCGATTTTTCGCATTAAATTTAAATCTAGCGACATTGTTTTGAACTTTCGCGAAACACCAAATTTTCGAAAATCTTTCACAAACATTTCTGCGAAATTTTCAGGTTCGTCGCCACTTGGTTTTAGTTCAACTAAAAGTTTAATATTAAGTTTTTCAGCCTTTTTTATATATTCTTCGAAAGTCGGAATTTTGCTCTCAAAACCATTTTCAAAAATTGTGAGGGTCTGAATCTCACTCAAACTCAAATCTCGAACTCGCGCGTTTCGTCCGGTTAATCTCTGTAAATTATAATCATGGATAACCACAAAATGATTGTCGCGCGTTAGTTGAATATCCATTTCAGCATAATCTGCACCTTTTTTCTTGGCTGATTCAAGCGCTTCAAGCGAATTCTCAACCCCGCCCTGAACATCACCGCGATGAGCAATTTTAAGGATTTTTGTGTCGATTTTTCGGTAGTAAATTTGAATTCCATTAAAAATTGTCGAAAAAACCAAAAGTGAAGCCATCATAATCGCGAGAATTCTTGAATTTTTAATTTTTTGTTTTTTATTCTCGATAATTTTAGTTTTTAGAGGTTCGAAAATATCAAGTAAAACAATTACAGTTGCGACTTTCGACAGTACAAAAAATGCAAAAAATACTGCGTCAAACATTGTTGTTAGGATTGTTTTTGAAACCAAAAAACCCAAAAAAGGCTTAAAAATTCCTAAAATCAGTGCAATAAAAACCATAAAAAGCAACCCAAAAATCATAAAGATAATTTCGAAAATACCAAGTGGAATCAAAATTTGCGACATTTTGCTTTTTGTGGCTTTCCAGCTTTCTTTAATGCTTTTCGAAAGTGGTTCGTCGTTTAAAATTGTTCGTGGTAAGGTGAGAATTAAGCGATAATTTACGTAAAAAATCAGCAAAATCAGCATAAAATAGAATGCGGCGCCACTTGGAGTTTTTAAAATCTCGCCAACAATAAATGCTGGGATTCGTATTTTTTCAGTGATTGCTGAAGAAAGTCCGAGGTTTTTGAGCGGAACCATCGAAATAAAATAAACCATAAAGAAGAAAATTTGAATTCCGAGTAAGCTTTTCATTTTTTTAAAAGATTCAAAAAACACTTTTCGAACCGAAAAAACGTCGCTTTCCCTACGTGCATTAATGAATTTGATTAGGATGAAAAATTCAGCAAAAGTTAAAAATGCGACAAGTAAAATATAAATCGCACAAAAAAGAAGACTTAAGGGGTTTGAGAAAATCAGATAAAAATTGTCTTTTGTGAGATTTTCTTGATTCGAAAAAAGCAAAATTAGTCGAAAAACCCAAAAAAGAATATTAATTCCAGCGACAGACATTACAAAATGTAAAACCGAAGCTCCAATTAAAAGCCCGTATTTATTTTTGTAAAAAAAGCTCCAAGAGCGTTTAAAATTATTTAATGAATTCATAGAATATAAAGTTATTTTTTAATTTTACCATATTTTTTGCGAAAAATAAAGCTTATTGTTGTAATTTGAAGTATAAGATGCTATAATATGTAAAGTTCATTTTTTGGAGGTACCTTATGTTTAAATTTAAATTATTTAAGACTGAAAATATTGAAGTCTTATATGATTCTAAAAGTGATGATCTTAAGAAGAAAATTGTAGAACAAATTATAGATTTGCAAATCATAACGCGCGGATCATATTCGCCAAAGGAATTTTACAGCAAACAAGAGTGGTTTTTTATTAGAAAGGATGATAAAGTAGTTACCGCGGTTGGAATTGAATTCTTTAAAGAAATTAAATTTAAAGGATCCAGCAAGAACATTTATCTGGTTTCGGATTTTGTGAATATTAAAAATAGTAGTAAAATTGGCCGTACGGACAGCGAAGAGTTGAGTGATTTATTTTCAAAAGTTGTTAAGTACGGCAGAAAAGATCCGCAAATTGACTATCTAGTTTGTATGATTCCGAAGCTTAATGTTCGCCCGCTAACTCGCGCAGGTTTTAATGCAAAAATGTTTAGCAAAAAAGATCTTGTGGATTCAGGTCTAATTAATTCTCTACGTGATCAGATTATTATTTTGAACCAAAATAATCTTGAAAAGCAGCTTTCGAAAAATAAAATTCTCTCAGAAATGCGATCGGCTGAGAATTCTTGTCTGCATCGTTTTAAGGATGGTAAAACGCCGAAGTCTCTTTTATGTGAGGCGCGAGTAATTCGCGAAAATCGAAAATTTATTGAAAATAGTAAGCCAGAAGATGCATATTTTGGTTTAATTCTTGGGATAAACACTAAAAAATAGTAAAAAACGAACCGATTGGTTCGTTTTATTTTTTCGGTAAAAGGATGATGTATTGGTATTAAAAAACAATAGTTACTTAAATGATATTATTGATATTAAAGTTTCAAAAGTTAAACTATAAAATTGAAAGAAATAAAAAATAACTCTTTGTGAGTTATTTTATTTTCGAAGTTTTTCGGCATATTTTCGAGCTTGAATCGCGGCAGAATTTGCAACTGGTTCCAAAATTCCCTGTTTTTTGAGTTGCGAACGAAGCTTGATTCTCGCATGTGAAGTTTTAACCAGATCGAGCCAATCAGCTTTTGGTAAGGAGTTTTTGCGCGTCATCACTTCAACAATATCGCCTTTTTCGAGTGGCTTGTCGAAAGCGTGGATTTTTTCATTAACTCGAAAAGCATAAGCATGTTTGCCAATGTCGCTATGTACCATATACGCAAAATCTAGCGGCAATGCACCTTCGGGCAAATTATAGATATCACCTTTTGGTGAATAAACAAAAATTCGATCGCCAAAAATATCAATTTGTAGTTGTTCTGGATCAATTTCTTCACCATCCCTCAATCGCTGAGCTACATCTTGAAGTTGAACTATCCATTGAAGTTCGTTCGTCAAGCCGCCATTACCTTTAACTTCACTTCTTCTTTTTGAAGTTGCGCCCGAAACATAATCTTTGCTTGATTTTTGTTCGTGATAATGAAAACTTGCTGCCAAACCACGTTCGGCAAATTCATGCATTTCGCGCGTTCGAATTTGAAATTCTGCAATCAGTTTAGAAGGAGTAATAACGGTTGTGTGAAGTGATTGATATCCGTTTGGTTTTGGCATTGAAACGTAATCCTTAATTCGCTCAATAATTGGTTTATAGATCGAATGCAAAATTCCCAAAACTCGATAGCAATCATCTTTCGAATTCACGATAATTCGAAGCGCCATCAAATCATAGACACGGTCAATATCACCCTTGGTTTTTTTGAGTTTTTTGTGGAGTGAATAAACACTTTTCACACGCCCAGAAATTTCGAAATCAATTCCTGCTTTTTGAAGTTCAGTTTCAACTTCTTCACGAACTTTTCCTAATTTTCGCGTGCTTTTGCCAAGCCGTTTTCGAATTTCATTTTCAAGCCGCTTATGTTCTTTAGGATTTAAATATAAAAAAGCCTGTTCTTCCATCTGCATTCGAACTCGCCCCATTCCTAGTCGATCCGCAATTCGAGCAAAAACGTCCAGAGTTTCGCGTGCAATTTTTTTCTGTTTTTCGGGCGACATATATTGCAGAGTTTGAACATTGTGAAGGCGATCCGCGAGTTTAATAATCACCACGCGCACATCTTGGCCAACTGCAATTAGTAATTTCGAAAGGTTGTCTTTTGTTTGAGGCAAATAGGTCTCGAGATTATTCATTCCTGAGCGAGCTTTTCCGACTTTTGTTACTCCATCAACCAAAAATGCAATATCTTCGCCAAATTTTTCTGCAATTTCTTCAAGTGGTGTTTCGGTATCTTCAACCACATCATGTAAAACTCCGGCCACAACTGAGTCAATATCCATTCCCCAATCCACCAAAAAACTCGCAACTTTCAATGGGTGCGTGATATACTCTTCGCCAGATTTTCGAATCTGGCCTTTATGTTTTTCGGTAGCAAAATCAATTGCATTTTTCAATCTTTTTATGTCTTCTGCCGAATAAAACGGTTTCGCAATTCTTAAGAGTTCATCCTTTTCCATATACTAATTATACATAAATTCCAAAAAAAATCAATTATTCCACTTGACTTTTATGGATAAATATTGTAATATATAAAAATACGAAAGTTGAACATTTCAAATTGATTTTCGATTTTTTTTAAGGAGGTGCTAACATGGCACAAGAACCGTTGAAAGAATTTACAGACAACTTACTGTCTCTGTTTAAAGAAATTGCTGCATCTGAGTATGAAGAGCAAAGTCAAAGAATAGCTTCGCTCGAAATGAAAGTAGATAAAATATATACTTTCATTTTAGAATCACAGAAGCTGATTAACTCTATATTTGCGGTAGAAGAAGACAAGGAGGACTATCAAATAATCCAAACCGAAAAACCTTCGGAATTAAAATTTGATTATCCAAAAGCTGATAATTTTGAGGAAAGTAGCCCCATAAAAAAAGACTATATAAGCCGAATAGCCAACATAAGGAGTAAATTCTCAAAACAATATCTTAATATAGTGAAAGAAACTAAAGTTTGTATTTTTAGGAAAAATAGTAATAGCATATTAACGCATACGAAAAATACTTATTTACCATTTTTCGCAAGAGGCTCTTTAGTGAGGAATTTATCCTCTAATGATGACACATCTCTCGAATCTATTAAAAGATATTTAAGAGATGACGAATTTAGATATATCATCATAAACAAAAAAGAAGTGACGGATAATCTTCTAAAAAATATCCGAAAACTGGACGCAGAAGATTATCTTAGGATATTGTTTGTACAGATTAACAAACCAATATATTCAATATTCAACAAGATAATCGGCAATAGAATGGAGGATGATAGAAAGAGAAAATCAAAATAAACTGAGCAATATGCTCAGTTTTTTAATTTGTATAATTATATTTATTATCTCAATTCAAATCTATAATTATTTTTCATTCCAGCGAGCGATTGATTCCGCAATAACCTCTTTTGCTTCTTCGATATCGCCAAACTTTTCAACCTTAGTTGTGCCAGCTTTTTTCAAATCTTTATAATGGTTAAAGTGGAACTCAATTTGTTTAACAAGTTGCTCTGGTAAATCTGCCAAAGTTTTGTAGGCATTTCCAGTATCGCGATCGTCAGCTGGAACGGCGATAATTTTATCGTCAACTTCACCGTCATCAACAAATTTCATTACACCCAAAATCCGTGCTTCCAAGAAAATTCCGGTTGTTAGTGGATCATTTGTGATTAGTAAAACGTCAAGTTCATCACCATCTTCGTCCAAAGTTTGCGGAATAAAACCGTAGTTTGTTGGTTTTGCGAAAGCTTTTGGCTCAACGCGATCGAGTTGCATTACTGCCAAATCTCGATTCCATTCAATCTTGTGAGTTGAGCCTGTTGGGATTTCAACCACAACGTTAATGATTCCGTTTTGATAATCGCCAGGAGTTAAAATTTTATTAAAATCTGCCATATTTTCCTTTCTTTTATTTTTTAATTTTAGCAAAAAATCGATCAAAATTCAACTTTATTATTTATTGGCTAATTCTACTAAACTGTCTTCAGCTGTTTTTTGGGTTCTTTTGTAAGTTGGTTTTTTGATTTTAGTTTCTTGCGAATTTACTTTCGAAGCTTTTTTCGCCTGATTTTTTAGTTTTTTTGATTTTTCGGATTTTCTATCTTTTTTCGAAACTGCTTCAACCTCTTTTTTAATAGCTAGTGCACGACCTTTGCTTTTTTGAGTTTCAACTTTTGAAATTTTTACCCCAACGGGTCGTGCAAACATCATTTTTCCAGCTGCAGTTTGAAGCGAGCGAATAAATTCAACCTCACTAATTGTTCCGATTAGATTTTCGCCATTTTCAACAACAACCATCGTGCTATCTGGTAAATGTCCAATTCCTTGCTTTTTTTCGTTGCCCTTTTGGGTGATTTCAAGCATAATTTTCTCGCCCGGCAAATAATCAGCACGCACCGATTGGACAAGCTCGTTAATATTTAAAACCTCAATTCCTTCAACTTTCGCAACTTTGTTTAAATTATAGTCTGCTGTCAAAATTTCAGCATTCATTTTTTTTGCTAACGAAATCAAGCGATTATCTACGCCTTCTGCTGCCGAATTTCCATCAGCCAAAATACTTACGTTAATTTTTTCCTCATTTTGAAGCGCTGAAATTATATCAAGGCCATAGCGTGCACGAACTCGCTTTTCATCGTCGCCGCCATCAGCTAAAATTTGAAGTTCACCCACAACACTTCGCGGAATATAGATGTCAAAATTAATAAAACCTGTTTTGGCAACTGATAAGAATCGACCATCAATCAAGATTGAAGTGTCAACCAAAACTTGTTTTTTTGCTTTCGAAATTAATGGTTTGCTATTTTTTGATTCAAATAAGTTAATCAAAACAACAGACAAAATTGAAAATAATAAAAATGTGTTCATAATCTCCTTTTACTGTAAATATTTAATTAAAGCCTCGCGCAAATCGCGCACTGCTGTTGTGAAGTTATCTTTTGATGAGTTTTTTGGTGCTAAAGCATTTGTAAATCCAAGCTTTTTCGCCTCTGCGATTCTTCTCTCGGATTGAATCGCTG
This sequence comes from uncultured bacterium, assembly GCA_963526415.1. Taxonomy (GTDB): domain Bacteria; phylum Patescibacteriota; class Saccharimonadia; order Saccharimonadales; family Saccharimonadaceae; genus Nanogingivalis. Next base: position 67,941 of record CAURNE010000002.1, on the reverse strand, counting down.
TTCGAATTTCTCCACCTAAACCGACTTCTCCAAAAACCACAACACCGTCTGAAAGTTTTCTTTTTGCTGCGGCTGAAGCAATCGCCATTGCAACAGCCAAGTCTGCCGCGCGGTCGTCGAGTTTTAGTCCACCAACAACGTTGATATGAATATCTTTGTCGCTTAAATCAAGCTTGGTTCGTCTCTGTAGAACCGCAACCAATAAATTTAAACGATTTATATCAAAACCGCTCGCAGCACGTTTTGGGTAGCCAAAATTTGAAGTTGTAACTAAAGCTTGAATTTCTACCAAAATTGGGCGAGTTCCTTCAATTGTAGCCATAATTATCGATCCGTCAGTATTTTGACGCTCAGCCAAAAGTGCTGCAGATGGATTTTCAACAATCTTTAAACCATTGTCTGCCATCTCAAAAATAGCCGCCTCACTTGTTGAACCGTATCGATTTTTTACCGCGCGAACAACTTTAAAACCGCCATAACGATCGCCTTCAAAATTCAAAACAACATCCACTAAATGCTCTAAAGTTTTTGGCCCGGCGATTGAGCCTTCTTTTGTGATATGGCCAACTAAAATTACCGCAGTTCCAGAATTTTTCGCCGCGCGAATGATTAAGTTTGAAGAATTGGTAATTTGCGAAACCGTCCCTGGTGCGCTCGAAATTTCTTCCATTGCTAAAGTTTGAATTGAATCAATAATAACAATATCAAAGCCGCTTTCGCGAATAGTTGCTGTAATATCGTCGGCTGAAGTTGAACTTGCGAATTTTAAATTTTTCGCATCTGAAGTACCAAGCCTTTGTGCACGTAGTGCAACTTGCTCGGCTGATTCCTCACCAGAAACATATAAAACTTTTTTCGAACTCGCAATAAAAGACGAAATTTGCATCAAAAGTGTTGATTTTCCAATTCCGGGCTGTCCAGCAATCAAAATCACACCCGCAGGAAAAATTCCACCGCCCAAAACTACATCAAGATCTTTAATTCCGCTTGAAATTCGCTCTTGTTTCTCTTTTGAAATAACTTCATTTAAATTTTGAACTTCCAAAATTCGACCAGTTTTTGAGCTCTTACTGATCGCATTTTTACCAGAAGATTCTTCAATTTGTTCGATTAATGTATTCCAGTGTCCGCAATTTTCGCATTTTCCGGACCATTTCGGATAACTCGTTCCACAATTCTGGCATACGAATTTTGTTTTTAGTTTCGCCACTTTACAATTCTACCATATTTTCTAAATTTTTAAAACTATAAACTTGGCGAATTTAGATTCGAATTTATACTTTTATAAAGTTCATTTTGTTCTATTGAAGACTCTTGCAGTTCTTTAATTTTCGAATTGTAGCTATTTATTAAACTGTTTAAATTAACGCGAGATTCTGTAAGTTTATTAATTTCAGCCACAAGTTTGCTTCGATCGCGATAAAATTCAGACTGAGATTTATAATGTCCATTTTTTGCATTAGTATTAAATTCTGAAATTTCAGTTTCAAGCTCCTCAGAATCAGAATTGTATTTTTTTGTTAATTCTTCAATTTCTGGTTTTATTTTTTGTAATTCAGCAGTCAAAGTTTCAGTTTTATTCTTTAAAGTTTTGAAATTATTGTTATAACCTTGATAAATTTCGGCAATTTCCTTGCGATTTTCGAAAAACTTCGCGTAATGGTCTTCGAGCTCTTTCGAAAGTTCAATCTGCTCGGTTCCAATTAAAGAATGTAGTTCGTTAATTTTCTCGCCAGGTTCAGTTCGGTCATAAGATTCCATCAATTTTTCAAATTCAGGATCTTTCGACTTTTCATACTGTGCCTCAAGAAGTTTCCCGATTTTATCTTTCTCGTCAGAATTCATTCGTTCCCAGATTGCATGTAAGAGTTCATGTGCCGCTGTTACATCTTTTACACCTTTAAGTTTTGAATTTTGAACATCAAAAACATGAATTCGCCCCGACTTATAACAACCTAAAATCGCAGAATCCTCTTCGCGATTTCGACAGTTTTGATTAAATTCGTCAGAATTCTCAACTTGCGGATTTGAAGCATAGAAAATATTTTTCGCAAAAGCGGTTGGTTTGATTTTTTTAGTTATTTTTTCAATTTCTGCTGTTGGTTTATAATTTTGAGCTGCAAAATAATCTCGAATATTGTGTGAATTCGAAATTGCAAAAAATGCTCCCGCGCCAAGCAAAATGAGGAAAATTAAACTAAAAAATGCCTTCCAAATTTTTTTCTGTTGAAAAATCATATCATAACCATTATAATATTTTTATGCAAAAAAAGCAAAATATTCTTCGAATTCGCCGACTTTTCGGGTTAATTATTCTTGTTATAGTTTCCGTTTCGGTAATTTTAGCAAATCCCGATTTTTGGAAAAATACCAAAAAATCTGATCAAAATTCAAAAAATTACAGTAATTCTTTAAAGGATTTAAATTCACTTGAAGTTAAAGGTCGAGCACCAAAAACTGGCTATTCTCGTGATCAATTCGGTAAAGGTTGGGCGAAAGATAAAAATGGTTGCGACACGCGAAATAGAATTTTGAAGCGTGATTTAACAGATTTTGTTGAAAATTCTGATTGTAAAATTTTGAGTGGAAAGCTTAAAGATCCTTACACTGGCAAAGAAATTGATTTCTCGCGCAAAAATAATGCTTCATCCGTTCAAATTGATCACGTTGTGGCTCTTTCTGACGCTTGGCAAAAAGGTGCACAACAACTCTCAAAAACCAAAAGAATCGAACTTGCCAATGATCCTCAAAATCTTCTTGCTTCAGATGGACCAGCGAACCAGCAGAAGGGTGATTCTGATGCAGCTTCGTGGTTGCCTTCAAATAAAGATTTTCGCTGTGAATATATTTCTCGACAAGTTTTTGTGAAGAAAAAATACTCGCTCTGGGTGACTTCTGCTGAAAAATCCGCAATGCAAAACGTGCTTGAAAATTGCTAATCTAAAATCTCAAACCAATCAAATTTTTCGAAATCTTCGCCTTCAACGATCGCGCCAGCTAAGCGCATTTCAGTATTTTTCAGCTTATTTTTGTGTGCAAAAAATTCTGCCGCAAATTTCATTTTCTTGATTTTTGTTTTTGAAATTGCACTGTTCCCACCGCCAAAATCAGCATTTTTTCGAAATTTAACCTCTGTAAAATAATAAATCTCGCCCTTCTTCGAAACGATATCAATTTCGCAAAACTTTGTTCGCCAATTCCGTGCCAAGATTTTATGTTTTTCCTGTTTTAAAAAATCAGCGACAAAATTCTCAGCCCTATCGCCAAGCTCTTTTGTTGTTATTTTTTGAGGATTTTCTTTTTCAAAATTATTCTTTAAAATTTCCGCAATCGGCTTAAAACTCTTTCGGTGAACTTTACTTACGCCAAATTTGTCTAGAGCTGCTCGATGTTTCGCCGTTCCGTAACCTGAATGACTTTCGAAAGCATATGGTGTAAATTCTGGATTTTTCGAAAGCTCTGCCATAAAATTATCTCGCGCAACTTTTGCACAAATTGCCGCCGCTGAAACGCTCGAAATCAGCAAATCGGCCTTTTTTAGTACGGAAACATATTTTTCGAAAGGTGTTCCAGACAAAAAATTAACTGTGCCATCAATGATAATCTCGTCAAATTTTACATTTTGTTTTTTACATTTTACCTGGACTTCTTCGACTGCACGGCGCGTAGCTAACTTTAATCCGGCGCTCAAACCAATTTTGTCGAGCTCAATATTTGATACCCAGCCCAAGCCAACAATTGCTGAACTTTCATAAATTTCTTGCGCTATTTTTTCACGCTGTTTTTTCGAAAGTGCTTTTGAATCGGTTAAACCTTCAATTTTTGCGTCATTTAAAACGGCGGCACCTACAACCAAAGGTCCCGCCCAAGCACCACGCCCAACTTCGTCAATTCCTAAGATCATTATGTTTTTATTATATCAGAAATCAGGCAATTTTAGAAATTAGTTTGATGAAGAAAAACAATATAATCCACTGCCTTCAAGACTATCTTGACCTTCACCCGTTCCACAATTAACTTTTCTTCCACATTTAATTGAATTTAGGCTCTATTTTTTGTTCATAATTTAATTATAAATCTTTTTTCAAGGGCAAAAACATAAGCGTGTTATCTACCAAAAAAAACTTTTGTAATTAAAAGCCCAAGATTTTGGGCTTTCGAAAAGTTTTAGGCTTCTTGACAATAAGCTCCGCCAGATTCCATAGAATGTATGACTGCAGCCGCTCCAGGTTTATTGTCTCTTAAGGTCACATCGCCATTCTTGAAGGTTTCTATATTGTTACATCCCTGATTAATTACGACTGCAATTGATCTTTTTTCTTCAAAGAATGCATTAGGAAAACGCACGATAGTACCACTGTTAGTATATGTTTTTATAAAGGATGTATTTAGACTTAATAATGAAGAACTATCGTTTTTATTTGAATTATTATCTGTCCTAAAACCTACATAATTGTTGAGAGGGTTATTTTCAATGGAATTGATGCGTTTGTTTATTCCATTCTCTCTATCATAGTCATCCTGTGTAGTATTTTCTTCAAGTTTACTGTTACCCAAAGCCGCATATCCTCGACCTTGATTATTAGCTTTCCAATTGTGCAAAGCTGTCACAACCATTGCGACATCTTGTTTTCGCTGCGTATCCCTTTGTGCTCGTTGAAGTGCTGGTAGTGCTAAGAATACCATTAAAAAGATTAATCCAGCGATTGCTAAAACTAATACGACTTCAATGATTGTAAATCCTTCATAAAGTTTATGCTTTTTCATACCCCAATTATATCACCCCCCCCCCCAATAATTACAAGGGGTTTATGGAATTATTGAGATATTTCGAAAATTTTAAAGCGAGATTTTGCGCCGTTTTTTAGTGAAATTTTAGTTTTCGAAATACTAAATTCTTCACTCAAAAGCTTAATCGCTGCCAAATTCGCTTTTCCTTCAACTGCTGGCTCGCGAACGAAAATTTCATAAAAATCACCATTTTCGTCAGTGACTTTACGAATTAAATTTCCCTTTTTTGAATTTGGTTTAATTTTGCAACGAATCTTCATTTCTCTTCGTTTCAAAATCTTTTGCGCGTTCTTTGCCGTAATATTTGGTTAAAAATTCGTGTTTATATTCGAAAAAGTTGCCGTTTTCAAGGCTTTCACGAATTTTATCGACAGTGTTGATTACAAAAAATTCGTTGTGAATTGAAGCGAGCGTGCTTGCAAGAATTTCGTCCGCTCGGAAAAGATGATTTATGTAAGCTTTGGTAAAATTTTGACAAGTGTAACATTTGCAATCTTGGTCGATTGGTGTGAAATCTTCCTTAAATTGTGCATTTTTAATATTAATTCGCCCAGAATAAGTGAAAATTGCTCCGTTTCGTGCTTGGCGAGTTGGTGCCACGCAGTCAAAAGTGTCGATGCCAAATTCTACGCCCAAAAAGAGATCGGCAGGTTGTGCACCCATTCCCAACAGATGTCGCGGTTTTTTTTCTGGTAAGGTTGTGTTCACCCAAGTTAGAACTTTGGGAATTTCTTCGGGTTGAAAAATTCCACCAATTCCAAAGCCGTCAAAATCTCTCGAGCCCAAAAAACTTGCACTCTCCTTTCGAAAATCTTCTTCTCGAGCACCTTGAACGACTGCAAACAATGCTTGTAGATTCTCACCTTTTTCGAAATGTTCAGCGTTTAATTCATTATGGCGTTTCAAGCATTTTTCGGCCCAAAAATGAGTTTTATCAAGTGCAGATTTGATCTGTTTTCGGCCTGCAAGTGGCGAGGTTAATTCATCGAAAGCCATGTGGATATCCGCACCAATTTTGTGTTGGAGCTCCATAGAGATCTCAGGCGACATAAAAATCTTCTCACCTGAAATATGTGATTTAAACCAAACTCCATCTTCACCAACTTTTGCGAGCTGGTTTGAATTGTTTTTTGCAAGAGAAGAATCACCTTTCGAAATGTGCGAAGTTGCATCGATTCCTTTTTTATAAGCCATTCCAAGTGAAAAAACCTGAAAACCACCTGAATCGGTAAATGTTGGCGCATTCCAATTCATAAATTTATGAATTCCGCCAGCTTTTTTCAGAATGTCCGCACCAGGTCGAAGCATTAAATGATAAGTGTTGGCAAGAACTGCTTGCGCGCCAGTTGAGCGAATTTGTTCAGGGGTCATCGCTTTTACGGTTGCGTTTGTACCACCAGCGATATAGGCAGGAGTTTTGATTTCGCCGTGTGGAGTTTGAATTACACCAGTGCGTGCTAAAGTTCCGTTTACGCGGGTTTTAATTTCGAAGTTTAAAGCTTTTTTCATCTGTAAAATTATATCACGAAACGGATTTTTTTACAAATTAAAAACCGCCCCGAAGAGCGATTTTTAAAAGGATTATTCCGTGATTTCAACACCCATTGAGCGAGCTGTTCCGGCGATAGTTTTCATAGCGCCTTCGATTGAAATGGCGTTTAAGTGATCCATTTTAATTTCAGCAATTTCTTGCAACTGAGCTTTTGTGATTTTTCCAACTTTGTCAGTTTTTGAATTTCCTGCACCTTTTTGGATTCCTGCTCGTTCGCGGATCATATCATCAACTGGTTGACCAAGTGATTTCCAAGTGAATGTTCGATCTTCAAAAACTTGAAGGTGAACGATCACATCTTTACCCATCATATCTTTAGTTGCTTCGTTGAATGGGTTGATGAAATCCATCATATTTAGACCCCATTGACCAAGTGTTGAACCAACTGGAGGACCTGCTGTTGCACGGCCGGCTGGGATTCGAAGTTTCAAATTTCCAATAACTTTCTTTGCCATATTTTCCCTTTAAATAATTTATACTTGATAATTCAAGTGCGTAACGTATTAATTTTAGCATAAACTTTCAGAAATTTCAATAGCTATTTTGAATATAACCTATTGACTTATTTAAAGAAATATTGTATTATATTTATTGCGATTCTTCGCAAAACATATTTCGAATTTTCGAAAGCGTACATTTTATTTTTTTGGAGGTAGCTTATGCTCAAGATTATTGAAAGCGTTAACTTTTCTACTGTTGAAGTTTGGAAAGAAGAAGAGTTGCTGAATTTAAGCCAGACTGTAATTTTCTTACCAATTGAAGCAATTAAGATATTGCCAAATCTTGGCGGAGTTCCGCATAAGTTTTTCGAAAAACTTGAACTAAAGATTTTAAAAATATCCTTTAACGATAAATCAGAAAACTTATTAGTTCGAGGTGTTGAAGAACTTCATCCTCATCGTGGATATTTTCGAATAAGTCCTTGTGATGAAAGTGTGGAATTTTTACGGATTAAGTCAGCGATTGAACGTACGATTGCGGCAATTTTCTTTAATATTTCTGGTGATTTTCAAGCAGATTTCTTTCATTCGAGCGGAGAAGTTTTTCACCGAGTTGATTTTTATGGTAAACTTGGAAATCAAATTTTAAAAATGAATATTTCGGAAGAAGATTCACAAAAAGCTCAAGAAATTGTGGATATTATTCGCCAACGTAGAGTTATGTTAGTAGAAGAAGATAAAATTTAACTCTTTCTGTTAATAGTGGATAACTCGAAATGTAGCTATAAAACCTCCAATTCACCTCGGTTTTGTACCGAGGTTTTTAATTTTAAACCAAACTAAAACGCCCATTTTTTGAGCGTTTTTATCTTTTAAGAATTTAATTAGATTTTTTCGATTTGAAGAATGTCGAGTTCAACTGGTGTTTCGCGACCAAACATCGAAACCATAACTTTAATTTTACCCTTCACAGCATCGATTTCAGAAACTGCACCTTCAAAACCTTTGAAAGGACCATCTATGATGTTGACAATCTCGCCTTGAGAGAAATTGATATCAAACATTGGTTCTTCTGCGCCCATTCGACGGCGAATATCACGCATTTCTTTCTCTGAAACTGGTGTTGGTGAGTCTGAACCGATAAACCCAGTTACACCAGGAGTATTTCGAACAACGAACCAAGTTTCTTCTGTTAATTTCATTTCAACCAAAACGTAGCTTTGGAGAATTTTTCGTTCAACAACTTTGCGCTTTCCATTTTTTACTTCGATTTGTTTCTCTTTCGGAACGAGTGTGTCGAAAATTTTATCTGCCATATCAACACCTTCAATTCGTTGGCGAAGATTTTCAGCGACTTTATCTTCATATCCCGATAAAGTTGTCACAGCATACCATTGTCGGGAATCATCATATCGTTTATTAGCCATAAATACCTTTCGAAATTATTTAATTAATGTTTTAAAAATCCAGTTAAACAAACCGTCGAGCAACAAGATTAGGGTTGCGAAACCTACAGAAAAAGCAATAACTGCGCCAGTCATTTTCCAAGTTTCTTTGCGTGTTGGCCAGCGAACTAATTTTAGTTCTTGCCAAGATGCTGCCAAGTATTTTCCGAGTGCAACAAATGGAGTTGCGATAAATTTAAACGGTTTTGCTAAAATTCGTACAAATTTTGGTGCTGGTTTTTTAGCTTTTTTCTCAGTTTTAATTCCTGCAACTTTTGCAGCATATTTACTGATTTTTGGTTCTTCCGAAACCTGTTTTTTAGGCTTCGGATTTGCGTCTTTTGCTTTAACGCGAGTGATTTTGGTCTCTTTCTTCGCCATTTCTCTCCTATTCCAAAATTAAAAAGCCTATCAGGCTTGATATGTCAAGTATATCATAAAATTTCAAAAAAAGCAAAAAATATTCCAAAAATTATTTTCGACATTTTGGGCTGATCTCAATTCGTAGTTTTTCATCTTCTTTTGAAAGTATTAAGTCGTTGGTAGTAAGCGAATAATAAAAATGATTGAGATTTCCGAAAGAATAATCACGGCTCCGAGTGTAATTTTAGTGAAAAGTTCATTTTTGTGATTTTTATTTATAAGCATAATTATACACCAAAAAATGTGAAAAACAAATTTCAAAACCGCAAATCTAAGACAGAAATGCGGTTTTAAAACTATTCACCGTGCTTGCGGTCGAGCGACATAAAGCGGAGGCGTTCTGGGTGAAAATATAGCTCAATTGTTCCGACTGGTCCGTGTCGATGTTTTGCGAGAATTAGATCTGTGATATTTTCGCGTTCTGTTTCGGGGTTATAATAAGCTTCGCGATAAAGGAACATCACGATGTCGGCATCCTGCTCGATCGAACCAGATTCGCGGAGGTCGGCAAGTTGTGGAATTTTTGGGTCGCGGCTTTCAACCGAACGACTCAACTGTGAAAGTGCGATAACGGGCACATTTAATTCACGTGCGAGCAACTTTAGTCCGCGCGAGATTTCAGAGACTTCTTGAACGCGGTTTGCTGAAGATTTAGACGAGCCGCTTCCTTGCATTAGCTGAAGGTAGTCAATTACGATCAATCCAAGTTCGCCATTATGTGCAGCACGTCGAGCTTTTGTCCGCATTTCAAGCACACTCACGCCAGGCGTGTCATCAATATAGATTGGTGCTTCAGCCATTTCGCCCATCGCATCGGCAAGTTTTGCAAAATCTTCGTCACTCAAATTTCCAGTTCGAATATTCCATGAATCAACACCGGCAGCATCGGCCAACATACGATCAACCAATTGCTCTTTACTCATCTCAAGGCTAAAAAATAGAACTGATTTTTTCTCGATTGTTGCAATATTATAGGCTAAATTTGTCACGAAAGTTGTTTTACCCATAGCTGGTCGGGCAGCTAAAATAATCAAGTCTGAACGTTGAAGTCCCGCTGTTTTATTATCAAGATCTCGATAGCCGGTTCGAATTCCACGGATCGCACCTTTGTTTTTATAGAGTTCATCCAATCTTTCAAAAGATTCATTTAAGATATCTTCCATCGAAGATAAATCTTGTTTCAAGCTTGCATCAGAAACGCCGAAAAGCTCAGCTTCACTTTGTCCTAAGAGTTGTGGAACGCTTAATTCTTCGTTGTAAGCAAGTTCAGTAATATCGCCACCAGCTTTAATTAAGCGTCTTCGAACGGCAGCTTGTGCAACAATTTCAGCGTAATATTTTGCGTGTGAAGCAGTTGGAACATAATTCGTGAGTTCTGCTAAGTAGCTCGATCCGCCGATAGCGTTAAGTTCGTTGCGTTTTTTGAGTTCTGCAGTAAGTGTTAAGAGGTCGACTGGTTGGTGATGTTCATAGAGTCGAATAATCGCAGCAAAAATTGTCGCGTGGCGCTTGTCGTAAAAATCGATTGCTTTCACAGTTTCAGCAATATCAATTAAGACTTCTTCATCAATCAAAATCGCACCGATCAAACTCATCTCGGCGTCTAAATTTTGTGGCGGAACTTTTCCTCCGGTATTTTTTTCACTATTCATCAATTTGCACCATTTCTCCACCCCCCATTAGATCTTGAACACTTGCAATCGTGGGATCGCTTGCTGGCTTAGCTGTTCCAAAAACCTCAACTACCCAACTGCCCGCATTAATTTTCTTTAGCGCCTGTCCCATTGAGGCTTGCGCTTTTGCTTTCTCGAGCTGTTTTTGGTTAAAAGGCCTACCTGTATAAATTTTAATTTTTCCATTTTCGAAAATATAGCCAGATTGCTTTAGAATTGTCTTAAGTCCCTTATCGTCCTCTGAGATTGCGCTACAAAAATCATGCCATTCAAATTTGCGTGCTTCGCCCAAATCTTGATTTTCTTCTGTAATTTCCGGCTGATTTTTTTCAATTTTTTCGGTAATTTCATTTTTTGAAGGTTCAGGCTTTTCTTCTTTTGGCTGTTTTTTGTCGGCTTCATTTTTTGCTATATTTTGTGGATTTTCAAAAGTTTCAACTAGTTTTTTCTCTGGAATTTTTGAGGTTTTTGCTGGTTGAATTTCTCGTGGTTTATTTTTGAAAATCGGTGTTTGTGGTTGTGGGATTTGAGGCGAAAATTCAGGTTTAATAAAAATCGAAAGTAATTCCATTTCAACAAAATTTGATTTTTCAGCGCGTGTTAAAGGTATTAAAAATTGAGAAAGATACGGTTTTTCGCCAAGATTTTCTGTGATGAAGCTTAAAATCTGGCTTGCGAAATTCTTCAAGTCTACGCCAGAATCGCGAATTTCCCGCACGATGCGCACAATTTCGCTAGAATTGCGATTTTCGAAAGCTAAAATTAAATTATTAATTTGTGATTTTGCTGCCAAGCCGAGAGATTTTTCGAGCAATTCCGCGGTGATTTCTTCACCATTTTTCGAAATGCTGGAAATTTGGTCGAGCAAAGAAATGCTGTCGCGAAAACTTCCTTCTCCCCGCTCAGCGATGATTTCGATCGCTTCTTTCGAAATTTTGATTTTTTCGTTTTTAGCGATAAATTCCAGATGTGCACAAACATCTTCTTTCGAAATAAATCGAAAAACAAACCGTTGCGTTCGACTAATAATTGTTGCAGGTAATTTATGGGCGTCTGTTGTTGCTAAAATGAAAACAGCGTGTTCTGGTGGTTCTTCAAGGGTTTTTAGAAGTGCATTAAAAGCTGCTTTCGAAAGCATATGAACCTCATCAATAATATAAACACGATATTTTGCTGAGAATGGCGCAATTTGAACATTTTCTCGAAGCTGACGAATATCATCAACACCGTTATTGCTGGCCGCGTCGATTTCGATAATATCTGGGTGATTTTCTTCTTCTGAATAAGTTAAATTATTTATTTCGTGTGCTAAAATTCGTGCGATCGAAGTTTTTCCAACCCCTCTCGGACCAGTAAAAAGATATGCGTGAGCAATTTTTTGCTGTTTTAGGGCATTTTCAAGAACTGTTGTGATATGTTTTTGCCCCACAACTTCGCTTAGTTTTTTACTTCGATATTTTCGATATAACGCCTTACCCATTTCTTCTATTTTATCAGTTTTTGGCTTAAAAATCAAACAAACTTGCTTGCCGTTCTGGGAGTTCAATTTCGGTGATTTTTGGTAAAATTTGAACTTTATATCCGGTGAATTTTCGAAGTGGAATTGAGACTATTTCGCCCTGTTGTTCCGCGAGTAAAATATAGCCAATTTGCGCTTTTAAAATTCCCGAAAAAATTAGTTCGCCATTATTTTGTGCGCAATTTTCGGAGTGAATAATTTCTTTGCTGGTAAAATCACTATTTTTAGAATAAAATTCATTCAAATTTATGGGTTTATTTTTTTCAAAATTAATTTTTTCGTGTTCTTCAATTTTTTGACGGGCATTTAAAAGTATTTTTTGGGCTTTTGAAAAATCAAACTTGTTTTCGAGAAGTTTTAACTTGATTCCCGTTTTGACATTTTCACAGAAGTCTGGTATTTTTGATATTTTTTCTTCATAATTCCGTGCGATATTTGCACTCGAAAATTCACCTAAAACTAATGCAGCTCGCGCTCCCTGTTCAAGAAGTCTTGCGATCCCGCGCCCCAAAAAACTAATTCCAACTTTTATCACATCATCTGAAAAATACGCTAAATACACAAAATGAGGTTGTGAATTTCGAGCTTGCTGTTGGTTGGAAATTTCGCTCGCGCTAGCATTATAGAAAGCGGGATTAAACCCTGTTCTTTTTTGACATTTTTGACATTGATTGTATTTTTTGTCAAGAGTGGATTTTTCGGGGCAAATAAAATCTTCACCGGTTTCCAGACTGTGCCAGCCGGTGCAAAATCGGTTTGAAAGATCAATTTTTAGCGTAATTGGTTTTTCGAATTCTGGCGAAAAACTTAAAATCTCACCAGAATTCCAATCCGCAAATTTCCAACGCGGTTTTTGGTTTTTATCAAAATCTACGCGCGTCAAGACGAGTTCTCTTTTCGAAAGGTCTTCAAAAATACTATTCATTCAAACCTTCGAAATCCGCAATCAAATCATTGGCGAATTCCTCAATTCCTTTTTTATTTTTTTCATACTTCTCGATATTGATTTCGAAATCAAATGCCTTAATTTTTGCCCAAATTGCTTGAATTAACTGTTTCAAATGTTCTTCTTTTTCAGCTTCGAAATAAACCGTATGATTATAGGTTCTTTCAGTTTTATTTGATGGTTCGATAAATTCCAAAACTCCATTTTCTACACGATATCCGGCAAATTCAGGCGAATTTTCGATTAAAATTTTATAAAAGTAAAGCTGTTGTTCGAATTTATAGATTTTGGCGTCGGAGGTTTCAATTTTTCCAGACTTGGTGTTGAGTGGAATTGAGCCTGTTTTGTAATCAACTACGGTAATTTTTTTATTTTCACGATCAATTCGAATTAGATCGACTTTTCCAGTCAAAACCGCATCACCAATCGTTACACCGGTGCTTCTGAAATCTTTTTCGGCGATATTTCCAGATTTAAATTCGCTCAAACGATTTTCGAAAAAGTTACTAAAAATTCTTTCAAGTCTCTCGGTGATTCTCTTTCTATCTTTATCCGAAAACGGATATTTTAAAATTTTTTCAAGCCAATATTTTTGAAGTTCTTTGAAAGTTGGTGTTTTTCCTACATTAATTTTATCTTGAATATATCGAAAACCATCATGAACAAGCGTTCCGAGTGTTGCATCAGCGCCATAAGCCTCAGGAAAACGCAAAATTGTATTTTCAAAAAACTTTTGCGGCCCGCCAAAAACGACATCAATAAATGAATTAACATTTGTAGGGCTCATCCTGAAATTTTGAATTTGAGGTCTTAATAGGTCGCGCATTTGTTCATTTTTTGCAACGTAAAAATCATGCCAGTTGGTTTGAAGATCTGAAATTTTGAGCGACTCTTTTTCGTTTTTTGAAACTTTTTCCCATTTTTCAGGAAGAATTTTTGACCTTAACACGCCATCTTCTTCGCGCTCATCCAAAAATGAGAGAGTTTTGATAGCTTTTCCTTTGAAGTCGTTGCTGTGATTTGTTAAGAAAAGATGCGTTTTGGCACGCGTCATTGCTACGAAGAATAGTCGTTTTCGTGTATCTTCGCCTTCATCTTCAATATTCGTGAATTTTAAGTTGAATGGCATTGCGAGAGTTTCGCCACCACCGCCACTTCGAGCGTTGTTCCAGCTTGATTGGTCTAGAGAAATGAGGAAAGTATATTTAAACTCCAAGCCTTTTGCTACGAAAGGTGTTGATATCTGGACTGCATTCTCGCTTGAATTGTGTGGATTCGTGTTTAAAATTAAAACATCAGCCCTTTCGCAAGCTTCAACAAAATTAACTAAAACGTCGAGCTTGTTGTTATTCTCTTTTGAAAATTCTCGCAAATTATCGCGTAGAATTATCAAATTAGAAAGAATATCAAAAAATTCTTCTGCTGATTTATTTGAAATAGAATCACGAATTGGCGATTTTAATTCTTCTGAAATTTTCTGCGAGCCTAAAATGTAGTCGAACATTTCTTCGAAAGATTTTTCGTGCGAAAATTCTGCTAGCATGACCAAGATTTGACCAAGTTTTTGAATTTCAGGTTGTTCACTATTCAAAATCGTTTCAACCCAAAATTCATGCTTATCTTTTGCTGTCCAGCTCATTTTCCAAGCTTCAATCGTTGGGATTCGCCAAAATTCAAAACTCAAAACCTCTGGGAATAGATCCGCCATTACTTGCTCATTTTTATCGCGAATCGCCAATATCAATTTTGAAATTTTCAGCAGTTTCGAAATAGTTTCTTCTTCGAGAATATTTTCACGTTTTTCGTAATAAATTGGCACATTTTTATTCTTTAAATACGGTGTAAATTCTTGAAGAGTTTTGTGTCTTGGTGCAATTACTGCGATTTCTTTTGGTTCAACACCAGATTGAACCAATTTCGAAATTTCTTCCGCAACCCAAGCAAATTCTGCGATCGAACTTTTGAAGTTTAAGCGTTCTATTTTGATTTTTTGTTTTTCAAAATTACCTTTGGCTGCAATATCTTTTTGAACTTCGATTGGCAAATTTTTGGTTAATCGCCCAGAAATCGTGTTTGCAACATTTTTTGAAGCACTCAAAATATCGCCGTGTGAGCGGTAGTTTTTGGTTAGATTTATAACTTTTGTATTCTTGCCGAAACGGTTATAAAAATCAATCATATTCGATTTGCTTGCACCTTGAAAAGCCATAATTGCTTGATCGTCGTCACCAACCGCAAGAATATTTGGTTTACCTTCAAAAACAGGGTTATCGGTTAGAAGTTCAATAATTCTTGCCTGCGCGTCGTTAGTATCTTGGAATTCGTCGAGAAGCAAATACTGATATTTTTCTTGAAGTGTGAATCGTAAATCATCATTCTTTTCGATTGTATCAATAACTTCAATAATCATATCGTCGAAATCATAAAGCCCTTTTTCTTTCATTTTTATGTCAAAATTTTCATAAAAATCTGCAAATTCGAGCAATTTTTTATTTTTATAAACATCTGTAATCTGGAAATTATCCTCGAAATCTTTTTTGTCTAAATAAGTATTCCTCCAAGCGGTTAGTGTTGTTGATTTTCCAGTTTCTTCTGCTTCATTATAAGCTTCATTCAATTTTTCAAAATAAAAATACAGATTACTTTTGAATTTTGTTCCGTCAAGATCCTTTGAAATTGAACTTTTCAATGCGTCAAGAACCTTAGAATAAAAATTACCAACGGCTTTAAAATTGCGCCCCGAAACGCGCAACCCTTTGATTTTTTCGTGAAAAATTTCTTGCTCGGTAATATTCGCGTGGGCAATTTTTCGCAAATCTTCAGGCGAAATCAGGGCATTTTTCATCTCTTTGATTGCTCTCGAAAGCTCACTTGGTGCAATTTTTTTAAGTTTTGAACTCGCTGATAGCTCATCTTTAATGCTTAGTAAAATTTCGTTTTTCGTTAAGTTATCTGCCAGATTTTCGAGATTTTTGTCGGCAAAAAAATTGCGATAATTTTTAATAATTTCGCCTGCAAAACCGTGATAAGTAAAAATCCCAACTTTATAAGAATCAGTTCCAATAAAGCGCGAAAGTCGCTCTTGCATATTTCTCGCACCCGCCTCAGTAAAAGTCATCGCGAGAATATTTTCGGGCGAAGTATCGGTTTTTTGAAGAATATTTGCAATTCGCGTCGAGAGAAGTTGAGTTTTTCCTGTTCCTGGCCCCGCAATAACTAAAACTGGCCCATCAATTTGATCAACTGCTTCTTTTTGTTCGACATTTAGCATTCTGTAGTTTTTTTCGAAAATCTGTTGAAAGTTATTCATTCTTCTATTTTATCACAAAAAAATATTATTCGTTAGGTTTTTGAAAAGTAAAAAGCCCGCATTTGCGAGCATAAAATTAATTAATTGGTTGGAATCTGCCATCCATAAACATTCTCTTTGGTCGCGACCAAATTTCACTTTCACCGATTTTGTGATAATTCACCAGTTCTTCATCTTGTTCAGTATGGCGAGAAATATTCAAAACTTTATATTCCCCACCTTTATAGTGCTTATATTTTTTGCCAATTTCAACTTTCGAGAGCGGTTTAAAAGTGTTATAACCCAAACAATCACGAATGGTTTTTTCAATAATCTTTTGAATCTTTTCGTTCGAGCAATTTGTTATCTTAAAATCACCACCTTCGATTAAGACACTAAAAGAAATCGTCGATTCTTTTTCAGAATTCTTTGAAATTGGCATTAAAATTGCAGAATAATCAAGTTTTAACTCTTCTGCCGAAAAACCGTCTCGCAAAGAACACGAAAAGAAATTTTTCCAATCAATTTCGCGAATCGACAAAATGATTCTTTTGTGAATAAGTGTTAAATTTTTAGAGTTCAGTGTTGTATCGCGTGCAGCTTCTTCTAACGAAACCATAAAATCACCACCTTAATGTGCTATTTTACTTTAATTATAAAACATAAGCATAATAAAAACAAGCCCTTTCGAGCTTGCTTTACTTCTTCTAAATTACGAATTAAATTTTACAAGCAAATCAATTGTTTTTTCAGTCAAGATTTGGTTTGCCAAATTTCGGCGAACGTCGTCTGATGAAAGTTGTTTTGTGATTTCTTTGCTGTTTCCGTATTGTTCTTTAAGTTGAGTAATCCGTGTATCAAGCTCTTCAAGGCTTGATTCGACTTTTTCAACTTTTGAAAGTTCTGCTAAGGCTAAACCAGATTTTACGCGTATTTCAGCAGCTTCTTTAACGTCTTTTTCAAGCCATTCTTCACGAGTTTTGCCCATTCGTTCAAGGTAATCTTCAAGCGAAAGACCAGAATACATCAAATTTTGTTGCATATCAAGTTCGATACTTTGTTTTTGGTCTTCAAGCAAAATTTCTGGCACAGGAACTTTTGAAACTTCCGCCAATTTTTTAACAAGTTTATCTTTGAACTTTTCGTCAGATTCAGCTTGTTTTTGAGTTTTAAGATCTTCTTCGATTTGTTTTTCAAATTCTTCTTTGGTTTTAAATTTACCTAATTTCGAAAGGAAGTCTTCGTTAATTTCTGGTAGAGCATTTTCACGAACTTCGTGAATTTTCACTTCGAAAACAACTTTTGCACCCGCCAAATCTTTTGCGTGGTAATCTTTAGGAAATTCCAGATTGAGAGAAATTTCATCACCGGCTTTTTTGCCGATCAAACCTTCTTCAAAGCCAGGAATGAAAGATTTTGAACCAAGTTCAAGTGGGAATTTTTCGGCTTTTCCGCCATCAAAAGCAACGCCATCTTTTTTTCCCAAAAAATCGATAATAACTTCGTCACCATCTTTTGATTCGCGGTCAACTTTTTTCTTTTCTGCAAAATTTTTCAAAATTCGATCGATAGTTTCGCTAACTTCTTCTTTTGAAACCTCAACGGTGTCTTTTTTAACTTTAAGATTTTTATAATCTCCAAGCTCAACTTTTGGCATGATTTCTGTTGTTGCGGTAAATTCGAGCTCTGTTCCAGGAATGAATTTTTTAACATCAACTTCTGGTCGGTCTATCGCTTTAATATCTTCTTTCAAGAATGCCTCAGCAACAGCCTTTGAAAGTGCGTTTTCGAGAGTTTCTTGTCCAAGAATCGTTTGATCAACTTGTGCGGCAACCAATTCAAGAGGTGCTTTTCCCTTTCGAAAACCTTCAATTTTGACTTCTTTGGCTAGTTTGGTGAGCGCAACTTGCTCGGCAGCTTTCAATTCTTCTGTTCCAAGAGAAATCGTAAGCTCAACTTTTACATCTGAAATATTCTTTAACTTTGTTTTCATATCTTTTTAATTATAGCATAAATCTTGCTAAGCTTCAAATGCTGGTGAAAATTATTTTTCTATGTAATTTCTTCGAACGAACTCGTACATTAAAATACCGCTCGCTACGCCAACATTAACACTTCTTGTTGAGCCGAATTGTTCGATTGCAATCATTTGTTCGCAAGCTTCTATCATTTCTTTTGACAGCCCGTCGCTCTCATTCCCGAAAATTAAAACAGATTTTTTTGGCAATTCTGAATCTTGTAGATTTTTAGAACCTTTTTGATTGTCAATTGCGATCAAAATTAAGCCATTCTCTTTTGCCCAAGATATAAAATCTGCCACGGTTTTATGGTGAAAAACATTCATATATGCTTCTGTTTTCATTGCACCACGGCGATTCCAGTGTTTTTTACCGATGATGTGAATTCCGGCAGCATTAAAAGCATTCGCATTTCGCGCAATTGTGCCAATATTAAAATCATGCTGAAAATTCTCGACCGCAATATGGAAGTTATGGCGAGATTTATTTAGATCGGATTTTATTTCACCAACGGTTAGGCCGCGATATTTATCGACGACATTTCGCGTGTCGTTTTGTATAGTCAAGCCTTCACCAGTTTCGAAATTTGGTTTATTTTCCATTTCGAACGGACTTAATTAATTCTTTTGTATTTGGCCGACCTTTTACGCCAGGATTTAAAATATGCATTGGGTCAAAAATATCTTTGATTTGTGAATATAGATTTTCGATTTCTTCGCCAATATTTTTTGCGACAAAATGCCCAAATATTCTACCTTCGCCTGCGCCGTAAGCAAATTCGCCATCAACTTTCGCAAGTAAGACGCCAAGGTCTGCTACAAATTTCAATGCTTTCTGGCGATCTGCTACTTTCGAAAAGTCAAATTCTGCCAAAATTTCAAAAATTGAGGTTAAGGCTGAACCTTGAATTGGTGCTGGAATACTGTATTGAAGCGCAAGTTTTTGTAGACCAAGATAGAAAGTTTCGAAACGCTCCATAGGTACATAAACACCTTGAATTGGATAAATTTCTTGCTTAATTACACCACTTCGCGCACGCAAAATCTCGCGAACATCACGGATCGCTTCAAGCTCAGCTCTTGAATATTCGTCGTCCTCTGGAATCCAAACAGTCGCACCTTTGAATTTTTCGGAAATCTTTTGAATTTTATGCATTTTTGCTAAGATTTTTTTGCTGTTTTTCTCTGAAATTCCAACAACTAAAACTAATTTTGTTGCTAATTTTTGTGAATTTCGATCAAGATAGAATTGATATTTTTTACCAGAAGCAACGGCGGCTTCAAACATTTTTCCATCAAAAAGTTCAACAATATCTGGGTTTAATTTTGAAATTTCATCATTGAAATCACGTGCATCATCACGGTTCGAAAAACTCACAACCATAAAATTCGTTTCGTTTACAATGTAGCTTGTTTTGATTTTTGCCTCAGTGATAATACCAAGTGTTCCAAGTGAGCCAAAAAACAGCGGAATTAGGTTGAAAGTTCCGTCTTCATTTTTGACGTTTGAAATTCCAGAATAACCAAAACTTGAATCGCCATCGATTTTTTGAATTAAACTGTAATTATCTTCGATTAAAGTGTCGATTTTGCGGTAGATTTCACCTTCGAAATTTGAAAGCGCAATTTTTTCGCTTAATTCTTTGCGTGAAATTTTACTAATTTTGGCTAAATCACCGTTACTCAAAACAACTTCTGCCTCTATAACCGAATCAACTAAATCACCGTAATTGTATTTTTCGCTTGGTAAATTCATTGAAATTGCACCACCAATCGTTAAACGCTCGCCGGCCGGACTTTGTGGAATTTCCATTGCTTGCGAGGCGATTGCAAGATTGAGTTTTTGAAAATTTGCCCCAGCCTGAACTTGAACCGTTTTTGCACGCAAATCAAGCTCTTTAACCTTATCGAGATGTCGAGAAATATCAAGAATAATCCCTTTTCCGATTGAAGAACCATCAGTGCTTCCGCCATATCCTCGCGCAGTTACGCCAAAAATATGACCTTTTTCGGCCAATTGCCAAGAAAATCGCATAATTTTTTGAATATCTTCATTAAAACGCGGATAAACCACTAGCTCGGGTTGCATTTTAAGAAAACTTCGGTCTGTCGAAAACTGCTTCAATCGTGTCTCGCGCGCCGAAACTTCACCAATAATATGTCCATTTAGATATTTCGCAATTTTACTCATTAGCTCCATTTTAACACAAGCATAATTTATTTTCAACTTTTGATTTTTATTTCTAAAAATGGTAAAATTGAGTTATGTATTCAAGAGCTACTCCTTTTCAAAAGGCAGATAAGATTGCCGGAACGCACCAGAAAATTGATCGTGCAGCTCGGTTAGTTTTGCGCGAAATTATTTCAAAAAATCAAAAACTTTCAAAAATTCATTTTCCGAAAATTGATGAAATTTTGGTCTTTGAAGGAAATGGCGGGCCAGATGGAATTAAGACAAAGTCTCCTGGAAAAGACGAACCTTGGCATTTTGTTGAGCCCTATGGTGATTTAACACCGATTCGAAATTATGTTGAAAATCACCTTTTTAATCTTTCGAAAGCTTTAGTAAACGAAAATTATGTTCGTGCAAGTTTTGAGGCTGGCTGGATGGCACACGCGATCACTGATGCTCTCACCCCTGCACATCAATATCCAATGACGGATAAAATTATTGAAATTTCTGGCAAAAAACCCGAAGAGCGCGACAAACTAATTAAGAAAATGTTTCTTTCAGGCGAAAATTGGCGTGAGCGAATTTTAAACAATTGGGAATATATTGGACCAAAAGGTGTGATGAGTTCGCATATGTTTTACGAAATGGGTGTGGCAACAATGATAACTTCGTTTTCGGCGCGAAAACTTTCGAAAATGCCAGAAAAAGATGAGATTCAGCTTGTCTTAAATGGTGGTTTTATGACTCTTTTTGAAGAAAAAATCAAGTGGGTTGCTGATCAAAAATATTACGAAACTTATCTTAAAAAAGGCTGGACGACAGCTTTGGCGCGAGATACGAAACAAGAACTTTTACCAGAAATTTCGAAAATTGTAGCACTTGGTTGGCTTGAAGGGATTCGGCGCGCTTTTGAAAAAGATTTCGAAAATTCGAAAGGTCAAAAATGAACATTCGGTTAATTTCGGGAGTTTTTAAGAATCACAAAATTACTGCGCCAAATTCTCGTCAAACTCACCCGATGAGTGAACGTGCGCGGAATGCAATTTTTAATACCATCCAAACCGATATTCCTGGAGCGGAAATACTTGATGCTTTTGCTGGAACTGGTTCGCTTGGCTTGGAGGCAATTTCTCGGGGTGCGAAAAGCGCTGTTTTTATTGAAAAAAATCGTCTTGCACAAAAAATATTGGCTGAAAATCTAAAAATTACTGAAAAAAATCCAAAATCTGGTACGACAAAATTAGTTCGTTCATCTATATCAGGCTGGTTAAGTTCTACGCAGTCGCAGTTTGAACTTGGTGAAATTTCTGAAATTCCAACTTTTGATGTAATTTTTGCCGATCCGCCATATTACGATCCCCAATTTCCAACGATTGAAAAGCTTTCGAAAAGGTTGAGAGCTGGTGGAATTTTAATTCTTTCGCAACCAAAAGAGCTTGAAAATTTCGAAGCAGAAAACTTATTTTTGATAAGTGAAAAGCTTTATTCTGGTGCAAAAATTTTATTCTTTCGAGCGAAATAAAAAATAACTCTCGCGTAAGAGTTATTTTTTTAGTTTTAATACAATTAAGTTTTCAATGTGAAATGAGCGAATACTAAGTATATCAAGTAGTTGCGTTCGTATGTTAGAACATACCCATGAATCTTTTAATGATAGCTTAAGGTTATCGTTAAAAGGTATTACCTTAACAAACTGAGTGTTATCTATTTTTTTGATGGTTTTGAAAAAAATAGTAAATATACTCCAAATGCAAACTTGATTGCTGCATCAATATATGCAGATAACATCAATGGAATATTAGTAAAGATATAAGCTACAGCAATATTTATAGTACAAATAATCCCCAAATATATCATTGATTTTCCATGCACAAAATAATATGAAAAAAAATGTAAAGCTGTCGCCATTAATGCACCCAACCAAATTAATCGCCAATTCTCAGTTGCAAAAAAGGGTCCCCCTAAGAAAACCATTAACACGAATAATAAGATAATCGCATACTGAGAAACTTTATCTTGAAATTTACTCGACGAACCGTTGGATAATTTATTCAGCACTTTTTTATTTATATTTATTGAGAAAAAACTGATAGTATATCCAATGCAAAATACTTGCATATTGATGATTTGTTTTCCTCCTATTAAAGTTGCCAATAAAATAACTACCGCTACTACAATTAACCATAAACCACAGGCTCTTTTATAATTAAATTCCAACTTTTCATCTTTGTTATAATTTAAAAAAGACATATACACCTCCCTAAGATTTCTAATTTCTCTTTGCCTAAAAACTAACCCCATTATACAACATCCATAAGCTCTTAGCAAACTTTGTGACGAGTTCTGGATCTTATGCAGTGGATAATGTTTCTTCATTATTGGCTCTTGGTGTCCAATTGTATGATCCGTACATTACATAGTCCATCTCTATGATATGTAAGCCTTTATTTTTTTAGTTTTAATACAATTAAGTTTTCAATGTGTGGTGTTCGTGGAAAAAAGTTATAGCCGCGCACATAAGTTATCTCGTATTTTTTGCTCAAAATTGCTACATCGCGAGCTTGGGTGGCTGGATTACAGCTCAAATAAATCAATTTTTCTGGCTCAATTTCAAGAATCTTCTCACAAACTTCGCGGTTCATTCCGGCTCTTGGCGGGTCAACAATTAAATTTGAGCCTTTCTTAATAAACTCCAACGCTTTTTCGCTTGGTGCTAAGATAGCCTTTGCGGTTTCTTCTCTATCTAGTTTTTTAATATTTTTTTGCATTTCATCTACTGCAAATTCATTAATCTCTACCAAGGTTAAATTACCCGCACCAATCGTGAGTCCGATCGAACCTACGCCAGAATATAAATCGACGGTTGGTTTTGTTACATCGATAAATCTTTGCATATCGCGCAAAGCTTGCTCGTAAACTGGCAAATTGATTTGAAAAAAGCTTTCCGTTGCGTAGTTAAAGTCAATTCCCAACACAGAATCTTGTAGTTTTTGGTCTGTTGAGTTTTGGAGTCTTTTGGTGATTACGCTAGCTGGCGACTTTGGATTCGAAAAGATAATTTCGAAGTTTTTAAAGTTGAGTTTCGAAAGCTCTTGTTCGCTAAAAATCGCAAAGTTTTCATCTTTTACATAAAGTTGGGCTGAAATTTCGCCCTTTTGACTAGCACGAACTAATAAAGTTTTTAAATCTCGGCTTGGTGTTTTTCTTGCGCGCAAAATTTCAAGTACTTTTTGGCCAGCTTGATTGATTTTTGGCATCGCCAAACTTGTGCCTTCTACTGATATTTTTCCCTTTCCGCCGCGTCTAAAAAACGCTAAGTTTAATTCACCATTATTTTCATCTTGTTCAGATTTTTCCCACCAAAACGAAAACTCCACTTTGTTGCGGTATTCAAAAATTTTCCCATCAGAATAAAATTCTTCTTGATTTTTTAACTCAATTCTTTCTTGGCGGAAACTCTCAAGTATTAACTCTTGTTTAGTTTTTTGTTCGAAATCAAAATTAAAAATCTGCCACGGACTGGTTGAAAGAAAACTTTCGCTATCTTTTGTATCAATTCTTTTAGACGATTTTTCGAAAATTTCAACCGCAAAACCTTCCGCAAAACTTGATTTGTTTTTGGTAATTTGAACTTTGGCGGTTTCACCCGGCAAAACGCCCCACGCAAAGATTTTTTTGCCCGATTCAAGTGTTCCCAAAGCCTGTCCGCCAGGGGTGATTTTATCAAACTGAACCGTTTCAAACTTAATTTTTCGTGCCATAATTACTCCATTCTATCAAAATTTTTATTAAATTGCCAGATTTCAACCCAGTCTTCACCCTTTAATTCGCTCGGTTTTTTAGTTTTAAATTTCAAACCACAATGTTTTTTGTAAAATTCTGGAGTGGCGAACATCTTGTCGATAAAATCGTTAAAAATTGGTTGTTCTTCTTTCGAAATTAATGGAGTTTCTCGCCGTTTCATTTCAAAAAACACGGTTTCAACGGCTGGTGGTGGTGTGAAATCGGTCTTGCGAAGGGGTTTCTTTATTTTATTTTCGAAAAAAGGAAAAGTCTTCGCGCCCAGAGCCGAAGTGAAATTTTGTTCGCTAGCAATTAGCTTGCGCGCGAATTGTTTTTGTAGAATTAAATAAATACTTTTTGGTGAATTTTGAGCATTTATGAGTTTTTGAATAATAGGCGAGCTCAAATGAAATGGAATATTTGCACAAACTTTATAGTTTTGAGGTAGTTTTGAAAGATTAAAATGTAAAAAATCCGCACGCAAAACCTCAATATTTTCAAGGTTTTTAGTGTTGTTTTTTAGTTTTTTGAAAGTTTCGCCATCAAACTCAATCGCTAAAACTTGTGCAGATTTTTTGCTAAGAGCAAAAGAAAAAACACCGCTTCCAGCGCCAATATCTAGCGTAAAATCGCGTTTTCGAATATTGCTATGCCCAACAAGCATCAGCGCAATTCGTGGCGAACGCAAGAAATTTTGTGAAATGCGGTGTTTTCGAGCCATTTTATTCGTATCTCAAAGCTTCGATTGGGTCTTTTTTGCTTGCACTTCGAGCAGGTAAGGCACCAGCCAAAAAGGCCACAATGGCGATAGCTGCAGTTATGATTGTGTTATTTTGTAATGTGAATTTTGTGAGTTCGAAACCTTCAAGTCCTTTGAGGAAGTTTGCTGTTGCGAAATTATTCAAAGCCGCCCCAGCTAATGAGGCCAGTAAAATTCCTAAAATTGAGCCAAGTACGCCAATTAAGATTGCTTCAATACTGAAAAGTTGGAATATTTTTCCATTTGAAAGTCCCATAGCTTTCATTAAGCCAATTTCACGAGTTCGTTCACGCACACTCATATAAAGTGTATTGATAATACCAAAACTAGCCGCAAGAAGAGCGATTGAACCGAAAACAGTCAATCCGCCAGTAATTGCATTCACAACATTTGTAAGATTTTTTATTTGATCAGCATAAGTTGTAATAGTATATTTTTCTTTATCACCAGCATTTTTTACCATTTGAAGTTTTTCTTCATTTCGAAATTCTGGCTTTAAAGTTGCAGTTGCCGCAAAATACTTTTCTTTTTGGGCTTCTGGCATATTTTTTTGTTGGAATGCTAAAATTTCTTTTTTAAATTCATTTGAAATTACGGTTAATTGGTTTTGTACCAAGCTTTTATTCATTACACCAGAAACTTTAAACTCATAAACTTTTTTCTCACCATTAAATTGATTTGAAAACTGCATTTTAATAGTTTTACCAAGTGCATTTTCAGCATTTTTAAAGCCAAGTCCCTCAATATAATCTTGCGAAATTACAGCTTCATTTTTTGTTGAAATATCTTTTCCAGCTTTAATATCAAGCTTAACGTCAGTATTCTCGTTAATTGAAATTATATTTCCAGCGACAAATTTTTTACCATTCACACCTTCGATATAATCACCTGAAATATTTTCGGCTGGTTTTACATTTTCAAGACCTTCAATTTTTTTGAGCTTTTCAATATCTTGACCTGTTAGAACTGGAGCAGAATAAGAACCCTGCGAAACCTCAGATTCACCTTCCTTATATTCACGCAATCCACCCGAAAGACCGCTAATTTCAGCCTTTTTTATAATTTGAACAGATTTATTTTCTTTACCAAAAATTGAAAGTTGGCGATTGATATAATCATTCACACCTGAATTTACTGCAGAAGTTAGTGTAATTGTGAAAGCACCGATAAAAATTGCAATAACAGTCAAAAATGTGCGACCTTTATTTCGCCATAAATTTGAGGCTGAAGTTCCAACCATATCTAAAAATTTCATTATTTTTCTCCTTTCGAAATAATTTGACCATCTTGAATTCGAATTTGGCGGTCGCATTTCTGTGCCAAAGCTTCATCATGGGTTACAATAATTAGCGTAATTCCATTATCTTTGTTTAAACCAAAAAGTAAATCTTCAATTTTTTTGCTGGTTTTCGAATCAAGGTTCCCTGTTGGTTCATCTGCAAAAATAATTTCTGGTGAGTTTGCTATTGCTCGTGCTACACAAACGCGTTGTTTTTGTCCGCCAGAAAGATTTGAGGCTTTATTTTTAGCTTTATCAGTTAACTCAACGGCTTCCAAAGCTTTTAAAGCGATTTCTTTACGCTTTCGCGAAGAAACACCACCAATTTTAAGTGGAAGAATCACGTTTTGTAAAACTGTATCTTTAGGGTTCATAAAAAATTGTTGAAAAACAAAACCAAAAGTTCGGTTTCGAAGTTTGTTCAAGTCGCGTTTTTTCATTTTAGCGATATTTTGACCATTAATTAGAATTTCACCCTCATTTGGTTTATCAAGTGCTGCCAAAAGATGCATTAGTGTTGATTTTCCGCTACCTGATTTTCCGATAATTGCTACACTTTCGCCCTTTTTAATTTCGAATGAAACATTATTCAGCGCCTTAAAATATGTGTTTCCGTCACGATAAACTTTGACGAGGTTTTTAGCTTCGATTAAATTTTTACTCATTAAATTCCTTTCTTATACAATAAATTTTAACACTCTCTCTTTGTATTATCAAGTATTAATGTTGACTTTTTAGATTTTCTGAATTATTTCGTACTTCTCTCGGTTGAAGATCTAGTTTCTTGGTTCGTGGTTTTCGGCGCTTTTTTGAGGTTTGTGGAATTTCAATTCCCTTTTCCGCAAACGCTTTCGAAAGATCTTTTAAACCTAAGCTAGTCTCTTTTTGTTCGGCAGAGTTTGGACTAATCTTTTTTGGATCAATTGGCGCTTTAGAAAAATCAATTTTTTTTGCTTCAAACATTGGTTGAATTGGTGTGAAATTTTGCGGTTTTGGTGCCGGTTTTATGTTCTGTGATTTTTGGTTTGGAATTCCTTGATTTTTAACTGGTGCAAAAACATTTTCTTGGACTTTTTGTGAAAATTCAACACCATTTCTTTCCGCCCAAGCTTTAGTCATTAACTCTTTTGGTGGAACTAAAATATCACGAATTCGTTGTTCTATTACAGCGCGTGGTGTACTATAATTACGGCGAGTATTTTCGATAATTTTTGCGCTTAGATCGTTAAATGGTTTTGGTAAAGTTAAGGTTGTTGCACTAAATGGTGTTGATTTTTCTCCATTAATAATCATTGTCATTACAAAGTGGCGGTTATTTAAACTCATTAGATCTGAAGCGTCGAACTGTGGCTTAAATTGTTCAGCTAAAATTGGAGCATCTTCAACCGAAACGCGGAATGAAATAATCGAGCCAACGTTTCCGAAGACCGCATTTTTAACACTATCGGTCATTTGTGAAACGTATTGATTAGCAACAGTTAGTGTTAAACCGTATTTTCGAATTTCTGAAAGAATTACCGCAAAAGAATCGGTAGCAAAGTTTTGGAACTCGTCAACATAAAGGTGGAACGGTCGGCGATCTTCGAGCCGTTCAATATCGGCGCGTGATTGAGCTGCGAGCTGAATTTTTGTCACCAAGAAAGAGCCAAGAACTGAGGCATTGTCTTCACCGATTAAACCTTTCGAAAGATTTACAACCAAGATTTTACCTTCATCCATGATTTGGCGAATATTAAAGGTTGATTTTGGCTGACCAATGATATTTCGAATAATAGGATTAGCTGTGAAAGCTCCAACCTTGTTTAAGATTGGCGCAATAGCTTCATTTACTTGCTTTTCACCCCATTGGCCAAATTCTTTTTTCCAAAATTGCAATACAGAGTCGTCTTTACAGTAAGTTAGTGTTTCTTTTCGAAAATCGCTATCGGTAAGCATTCGAGCGATGTCAAGCATTGTCGTTTCTGGTCGATCAAGAAGTGCAAGAAGTGTGAAACGCAAAATATATTCGAGCCGAGGACCCCAAGAATCGCCAAACATACGCTTTAAAACACCGATAACCTCGGAAGAAATGTTTGATTTTCGACTTGGATCTGTAACTTCAAGTGGATTGAATCCAAGTGGAAATTCAGTATCGGAGGGGTTAAAGTAAATTACATCATTGAGGCGATGTTCAGGGATAAATCGCATATTATTTTGCGCAAAATCACCGTGTGGATCAATGATTGCATAACCTTCTCCGTGAAAAATATCTGAAA
This sequence comes from uncultured bacterium, assembly GCA_963526415.1. Taxonomy (GTDB): domain Bacteria; phylum Patescibacteriota; class Saccharimonadia; order Saccharimonadales; family Saccharimonadaceae; genus Nanogingivalis. The sequence goes on along the minus strand of CAURNE010000002.1, from coordinate 39,596 downwards.
GTGCAAGAAGCTCAAGTGATCCAGATTTTCCAGTTCCCGTTTGACCAATAATATAAAGGTGGCGCGAACGGTCGCGGCGAAGCATTCCAAACTGGTGATTGATTCCGCGGAAATTTGTTAAGCCAAAAGCAGAAATATTTTCATCATGCGCGCGATCGCCAGTGATGATTGGTAATTTTGAAGGTGGTTCGGCGGTTTTGCTTGAAGCCCAAACAATATTCGGCGTCTCCACGTTTGTATGAGGTAGATGCCAGATACTGGCAAGTTCTTGAATGTTTAGGATGTAGCCGTTATCGAAGAATATTCTCGACTGAAAATCTCGAATTTTATCTTTATCTAGTGATGAATTTGATGATTTAAATCCGTTTAAGTTTGTGCTATTGAACTGTTTAAAAGTTCCAGTTAACGCTTGGATCTGAAGCCTTGCAGTATTTTCATCTTCACCTAAATAAGCCAAGCGAATTTTAACTTGATATCCAAGTTTTGTAGCTTTTTCTTCTGCTTTTGAAATTCGAGTTTTATCGCGATCCGATGGTTCTTTTTTTGCGTTTTCCGAACCTTCTGGTGGAATCCAAAGCGCTTCTAAAATTCGCAAAATATACTTCCAGTCAATCTTGAAAGCTTTCTTACCGGCTTTAATTTTCTTCACCCATTCATCAGATTTTTTGTGCCAATCATCAGCAACAGGTCGAACTAAAACCTGGATCCAAAGCTGATCGTTTGTTCCATCGAGTTTAGCAAGAGTTCCGGTAATTCCGGCTAAAGGGTCAACTTCGAAACCGTCGAAAGTTTTAATCGGCAGAGCTTCATTTTCAATCAAATCAATTTCACTTGAATAAATCACATGTTTATTTTCGGAATTTGCGGTGTAATCCTCTTTCGACTCATAAATCTGAACTGTCGGATATTGCGAATAGATCTGCCCTTCCACAAAACTTTGAAGAGTTCTTGGTACCCAGACATAAAATCGAATCGCGCCATTAACAGATACAATTTCAAAACTTAAATGTTCCTGAACTCCGTTATTATTTTTAAGTTCGGTTGAGTCACGCAGAATTCCGTGTAGGCTGGCAAGTAGTTGTTCGGCGGCAAGCTCTGATTTATCGTTTGTTTTTGGGATTTCCAACGCTAAAAGAACACTGTCGGTATTCATTACGGTTAGTTTATCGATTTTTTTGTAATTTTGCCAAGTTAGAAAAGCTAAAATCGCCACGATTGTTAGCCAAACTAAGGGATGAAATAAGATTGAAAAAAATGCCGTCATAGTGTTTAAATAATAGCATAAAATTGTAAAAAAATCAAGATGGTGGTTATGCTTTTAGACTTCTTCAAAATAAAAAATCGCCCGAATTTTGAGCGATTTTCAGAGTTTAAGCGAGTTCGGCCAAGGTGTAAGTTGCTTTTGCAATTCGTTTAAATTCTTTTTTGCTTTGAAGATTTAATAAAACGGTCGTTTCTTTAACTTTACGTTTTTCAAGCACCCGTTTTACAATTTCGTCGCGATAAAGTGGTTCGCCAGCCTCTTGGAGAACGGATGTAATTATATCTGCGACAGTTCCGCGTTTAAAACCCCAAGTATCGAGTGCATAAATTCCACGACCAATTAGCACAAAGCGCTTATCTTTAATTAATTCATTATGAATCGCTTGTGTTGTAACGGCTTTTCGGCTAAAATCACTCTTTCGAATTTCCTCGGCGATTTCCGAAAAATGCATCGGTTGTTTTTTATTCTCCAAGATTACGAAAATTTTATCGCGAATATTTTTAGGGTTAACGGCTGGCCATTTTTCAAGCCCCCAAAGCCCGTTAAGAGTTGCAAGTGTTTTTGAAATGCTTGCGATTGCACTAATTTGGCTTGGATGTTCATAACTTAGCTGCTCATCGAGCTGATCTAAATTTATTGGACTTTTATTCTTTTTTATGATATTGACAATTTCATCGATTGATTTTTTAATTTTTCGTTCATCACCATATTCTGCATTGGCGATTGCACTATGATATTTATCATTTTCTTGAACTAAAACTAATTTTGAACTAATTTCAGCGATGAATAAAAAGTTAAAGATTTGTTCTTCGGTTGCTTCAGATTCAATAATTTTTTCAACAAGATTTTTCGTTTTTGAAATTCGCCCAACTTCGGCAAGATTTCGAATTATACTTTTTTCTATTTCCGCTAAATGTTCAACATTTCCTTTTTCTGCTGCAATTTTTAATCTGATAAGCGCAGCTTTTTCGAGCTGACGAACACGTTCGCGAGTAATATCGAGCCTTTCGCCAATTTGTTCGAGAGTTTCTTTTCGCACGCCGAGCCCAAAGCGACGATTAATAATTTCTCGCTCTCGCGGTTGATCAATTGCTCCGAGTGCACTTGAAATAACCGCTTGAATTAGTTGGATTTTTTCGTTCTGAATCTGAGTTTCTTGTTCCATAATTCCCTTGATTAAGATTAATAATTTTATAAAAACCAAGTATTATTAGTAAATAATACTTGAACATTGTCAATACCATTTATATCTTCTTTATTTATATTATACCACAAAATTGTAAAAAACAATAAAAAATGACATAAAAATTTATTTTTTAAAAATTTATGTCATTATGCTTGTGTTTATTCTGAAATATTAAATACTATTTTGAAGATTTTTTGGTTTTCGAAACAGATTTTTTTGTAGTTTTGGTTGAAGTTTTTCGCTTTGCGTTTTTCTTAGTTGTGGTTTTTTTGCCAGATTTTCGAGATTTTGCAACTTCGAGTAATTCGCTCGCCTTTTCTTCTGTGATTTTTTCAATATCCAAATCTTTTGGTAGAATTGCCTTAACTTCATTATCTGAAATATATTTTCGCCCAAAGCCACCGCGCGAAATTACAATTCCATTTTTAAATTTCTTTAAAACTCGCTTTTCATCGGCTTTGAGTTTTTCTTCATAAAGCATTTGTGCCTCGGTTTCGTTGATTTCGAATGGCGACATCGGTTTAATGCTGACAAAAGTGTTTGCAATTTTAATATAAGGACCGTATTGTCCGATATTTGCTATAATTTCTTGACCGTCAGATGTTTTTCCAACAGTACGAGGCAAGAGGAACATTTTTAATGCGTTATCAAGGGAGACAGTTTCAATTTTTTCACCAGCAGGCATCGGTGCAAATTTAACTTCTTCGCCTTCAACTTTATTGTCACCCAATTGAATCATTGGACCAAAACGACCAAAGCGTGCAAATACTTTTCGGCCAGTTTTTGGGTCGGTTCCGAGTTCGCGAGCTGGTGCAACTGCATTACGGTCAATTTCACCAGATTCCATGATTAATTTATGAAAAGGTTTATAAAAATCATCAAGAACAACAAGCTTTTTCTCCTCGCCAAGTGCAATTTTATCAAAATCATTTTCGAGATTTGCAGTCCAGCCATAATCAACAACTTGATTGAAATAATCGTTCAAAAAGTCACTCAAAACTTCACCGCTCGGCGTTGGTAAAAGTTTTCCTTTGGTTGAACCTGTTTTTTCTTTAACAATTTCGCGGATAATTTCATTTTTTGAAAGCTTAATTTGGATTGTATCGCGTGGCTTTCCTTCGTTCTCGCCTTTTTCAGCATAACCTCGTGCTTGAATTGTGTCCAAAATTGTGGCGTAAGTTGAAGGTCGACCGATTCCTAAGTCTTCGAGCTTTTTCACGAGTGAACCCTCACTATAACGTGCTGGTGGGCGTGAGAAAACTTCTTTAGCGATAATTTCGGAAAAATTTAAAATGTCACCAGAGTTTAATTCTGGTAAAAATTCATCTTTTTTTCCACTTGCGTAAACTTTTAAAAATCCATCAAAAATAACAACCTCACCTTTGGCCTCAAAGAATTTATCACTATTCGAAATATCGATTTTAACAGTAGTTTTTTCAATCTGCGCTGGTGCCATTTGGCTTGCGAGTGTGCGATTTCGAATTAAGGTATAAATCTTTTGTAAGTCTTGACTTGTTGAGACTTTTTCGTTCACCATAACAGTTGGTCGAATTGCTTCGTGCGCTTCTTGTGCTCCGGCTGATTTTGTGGCAAAATTTCGCGCTTTATGATATTCCTTACCAAACGCATTTTTGATGAAATCTTCGCTCGATTTGATTGCAAAACCGCTCAAATTCACACTATCGGTTCGCATATAAGTAATTTTACCAGATTGATAAAGTTTTTGTGCTGCCGCCATTGTGCTTTTGGCTGAAAATCCCAGTCGAGCATTAGCTTCTTGTTGAAGTGTTGAAGTTGTGAAAGGTGCGCTTGGATTGCGGGTTCCAGGAGTTTTTGAAACATTCGAAACTGTAAATTCTGCCGATTTCAAACTTTCGAGAAAATTATTTGCCGCTTCTTCACTTTCAAATTTTTTATTTAATTCAGCTTTCAGGATTTCACCAGATTTTGGCACGATAAATTCGCCTGTAATTTTAAACGAACTTTTTGCGCCGAATTTTTCGATTTCACGTTCGCGTTCCACTAATAATCTAACCGCCGGGCTCTGTACGCGACCCGCACTTTTTCCACCGGGAACTTTTCTCCACACAACTGGGCTTAAATCAAAACCAACCAACCAGTCCAAAGTCTGGCGAGTTTGCTGTGCTTCAACCATTTTCATATCAATCGTTCGTGGATTTTTGATTGCCTCCTCGATTGCTGTTTTGGTAATTTCATGAAAAACAATTCGCTTAGTTGTCTTTGGATTTAATTTTAAAACTTCGCAAAGATGCCAAGCAATTGCTTCACCTTCACGGTCTTCATCGGTTGCGAGCCAGACTTCATCCGCAGTTTTTACCGCTTTTCGAAGCTCAGCAACGACTTTTTTCTTACCCGGATCAATTTCGAAAGTAATTTTATATTTATTATTTGTCTCGATTGGGCGACCGCCATCTTTATTTTTTTTGGCGATCTGGCGAATATGCCCCACGCTCGACATTACGGTAAAATCTTTACCAAGATATTTTTCAATGGTTTTGGCCTTTGCGGGGCTCTCTACGATTACTAAATTTTTCATAAGCTTAATTTATTTTACCACTTTGAATAATTTTGTGCAAATAAAAGCTCTGAATTATAAGATCTAGATTTTATATATAAAATTATTTTTTGTAGTTTTCGTTAACGTATTTTTGAAATTCTTGCATTTGTTCAAGAGAATAAGGTTTAGAATTTTTACTATTTATAATTAACTCTCCATTAATAATTCCACGATTTCGAAGGTCACTTTCTAATGAATTTGCTTTCATTGCAGCCGTTCCAATACTATCAAACGCACCATCAATTTGCTTTTTGAGAGAGTAAATCACACTACATAAAATTAAAATAATCACAGTAAAAATAGTTGAAATTATTATAAGAAGTTTATTATCTTTTAAAAAACAGCTCTTTTTCGGCATAAGATTCCTTTCAATTAAAATACTTGGACATATGAGTATTAGTTAGTCTACTGTTATATAGGTTGTTTGATTTCGGGCGCTATCGATCCGGACATTTTTAGTCTTATTGAATCTTATTCCATTCAATAATTATACTCCAATAAGAATAATTCTAGATTTTAGGGCAGGATAATCTTCTCTCCGGTTAGAAATATTTCTACCTGTTGCTAGAATAACTTTCATAGCAATACCCGCTGTGTCTGCTTTTGCGATGGGTATTATTTAAAATGCGTTCGAGACATAATTATATTAACATAAGGATTTAAAAAAAAACAAGATTTTCAGTAATTAAAAATAGATCTAAAAGGCAAAATTATGAGTTAATAATAAGGTTTTTGTCCACCTAACAAGAAAATATTAAAGCTTGCCTTATTTTTTAAACACAACTAATTTGGTTTGAAATTCTCAGTGAAATCTGATATAATCAAGCTTATGAAAATTGTAATTGCTTCTGACTTATTTTGGCCAATGATTAACGGAATTTCAGTTTTTTCAAAAAACTTGGCTGAACAAATGACGGCACGCGGACACGAAGTTGTGGTTTTTGCGCCAAGTCAAACTGGTGAGTATTACATTGAAGAAATCGATGGTTATCGTGTGGTTCGTTTAAGTTCTACCAACTTCCCTTTTTATCCAAATCAAACCGAAACTTTACCCGAACCTCGCAAAATCGCTGGTGGAAGAATTACTGTGCCACGAATTTATCTTCATAACGGGTATCGACTTTCTCTTCTTCCGATCCGTGAAATTCGCAAATTCTGTAAAGAAAACAATTTCATGCCTGATGTTTCACATATTCAATTGCAACTTTTTGTTGGTCAAGCAATGATTGATTTTTCGCGAAAACATAATATTCCAGTTGTAATTACGAATCATTCTAGCCCCGAAAACCTCTTTGATAACTTAAAAATGCTCGCCCCACTTTCGCCGATTATTAATCGCACAGTTTTGCTCTATACTAAGCGTTTTGCACTTCAGGCTGATTACGCTACGATGCCAACTCGCCAAGCGATTGAGCGTCATTTTCGAAATCCTGAAAAAGCTAAAATGCCGATTGAGGCGGTTTCGAACGGGATTGATTTGAGCCGTTTTACACCCGAAAAACTCTCGAAAGAATTTTATGAAAAATTTAATCTGTCAGAAAAAACACCAATCGTTATGAATATTGGTCGCGTTGATGCCGAAAAACATATTTCAACGTTGATTTTGGCTTTTAACGAAGTTTTGAAAACAAACAAAGCTGCACAATTAGTTATCGTTGGTGACGGGACAGATCGCCCTAGCCTTGAAAATCTAGTTTATAAATTGGGTATTTCGAAAAATGTTCGTTTTATGGGTACGCAACTTGGCGAGGATTTAGTGAATTTCCACCGAGCCGCAACCGTTTTTGTTTCTGCCAGCCCAACTGAAACCCAAGGGATTGTATTTTTAGAGGCGGCCGCTTGTGGTAAGCCTGTTATTGGTGTTGATGTTGGCGCAGTTAAAGAGATTTGCCAAGATGGCATTAATGGTTTTTTATGCGAAACCGATAATATTGAACAAATCTCTGAAAGTATTTCGAAAATTTTAGACGATAAAAAACTTGCATCTAAATTTTCTAAAAATGGCCTGGAAATTATTAAGCATCACGATTTGAATTTCACCATTTCGAAGTTTGAGGAAATTTATAATTTTGTGATCGAAAAGAAAAAGAATGAACCGCGAAATTGGATCGATAAATTTTCGCAAAAGTTAAAGAAGTAATATGATTCTCGGTGTTCAAATTACTGAAAAATCTTTTGGCGACAAAAAACTTCTTGAAAATATTAAATTTAGCATTAATGAAGGTGAAAAAGTCGGATTAATTGGGCGAAACGGGATTGGAAAATCCACGCTTTTTGGAATTTTACTTGGTCGCGATCAGGATTTTTTGGGCGAAGTAATATTTCGAAAAGGATCTATCGTCGCCAGCACTCAGCAAGAATATTCAAGCGTTGGCGATCAAACTGTGCTTGATTTTATTTTGAATGATTTACCGGAATACGCTCACCTTTCGAAACTTTTACGTGAATTGCCTGAAAAAATGGGTGAAAATATGGCTTTAATCGAAAAATATACTGACGCGTTAAATTGTTTTCAAGAGAAAAACTTTCACTTTATTGAAGATAGAATTCGAGCAGAACTTCGCGATTTTGGGCTTGAAAATTTTGAAAATCGCCAAATGAAAACACTTTCGGGTGGTCAAAAACGCTTAGTTGATACAATTAAAATTATTCATTCGAAAGCTAATTTGGCGCTTGTTGATGAGCCAACTAACTTTATGGATTCTTATGCGAAGAGCCGTTTTTTAAACTGGATGAATAATTCAAACGAGGCGGTTCTGGTGATTACGCATGATCGCGATGTGCTTTCGAAAGTTGATCGAATCATCGAAATTCGCGACGGCAAAAGCTATATTTTTAAAGGAAATTACGATGATTATTTGCGAATAAACATGTTTTCAACTACAAATCAAATTCAGGATTTCGAAAGTGTTCAGCGGCGAATTTCAAATCTGAAAGATAAAGTTCGTGAATATCAACGAATGAAAGAAAAATCGCGCTCTTCATCGACAATTCAGCGTTTTAAGCGTCTTGAAAATTCTGCGCGAAATGAGCTTGCTGAATTGGAAGAAATTGACAAGCCAAGTTTTTGGATTGACCAAGAAAATGTCGAAAATCTTGATTTTAAGGCTGCAAAATCTTATGATAAGTTTAAGGCGAAAAATGTTAAAATCGGGATTAAGAATGAGATAACACGCTCAACGCGTAGTTTGGTTCAAGTTGAAAATTTGGCGCTTGGCTATGGTTCTCTCGAAGACGCTTTGGATGGTAAAAATAACGCTAAAATACTTTTTGAAGATTTAAATTTTAACCTTAAAGTTGGTGGAATTTTAGAAATTTTTGGGCGAAATGGTGCTGGGAAGACTAGCTTAATTAAGACAATTTTTGGCACAAAAAAGCAAAAGGCTGAAATTTATGATGGCGAGATTTTTCTTGATGAAACCGCAAAAATTGGAATTTATCAGCAAGAAATTGATGCGGAATTTTTTAAAATGAATTTAAAAGATGCGATCGAGAAAGTTTATCTTGATCAAAATCTTCCGATTTCTGAAGAGAAAATTCGTCGTATTTTGAGTCAATATCTTTTTAATTTAGAGGATTTTGAAACACCAATTTCGCAACTTTCTGGTGGCCAAAAGGCGCGTTTTCAGTTAATAAAAATGCTTTCGAATGATCCGAAAATTTTAATTTTAGATGAACCGACTTCACACTTAGATTTACCGAGTATTGAAGAACTTGAGAGGGCGCTGAAAAATTATTCTGGTGCTATTGTTTTTGTGAGCCACGATGATTATTTTCGAAAGGCTTTAAAAAATACCGACAAAGATTTTCAGACTGTAAAAATTGGCGAAAAATAAAAAGACGACTCTCAAGTCGCCTTTTTTGATTAAAACCGTTTAATATCTAATAACTTCGAAAGTCTCGCACGGTCAAATCCGAGCACGATTTCGCCATTCACATCAGTTACTGGCACACCACGGAATTCCCCACCCATTTTTTCGAGCAGTTCTTCCCTTGCTTTTGAATCTTCTTCGACATCTTTAGCTTCGAATTTTATGCCGTTGTGTTCAAGCCATTCTTTTTCAGCGGAACAAAATCCACACCAGCTTGTTGAATAAACAATAACTTTTTTCTCCATAATTATAGTTTAGCATAAAAAGCTTAAAAAATCATTAAAATCGCCAAAAAGTTTAGATTTTTTTGGTCAAATACCAACCGCCATCTAAATCTTGATAAACTTTTAACTCAAGCGAAAAATCCAGAGTCATCAGATAGTCTGCGGCTTTTTCGGCCTCAGATTTTGAAGAATAACGTTTCTTTTTTGAATTTGAGAGTGGCATTTCGAAACGCTCAAATTTAACTTTTTGTCGATTATTTTTGCGTGGCATTTCGAAAATCTTTCAAAATTTCGCGGACTTCATTAACGCTTTTAGTTTCCATTAATTTTGCGCGCAATTCACTCGCACCGCTAAATTCGCGAACATAAATCTTAAAAAATCGCTTTAAAGGTTCAAATCGGCGTTTTTCGAGTTCTTGTGAATATTTTTCAAACAAATCGATCTGAAATTCAAGTAAATCTAAATAATCACTTGAAGTTCTCGCATTTTCTGGCGGATTTTTTTCAAAACAAAATGGATTTTCGAAAACGCCGCGACCAATCATAATTCCATCAATTTCTGGAAACTTTCGCCAAAGCTCCAATCCTTGCTCTCGTGTTTTAATATCGCCGTTAATCTGAATTAGAGTGTTTGGCGCAATTTCGTCGCGTAATTTTAGAATTTCTGGAATCAATTCAAAATGTGCTGGAACTTTACTCATTTCTTTTTTTGTACGAAGATGAATTGTTAAGACTGCAATATCTTGTTTAAGCAAGAATTTCAACCAATCGTGCCATTCTTCAACTTTCGAAAATCCAAGACGCGTTTTAACCGAGACCGGCAAACCACCAGCTTTTGCGCTTTCGATAATTTCTTTTGCGAGATCTGGATTTCGAATCAAATCACTACCGCCACCACTTTTGATTACGGCTTTATCAGGGCATCCCATATTGATATCGATTGCTTGATAGCCAAGTTCGGGTAATTTTTCGCTCATAAATTTAATATCAGCCGGGCGTGAACCCCAAATTTGTGCGATAATCGGCTGTTCATCTGGTGTAAAAGTTAATCGTCCGCGTGTGCTGTGAATACCTTTTGGGCTTGCGAAACTTGAAGAGTTTGTGAATTCGGTATAATAAACATCTGGGCGAGCAGCTTTTGCAACGACATGACGAAAAACCACATCCGTTACGGCCTCCATTGGTGCGAGCGAAAAGAAAGGTAGTTTTTTGCCATTTTCCTCACCAGTTGATTCAATAATTTTATCCCAAAATTCACTTTTCATAGGTATTATTATAACATATGATCTTTTGTAGTTCAAATTGCTTTAAAGGAAAAGCTTTCAATTGCTTTTGGCTTTGGAGTTTTGGTGTTGCCTTTTTCTTTTGCTTTTCTTGTGATTTATGCCCTTTATACAGGTGCTATATATTTCTACCCTAGTGGAACTTCAGGTGCTAGAGATATGCAAAATATACTTCAAATTATTTGTTGGGTTATATTTGCTGGATTAGTTATAATGCCAATTATTGGTATCTTTCTTGGTTATAAATATGAAAAAGCTACCGGAAAAATCTCGGTTGGAAAAATCATGAGTATTGTTAGTATAATTGCAGTTGTTATACTTTCTTCGGTTTTGATTCTTTTCTCTGTTATCCGGCAACGAGCTGAAGAAGCTGAAAAAGGAAGTAGGCCTGATGAAGTTTATAGCACTCATGATAGTTCTCACGGTCTTAATAATGATGAGTTTAGGCCTTTATAATAAAATAGGTTTAAAATGGATAAATAACCACTTCCTACGTATTATTTCGATAAAGACAAATAGAAATATCTAATAAAAATTAGTAATAAAATCTCGCCAAACATTGAAAGCTGGCGAGATTTTTATTATATGTTTAATTTTAGAGTTTTTCGAAAGAATCAGCAAAATTTTTAAAATTCTGATCGTTAAAGCTGTTATCTCTATTTGAAGCGGTTGCAATAAAGAATGTTCTAGCTTTACCTGATTTGTCTTTTTTTCCTGTTGCAGTTATGATTTTAATATGCTGACTGCCGTTTGATATGTTTCCTTCAACTGCACGCATCCCTTTAAAGTTTGTAGCTTTAAAGTCTTTCTCTGACACATGTTCTGAAAAGCTACCGCCAACTCCGCTCAGAGCTGCTTTTATTAATTCGTCATCACTAACATTTTTGATATCTTCAAACTTTTCATCAGTATCAGTGTATCCAACGATATAGGCGTTTACTGTATTATTTGATAAATCTGGAGTGGCGCAAATATAACCAATTGCATTATTTTTGTCGTCATCCTGTTTTGTGAAGTTGTCACAGTTTTGAGCTTTAATTGCAAAACCACCTTCTTCTGAAATAAACTTTCCCAGCTCCTTGGCTTTTTGTGTTCGCTCCGCTATTTTATCTTTATCGAAAAACTCTTTATCATCTATGATACCTGAATTTTGACTATTAGGCATTTTACTAATTTTATCTGCCACTATTTTTGTTGGGACGAAATTAGCCAGAATGAAAAGAGAAATGATCAAGACGTTAGATATAATATATGGAATCCAGCAAAATAAATTTGATTTTTTATTCGCGACAGGGTCATTTTTAATAGCAGGCTTAACTATTGTGAAAAATAGAATTAAGCCAATCACACCTATTCCAAGAGGTAGAGCTGAAGAAACTCTCTTAATGTCACTAATTTCCAGGGTTTGACTTTTATATTTTTTATCAAATACCACAATTTCAATAATAGCCCAAATTAAAAGTGCAAATTGTGTAATTCCTAAAATTATTATAAAAATACCATATAGAGCCATTATACTAACCATATCACCTACCATTTTCTAATTCCTCCTTTTCATCTTCGAAAACTGTAAATAGTGAAATTACCACCGGCAAAACAATCAAAAAGAAAATCTCAACCTGCGGTAGAAAAATTGATACGAACGCAATAATTGCAATCCATAGAACCATCATTCCCGTGCGAATTAAATGGTAGCTTCTTTGAGTCTTGCGATTCTCTCCATGAAAGAAGCCCGTATTCTCTCCCAGAGCACTTGCTGTAATCCAGCGTATTCCCAGGTCTGTAAAAAGGTAAACCATTGCATAGCAGAATGCGGGTAAAACCTCTGTTGGCGAAGAAAGAATCCAGCGCATAAATAGTGGAATGAGTGATAAAAAGAAAACATAAATCATATTTTTCCAGATGAAACTGTTTGTGATTTTTTCAACCTTATCTAAAATGTGGTGGTGACGATTCCATTGAATCCCAACAATTACGAAGCTTGCGAAATAAATTAAAATTGCAAAGCCAAAACTTTGAAGTTGTGTTAAATCTTTTGCGGATTCGGGTAGTTTTATTTCGAGTACCATTAGTGTAATAATGATTGCTGTTGCACCGTCAATCAAACTAATAAGTCGATCTTTTGAAATCCGTCCTCCGTGATAAACTTTGTGTATTCGGCCTAATTTCCGATATGCACTTTTTGCTCTGTTCATTTATCCTCCTTTTAAATAATTTTAACATATTTTGCGATTTTAAGCAAACTAATTATGCTTTTTTGCAAAATAAAAAACCGCCGTTCGAAAACAAGCGGTTTTAGGTTGATTATCCTCGCGCAAAGTGTGCAAACGCTCGGTTGGCTTCTGCCATTTTGTGAGTATCTTCTTTCTTTTTGAAAGCTGCACCAGTTTCATTGTAAGCATCAACAATTTCAAGTGCTAATCGTTGGCTATAAGGCATTCCACTTCGTGCTCGAGCAGACTGAACCAACCAGCTAAAAGCAAAGTGAAGTTGTCGGTGACCTTGAACTGGGAATGGAATTTGATAGTTTGCGCCACCAACGCGTCGTGATTTAACTTCGAACGCAGGTGAAACATTTTTCAAAGCTTTTTCGAAAACTTCAAGCGGATTTTCGCTATCAAGTTTTTTTGCAGCAGTTTCAAGAGCTTTATAAACAGCTTTTTCGGCAGTTAGTTTTTTACCGTCAAGCATAGATTTGTTAATTAATCGTTGAACTAAAATTGATTGATATTTTCGATCTGGTTTTAGTTCTCGTTGTAGTTTTTTGGTAACTTTTCGGGGCATCTTTATTTCTCCTTCTTCGCACCGTATTTTGAACGGCCTTGTTTACGATCTGAAACACCTTGAAGGTCAAGAGCGCCACGCACGATATGGTATCGTACACCTGGAAGGTCTGGCACACGTCCACCGCGAACCAAAACTACGGCGTGCTCTTGAAGATTATGTCCTTCACCACCGATATAAGCCCAAACTTCGTGACCATTTGTCAAGCGAACACGAGCAACTTTTCGAAGCGCCGAGTTAGGCTTTTTAGGTGTTTTTGTTGTAACTTTTACACAAACTCCGCGTTTTAGAGGTGCGTTTTGTGCGTAATATTTAGTTTTTAGCGCATTGTGAATTCGTCCAAGAGCTGGCGATTTTGATTTTTTCGCAGCAGTTTTACGAGGTTTTCGCACTAACTGATTGATTGTTGGCATCAATTCTCCCTTAATTTATTTAATATTTCACTTTTCAAAAGTTGATAAAGTTTTCAAAAAGTGCCTCATATTTTTCGAAACAGCATTCCCGAAAAATGTCTTTACCTTTTTAGCTGAAATCCTTAACACACAAGTTTATTCACTAAAAAGAGGAAACTCACCAATTATTTTATCAAATTTGGAACAAAAAAGCAAGAGTTTTTTAAACATCTTCACAATAATTCGCTCCAATATCACCATAGTAATTCTTTGCTGGTGCGACACCTTCTAAAATTACATAAATTGCTGCCCGATTTGGTGTTTTTGTATCTAACTCCGTGGTCCAAGTTCCATCATCTAATCGCTTACATTTTCCACCCATATGAATAACCATTCCACGAACTCCACCGGAAACTGCAACTGAAGTAGCCCACCCCTGACTTGTCGGCATAATTTCTATAGTATCATACATCGTTGGCCTCCAGTAATTATTTAAGAATCCTAAATCAGTGTTACTATCACTTGCGTTGGTTATATATTTAGAGCCATAATTATTTCCAGCGTAATCTGGTAATCGGCCTTTATTGTTTGTTCGATATTGAGTTATTGCAGCTTTCAAGCTAGCAATTTCTCTTTTTCTTTGTGTGTCTCGCTGTGATCGTTGGAGCGCGGGGAGTGCTAAGAATATCATCAAAAATATCAATCCAGCAACTGCAAGAACTAATACAACCTCAATGATTGTAAATCCTCTCTCTCTCTCTCTCTCTCTTAAAAAAATTTTTTCTAACCATAACCTTATTATATTCTTTTTGTAGTATATTTTCAATACTAAAAAACCCGAGCATAAACTCGGGAAAAACTAAGGGCGGAGTGTTTCTTTTTTGATCAGATAAATGAATTGCGTCAATTTTCCATTAGCTCCATAAAACAAACCTTTCGAATTAGACTTACTTAATTCCAATTTATCACGATCATAAATTCTGCCCTTTTCAATCTGTAAAATAACTCGTCGAGAATTATTTAAAACTTGCAGTTCGATGTTGTTTCGCATAGTAATCGCAAGTTCTGTTTCGAAGCATTCAACCAAAACCATAATTTCGCGTGAGCAATTTTTGTGTAGATATGCAGTTGTTCGAAAGCATTCGTTTGCATTTTCGAAAGACAGAAGTGGCACGCTTTGAATATGCGAAAAACCAACCTTATTGAGAGATTCCTCAATCGCTTCCTTTTTGAATTTTAGATCAGCCATTTTAGACCTCCATAATGAAATGTACTTTTATAGAGATATAATTATAGCTTTAAAATGTAATAAAGTCAAGAAAAAACCCAGCAATTGCCGGGTAAAAACAGTTATCTTGCGAAAAAACTATGTTTTCTTTTAAATTCATCTTCAAGATCTTCGAAAAACATATTCGCTTTTTCTTGGCACTGTTTTAGGAGTTCGACATGTAATTGATTACCATAAAATAAATACTCTTCGGTTGTGTCGTCGATATATTTATGCTGATAAACCTTTGTTATTGAAATTTCATCGTTTCTTCCTGATGTTTTGAAGTTTAGACCATTGTTTGTGGATGCTGAGAAATTCACAACATTTCCATAATGGTAAATTTTAATAACTAGCGAATTTCCATGCTTATCGTAAATTTTTGCGGCAATATTAATTAATGAGCCTTGGGGTGTTTTTTTAGCTGGTATTTGGATTTGAATATTTTTAAATCCAATATTCTCAAGCGTTTCAATCAGAAAATCTTGAGAGAAGAAATTTTCTCTGTGTAATTTTTGATTCGCGGTACTTACATTAAAAAACTGAAGAAATGTATTTATAAACATACACGTTTTACCTCTTTTGAAAATTACTTAAACCAAGTGGCTTAGCTTTAATATTCTACCATAAAACGCACTAAATGTCAATGTTTAAATTACGATTCCACCACCTAAACAAACTTCACCCAAATAAAACACAACACTCTGACCACTTGTGATTGCACGCTGTTCATCTGCAAGTTTAATTTTTACCAAACCATCGTTTTCGAAAAATATTTTTGCATTTACGAGTGGTGCACGGTGACGGATTCGAACTTGAATTTCTGCTCCATTTTCAACTTCTTGGTTGATCCAATGAATTGCTGAAACGTTAATTTGATTTGACCAAAGTTCACCGTTGTTTATATCTGTTGTGACAAAAACTTCGTTAGCTTCCATATTTTTTCCGCAAACATAAAATGGCAAGCCTCCACCAATATTTAAACCATGGCGCTGACCTAAAGTATAAAAAATTGCTCCGTCGTGCCATCCGAGAACTTCTCCCGTATTTTTATTGATGATTTTTCCAGGTTTTTGTTCAGGTATAAATTGCTTCAAAAAGTCGCGAATTCCAATTTTGCCAACAAAGCAAATCCCCTGTGAATCTTTCTTTCTTGCAGTAAAAAGACCGCGCTCTTTGGCCATTTCGCGCACTTCTGGTTTAGTGAATTTGCCAAGCGGAAGCAATGTTCGGCCTAAAGCTTCACCACGTACTCGATATAAGAAATATGTTTGATCTTTATTTTCATCTTTGGCGCGCAGAAGTTCGCCATTTCCACTTTTCGAAAAATCAAAACCATCGCCAGTATTTTCAGTAAAGGCATTTCGAACGCCAGCATAATGCCCGGTTGCAATTAGATCTGCACCATCTTCAAGAGCTGCCTCTAAAAATAGTTTAAATTTAACTTCTTGATTGCACATAATATCTGGGTTTGGTGTGCGTCCAATTTTATACTCATCAAGCATATATTGAACAACTTTTTCGCGATAATCTTTTTCAAAATCAAAAACTTTAAAATCAATTCCAAGTTGAACTGCGACTCTTTTTGCATCTGTTAAATCTTCTGCCCAAGGACATTTCATTCCGGGTAAATCTTGAGTCCAGTTTTTCATATAAACGCCTGTTATGTCATATCCCTGCTCTTTCAAAAGTGCCGCTGTTAGCGAAGAATCAACACCACCACTCATTCCAACATATACTTTAATTTTTGAGTTATCCATTTTTATGCTCCTATATAAAATCTAAAAATTCCAAAAAGTTCGCTCATCGAAAGATACCAACCACGCAATTTTACCCACCAGAATTCGTTCCAATCTGGATCATTTATAACTGGTGCTGAAATAACTTCAACCCCCGAGTCTTTAAGTGCTTTTTCGAACTCTAATTTCGCTCGCGCTTGGTGATATTTTGAAGTTGTTAAAATTACACGTTTATATCCGTTTTGTTTGATTATTTTTGCCGTAAATTGCGCATTCTGATGAGTGTTTTGCGCTTGTTCTTCAAGTAGAATTTGATCTTGAATAATTCCGCTCTCACGAGCTAAATTTGACATTTGTCTTGCATCGCTCGGAATTTTTGGGTCGGAATTCGCACCCGAGAAAATTAACTTTTTCGCGCTCACAGATTTAAAAATCTCAATAGCCTTGAGAGTTCGTAAAGATGTATTTCCACCGGAAATTGCAACCACGGCGTCAAACTTTTGCGAACACTCGCCATTTTTATAATTCGGGCAGATCTCGATAAGCTGATTTTTGTCGCTAATAATTAATGTTGTGCTAACAATAAAAACCGCAAAAAGGCTAATCAAAGCCAAAATCCAAGCAAAAAATTTCATCATCTATTTCTGAATCCTTTTAAATTCCGCTTTGATTGTTTTTGAAATTATTTCGGCCGCGCGTTTCGTGTTTTCTTCGTTTGAAAGTTTTCCGAGAGAAATTCGCAAACTTCCGTCCGCTTCGTCGTCAGTTAATCCCATTGCCGTTAAGGTGTGAGAGCGCACGCCTTTATTTGCTGCGCAAGCCGAGCCAGTCGCCACCAAAACACCCTGTGTTTCGAGTGCAAAAACCATTCGCTCAGCATCGATTCCGGGGAAAGAAACTGAAATATGGCTCGCAAGCTGCTTTTTCGAATTTCCAAGAAAAATTATTTCTTCTTCTGAAAAATTATCGCACAAAATCTTTTTGAAAATTTCTTTCAATTTTCGAAGGCGCTCATTTTCTTTTTTGCGGTGTTTTTCTGCTAACTGAATTGCTTTTGCAAAACCAATAACATTTGGAACGTTTTCGGTGCCGCTACGTAAATTTCGCTCTTGTCCGCCGCCAACGATTTGCGCGCTAAACTTAATTTCTCGATTCGCCCACAAAAGCCCAGTCTGTTTTGGTCCATAAATCTTGCCAGCGTTAATGGTTAGCATATCAATGCCAAGCCTCGCAACTGAAATATCAATTTGGCCAACACCTTGGCTTGCGTCAGAATGAAGATAAATCGGCGTTTTTTCGCCATTCGAAAGTCGACGCATTCGTTCTTCGCGGATAATTTCCGCAATTTTTGAAATTGGTTGAATTACACCTGTTTCATTATTTGCAAGCATAACCGAAACAATTTTGGTCTTTGGTGTAATTTTTGCGCGCAAATCTTCAAGACTAATCACGCTATCTTTTTTAATTTTAATTAGTTTTTGAACGCCATATTTTTTGGCTGAATTCAAAACTGCATGATGTTCAAATTCACCAACAAGGATTTCATCGCCATTTTCTTTCGAAGCTGCCGAAAATGCCAAATTGATGCTTTCGGTTGCACCCGCGGTCATTACAATTTCATCACTTTTTGCGCCAATATTTTTTGCAATTTCGTGTTTTGCATCTTCGTAATCTCTTCGAACTTCAAGCGCTTGAACATAAGGTGCGCTCGGATTATAAAATTTTTCGCTAAAATACGGCATCATCGCCGCTAAAACTTTTTCACTTACAGGTGTTGTGGCTGCGTGGTCAAGATAAATAATTTCTTTGTTCATCTTTAATAGTATAACACATTTTTAAAAAGTTGACAAAAATTATTCTCTATTTTTTGTTATTTTTTCAGAAATTTTCAACGGACTTTTTGATTTTAAAATTTCCTCAATTTCATTTTTCGAAAGACTTTGCCATTTTTTAATTCGGTGATTAAATATTTTAATTTCAATATTTCTCTGCGGTATTTTTTGCTTTTTGCTCCAATCTAAAATTTTCGAAATATTTTCCGGTTTAAAAACAAAGCCTTCATACCCATATTTAAAACAGCTAAAGCTTAATCTATCGCCAATTTTAGCTTTTCCGCCATTATCTTTTTTGCGTTCTTTTAATAATTCTGAAAAATCTAAAATTGCAAAATCTGGATATTCAAGAGCTTCACCATATAACTGATTTTTTTCATCTTCGTCTTCTTTCCAAGACATTTTTTGTGCTTGCTTAAATTTCTCGGCATTTTTAGGGTTTCGAAACAGAAAAATGTCAGTTCTAACTTTAGTTTTAGATTTATTTTCTTTCAAAGCTATAATCATATTTTTCGAAAAGAATAATTTAAAAATTACGAGCCAAATTTTGTCGCTAATTTTCGGGTAAAAACTCAGCTATAAATTCTTTCTTTTATTGGTTAAAAAGGCAAAAAATGAATAAAATCTAATTTTAAATTCCATAATATTTCTCCTAAGCTTTGCAGTATTCATACCTGATTTGGCAATTACTGAATTGTCTGTATCATGATTATAAACACTATCATACACAAAAACTAAAGTCAATATATTTTTTAAAATAATAACACGCTTGACTAAAACATAGAAATATAGTATAGTATTTCTAGAAGCTTAAATTTAAAAGTTGCGGAAACAGCTATAAGCTTTGAAATTTTCAAAAGGAGTGATTGCTATGGTATTTCCAAAACCTTATGTAGAGGAAAAAGAATGCAAAAACTGCAATGGGACTGGCTGGTATAAACAACGAGGTTTTATAGGTTCAGGAACTTTCCCTTGCAATGTTTGTAATCGAACTGGAAAAGTGCAAATATAGTAATAGTATGTTTGATTTCCACAAAAAATATTAAAGGTGGTGATTTAGGGCAAAATTTATCTGTAATCAAATAAACTCCAATAAAATCAATAATCAAGTATTTCGAGCCGCCGCCCACGGCTCTTTTAATTTTCGAAAAATTATGTTAAAATATATAAACCTGTTTAAAAACTATAAACTTACAAAAAGAAAGGAAATATGCTAAAATTTATTTTTAAATTTGCTAAAAAATATTGGCTGAGTTTGATTTTGATGCTTGCTTTTACGGTTCTTTCGGCGCAAATCAATCTTGAACTTCCGCAATATACTTCGAAAATTATCACTGAAGGCGTAGCGATGAAAAACATGGAAGCAATTTATTCGAATGGTTTTCATATGATCGGGCTTTCGCTTTTGAGTGGTGGTTTAATGCTGGCGGGAATTTTATTCGCAGCGCGTGCAGCTGGTGCGATGTCACGTGATATTCGGCGGGAAACTTTCAAAAAGATTGAGGATTTTTCAATGAACGAATTTGGAAAATTCTCGGTTTCAAGCCTCACAACACGAATCACAAACGATGCACGGCAATTTCAACAAACTTTTACAATGATTATGCGAATGGGAATTTATGCCCCAATTGTTGGTGTTGGTGCAATTATTAACACTTTAGCAATTTCCAGCTCAATGAGCTGGATTATGGTTGTGACGATTTTTTCTATCATTGTTTTTACTACAATTATTGATGTTTTTGCTGTTCCTAAACTAAAGATTTTTCAAACAAAACTCGATAAATTAAATATGCAAACTCGCCAAACAATTACTGGTTTGCGTGTAATTAGAGCCTACAGAAAAGAGAAAGTCGAAGAAGAAAAATTTGACGAAATCAATAATGAAATGCTCAAAATGAATGTCTTTTTTGAAAGGATTTTTGGTTTATTTTCACCATATATGACGATGGTTTCGGGGCTTGGGCTTGTGGCAATTGCTTGGATTGGTTCATATTTTGTAAAATCTGGCGAAATTTCAATCGGTGATGTAGCTTCCCTTACTCAATATCTTGCGCAAGTTACTTTTGCTTTCATTATGCTTTCGATGATTTTTATGTCAATTCCACGAATGAATGTTGCGATTAAACGTTTGAACGAAGTTCTTGATGAAGAAATTTCAGTTAAAGATAAAACTAAAACGCAAAAATTGCCAAAAACTTTCGAACTCGCTTTCGAAAATGTTAGTTTTGCATATCCAGATTCAGAAGAGGCGGTTCTTGAAAATATTAGTTTTAGCGTAAAACAAGGTCAAACGATTGCAGTGATTGGTGGAACTGGTTCAGGAAAATCCACGATTGCAAAATTAATCCCACGATTTTATGATGTTTCAAAAGGAAAAATCACGATTGGCGGTGTGGATATTCGTAACTTAAAACAAAGTGAACTTCACGATTTAATTGGCTATGTTCCACAAAAAGCCGGCCTATTTTCGGGAAATATTCGCGAAAATATTAATTATGGCTCTTTGAAAAATTTTAGCGATGAAGAGACTATTGAAGCTCTAAAAATTGCTCAGGCTTGGGATTTTGTTCAAAAATTGCCAGAAGATTTAAATGAAAAAGTCTCACAAGGCGGAAAAAATTTCTCTGGCGGGCAAAAACAGCGACTTTCGATTGCGCGAGCAATTGTTTCGAAGGCGCCAATTTTGATTTTTGACGATAGTTTTTCGGCGCTTGATTATGAAACTGATTCCAAACTTCGAAACGAACTTACGCTAAAAACAAAATCGCAAACAAAATTTGTCGTTGTGCAACGAGTGACTTCAATTATGCAAGCTGACAAAATTATTGTTCTTGATGGTGGAAAAATTGCAGGAATTGGCGTTCATGGTGAACTTCTTCAAAATAATGAAATCTATCGCGAAATTGCATCTTCGCAGCTTTCCGATGAAGAAATTGCGACGCAAATTAAAGCTTTTAAAAAGCAAAAAACCGTTTCAAAAACTCAAAAAAATACCAAAAAAGCGGTTTCAGTTTCGAAAAAAATAGCCAAGAAGAGTTTAAAAAAGGCAATTTCGAAAAAATCTAAGAAAGGAGAAAAATAATGGCGAAAAATCAAAAAAATAAACTTTCGCTGAAAATAATTTGGCGACTGTTGCGATATTTTACACTGTTTAAATTCCTTATTGTGTTTTTTGCGATTATGGTAATTTTGAGCTCTGTTTCAGCGATTGTTGGGCCGCAAATTATTGGTGAAATGATTAATTTAATCACGAAAAATTTCGAAATTCAATCTGGTGTGGTTCGTTTTAACCCTGATTTTTCGAAAATCGCTGAGCTTGGCTTTATCTTGATCGCGATTTATGTTGGCTCAGGAGTTTTTGGTTATGCGCAAAACTGGATTATGGGGCAAATGGTTCAAGAAATTGTTTTTAAATTGCGTGACGAATCTTCAAAAAAAATCTCACGACTGCCGCTTTCGTATTTTGATAAGCATAAAACTGGCGATACGGTTTCGGTGATTACGAATGATATTGAAACTTTGAGTAGTAGTTTGAGCGAGAGTTTGAACCAGATTTCGTATTCTGTTGTGACGATTATCGGTGTGAGCATTATGATGATTTCGATCAGCTGGCAAATGAGTTTAATTGCACTTGCGACCGGTGTTATTTCAGTTGGGATTATCATGATGATTTCGAAATTTAGTCAGGTTTATTTTACCGATCTCCAAAAAGTGACTTCAAATTTAACTGCTCACACCGAGGAGATGCTTTCATCTCATGAGATTGTTAAGGTTTATAATGGTGAAAAAGAGTCAGTTAAAGATTTTGAAAAAATCAATGATAAAATATATGTTTCATCTTGGAAGTCTCAATTTTTTGGCGGACTTCTCTACCCAATTATGGGATTTATCAATAATCTTTCAACACTAACAGTTGTCGTTATTGGCGGCGTTCGTGCTGCAAACGGCCAGATGACAATCGGTGAGATTACTGCTTTTATGCAATACATGAGCCGATTTACGCAGCCGATTTCAAGTATTGCTAATGCAATGACGAGCATTCAAACTATTTTTGCAGCGTGTGAGCGAGTTTTTAACTTTCTTGATGCTGAGGATGAAACTTTTGTTGAGATTTCAAAAACTCTACCAAAAGAGGTTAAAGGCGCGGTTGAATTTTCGAAAGTGAATTTTTCTTATAATAAAAATAAGCCGATTATTAAGAATTTTAGCACAAAGATTGCTCCGCATTCAAATGTTGCAATTGTTGGCCCAACTGGCGCCGGAAAAACTACACTTGTGAATCTTTTGATGCGATTTTATGATATTGATAGTGGAAAAATTACAATTGACGGAATTGACACTTCAAAGATGTCGCGCCACGATGTTCGTTCCCTTTTTGGAATGGTTCTTCAAGATACGTGGCTTTTCAATGGGACTATTGCGGAAAACTTGGCTTACGGAAAGCCTGACGCTACTCGTGAAGAAATTATTGAGGCTGCAAAAGCCGCTCATGCGGACCACTTTATTCGAACTTTGCCGAAAGGTTATGATACGGTGATTTCTGAGGATATTGATAATATTTCGGCTGGTGAAAAACAGCTTCTGACGATTGCGCGGGCGATTTTAGCGGATTCACCAATGTTAATTCTTGATGAAGCAACCAGCTCTGTCGATACACGAACGGAAGCGGCAATTCAATCGGCGATGGATAATTTAACCCATGGTCGCACAAGCTTTGTTATCGCACATCGACTTTCAACGATTAGAAATGCTGATTTAATCCTTGTGATGGAACACGGAAATATCGTTGAGCAAGGTTCTCACGCAGAGCTTTTGGCGCAAAATGGCACATATGCGAAACTTTACAATTCACAATTTGCGGAATAAAATTCAAAAAAGAAAAAGCCCGATTGTTTCGGGCTTATTTTTCAAGTCGGCTTAATATTTGTCAGAAAAATCTGCAATTATCGCAGATCTATTTGCGATTTGTACGCCGTCGGTTCGCGAGATAGGATCGCTACTATAAATTCCAGTCAAATAATTTAACTTATTCCCAAGATAGGGATATTCTTTTTGACATTTCTCCCACCCTTCTTCAATCTTTTTGAAGAATTTTCGTCCTTCTTTAACAAACAAATGAAAAACATTTGCATAAGCCAAAAATTCGATCAAGTTTGCTATATCGTTTTCAGCATATGCTTTTTCAAGTTTTTCGCGAACTTCAGAATTTGAAAGTTTTGGGCTAAGTGTTCCGCTTTCGAAATGCGGATGTGGTAATTTGTTTTTAAAGTTAATAGCAGCCACTGGCATAATTATGCCCTCCTTTATATAAAAAAGAATTTTTCAGCAAAAGCCAACTTTATAAAATACGAGCCAAAAGCTCATTTTTCAAAATCGGAGCTTTTAACTGATATTATTTTAGCATAAAAATCGTTTTTTGTCAATACTTCGAAAAATAAATTAACAAAACTCTTCACTTTTTAAAGTTTTTATGATAATATAGACTTATACGGGCATAGCTCAGTTGGTAGAGCACAGGTCTCCAAAACCTGGTGTCGGGAGTTCAAGTCTCTCTGCCCGTGCCAAATTTGCCTTTTTACACCAGAAATGGTGTTTTTTATTTTGTCGTTGTTTTTTGTTTTATTTTAGTGTATAGTGGTTATATTATGGATAATGTTATTGTATTCTTTATTAGTATTTTGGCGTCTTTCTTTATTGTTATAACGTATATATTTGCTGTGTTGCTATTTGCTTTTATGCTAGGTGGATTTCTTATTGCTATTTTAGGGTATTTTAGGGTTAAGAGGCTTGAAAATCCCGAAATTTTACAAGATAATATTAAAAGTTATCGGCGTGCTTTGAATATTTTTACAGGAATATTTTTAACTATAATAGCTGGTGTTGTTATTATTTTAATGATGGGTGGAGGTTTTGCTATGGTTGTTGTGTGGCTCGGTGGTCTTATTGCAACACCTTTTGCTTATGGGATAATTTATAATTTATCGTTTATTATTTTTGCTAAGCGTAAAGACATTCGGCTAAAACTCGAAGAACTAGAAATGTTGAAACGTCGGCAATAGATTTTGATAACTCTTTTTAAAAGTGTTATAATATTTTTATGGCTATAGTCGATAAAGAGTTTGGTGAAATTAAGATTCGAAAAAACAAACTCGCTCGCTCCGTGAAACTTTCTGTTGGTGTTGATGGAAGTTTGCGCGCGTCAATTCCCTATTATTCGCCGGAATTCGCTGTTCAGCGTTTAGTTAATCATAATCGTGCACAAATTCGCAAAATGCTTACTTTACATAATGCTAAAAATCTTTATAAAAATGGCGATTTAATCGGTAAAACACACACGCTTTTTTTGCGACATTTTGACGGTGAAAATATAAAAATTTCGTTCGAAGGAAATCAGATTTTATTTCAAATTCCCGAAAATTTACCGTTCGAAAGCTCAATTATTCAGGCTGAAATTCGCAAAATCGTTGTTAAAACTCTTCGAAAGCAGGCCAAGGCGTATCTTCTGCGCCGAATTGATTTTTTGGCGGAAAAGCACGGATTTTATTTCAAAAAATTACGTTTTTCACACACCGGCACTCGCTGGGGTTCATGTTCTTCGAGTGGTACAATTTCACTAAATATTGCGCTAATGAATTTGCCACATCATCTAATTGATTATGTAATTATCCATGAACTTTGTCATACACGACAGATGAATCATTCCAAAAAATTTTGGGCCGAAGTTTCAAAATATTGCCCAGATTACAAAAAATGCATTCAGGAAATGAAACAATTTTCACCAAACATTTAATCGCTAACTTTTCGAAAAACAAAGTCTTAAAGCGCTTGCGTTTTCTTTTGAAATCTGCTAAAATGGAACCATAAAGTTTAATCGTAAAGGTGAAAAATGAAAATATTAATGCTCGGGTGGGAGCTTCCTCCGCATAACAGTGGTGGTTTAGGTGTAGCTTGTTTCTATATGGCGAAAGCACTTGCTAAAAATGGCGCCGATATTGATTTTGTTGTTCCGTATAAAAACAAACATACCGAAATCAAATTTATGAAAGTGTTAAATGCTACAAATTTTTCTGAAATTCATAAATTTGGGGCTGGTGCTTACGATTCTCCGCATTGGACACGCTCAAGTCATAATGTTTCGAAATTTTTACCAGATATTCGCTCAATTCAGGCTGAGTATTGCAATTTTATTCGTGAATATTTAGCTAACCCAAAAAATAAACCAGATGTAATTCATGCGCACGATTGGCTTACAATGGAAGCTGGAATGCTAGCAAAAGAGCTTACAGGTGCTCCGCTAATCACACATATTCATGCCACTGAATTTGATCGCTCTGGTGGAACTTTTGGTAATCAAAAAATTCATAATATCGAATACGCTGGAATCTGTGCGTCCGATAAAGTTTTTGCTGTTTCTAAAAACACCAGAAATGTTATTATCGAAAAATACCAAATTCAACCCGAAAAGATTGAGGTTGTTTATAATGCAATCGAAACTTCCACTCTTGCCAACCCACAAGATTATGACGATCAAACTTATCGATATCTGGAATATCTAAAATCACAAGGTTATACTGTTGTAATGACCTTAACACGCTTTACGGTTCAAAAGGGTTTAACTTTCTTGATGCAAGCTATAGCTGAAGCAGTTTCGAAAAATCCAAAAATTGCCCTACTTCTTGTCGGCGACGGCGAACAACGCAATGAACTTATTAAAATGGCGAGTGATTTTCAAATTTCGAATAAGATTTTCTTCACAGGATTCTTGCGTGGCGATAAATGGCGCGATGCGTATGGTGTGGCAGATGTTTTTGTGATGAGTTCTGTGAATGAACCTTTTGGTCTAACGGCTCTTGAGGCTGCACATTTTAACAATGCATTAATAATTTCAAAACAATCTGGTGTTGGCGAAGTTCTTCAAAATATTTTGCGATATGACTTTTGGGATACAAAAAAACTTGCAAGCCAAATCTATGAAGTTTCAACCAATAAAGAACTTTTACAAAACTTAAAGAATGGCGTTCGAAAAGAATACGATCACATTTCTTGGAGTGATATTGCCGAACAAATTATGGAGGAATTTATCCATTTAACAGAGGTGGAAAATGACTAAAAAATCAATAGTTCTTTATCTTCATGTTCATCAACCTTGGCGTGTTCGCGACGACCAAACGCTTTTTAATGTTGGCCTTAATGAAAATTATTTTAGTGAAAAAAAGGGATTAAAACGTCAAAGTAATGGCGAGATTTTTCGAAAAGTTGCAGAAAAATCTTACATTCCAATGAATAATTTGCTTGAAAAACTTCTAAAAACACACCCTGAATTTAAATTCTCGTTCTCAATTACAGGAACTTTCATTGATCAGGCTCAACAATTTGCGCCAGAGGTGCTTGAAAGTTTCAAGCGTCTCGTTCAGACTGGTCGTGCTGAGATTGTCGCTGAAACCTACTATCACAGTCTTGCTTTCTTTTTTGATCGTGAAGAGTTTGAGGCTCAAGTTCGCGCACATCAGGCCAAAATTCGTGAAGTTTTTGGTATTGAAACAACTGCTTTTCGAAATACCGAGCTTTCTTATAATGACGAGCTTGCTAAATGGGCAGACGATTTTGGTTTTAAAGCGATTTTAGCTGAAGGTTGGGATCCGATTTTGCAGTGGCGATCACCGAATCATCTTTATAAACCAAAAAGTACAAAAAATATTCGGTTACTTTTAAAAAATTATAAACTTTCCGATGATCTTGCTTTCAGATTTTCGAATCAAAACTGGTCAGAATACCCTCTTACCACTTCAAAATATATCAACTGGCTTGAATCTGCAAGCTATTACGGGGATTTGATAAATCTATTTATGGACTACGAAACTTTTGGCGAACATCAATGGGCGGAATCTGGAATTTTTAGTTTTTTCGAAAGTTTAGTTTCAAATTGGCTACAGAGCCCAAATCATGGTTTTAAGACAGTTACGGAAGCTGCAAAAAATGAACCAATTGCAGAAATTTCAATGCCTCAAACTATCACTTGGGCGGATACTGAACGCGATTTAACTGCTTGGCTTGGTAATTCAATGCAACAAGAGGCAATGAGATATCTTTACGCTTTAAAGCCGCGCGTTTATAATTCGTATGACGGCAATTTGGTCGAAGATTGGCGCCGACTCACCACCAGCGATCACCCATATTATATGTGCACGAAATATTTCAATGATGGCGATGTTCACGCTTATTTTTCACCTTACAAGTCGCCCTATGATGCTTTTTTGTATTTTATGGATGCACTTCGCGATATGGATTTTCGTTTAAAGGATATTTCTCCGCTTGATCCACAAAAAGTTCAAGAAACTCAAAAAATTCTTCAAAAAACACTTTCGAAAACCCAAAAAATTACAAAACGCAAGAAAATATTTGCGAAAATGCTTCATCAGAACCTAATGTTTGCAAAACGAAAGCGAGGCTAAAATGGCAAAAACAGTAATCTTAAGCAACGGAAACTTAAACATTGGACTAAATGAGTTTGGTTTAGTGAGCGATTTCTATTTTCCTGATAATGGCTACGAAAACCATACACTTGGCCGCGACCTTTTTCATCGTGTTGGTGTGAAGATTGGTAATGAATTTTCTTGGCTTCATTCTGGTGATTGGCAATTCTCGGCAGAATATCTTGAAAATGCGTTAATTTCAAAAACCACTGCAAAAAATCACATTTTACAAATCCAGATTGAATTTACCGATTTTGTGGTGAGTGATTTTGATGTTTTTGCTCGCAAAATTAAAGTTAAAAATCTTGCTAATTACCCGCGTGAAGTTCAGCTTTTTTTGCATCAAAATTTTGCAATTAACAGCAGTTTTCATTTGGCTGATACGGTTCAATTTTTACCTTTCGAAAATGGCGAAAAGGCAATTTTACATTATCGCGGCAAGCGAGCTTTTATAATTTCAGCGCAAAGGGTTTTTAAAAACTCACAGCAAACAACTTTCGAAGATTTCAATCAGCATACTGTTGGGCTCTTTGGGATCGAAAACAAACTTGGCTCTTGGGTTGACGCGGAAGATGGCATTCTTTCAGGTTCAAATGTTGAACACGGACAAACCGATTCAGTGATTGGTTTTGATTTTTCACTTGGAGTTGTTGAAAGTGCTGTTTTTCAATATACAATTTCTTGCGCAGATGGCCATGAACTTGCCCGAACAAATTTTCAGAAAATGCGAAATTTCGGCTTTTCAAAATTTTTAACCGAAACTCAAAAGTCTTGGCAAAAGTGGCTTTCACCTGCCCTTAGAGTAACAAAAAAACTCGAACCAAAATATCAAAAAAGTTTCATTCAAAGTTTAATGTTGGTAAAATCTCATCTCGCAAAAACAGGTGCGCCAATTGCTAGCAATGATAGCGAAATGCTCAATTATGCCCGCGACGACTATTCTTATTGCTGGCCGCGCGATGCTCTTTTTACAATTTGGCCTTTAATTCGATTAGGTTATCGAGAAGAGCCGCAAAAATTCTTCGAATTCTGTAAAAAATCGCTCACTTCTGGTGGTTTTATGATGCACAAATATCTGCCAAACGGCGAACTCGGCCCAAGCTGGCATCCATATTCTCAGGGTGGTGATTCTCGCAATTTACCGATTCAAATTGATGAAACGGCTGGAATTTTATTCTTGCTTGCACAATATTACAAAAAGTTTCGTGAAGATTCGATTTTGGTTGAATTTTATGATGATTTAGTCAAGCCGATAGCAGATTTTTTGGTTGATTTTTGTGATGAAAACAATCTTCCAAAACCAAATTACGAACTCTGGGAAATGGATTTCCTTTCAACAACCTACTCAACTTCGGTTGTTTTTGCAGCACTTTTTGCGGCCTCAAATTTGGCACAAATTACAAATCGTGCTCACGATGCTAAAAAATGGCGTCAAAAGGCTTTCGAAATTCGAACTGCAGCTCAAAAAGAACTTTTCAACCCCGAGACTAACTATTTCTATCGCGGAATTTGGCCGGACGGCAATAAAGATTCGAAAATTGACTCTTCAAGTTTTTATGGTGCATTTATGTTTAATCTCTTTGATTTTAAGAGTGAAAAGCTTCATTCCGCTTTCGAAACGCTCGAAAATCGCTTTAACGCTCACCAACAAATTGGTTTACCGCGTTTTGAAAATGATGTTTATTACCGTTTTAGTGATGATTATGAGGCGAATATTTGGCCAATTACAACACTTTGGCGTGCGGAGTTTTATATTGCGCGCGGTGATGTTTCGAAAGCAAAAGAGATCATTGATTGGGTTTTAGAACGACAAAATTCAACTGGGATTCTGCCCGAGCAAATTGATCCGCGAGATTTAAAGCATCTTTCAGTTGCACCGCTCACTTGGTCGCAAGCTGAATACGTTTCTGCGCTTTTGGATTTAATTGCTTTCATGGAAGAAAAAGCATAAAAAAGCACTTCCATTTTGATTATGGTTATGATATAATAGGTGTGTAACAATTTATTTTAGGAGGATAAATGAAGATAAAAACCGCTAGACGGAATTTCTTAAACTTTCGAAATACAAAATTTAAGAAGTTCGCCATTTTAACGGTGCTAATAATTGCCGCCACTTGGGGGGGGGTATGGCTTATTGAGACATTTTGCGAACGCGCAAAATGGCGATTTTGCTGATAATATTAGAACTTTCATGGAAATGATCTCAAGGAAGGATGACGGCTCAGAGAAAACTGAGTTTTATTCGGGTGAAGACATTGTTATGAATTCACGAATAGAGGTTTCCAGCGAAGGTTCGGCAAAGTCTTATCCAAATGCTTATTTTCTTTTAAAAGTTCCAAAAAAATATTTAAAAAATAATCCTCGAGTAACGGCAACTTCTGCTATAGCTCATGGTGAAATTATTCAAGATAATGATTATTATATCTATAGAGGAAATTACAGAGAGTTGCGAGCTGGATCGATTAATTCGATAAACTATATTATTAATTTTAAGAATCTTGAAACGCCTGAAAATTATAATCCAGAGATTATTCATGAGCTTTATGATAAGGATAATAATCTTTTAAGTAAACAAAGCAAGACTCTCAACACACTTAAGGCTGAACAAAAGATTGAAGCTTTTTTACATACACAAAGTTCCTCTCCGATTGCAGTTTATACGAATAAAGAACAAACAGATATTGAACTTAAACCTAATAGCATTGCTACTTTTGGAAACGAAAAAAACGAAGATTGGAGAATGGGTATTAAAATTCATTCCGGTAGTAGTGATGGTAATATCGGTGGTAAGTATATCGATTCGATTGTTTATAAATTAACTCTTCCTGAATATATGAAACCTTCTCCAGAGTCTATTCAAGATGGTTGGACTTTTGATGAGACCACAAGAATTGCAGCCATGAATCGTTCTAAGTATGATTTAAACGGAGGAAGTGTATATAATTATCCATACAAGATAATTAGCGTGAGATATGCTGAAAATACACCAAAGCAAATCCTGAATAAACAAACCAATATCAAGTATGAAGTTATTGTAAATTACAATGATAAAACCTCCCTTAATTCTGTCGTTACCAACCCATTTACTCCTACAGTTCTTAGCTATACAGACGATAATTTAGCCAATATAACTCATAGTTCTTACGTTAATAATCGCTTAAACTATCGTTATGATAACCGAACTATAGATGGAATTACTACAGGTTACCTTTTAGACATAGACAGTGTATATGATAGTAGAGATAGTAATGCTCAATGGTATACGAATTATGAAGTTTTAAATAATGGATCTGGTAATAAACAGCCGATTAATTATATTAAAAACAAGCTCAACAATAACGATCAATATATAGATGTTGTTAGGTATAATTATCAGACTGCAGGATTTAATCCTTTTAATGATTTAGGAATTTCAAAGATCGATGTTTATGCAATTGATGCGAATGATGTTGAAACAAAAGTTGGTGAAATGTCTAAAGGAAATTCTACAGTCTCTCTTCCTTATGGAACAAAGGGTTATAGATTGCAGTTCCCCGAGAATACAAAGGTACCTTCAGATATTGTTAGGCTTGGATCAAAATCTTACTTTAATTTTATCGCAATAACTAAGTTTTTTGATGTTGATAAAATTCGAAACTCAATATCTCAACAGGGGCAAGAATATGCTGTAAAAAGTAGCGCATTTCTTAGTTCTGATGCTAATTCTCCAGAAAAAGAAGCTAAAGCAATTGCTATTTTCGAGAAAAATAGAAAATTAGTTACTAACAAGATAGAACAATACGGAACAACAACTCAGCCCATAACTACATCTGGAGGTCGAGTAGAGTTTTGGGGTAAAAAAAATGATAACTCCGTTAAAAATCCAGTTTATTATCTTTTGTTCTCAGATAATCTCGGGATTGGGGAGAAAGCTCAAGAATGTATAGACCAAGGCAATTGTTCTTTAGTTAAGAATTATAAAAATACTGGTAAGCAATTATTAAAAATTACAAATGTTGATAATCTAGATGATTACAATTTTTATCGGAATTTTGTATCAGAATTAATTAAGGTTGTAGATACAACTACAAACGGTGAATATACTGTTGATTTTATAACCACCTGGGATCCAAATGATCAATTCCGTTATGGTAATGGTAATGATGATCTTGACTTTGGTGATGACGGAAGCACCAACTCAACAAATATCGCTCGCTCATCAGCTAAATTTACTGTTTTAAAACCTGAGCAAGTTGCAATTAAAAAATATGTTCGCAAACATAATTCTGATATTTTTGAAAAGAATATTAGAAAATTAAATCCAGGAGATTTGGTAGATTATCAGATTTCAATTATTAATATTTCAGATCGACCACTCTTAACTTCTCGTGCGCTTGAAGTTCTACCAACCGCAAACGATAAGAAAATTGTTGAAAATAATCAGGGTGTCCAAGAAGATCGCGGAAGTGAGTTCCCTGTTAGAATGACAGGTCCATTAAAAGAGCGAAATGGATTTAAGATTAAATACTCAACAGAAGAACCAGGATCGAACCAAACTGAATCTTGGAATAAAAACTTTGTTGATAAGGATGCTATTTCTGATTGGTCTAAGGTTCGAATGATCAAGATTGAACAGGAACAAGGTTTTAATATTCCGGCTCAAACAGTTGAAAATTTTGAATTCACTGCTCAAATAGATCCTAATGCGGCAGATAATGCTATTGCGAATAATAGTATTGCAGTCACGATTAATGCAAATGGGAACTTGGTTGAATCTGATGTAGTTACAACAAAGATTGGATATCCTGCAGTAGTTGAAGGAGTCGCCTTTGAGGATAACAACAAAAACAATGTATACGATGAAAATATCGATACACTTCTACCGAATTATACAGTTGAACTCTTTAAAGATGGTGAAAATACACCTTCTCAAACGGTAAAAACTGATGCACAAGGTCACTATAGATTTAGCACTAAAGATTTCACAACACATAAAGTGAAGTTTACCAAAGATAACGCTATAGAAACGGTTGTTGTTGGTGATGACTTAAATGAAAAAGCAAGCCATGTAGCAACAAATTCAACCGATCTAACTGTTGAAAGTTCGACCTTTAGATTTAGTGATTATGATAAACACTATGTTCGAAATATCGGAGTTTTCCGCCGTCGCGGTTCAGTTGAGGCTAAGTTTGTAGATCAGAACGATAACGAACTTCAAAATAAAGTTACCGTAAAAGATAACGCTTTAGTTTCAGAGAGCTATACCGCCACAAAACCTAATGAAATCACTAAAGATAACCTGGTTTATGTTTTTGAAAAACTTAAAGATGGTTCTGCTCCAGAAACTGGAAACGTTGAAGAAAATACTCAAACTGTAACTTTTGTTTATAAGCCAAAAGAAGGTGGAAAAGTTGAGGCGAAGTTTGTTAAATCTGGAACAAATCAAGAAATTAGTGCAGCTGAAACTGTTAAACCTGCTGGAGTTCAAGTTGGAACCGAATATACTGCAACTTCTAAGCCAGAAATTGTTGAAAACGGTTTGAAATATGTTTATGATAAGGTTGCGGCAAATAGCGCACCACAGAATGGCCGAGTTAAGGTTGAAGCTCAGAATGTGATTTTCGAATACACACCAAAAGCCGGAAAACCAGTTTCTGCAATTTCAAAAATTGTTGGAACAAACGAAATAATCAAGAATGCGACTGTTGCTACTGACGGAATACAAGTTGGAACACCATATTCAAATACACCAACACCAGAAATCACCCATAACGGAATTACTTATGTTTATAATTCTGTTTTGAAAGACTCTGCCCCATCTGTTGGTAATGTTTCCGAACAAGAGCAAACGATTCTTTACGGCTATGTTCCAAAGAAAGGCGGACAAGTTCTCGCGAAGTATCTCGATCAAAATGGCAACGCGATTAAGAATACGAAAATCGTAAAAGCGACTGATACACCAGTTGGTACGAATTATAGTGATGAGCCAGATTCAGAAATCACTACCGAAAATGGTTTAGTTTATACTTTCGAAAAAATCAAATCAGGTTCAAAAACTGGCAAAGTTGAGGTGAATTCAAAAGAGATCGTCTATCAATATAAACCAAAACTTGGAAAAGGTGTTAACGTTCGCTTGATTAACTCGAAAGATAAAGCTATTTTGAATGAAATTGTCCTTGAAAAAGACGGCAAACAAATTGGAACAACGTTTAGCTACACTCATCCGAAAGAAGTTACCGACAAAAAAGGCTTGGTCTATGAAGCTGAAGCTAATGCTAAGGCTGTAAATGGTAAGATTTCAGGTGAGAATCAGACTTTCGAAATTTCATACAAAGCCAAAAAAGGTGGAAAAATTGAAGCGAAATTCGTCAATCAAGATGGTAAAGAAATTCAGAACGCGGTAGAAATTGCTAAAGCTGAAACACAAGTCGGCACAGATTACTCTTCAAAATCGCCAAAAGAAATTACAAAAGATGGCTTGGTTTATGTTTTCGAAAAGATTGCAAAAGATTCTGCACCAGAAATTGGAAAAGTTAAGGCTGAAAACCAAACAATTACGTATATTTATACTCCAAAGAAAGGTGGAAGTGTTATTGAGAGATTTATCGATCAAAACGGAAACCTAATCCAGCCTAACAATATTTTACATAAAGCAGGAACTCAAGTTGGAACTCCTTTCGAAAGCAATGGAGTAAATCGAATTGAGATCAATGGCCGAATTTACGAATTAAAGAAAGTTGAAGGCAAGCAAAAAGGAAATGTTGAGGAAAACGAGATCTTTATCAACTACATTTTCGAAGATGTAACAAAGATTTCCGCACCAAACACTGGAGTTGTGCGAAATATCAGTATTTTCGTTATCGCGCTCGCTGGCATAATTCTATCAATTATCACAGCACGAGCATTCAAAAAGCGAATAACTTTCTAATTCAAAATTAGTTAAATGAGCATCAAAACGGTGCTCATTTAATTTAACTTGATTTATATATTTTTATTTAACCTTGAAAATTACCAGACCAATAATTATCGCCAACTCTAAACTGTAAGAAAATTAACAAAATAAAATCAGGCTTTTTGGCCTGATATTTATTACATTGCGATTTTTTTAGTTGAGATTGATTCGTTTGAAATTCGGTTTTGTTTCACGGCTCTTCTCCCAGATTTTAGTGAGTCCATTTTTTCTTTAACCTCTTTCGCCTTTTCGAAATCTTCAACCTTGAGATAAAGCGAACCGAGTGCTCTGAGAGTTTGAGGTCTTTCATCCAGATTAACCGCCTTTTCTAGTGCCGAGATAGCAAGTTTTTCTTTGCCCAACTTTTCTAGCGCTCGTGCGTATGCGATGTATCGAGTTGGTATGCTATCTTCGATTTCAAGGGCTTGTTCAAACGCTAGCGCAGCCTTTTGATAATTCTCAGTTTCGAGATAGATTAATCCAACATTATGGAGACTTGAAGCGCTACTTTCGAGGCTCTGAGCAATTTCGAAACATTCAATCGCATCATCAAACTTTTTTTGCCCCGCATAGATAATCCCCAAACGGTTATATGCTGTAGCGTTTCGTTCGTCAAAACGCAAAATTGTCAAAAGAATCTTCTCGGCTCGTAGATATTTTTTATCGATAATTGCCTCTTGTGCTGCACGCCATAATTTATCAATCTTCCCTGAAAAACTATCTGGGAGAGTGCTTTTTGCCGCAACTTCTGGATTTTTCAGAAAAATATAAGCAATTAATAAAGTAATAAAAACCAATACTAACATATATTCCTATTATACCATAAACGGTTAATATTTAGCAAATTTAACAGACAATTAATTCAAGTAGTGCTAATTTGATACTACCGTTTTTAGTAATTTTACCATAAGCTTTAAGTGTTTTTTGAGCGTTTATCGCGCTATTTTCGGGATTTCGAACAAAAGTTTGATTGATAATTTTCAGCAAAATCTCCAAAAATATCAAAGTTTTTTCGCGATCTTTCAAATCTTTTAAGATCAGCATTTTCTCAAATTTCGAACCCAAAAACCATCTTTTGGCAATTTCGGCAAGCTCCATTTGTTCATTAAAATATCTCTTTTCACTCGCAAGTCTTTGAATTTCGCCCGGCAGACCACTCGCTAAAAACAAAATTCTCCTTTTACTGTCTTCATTCAATTTGGTTTTTTCGAGTATTTTCAAAGATTCTATATCTGAAATTGGCTGAATCCGCAAAGTCTGTGCACGCGAAAGGATTGTTTTTTCGAAAGCGTTTCTATTCTCAGTTAGAAGTACAAAAGAAGTATTTTGATTTGGTTCTTCAAAAAGTTTCAAGAATTTATTTTGCGCCTGCTCATTCATTTTTTCGGCATTCATAAAAACAAAACAGCGTTTTTTAACACTTTTTACGTTCGCTTTTTTCTGTAAAAATTCAATATCCTCAACATTAATGATTTCAGTTTTTTGCGTTCCATGAATCGTTGGCTTAAATTCGAAGATCTGAATATCTTTTGAAAATTTCAGCTTTTTTAAAGCAAAATCAAAACCGTATCCACGCGGAATTTCAATAATCGTGGCATGAGAATTTAAAATTGTTTGTTCAAAAAATCTTTCCATTGCTATAATTTAAAATCTTCTGGGATTTCTGCTTCGAAAACTATTCTTTGCGAATCTTTTTCACCATTTTTTGGCGGAATTGTAATTTCCAAGCTTTGTGCATGTAAAAACATTCTGTTTTCAGCTTCAGCCTTCGTAATAGTTTTATCATAAACCCTATCGCCCAAAATTGGATGATTTAAATAATTCAAATGAACGCGCAGCTGATGAGTTCGCCCAGTTTTTGGTGTTAATTTCACCAACGAGAATTGCTCATTTTCGCTCAAAACTTCATATTTTGTTTGAGCAGGCTTTCCTTTTGCGTGAACCATAAAAGTACTTGGTGCAGAACCATTTCGAGCAATTGGCAAGTCAATTAAAGCTTTCTTTGGATTTAAAACACCCTTAACAATTGCAACATAGTTCTTTTTTGTGGTTCGTTCAGAAAATTGTTTTTGAAGCTTTTTTGCAGCTTTGTCATTTTTTGCACCAATAATCACACCGGAAGTCTCTCGGTCGAGGCGATGAACAATTCCAACCCTGTTTGTACCTTTTGCAAAAGTTGAACCACGGCTTTCAAAAAAATCTGCAACTGTAAATTCATCATTTAGGGCGCATTTACTGTGGGTTAGAATTCCTCGGGGCTTATTTATTACAATCACATTTTCGTCTTCAAAAATTATCGGAAAATCAATTTTTTCAGCTTTCTTCTCTGGAATTCCAATTTCAATCAAATCATTTTTATCAACGGCATCTTTTGGCTTTTTCGCAATAACACCATTAATTTTGACAAATCTGTTTTTGATATATTTCTGAATTGTTGCGCGAGAAAATTCAGGGTGTTTTTCTGCTAAATAGACATCAAGTCGAGTTTTTGAAGGAATGTTTCGAAAAAGATAAATATCTTTACCCTCAAAAGGTATCGCAAAACTAAGCATCGAATCGAGTGGATTCTCAATCAAATCTCCCTCGATATCGCCAAAGTTTTTTCGAAGAATTTCGCGAATATAAAACTCATCATCTTCCGCCATTCCATCAACAACCACAAAAAACTTATTTTTATTGAATTTAAAAGTGAAAATTTCCGAGAATTCATCGGCGGATATTTTTTTGAGTTCTTCAATATGGCGTGGAACGTTTTCCTCACCCGCAATCTGGAATTTTCGTAAAATTTTTAGAATATCGCCCGAATTAAATTTCGCCATTTTCACCTCCAAAATAGTCAATTTTCATTGCCTGCTTCAATTCTTTTAGAGTTTGTGCCGCAACTTTTTCAGCCTTTTCACTACCTTTTCGAAGAATTGCATAAATCGCTTCTGGATTTTTCGCTAATTCTTCTCGCCGTTCACGAATTGGTTTCAAGACTTTATCCATTTCTTCCACCAAATATTTTTTAACAGCAACATCTCCCAATCCTCCCTTTTGGTAGTGCGCTTTCATTTCGGCAACCTTTTCCTTATCCTCAGCAAAAACATCAAGATAGGCAAAAACGACATTTCCTTCAATTTTTCCAGGATCTTCAACTCGAATATGATCAGGGTCAGTATACATTTTCATCACCTTTGCGCGCATTTCTTCAAAAGAATCTGCCAAATAAATTCCATTATTCAAGCTTTTACTCATTTTTGCATTCATTCCGTTAATTCCTGGCAATCGGCGCTCAATTCCTTCTTTCGAAAGAATGATTTCCGGCTCAACTAGTAGATCTACACCGTAAGTTTGATTAAACGATCGTGAAATCTCGCGGGTTAATTCAATCATTGGCAATTGATCTTCGCCCGCAGGAACATGAGTAGCTTTAAAAGCCGTAATATCCGCAGCCTGTGAAATCGGATAAAACACAAAACCACTCGGCACACCTTCGCCGAAGTTTTTTTGCTTAATTTCAGTTTTTACGGTTGGATTGCGTTCAAGCCTAGAGATCGAAACGAGATTCGCATAAAACATCGCAAGTTCAGGAAGTTGCGGAATCTGACTCTGAATAAAAATTGTTGTTTTCGAGGGGTCGATTCCAGCCGCAAGATAATCTAATGCAACTTCTAAAACATTCTCTCGAACTTTTTCGGGATTTTTAGCGTTATCAGTCAAGGCTTGCGCGTCTGCAATCATAATAAATGTCTCAAATTCACTAGAATTTTGCAATTCAACACGATTCTTCAATGACCCAACATAATGCCCAATATGCAATTTTCCAGTCGGTCGATCGCCAGTTAATATTACTTTTTTACTCATTCTTCTCCTTTAAAATTTTATCAATCCCTTTCGAAACTTGCAAAATCATTGATTTTGTCGGATCGTGTGCACTCAAAACTCGTGAAGTTGTGATATTTGGGTTAATTCGCCCAAGTTTTCGAATATTTTTCCCAATCACCACAGGGTCAAAAGCGCCGTAAATAATTTTAGTCGGTATCTTTGTTTTTGAAAGCACCGAGAACGTATCTTGTTCAACAATCGCCTCTTTTAGCGCTTTTCGAACTGGACGAAATTGCTCTTGAGAATTAAATCTATCAACATCAACAACACCCGCATCGATAACCCTATTTACAAATCTCATCGAGTCTTTTGGTTCTGAAATAATTCTTTCATAACCCTTTTTTAAGATAAATTCCTGAATCGAATCGTGAGCTTCATCCGGTGAATAAATTGGGGGCGAAAGCAAGAAAATTCCATCAACCAGATTTGAATATTTTTTTGAAAACTCCGCCGCAACCAGCGAACCCATTGAATGTCCAACCAGAAATAGCGGTTTTTTATATTTTTTCATCAAAAAGGCCATTCGCCGGATTGCTCGGGCTTGAATGTTTAACTTTTGAACGCCATTCCATTTTGGTTTTGGTGATTTTCCGTGCCCGATTAAATCCACGGCATAAATATCAAATTCACCCTCAATTTCAGACTCTGCTACCTTCCACATTCCAGCATCGCTCGCAAGCCCATGAATAAAAACTACCACGGCTTGCGGATTTTTTAAACTTCGCATTTTTTCAATATTTAATCTATATGGAATGCGCAAAGTTTTATGCAAAAATGAATCAAACATTAAAAATATTATACCACAGAACGGCCTAAAAATAAAGTTTACAAAATATAAAAAGCTCAACCATTTGCTGACCTGACACCTAGCAGTTTAGCTATTTGGGTTAATATTAGCGAGCCA
>CAURNE010000001.1:0-196604 GCA_963526415.1 uncultured bacterium | reverse complement strand
TTGATAATCTATAAAATAGACTGACGATAAATTTGCACAATTAAATTGTTAAAGTTCAGAATTATCAGTTCAATCTCGCGATTCATTAACTCCACGCGTTGAACTAATAACCATTATACTTAATAGATTTTCAAAAGTCAACACTTTTTTTAAAGAAAATTCATAAAAATTAAATAGACTCCAAAAAGCCTATTTAATTTTATTATTATAGTCCTAATAAAAATGCTACATATCCGATAAAAATTCCAATCGCAGAACCAACTGCAACCTCCAAAGGCGTGTGACCTTTTACGACTCGAACTTTTTTAATATCTAGATTTTGGCTTTTGATAATTTCATTAATTCTCTCAGCCTGAACTCCATTCGAAAATCGAACCTTCATTGAATCATAGATCACAATCATTGCAAAAACGAAAGCCAAGCCAAAAATCGATGAATAAATCCCTTCATGAAGCGCAATAAGTGTCGCAAGCGCGATCACTACTGAACTGTGAGAACTTGGCATTCCGCCACTTTCAGTAATGATCCGCTTAAATTTTGCGCTTTTATCTTTTCGAATTTCAAGAATATATTTAGCACCTTGCGTAATTACCCACGCCAACACGAAAACTACTAAATATCTCGGCATCATTCTTCCTCTCTACTTTCTTCCATTAAACCAACACTAGCAACAGTATCACCTTCTGAAAGTTTCATAATTCGAACACCTTGCGTTGTGCGGCCAAGTGTTGGAATATCTTTAACTGCGACACGAATTGTTTGACCGCAACTTGAAATCATTAGTGCATCAGAAACAGCTTCTGGCAAAGTTTGAACAGATACAATTGGACCAGTTTTTGCAGTAGTAATTGCTGCTTTAACACCAATTCCGCCACGATGTTTAACTTCGAAATTCGAAACTTTCGTAGCTTTTCCATATCCGTTAGCTGAAATAACAAGAAGTTTTTGTGTTCCATCTTTAGCAACATCCATTCCAACAACATTATCATTTGGTCGGAGACGAACACCGCGTACGCCGCGAGCAGCACGACCCATCGATCGAACATCATTTTCGTTAAATCGAACCGCTTGACCCGCCGATGTCGAAACGATAATATCGCTCTGACCGTCAGTTTTCTGAATCCAACGGAGCTCATCACCTTCATCAAGATTAATTGCGTTCAAACCATTCGTTCGAATATTTGCAAAATCTTTAATTGCAGTCTTTTTTACAGTACCCTTTACAGTAGCCATAAAGAGATAATCTTCTGTACTACTATTTTGTTCAAGCTTGATGATTGATGTAATTTTTTCTTCAGGTTGAAGCTGTAATAGATTTACTGCTGCAACACCTTTTGCTTGAAGACTAGCAGCCGGAACTTCATAAGCTTTAAGTCTAAAGACCCGACCTTTATTCGTAAAGAATAATAACCAATCGTGTGTATTTGCTGGAACTAACTGATCAATAATATCTTGATCTTTTGTTGTCATTCCGCGCTTACCTTTTCCACCACGATTTTGTCGGCGATAGTCTGCGAGAAGAGTTCTTTTGATATAATTTTCACTCGTTAAGAGGATTACACTTTCTTCTTCAGGGATAAGCTCTTCATCTGAGAATTTACCAAGTTCGTGATTAATAATCTTAGTCTTACGCTCATCGCCATACTTATCTTTCATTTCGAGAAGTTCTTCTTTAATAATTCGAAGAATTTCGTTCTCATCGGCAAGAATAGCTTCAAGTTCGCCAATAAGTTTCAATAGAGCTGCCAATTCTTCTTCGATTGCTTCACGTTCCAGTCCAGTTAATCGGCGGAGTTGCATTGCAAGAATTGCTTTTGCTTGAATCTCGGTTAACCCAAATTTCTCACGCAAAGCTTTTTCAGCAATATCAGTAGTTTTCGAAGCACGAATCGTTGCGATAACTTCATCAATATGGTCAAGCGCAATCTTTAAACCTTCCAAAATATGCGCACGAGCCTTTGCTTTTTTGAGTTCAAACTCAGTTCGACGACGCACAACATTTCGACGGTGCTTCACAAACTCATCAAGCATTTCTTTCAAACCAAGCACTCGAGGTTGAACACCATCAACTAGAGCCAACATATTATAATGGAAGTTTGATTGAAGTGGTGTTAATTTGTAAAGCTGGTTGAGAACCTTCTTTGGATAAGCGTCTTTTTTAAGATCAATTACAATTTTAACTGTTCCACGCGCAGATTCATCTCGAAGGTCAGCTATAGTTGTAATTTTCTTTTCTTTTACAAGATCAGCGATTTTCTCAATCAAAGAAGCTTTATTAACGTTATAAGGAATTTCTGAAACCACAATCTGATGACGTCCGCGTTTAGTCTCAACGATTTCAGCAACGGCTCGCATGGTAACACTTCCGCGACCAGTTCGATAGGCCTGAATCATCGGAGCTCCACCATAAACCACGGCACCTGTTGGGAAATCTGGACCCTTAACGTGTTTCATTAGGTCTTCAAGTTTAGCTTCTGGATTATTTATAAGTTCAACTGTCGCATCAACAATTTCGCTTAAATTGTGCGTTGGAATACTTGTTGCCATACCAACAGCAATACCCATTTGACCATTCAAAAGAAGGTTTGGTAATTTTGCTGGAAGAACTGATGGTTCACTTTCAGAACCGTCATAGTTTGGCCGAAAATCAACAGTATCTTTATCAAGATCGTTCAACAAAATATCACCAATTCGACCAAGACGTGCCTCAGTATAACGCATCGCAGCAGCCGGATCGCCATCCATTGAACCAAAGTTTCCTTGTCCTTCAACGAGAGGATATCGCATTACCCAATCTTGCGCCAAGCGAACCATTGAGTCATAAATTGAACTATCGCCGTGTGGGTGGTATTTACCCATTACATCACCAGCAATTTTTGCAGATTTAGTAAATTTACCACCTGGCCTTAGCCCTTGCTCGCCCATAGCGTATAAAATACGACGATGCACTGGTTTTAAACCATCACGAACATCCGGTAAAGCACGGTCAATAATAACACTCATGGAATATCTTAAGAAAGAATCTTCCATAACATCTTCTACGCTACGAAATTCTAGGTGTTTTGAGTGATTTTGTTGTTCAATGATTTCGCCTTCAATAGGTTTTTTGTTGTTGTCTTCCATAATTAGATATCCAATTCTTCAAGATTAACATATTTTGCATTCGTCTGAATGAAGCTTTTTCGCATTGCAACTTCGCTACCCATCAATTTTGTAAAGATCGCGTCAGCTCTTTCAGCATCTTCAAGCTTAAGCTGAACGAGAACTCGGTTTTCTGGATTCATTGTAGTTTCCCAGAGCTGAGTCGCATCCATTTCACCAAGACCTTTATAGCGCTGAATTCCAGTTAGGCCAGCCTGCTTAACTTCACTATCCTCTGGATTAATTTGAGTTCCGCGTGCCCTTCGCTCTTCAATGAGTTCTTTAATTTTTGCATCACGCTCTTCATCACTATAAACATAATAATGTTTGTTTCCCGCACCTTTCAATAGGAAAAGCGGAGGTTTCGCTAAATAGATATGTCCACCTTCGACAACTTCACGCATATATCGGAAAAAGAATGTCATCAAAAGAGTTGCAATGTGACTTCCGTCAACATCGGCATCGGTCATAATAATAATTCTATGATAGCGCAATCCTGAAATGTCGAATTGCTCACCAATTCCAACACCCATACCTTTAATAAGTGAAACAATTTCATTATTAGCTAGCATTTTATCAAGTCGAGCACGTTCCGTATTTAAAACTTTACCACGAAGAGGCAAAATTGCTTGCGTTCGAGCATCACGTCCGTTCTTCGCAGAACCACCAGCTGAATCTCCCTCAACGATATAAAGTTCACACTCTTCCGGTTTTTTCGAAGAACAATCTGCGAGTTTTCCAGGTAAATTTAAGCCGTCAAGAACACCTTTTCGAATCACATTTTCACGTGCAGCACGCGCAGCTTTTCGCGCTCGAGCCGCAAGAAGCGCTTTATTAACAATCTTTTTTGCAACTGCCGGATTCTCGTCAAGATAATAACCAAAATATTCAT
The DNA here is from genome assembly GCA_963526415.1 of uncultured bacterium. GTDB lineage: Bacteria > Patescibacteriota > Saccharimonadia > Saccharimonadales > Saccharimonadaceae > Nanogingivalis. Next base: position 192,571 of record CAURNE010000001.1, on the reverse strand, counting down.
TCATTACTTGTTGAACATATCGGCGAACTTCTGGGTTTCCAAGCTTGTTTTTCGTCTGACCTTCAAATTGCGGATCAGGAAGCTTGACCAAAATAATCGCAGTCAAACCTTCACGAATATCATCACCTGAAAGATTTTCTTCTTTTTCTTTGAGCAAGTTATTTTTTCGAGCATATTCATTTATTGTTTGAGTTAAAGAGCTTCGAAAACCAACAACGTGAGTTCCACCATCTGGGTTGATTACGTTATTTGCAAAAGCGCGAACATTCTCATTGTAGCTGTCATTATATTGAATTGCGACCTCCACCATAGAGTCTTCAACCTGCTTTTCAACATAAAAAGGCTGATCAGAAAGAACTTCCTTTCCAACATTTAAACTTTTTACGTAACTTTGAATTCCACCTTCAAAATAGAAAGCCTGACGCTCACCAGTTCGTTCATCGTCAACTTGTGTGTAAACACCTTTTGTAAGATAAGATTGATGACGCAGATAATTTACAACCCATTTATAGTCAAACGTAACTGTTTCTTTGAAAATTGTTGGATCTGGGTAAAATGTAATACTTGTTCCATCTTCGCGGTCAGTTTTACCGAGTTTTTTAAGCTCAGTTGTTGGGACTCCACGTTCAAACTCAATTCGATACAACTGGCCTTTTTTGACAACTTCAGCAATCATTTTTGTTGAAAGCGCATTAACTACACTTGAACCAACACCGTGCAAACCAGAAGAAACTTTATATCCGCCTCCACCGAATTTTCCACCAGCGTGAAGAACAGTCAAGACAGTTTCAAGCGTACTTTTTCCAGTTTTTGGATGAATATCAACAGGAATACCTCGACCATCATCAGTAATATTTATTCCACCATCTTCCAAAATTCGCACAATAACTTTTGTGCCATATCCAGCAATAGCTTCATCTATAGAGTTATCAGCAATCTCTTTAATTAGGTGATGAACACCATCATATCCGGTTGAACCGATATACATTCCAGGACGTTTTCGAACAGGCTCAAGCCCTTCAAGAACTTGAATCTGTGATCCATCGTAATTATTATCTTTTTGTTTAGACATTCTTACCTCTCATTCAGAATTTCCATAAATAAATTATATCTGTATTATACCGTATTTTTTAAAAAAATTCAAATAAAGCTTATTTTTTACTAAAAAATGTGCTAAAATATAATCATAAGTAAGGTGGGTTTATGTTTAAAGATATTATTTTAAGCTATTATCGCAGCCCTTCAATGGGTTCAAAAGTTGATGATTATAAGAAAAAACTCCAGAAAGATTTACGTTGGTGGACTTTTAGTTTTTTTACTATTATTTTTGTATTTTTTACAATATTCTTATCATTAATATTACCTAAAAACAACTCTTTCGAAAAGATAAGTGCAGTAAAAAACACAACAACAAATCCAAATCTATTCTACAATGTTAAATCTACAGCAAAACATATTCTTGAACAGAATGACATTATTTCATATACTTTAACAGTCAAAAATAATTCTAACTTGGTTCAGTTTTCGAATTTTGAAATAGATCTAACAGATACTTTAAAATATGCAGATCTACTCGATGGTGGAGATTATAAAGTTAAAGGTAAATCCATTTACTGGAATACTGAACAAATAGACCCTGCAAGTTCTAAAAGTAAAATCTTTGCGTTAAAAATGAAAAATAAATTTCCTGTAGTTAGTCAAAAAAATAAATTCTCTACATGCGATATAAAATTATTTTTTGGAAATATTTTATCAAATAAGATTAAGTGCCCCACGAAACAATTTTTTAATGACATCATATCAATTTTAACTATAGATAGTTCATATAACCTATTTTTCATTATTGTTCTATTTATTGTTTCAATAATAATGATGGTTCGTACAAACTTATTATACAAGGAAATATCATTTTTTAGTCGACATTTGAAGGAGTTATAATGAAAAACAATACAAATTACTCTAAAATTTTAGATTTTATCCATAAAGATTCAAACCTATGGAATAAAATTCTTAAAATAATCTTCCATCAAAAAACCTTCGAAAGATTATTTAATGCTTTAGAAATAATAGTAAAGCCAAAAATATTTTTTCTTTCATTATTACTATCTTTACTAACTTTCTACCTTTTACTATATATATCAATCATTGACGGTTTACAGTTTAATGAATCAATATTCTTCCCAATATTCTTATTTTATTTTATAATTCTATCATTTATAAAATTTTTAAAAGATAAAATCAGGTATTAACTACCTGATTTTAAATATTATCTCATCACTTTCAGTTTTTTCAGATTTTTTCAGATTTAATTGACTATTGTCTTCAATTTGAGCTTGTGGCACTGATGTTTTATTTTGTATATTAGCTATATTAATATCCTGAATAATAGCATTTCTTTGAATCTGATCATTTCGAATATTCTGCTGAACCTGCGGGTTATTACCTCCTATATTATATGAACTTGATTTTTGACTCTGCATAATATTCTTCTGAAAAGTCTGAGCCAAACTTTCTTTCTGAGAAATATTCTGGTTAGTTATACTTACCTGATTCTGAATCGGAATCGATGTTAGCTTAGGAGGATTGTTCCTTATTTCGTCTCGCTTCTTCAACCATCCGTCTAGGAAAGAGCTCTGTGAGTTATTGACGCTGTTTGAAAAACTCTCATCATTATTTTGGTTTGAAAAAGCCCTCTCCTGCCAACTCATTTGAGTTTTTTGTTGGCTTTTCATATGTGGTTGAGATAATGATTGCTGTGCTGATACACTTTTAACACTAAGGCGCTTTCGAATTTCATCTTCAACAATTGCTCTTGGCCTTCCATATTTCGAAGCCGAATATTTTCGAAGACCTTCACGAATTTCTGGATTAGATTTTCCAAAAGGTGGCAAAAGTTTCATTGTGAAAGGTGCGGATGGAAAACCATTAACTAAAACCGTTGTAATAGAATTGTAATTCGGCGTTTTAGTTAAATCTTCAGCAGTGAACGTTGGCGTGAAGTTTTTCTGAAGAATGTCAGCATCCTCAATACCAATTCGTCCGACAATCTTATTTGGAACGTTTCCAAAAATTGCACCCTTAATCGAATCTTTTAGCTGTGTTGTAAATTGATTTGCTAAAATCAAATTTAATCGATATTTTCGTGCCTCCGAAAGAATAGATTCAAAAGAATCAGTAGCAAAGTTTTGAAACTCATCAACAAATAGACAAAAATCTTTACGCTGATCCTCCGGCATGTCTGCGCGACTCATTGCGGCAGCCTGAAACTTCATAACAAAAACCATTCCAAGAAGTTTTGCAGCAGCCTCACCTAATTTACCCTTGGAAAGATTGACGAGTAAAATTTTATTACCATCCATCACTTCTCTAATATTGAACGCGCTTTTTTTCTGACCAATAATGTTATTTATTAGACCACTTTCAAAAGGTGCCCACTTTGAGACAACCCAAGAAACAAGCTCACCAGCATCATTTGATTTTTGGGAAGCTGGCCACTCCTTAGTCCAAAAATCTATCGCTCGCTGATTTCGAAGATATTTAATTTTCGATTTAGCAAACTCTGGATCAACCAAAACTTTTGGAATATCCATAAATGTTCCACCATCAGGATCGCTCATTAGCAATAGTGCAGCATTTCGAACAATATTTTCCATTCGCGGGCCAACAACACCGGTATTTCCTGGATCATAAAGAGACTTCAACATTGAGTTAGTTTCCGAAATCACAAAATCCATTTCTTCTGGACTTGAAGCTTCAAAAATATTAAAGCCAAGTGGGTTTTCCGTATCGCTCGGATTGAAATAGATTACATCATCCATTCGTGATTGCGGAATCATTCCAAGAAGCTCTTCAACCGAATCTCCGTGTGGATCAATAAAACAAAACCCGCGACCATCCATAATATCCTGATAAGCCAGATTTTCGAGAAGTTTTGACTTACCCATACCTGTCTGACCAATAATATATGTGTGTCGGCGACGATCTTCAACTCCTAGGCGAATTTGTTTTTCAACGCCACGAAATTCATTCACACCAATCAAAAGACCTTCTTTCATTGGTTCAGTCGGACCATCAACCTGTCGAATTCTTTGTCTCTCAATTTTGCCAGTCGGGATTGAATTCTGGTTAGGTAAGTGAAACATCGTCGAAAGCTCAACACTATTTAAAATATTTTTACTCACACTTTGCGGAAAGAACCTAAAAATATACGCGGTCACAAGCTCATCGATATTATTCGTCATATTGAATTTAAATCCATTATACCGAGGTGAGTCAAACAATGAAAACGCCGTAACTATCGACTGAAGAATCGCCTGACTTTTTGAAGCTGTTGAAGATGAAGTTACGACACGCGTTAGAACTTCATATCCAGGATATTTAGTTTTGTCTTCGATTGCTTGAATCTCTTCATTCTCCAAAGCTGTAAGTTGAGGAGATTCTGCACTAGAATTTACAATTCCATATGTAGGTGGTTTCCAAAGTGCCTCCATAATATCAAGTGTTGCTGATCGAGTTTTTGTACCATTCTTGTTTTTACTTTTTCGAATTAATTCAACTTTTTCGTTAGATTTTAAAGTCCAATTTTCAGGTGCTGGGCGAAACATTATTTGAATTGCTGCACCATCTCCACGCTGAACTCCACTCAAAGCATCCAAAAGTGCACGAGCTGCATCACGACGACTTTCTTGATATGTTGCAATTGGATAGAAGAAATCCTTTTTTAGTTCAAACTCACCACCAATTACACCCTGCATTTTTCCCTGTTGCGAAAAAATATTTTCCATCTCAACTTCTTCAAGCCTTGACGCAGGATATGCCGCCGAGATCGCCTGTTTAACCGTTTCAGTCAAAACAGCTGGAACAACCGCATAATATCGAACAAGTCCGTCACTTGCAACAATTTCAAAAGAAATATGTCGCTGACCATAAAGTTTTGTCTTAAAACCTTTCATCGCCGTACTTGCAATAATATTATACATCGTCTGCGCTTCGGAAAGAACTTCATCAATAACATCACGCTCATCCCTTCCACCAACTTCAAGATCATCACTCGGTGGCGGCAAATGAATTCGAATCGGAACCATCTTCAGACCGCGCTCGTAATTCTTAGCTTCTTGAACCATTCTTTTATACTGATCAAAAGCAAAGTAAGAAGCTACACAAATAATTACAAAGCTAACAAATAAAATTATCCAAATTCCCATTATCTACCACCATTTATAATTCTATTATATCTTTTCTTTAAGTAATCCATCTGCATTTCTTTAAATCGAACCTCTCGTGCATACGGATCACCCTTGGTTTCTGTAATCATTTTTTTGAGATCTTTAACCCATTCATCTTCCATTAGGTCAATGTCTCTTGCTGTTGTTGGAACCACAATATTTGCACTTTCATTGGAGTTATCTTGAACAATTGGTAAAGCAACCTGCGGCATTTGTGGCTGAAAATTTTGATTCGAAAATGCATTCATAGCTTCAGTCCTTGCCTGATCCATATCAATTTTATTTATATTCTGCTCAAAGCCAAAATTCCCCACTTCGTGAGGAGCATCTATTTGTTGCAAAGGAGCTTCAAAAGCTTTCGAAATTTCAAGATTTTTTTGCGGTTCCATATAAAACTATTATATCACAAACATTAGCGTTTTGAAATGTAAAATAGCGCGATTATTTCAATTATAACCAATAATACTATTTCGAAAATTCCAACTCCGCCGGTGGATTGTTTCGCTATAAGACTAATCGGAGCGAAAGCAAGCGCAGCTGAATATTTCAAAAAGAAATCTGGAGTTCTGTATTGTTTTTTTAGTGAAGGCCGATCTTTTTGAAAATACGTTTGCCCAATCGAAAAAACACGATAAACTCCATAAATAAATAAAGATATGAGCCCAAGAAAAACTAAATAAACCATCGTAAATAATGCAAGTATTCCGATTGGACCAACTTTATTCGGAGAGGTTTGAGTTAGCATAAAAAATATACCGACACCCGATAACCCAGACAGACTAAAAATAATTTTTGAAATCATAAATAATACCATTCTTTGTTAGATTCAGCCCAAAGAGTAAGCAGGTAGAAAAGCCATCATAACAAAATACCTTACTAAAATATGTGGTCTACGGCTTACTCTTTTGAGCTAGTTGACCGCTTCTCGTATGGAGAAGCATATTTCATTGAGGGTTCCTTAAATATTTTCTTTTGAAAATATAAGTACTTATTAGCCTCAGCGCTCTACGCTATTTTTGCGGAGCTTTTTGGCGCTTCAAAATAAGTTAAAAATCCAATGACAATTTTATAAACCTTATTTTCAAATCGCCGTTTAAACTCCGTAAAGAATACCGGACAACTCAAAATTATTAAACTAAAATTATAATGTGCTTGGTGAAATGTACAATACTGTTTTTTATTTTTGCTTTTTGTTTCTTTCAAAGCTATTCTTATTCTATCATAAGCTTTTCAAAAAGTCAATACCATAAGCGCAATAAAATTAACTTTATTGTATTTTTAACATGTTTGAATCTGTTATTTTTAATGAACAAAAAAATTATACAAAAAAGTCAAAAAACCTATTGACTTTATGCTTATTTTAGATTATTATAGGGGTAGCTTATGAATAAAAAGTTTATACATAGGCCAAAAATAAAAATTATTTCAGTGAATCCCGCAGTTCACAAAAATCCAAAAAACTAAAACCAAAACTCCACATTACTATTTAAAAAATGAGCGTTCCTCGCAGTCGCTCATTTTTATTTTAATAAAAATACGCTCAAAGCGTATTAAAAATCTTTTTGGTGGAGCTGCCGAGAACTGCCCTCGGGTCCAAAAGGTAACAATTTAACCATCTACAAGCTTAGTTTATTTTAATTAAAATTCAATAATCAAAAAATAAACAAAAAATTATCAAAAGTTGCGAAAAATCTTCATTTAATATCTATCGCAAAATATTAAACTATCAGTGAAAAAATATGACACTTTTTAAACCACGCACTGCCCCGATTTAAAAAATGATCGCTAAAATATTAAGCAGCGATAGTTGCTGGAGCTGGAGCGAAGAATGCTGCAACTCGAGCTGCAAAGTTTTTTGCATTTATTTTAATACTGTACGGTGTAACCGACTTGCAAGCTAAATTGTTAAATTCCTCCTGTCTAAAGCTAATTCAGCCCCAACATATTTATATTATATCACAAAATTGAGATTTTTAAATGCTTATGTTAAAATTATATGTATTATGGTGAGTAAAGTTATTTCGGCCGCACCGATCGGCTATGAAGCAGAAATTATCGAAGTTGAAGGAGATTCTTCGAAAGGTTTGCCAAGTTTACAAATTGTAGGAATGGGTAATAAAGCGATTGATGAGTCTAAAGAACGGGTTCGAAGTGCTATAAAAAACTCAATGCTAGACTTCCCTGCGAAAAAAATTATCATCAACCTTGCACCAGCAGAAATTCCAAAAGATGGAACTTTCTTCGACTTACCGATAGCAATCTCAATTTTAACACTATCAAATCAGCTAAAACAACATGAATTGGACTCTCGCGCCTTTATTGGCGAATTGTCGCTTGGCGGCGAACTTAGGCCAGTTAAAGGTGTAATCAATATTATTGAAAAACTTCGAAATCAAGGAATAAAAGAGATTTTTCTTCCAGTTGAAAATTTAGAAGCAGGATCAATTATCGATGGTATAAAATTAATCGGAGCGAAAAATTTAAAAGAAGTTTTCCTTCACCTTAAAAAAGAGAAAATAATTAAAAATCCTCAAATAGTTAAAGAACTTAAAAATTCTAATAGTGGCGTAAAATTAGATGATATAATTAGCCAAGAGCAAGCAAAACGAGCTTTAACAATAGCAATCGCTGGAAGACATAATATCCTACTCACAGGCCCTCCAGGAACTGGAAAAACAATGTTGGCGCAGGCTGCTCTAAATCTTCTCCCCGAGCTCTCGCGTGAAGAATTATTGGAAGTTTTGAAAATTAATGGCTTAGTGGAAGAAGTTAGCTCTGATATTTCTCGACCTTTTCGAGCCCCTCACCATACTGCGAGCAAGGTTTCAATTATTGGCGGCGGGTCAAAAGCGATGCCTGGTGAGATTAGTTTGGCCCACAATGGAGTATTATTTCTAGATGAAATACCAGAATTCCCAAAATCTATTCTTGAAAGCCTTAGACAACCACTTGAAGATCGAAAAATAACCGTAACACGAACTAACCGAAAAAGTTCATATCCTGCCAACTTTATGCTTATAGCAACAATGAATCCCTGCCCTTGTGGGTTTTATGGAGATACCAATAAAGAATGCACTTGTTCCTCGACACAAATAATCAACTACCAACGAAAACTTTCTGGCCCACTAATGGATCGAATTGATATGGTGGTGAATGTTGAACGAATACATAATAAAGACCTCATATCATCAAGCTATTCATCCTCTTCTGAACATGCTAATGCTAAAAAACAGATAGAGATATCGTTAAAATTACAACATAAGCGTTATAATTGTAGTAATTTATACAACAGTATGATTAAATCAAGTGATTTAAAAAATAAATTCTCAATCTCACCTGAAGCTGAAAACTTGTTGAATCTAGCAACAAGCAAACTAAACTTATCTGCTCGTTCCTACTTAAAAATTTTAAAAGTTTCAAGAACTATCGCCGACCTTGATTCTTCGAAAGATATAAAACCAAGTCATATCAGCGAGGCTCTCCAATATAGGCAGAAAAATGATTTTCAATAAATAACTTGATTTATTTAGAAAAATTTGGTAAAATAATATTCGAGTAAATTGCTGAAAAATAGCAGCTCGAAAGGAAGGAAATATTAGCAAAAAAATTCGAATCAACGAAGAAATTCGCGCTCGCGAAGTTCGAGTTATTGGCCAAAGTGGTGAACAACTTGGAATAATGAGCTCAAAGGAAGCTTTTAAGCTTTCTAAAGAGGCTGGATTAGACCTTGTCGAAATATCACCAAATGCTGAACCGCCTGTTGTAAAAATTATCGATTGGGGTAAATTTCAATATCAAAAGATGAAAGAACAACAGAAAAATAAGCGAAAAGCCAAACAAGTCGAACTAAAACAGATGCGTTTTGGACTTAAAATTGGTTCTGGAGATCTTGAAATAAAACTTCGAAAAGTTAAAAAATTTCTTGAAGCCGGAAATAAAGTTAAGATTCAAATAGTCTTTAAGGGCCGCGAAATGGCTCACAAAGAAATTGGTTTCGAAATGGCTAATAAGATTATCTCCCTTCTTGAGGATTATGCTATCGTCGAACAGCAACCTCAGATGGCTGGCCGCAATCTGAGTTTAGTAGTAAGGAGTAAATAATGCCTAAAATGAAAACACATAAAGGCACAGCTAAGCGAATGAAGCTTACTGGAAGCGGCAAAGTAGTACGCCGTCGAGCCTTTAAGAACCACATGCTTTCAAAGAAAAGCAAGAGTCGAAAACGACGAATCAACACCACTGCAACCGTAGAAGGTGCAATGGCTAAAAATATTAAACGAGCATTGGGAGTAAAATAATATGCGAGTAAAACGAGGTGTAACAGCACGAGCAAAGCATAAGAAAATCCTAAAAGCAGCTAAAGGAATGCAACATGCACGAACACGTTCATACCGTTTAGCTAAACAAGGCGTAATTCGCTCATTGCAATATGCATACCGCGACCGCCGAAACCGCAAACGCGATCTTCGAGCTCTTTGGATTACTCGAATCAATATCGCTGCACGTGAAAACGGAACAACTTATGGTAAACTTATCGCTGGCCTAAAAGCTAAAAATATCGAGTTAGACCGAAAGATTCTTGCAGAATTAGCAGTTAGCGAGCCAAAAGCTTTTGCCAAAATTGTTGAATCAGTAAAATAATTTTCAAAATAATAAAAAACACACTTTCGAAAAAGGTGTGTTTTTTATTATTCTCATTATTCTCAGTAAAAGCTTGTCTGTAAGCCGGGTTCTGTCATGGGTAATCATCTATCTAGTTTAAAGATTGCTCTTTAAATCAAGCGGTTATCGAATTATGGCGAGCAACCATTTTTATAATTCTCCTTGCAGTAGACAGGGTTTACCTCTTGCTTCGCGTCACCGCGAGCAACTGTGAGCTCTTACCTCACTCCTTTCACCCTTACCTTTTCAGGCGGTATCGTTTCTGTGGCACTTTCCCTAAGGTTTCCCTCGGTTGTCGTTAACAACTGTCTTGCTCTATACTGCCCGGACTTTCCTCTAGCTTTTTAGCTAGCGATTACCTAACAAGCTTTTTATATTATACCAAATTTTGCCCGAAATAAAAAGCCCTGTTGGTTTTGATATTTTTCCCGCATAAAATTATACGGTGGATATCTCCGCAACCTGCTACCACAATAGCAAATCATCGTTTGGAGCTCCTTATCAATGATTATTCAGGAAAAAATCATACGCCAACAGGACTAATTTAATTATATCAATTTTTAAAATAAAAATCCAGTATTTTTGAATATTATAACCCAAAAATTCGCAAAAATGCTGCAAAAAATTCTAAAATCAAACTCATCGAAAAACTAATATAATTTGAAATCACTGTTGAAAAAACAAACATTAATGCCAGAATAAATATTGATCCATATGACTCTAATTTATCAAAGAAGTCTTGAATAAAATCCGGTGCTAACGGGTATAAAATCCTTGAACCATCCAATGGTGGTATTGGAATTAGATTAAAAATTGCCAAACTCAAATTAATAAGCGTAAATCTATATAAAATTAGACCAATCTCACTACTTGACAGATTTAATGCGTGTGCAACCGTGAAAGCACCTAAACCTAAAATAAAATTAGAAATAGGCCCAGCCAACGCAACAAGTACCATTCCCCATTTCCCTCCCTTTAATTCGTGAGAATCAACTGGAACAGGCTTTGCACCGCCAATTACTGGAAGATTCGACAAAATACAAAGGATCGGTAGAATAATACTGATATACGGATCCAAATGTGCAAAAGGGTTTAATGTTAACCGCCCATCATCCTTTGCTGTACGATCACCTAACAAGTATGCAACAAATCCGTGCGAAAATTCGTGGATAATCATTGCGATTAATATTGATATTATAGATAAAAATATTCCAAAAACCATATATCTATTATACACCACTTGACGTTTTTTTAAAAATACGGTATAATGGAACAGATTGTAAATATTAAAGTAAAGAGAGTTAAAATGGCAGTATGTGATTTAACAGGAAAAGGAAAGCAACACGGAAATAACGTTAGCTTTTCATTGCGACGCACAAAACGAACTTTTAAGCCAAACATTCAGAAGAAAACCGTTATTATCGACGGCAAAAAGGTTCGCCTAAATTTGAGCACAGCAGCTATCCGAACATTGAAGAAAAAAGGTATTTTATAATATTTTCTTCGAACGAAAAAATCCCACATTTTTGTGGGATTTTTTCATATGTAAAAAGAGCCTATTTCTAAGCTCTTTTGGTTTTATTTAGTTCTCTCAATTTTTACAAGTGTCATTTTTTCTGGCAAACCTGCAATCGACTTAACTTTATATTTAACTGTTGTTTCAACTTCGACTCCAAGCTCTTTTTCGAAAAGAGAAAAATCAGACTGCGAAACTTCATATTTAATTCCATCATCAGAATAATGAATAGGAATAATAACTTTCGTATCAGATCGCCTTGCAATATTTGCCGCAGAAGTTGCATCCAGAGTATATCCACCTCCACCAATTGGCAAAATCAAAATATCCAAAATCCCCAAATTCTCAAGTTGATCATCAGATAGGTTATGATTAATATTCCCAAGAAGTCCAATTCTAACACCGGCAACTTCAATACTATAAATTACAGATTTTTTGCCGTCTTTTTCTTCATCAATATGTCGCTGCTCCTGAAATCCGTTAATTGTAAAATCGGAAACCTCATAACTACCTGGATAACTTATAGAAAGTTTAAAATCATTACTATGTGTCGCAAACCTATCTTCCGTAGCGAGTTCAACTCCATCTTTCAAAACTAAATCTTTCTCTCCAAAAATAGAATGTTTCGGATCGGTTATTAGTGAAATTTTCTTTGTAGAAATTACAACAGTATTCGCACCCTTATATTCAATATCAAACATTTTTCCTCCAGTTATAAGAATTATAGTTTTTTGAGAAGATCTTCTTTATCGAAAATTACCTTATGGTTACTCTCAAATAAACCTTTTATAAATGTATCCTGCGTAGTGTAGCGGTAATAGAAATCTTCCATCGATAAAATCATATAGTTAAGCTCACGACCCTCTTTATTTTCGATGTTTGAAGCCCATTCTGATAACTTATGTCCATAATTATCCCCAACCAATAACATATCTATATTAGATTTAGGATCATCAGCAAGAACCCCAAAAAGAACTAATAATTCAACTTCATTTTGTATATCTGATAACTCGGACTGCCATTTATCTATATCTGATGTTTTTTTATCAACAGAAATACCATCTCCTATTTTTACACCAGCAAAAATCACTCTAAGAGGTAGGTAATACTTAAATCTTTGATTAGCTTGATAGTATATTTTTCTATCTTCTGTTGAACTTTTTACAACACCAACACTTTCGAGATTAGTCAACTCTCTTCGAACAGAATTAACCTGCTCATCGATTGTCCTCGATATTTCACGAACATAAAATTTCTGATCCGGACTATTGAAAAATAGGTTCAAAAGTTTAACCCTTGTTTTTGATCCGAATAGTGCATTTATACTCTGTTCCATAGCTCCATTTTATCATATTTTTTTAAAAACAACCAGACCTTTTACAACTTTTTTATTCATTTTGTTATTTTTGAAATAATAAATTGTTCAGCATCAGATAAATTTAGCCAATTAATGTCTTTATTCCTTTTCATAAAAGTTATCTGCCTTTTAGCTAGCCTCCAGTCCTGTATATTCATCTTTTCAATTAATTCATTATCACTCAACCCACTACTTAGGTACTTTTCAATTAACGGATATGCATTCGTCGTTATAGCCTCGGAACCAATTCCGTATTTTTGTTTAACTTTTTTATACTCTTCTATAATTCCCGAGTTAAAAAATTGTTCATTTCTTAACGAGATTCTTTCTCGAAGCTTTTCACGATCTGTTGTAATTCCTACAATAATATTATTATATTTATTGTATTTTTTACAACCTCCAACCTTTTTGCTTATGCTTTTCTCTATAGCTCGAATTAAATATCGCTTATTCTTATGGTTCTCAGGCATTTCAATTTTATTTTCAAAAATATATTGCTGCAGCTCTTCAATACTTTTTTGACTCAGTTTTTCTCGAAACTCTTCATCAACACCCCCACTAAATTCATAATCATATAAGACTGCATCAATATATAGACCAGTTCCTCCAACTAAAAATGGAATTTTTCCTTGACTTAAAATATCCTCAATTTTTGAATAAGCATATTCTTTAAAATCTGCCGCTGTAAAGCGTTCACCTGGTACAGCTAAATCAAATCCCCAATGTGGAACACCATCTCGCTCCTCAATAGTTGGCTTAGCTGAAGCTATATCAATATCCTTATAAATAGCTCGCGAATCTGCAGAAATAATCTCACCGCCAAAAAGCTTGGCTAATTTAATAGCCAAGCCAGTTTTCCCACTTGCAGTAGGTCCGGTAATTATAATTAACGTATTATTCATGGTTTATATATTTTGAAGAAAATCAGCAAGCGATTGTAGCAAAACTTTCTCTTCAACAAATTCGCCATCTTTTCTAAAACGGACGCTCACTTCATTATTCTCTTTATCTTTAGGCCCAACGATTAACTGAACTGGAATTTTCATTGCAGTTGCTTCACGAATCTTTTTGCCTAAAGACTCATTTCGATTATCAACGGAATACCGAATTTCATTGAATTTAACTGGCAAGTTAAGCACAGTCTCAGAAAGAATTTTCGAAACTTCTTCAACGTAATCATTTAAAGTATCGTTAATTGTTAAAATTCGAACCTGTTCTGGAGCTGCCCAAAAATCAAACCAACCAGCCTTATGTTCAATATAAACACTCATAAATCGCTCAATCGAACCAAGTAAAGCACAGTGAATCATCACTGGTCTCTCATCTTGACCTTCAGAATTTTTATACGAAAGCTCAAATCGTTCTGGTTGGACAAAATCTAATTGCACAGTTGCAACTTGATGCTCTCGGCCAATTGCGTCGGTCGCCATAAAATCAATTTTCGGACCATAAAATGCAGCTTCACCTTCTTCTTCGAAATAATCCAAATTATTCGAAATTACCGCTTTTTTAAGCTGATTTTGCGCACTTTCCCAAACAGATAAGTCGCCAAGATAGCTATCAGAATCATCACGATAACTTAAACGTACGCGAAGTTTCATTCCAATTCCAGAGTAAAGCTCGTGAGCTGCCGCCAACAAGTTTTGAATTTCGCCCTCAATTTGATCAGTTCGGCAAAAAATATGCGAGTCATCTTGAGTTAATGAACGAACACGATTTAGACCACCAAGCTCACCAGTCTGTTCATCACGATAGTCTGTTGTCGTTTCAAGATAGCGAATTGGCAAATCTTTATAACTTCGTGGATTCGAATCAAAAATTTGCGTATGGTGCGGGCAGTTCATAGGTTTTAAAGCAAATTGACCGCCAGTAACCTGCGATTTCACCAAGAAAAGTTCTTCACCAAATTTTGCCCAGTGACCAGATTTTTCATACAAATCTTTTTTCGTAATATGTGGAGTCCAAACTTTTTCGAAACCGTATTTTTGACGTAATTGATTTGAATAATTCGCCAAAACATCGCGCAAAATTGTTCCGCGAGGCGTGAAAAGTGGCAAACCAATTCCTACGAGTGGTGAAACAGTATACAAATCAAGTTCTTTACCAAGCTTACGATGATCACGTTTTTTAGCTTCCTCCATTCGTTCAAGATATTCATCGAGTTCTTCTTGCGTTTCAAAAGCCACACCATAAAGTCGTTGCATTTGCGGATTTTTTTCGTCACCACGCCAATAAGCACCCGCCACACGCATTAATTTAAAAGCGCCAACTTCTTTAGTATTCGAAAGATGTGGACCACGGCATAAATCTTTATAATTTCCATTCGTATAAAAACTTACTGTTTCTGCACCATTACCAAGCTCAAAATCACCCTCCGCAAGGATTTTTGCGTCTGTTGTACCAGCATTTTTCAAATCATTCAAAAGCTCTAATTTATAAGGCTGGTTAGTTTCTTTTGCCCAAGAAATTGCTTCTTCAATTGAAATTTCGCTTCGCACAAAATCTTGTTTTTCAGCAATAATTCGCCGCATTGCTTTTTCAATTTTACCAAAGTTTTTCTCTGAGATTTTATTTTCGCCTAAATCAATATCGTAATAAAATCCATCGTTAATTGCTGGGCCAACACCAAACTTCGCATCTGGGTAAATTCGTTGAACTGCTGCCGCCATAATATGCGCAAGGCTGTGGCGCATTTTGAAAAGTTTTTCGTCTTTTTCTTTGTTCTCCACTCTTTAAATTCCTTTCGAAAATAATATTTTTAACTACCTTTTATTTTATCACCACTTGAATTTTCTTGCAAGCTTTGTTAAAATAAAAACATGGGCGATTAGCTCAGTTGGCTAGAGCGTCACATTGACGTTGTGAAAGTCAGAGGTTCGAGTCCTCTATCGCCCACCATCTTATAATATATCCTTTATCTATATATAACGTTGTTGTTGTTTTATACATTGTTTCTAAAATACCGCACTTATTATGCGGTATTTTAGTTTTATGAAAATTACTTATCACTCTTCTCGCGGTTATCTTTTTTGCAGAGCATTTGGCAGTTTTCAGCCACCGTTTTTCCACCTTTGCTCCATGGATTGATATGATCAGCTTCCATTTCTTCAATTGTGTAATGTTCACGGCATATTGGGCAAATTCCATTTTGTCGCTCATAAACTTGACTTTTAATATCATCATCAAAAGCTCGCAAACTCAAATATTTCTCGTTATCCGTTAAAATATATTGATAAATTCCGCTTTTCTTGGTAACTTCATTATCTTTATAAAGTTCCGAAACCCGCCGTTCATTTTCTTCGCCAATCTTTTCGAAGCCTTGGTCTTTAAATTCATTATAAAATTCACCCCAAGGCAAGCCCTTCATTTCTTTGCGATATTTAGGGAAAACTCTCTGCACCCATTCCATAACATCTTCAAAATATCGCCAAAGCTCTTTCGCGTTTGCATCATGCTGGTGGGTTCCCATATAATCCTCGATTTTTCCGCCAGAAATCCACTTCAAAACTGTTTCCAAAACCTCTTGGCGAAGGTAACTCTTGTTTAAATAATTATTATAATGTTTTTTAGCGTCACAATTATTTCCGCTAAAAAATTTTTTAGCACTAACCAACCAACTTCCCGTATAAACTGAATTTCTCAACTCTTGTGGCGTTAGTTCTTCGCCGGCAATGTTCACAATTTTGAACCAATCCAGCTTTTCGCGTGTTTCACCTTCGCAAAAATAAATCATCAGCTCATATTCTTCAATTCGTTTTTTCTCTTCTGGAAATAAATTGTCGAAATAAGAATTATCAACACTCAATGTAGTGGGAGTTAAAAAATTACAAATTGACATCGTGCGCTGTTGCCCATCCAAAAGTTCAAAAGTACCGTCGCCATTCTTTGACCAATACATAATATTGAGTGGAAACCCTTTTCGAATCGTGCGAATCACCTCTTGCTGCTGCTCATCTTTATAAACAAACTCTCGCTGATATGGCGGGCGAATATTCAGCTTTCCACCATAGCCCACCACCCTACCAGTTTCTTCATCATTTTCGAAACCAGCAAATAGATCTTTTACTTTAATTTTATGTAGCTCAATTTTCATTACTTTACCTTTCTACTTTCTTGTTTTTGATTAAAATTCTAAAATATGGGGTTTTACCATTTACAGATAAATCTTTATCATCATCACCTTTTCGAAATTTTATAATTTCAAACTGTTCAGGATTAAATTTATCGAGAAAAGTTATTGGCACACCCATTACACCATCATAATCTTTGGGGATATCTTTAACTTTCGAAACTTCAATCGCGTCGTAATTATCATATTTTGGGTAATCGAGCGGATTGTATTTCTTCACCAAAACCATCTCTTCGTGGCGTTTTTTGATGTCTAAGTTTGTATACCAAGTAATTGCTGGCACATTGCCGTATTTATTACCATTTTCATCAATATAGTTCCAGCGCTTATAGCGATTACTCAAGCGAAAAGTCATTGTTTTATTAGCGCTATAACCAAGCCACATTTTGCCATTTTTGATTAGTGGAAAGATTTCTTTATAAGTTATCGCGTTATTATTCCCCAAAATCACAAATTTTTTATCAAATTCAATCAGTTGAGCCACATATTCACGAAACAGCGAAAACGGTGGGTTGGTTACTATAATATCAGCCTGCTTGAGCAATTCTTTACTCTCGCTACTTCGAAAATCACCATCGCCAATGAGTTTGGTCATTTTGCCACCTTTTTCGGCTTTTTCTAAAATCTCTTTTACATCTTGCAAGTTAATCGCACCGTCGCCATTCTGATCATAGACTTCATCGATTTCAATTTTATAAGGCTTGAGTAAATCTTCAAAAGATGCATTTCCCTTTTTAGCCGGCAATTCTTTGAAAGCTACAGGCGAAGCAATATAGCTGGTGGCAATCAGTTTTTTGAGCTTTAAAGTATTAAAATTTAATACAAAATACTTGAAAAAGTTGCTTTCGTAAGGGTCATCGCAGTTGCAGAAAACTACCTTACCTTCAAAATGATGGCGGTAATGTGAAAGCTCCTTTTCGATATCCTTAAGTTGTGTATAAAATTCATCATTTTTTGACTCTTTGGCGTTATGTAGATTTTTATTCGCCACGAAAAATCCTTTCTTTCTGGCGAAATAACTAAAATCAACATATTATATTAAAATAAAGCATCCGAATTATACGGTTGCTTTATAAAATATAATATGTTTCGAAAAATTCGAACACTAATTTTATCCGTAAATTCAGATGCTATATTCAAAAAGCGTTCAAAATTTACGACAAAAATTCGCCGAAACATATCTTAAATTATATTTTATAAAGCAACCTAATTATATCAAAAAACTAATTTTTTTGCAAAAAATGTAAGAAATTTTACAACTTTTGTTCTTTTTTTCTTCACCACATATAGTGTTATGATGTTTTTAGTTTTACACATTTCACCAATGCTTTTCCACAAGCTAATTTTTAATTTTTATTTATCTTTATTCATTTGGTGATATATTTTAATTTTCACTGTTCGCTTTTTTAGGTTTGACTTTCGCGTGAAATGTTTTATATTGAAAAACATTATTTTACCCAAAAGCGAACAAAATTTTTGTCTTTTGAAAAAAGTATTTAATATTATACTTATGCTTGCTTTTTTAAATAAAACACGGTAAAATGAAAAACGAGGTTAAATTTCGGAAAAAATTTTAACCAGGTTTGGGCACAAAATAAAATTAAGAAAGGTTTTTCTTCTAGTAGTATCTCTTTTGTTACATTTATAGAACATTCTACTCTTTTTGTCACCCAAACGACAAACGAACTTTTTTGGTAAGGTTTAGGTAAACCTTACAAGCGTTAACGCCTAAGCGGTCGAAATGGCCGCTTTTAAATTTGATAAATATTAAGCCAAATAAAAAACACTCTTTTCAGAGTGCTTATTTTTTTCGCTTTTTTAAAGCTCGTTTTCTAGCTTTTTCAGCTTTCACACGTTCAACGTCTTCTATTCGCCCTTTTTGAGTTACGTCAAATTTATCAAGATATTTGCCGAGTGCTAAACGAGTTTGCGAATATGCCGCCGCCGCTGCATTATAACAGATTGAGGTCACCGGCATATAAACCCATTGCAAGACCATCCAGACTGAGCGTCGTTTTTTATAGCGTTCTGGGCGTGACGGTAGCATTTTTAAGCTAATCAAAATCGTGATAAAAATACCAACTGTCGCAATTTGTTGTAGTGCACTAATTACATTTGGCAACTGATGAACGATCACACTTCGAGAAGATGCCGCATAAACGATCAACGGAACCCATCCACCGAAAGCTGCCATCGGCGATTGAAAAACTGCCGTAACATGACCATCGATCAAGCGAATTAACTTCATTAAACCGTCAACAACTGGTACATTTCGATTTTTCGAAAAATACAAATTCGCAACATATGGAATATCACTCGCACCATACATCCAACGCCGAAGCTGAATAAACTGCGCTTTTAGAGTTTTTGGTAAAGTTTCACTCAAAACAGCATCTTGATAGATTGGCACACGAACTGGCACAACATAATAATCTCCGCCAAAATGGAAATAACTTCGCCAAAATTGATGACCATCCTCAACGATTGTGCGAGTTGACCAAAAATTCAT
Organism: uncultured bacterium; assembly: GCA_963526415.1. GTDB lineage: Bacteria > Patescibacteriota > Saccharimonadia > Saccharimonadales > Saccharimonadaceae > Nanogingivalis. The sequence goes on along the minus strand of CAURNE010000001.1, from coordinate 173,173 downwards.
CTCAACTAAAGCATCAAGTGGTTGTGAGTGCGAGGCAAAATTTCGCAAAAGATGCGGGCGCATTGTTGAAACAATATTCCAAAATGAATTACCCGTCGCCACCACACGCATTGGAGCTGGAACATCCCAAATATTATTCAAAAATAACGAAACCGGCTGGAATGAAAGTTTTTTGCGATCCTCATGAACAATAAATTCATAAGTTGCTGAGGCAAAATATTCTTTATGCGGTTTATTATCGCTATCAAGCGTGGTTACAAGTACATTTTCAAAAGGAATCTTCTGATCTTCGCAATATTTTTGAAGCGCACGACCAGCAAAAGTGATATTTCCACCCTTTCCAACAACTTCATTTGGTAAATCTTTTGGATGTTTAACAATCTCAAAAGCTCCAAAATCTTTCGAAAATTCTTTTTGAAGCCGAATCGCTGTTTTCTCAATTTCTTTTCCGCCGCGCTCTTCGTAAGCCAAGAAAATCAAAAGCTTTTTAGCATCATAATTTGAATCTAAAACAGACTGAATTGTCGGCTGAATTACTTCATAAGGTTCATTATAAGCCGCAACGATTACCGCATTTTTAACTTCTGAAGGCTTTGGGAATTTAGCCTGATCGTTTGAAATATCGTGAAGATTTTGAATGTGTTGCTTAAAATTATATTCTTTTTTAGTTTTGAAACCATACTTTTTGAGCATTTTTTTAGCATTTTCAAGATCTTTTAATCGTTCATTCCAGTTAACTTTTTGCGCTTTTTCAATCTGAATATGCCCCGTAATCATTCGATAAGCAATTCCAATCGCCTTAACGAGAAGGGTTGTGATTATTGTTAAAAGATAAACTGAAGCTAAAAATGGCGAAAAAATTGAAAGTACGAACATTAAAATAATCGCACCAAAACTCAAAACAGCTGGTAAAATTTCGAAAAAACGGTATTTTAGCGTACGTCTACCGAGCGGAATTTCGATATCAACTTTTTGCACCTTCATTAGTTTGGAATCTCACGAATTGAAGTGTTAATAACCACCAAACCAATCAAAATAACAATAATACTAAAAATCGCAAGAATAATTGCTATTCGACGGCCTGCAATTTTATACATTTTCGCAATAATAATGTTATGTAAAAATGCAACAATCAAGCCAAAAAATGCCAACTCAATTCGATAAAGCCATGAATCTTTATAGAATTCACTCGTCCCAAAAATTGTATACCGAACATTCAAAAGATAATCGTATGATTTTGTATTTAAAATCATAAAAATAAAGAAAATAATTCCAGCAAGAAAGACCGAAATCATAGTTATCAACATTCGGCGGTCTTTAAAAATTGGTTTAAATAAATTAGCTATCGTTTTCATAAAAAATAAATTGGAGCCGATGAGCAGGATTGAACTGCTGACCTACGCGTTACGAGTGCGTTGCTCTACCAACTGAGCTACATCGGCATATATTTAAATTATATCACAAACTTTTTGAAAAATAAACCAAAAAAGTGCTTGATTTTTCATTCGAAGTTTGGTAAAATCGTATTATATCGATATGCGCTCGTGGTATAGTTGGCCTAGTACGCCTCCCTGTCACGGAGGAGATCGCCGGTTCGAATCCGGTCGGGCGCGCCAAATTTAGATATTTAATTAATCGCTTTCTGGCGATTTTTTAATTTATTCCAAAAAATAAAAAATGCGCACTTTTATGCGCAATTTTTAATCAACTTTAATGTATTTTTTAATCTTGCCTTCTTTTTCAAGACTTTCAATCTGCCTATTAAATTCTGTAAATTTAATTTTTATCGACTCATAACTGACTTCATTATCGTTCTTTTCAATCAATTTTACGATATAATATCCATCCCCCGCGTTCGAAATAAATGGTTCCGAAATTTCGCCAACTTTCAAATCGGCAGAAACTTTCGCACGACCACCATCGATATTAATTTTTCGAACTTTTCCAGGTTTATTATACTCAACCTTATCGCCAAAGTTATTAGCTGCCGAAGAAAAATTATTTGAATTTTCGCTCAAATATTTCAAAACCTCATTTTTTAAATTCTCTGCGTTTTTATCGATTTGAGCTATAACTTTTCGGCGAAGAAGCGGCAACTCAATAAACATTCGTCGATATTCGCTTGGCGAAAGACCATAGTTGTCAGCTGCAATTTTATAAAGCGCAGTTTCGGTAAGTTCTGTATTTTGAGTTTTTCGCTGAGCATCAAAAACTTCGCTAATTTCCTTCTCAGAAACCGTAATCCCCAACTCACGCGCCTTTTTTTGAGCATATGCGTTCGAAATTACATTTTTCATCGCCTTAGATTTGTTTAATGTTGAAAGCGCATTCGTATTACTTGCACCTTCAATTTCATCTTTTTTAGCATTTGCAATTTGCATATTTGCGCGATATTCCATTAAGTAATCACTATAAAGTGCTCGCTCACCATCAACTCGAGCAATTGGAAATGGCAAAACAGTCGTAAAACGATAGATAAATTCACTTGTATTTTGCGCTTGATAAAGCTGATACCAAAGCAAACCCGTTCCAGTAATCAAAATTACTCCGGCAATAATCAACACATTAACCACTAGCCGATTTTTACTATATTGAACAGGATATTTAAATTTTTTACCTTTGTTCAAAATTTCTTTTCGCTGTTCTTCAAGCGTTGTATTTGTGATTTTCGCAATCTGACTTTTGTGAGTTTCAGGCTTTTTCGCAACCCTATCTTTAATTTTTCTTGCTTTCTCTTTAATATTCTTCATTTTCTTCCTCCGTTTCAACTTTCGAAATTGCATCTTGAATCTTGTTATAAATATCTTCTGGATGTTCAACATTTTTAATCTCTAAATCACCAACAATTGTCAAAATATTTATCGTCCCAAAATGGAAAATTTCACCAAAAAATCCTGGAATCTCAAAATTAACACTTTGGATTTTTGAAAGCGGCAAATCCATCATCCTTCTCCCGAAAAATCCTTTTTGCGTAATTTGACGAATGCGCTGATTTGAAACAATATAAATTGAATAATACCAAAGCATAAATTGATACAAAAATAAGATCAATCCAACAACAAACCCTCCCAGCGCAATCCAGAGAGCATCCATCAAATTATCAGAGGTTAACATAAAAAAAGTTGGCAAGCAAGAAATTGCAAAAACACCCAAAAAGAGGTAAAAACCTTTTCGCATCGCAATAATATGCTTTCGAAACATAAAGAGAAATTCTTCGCCTTCTCTTTGACCTTTAAAGACTTGTTCTTTCATAAATAAAATTAGTGGTACCCCGGATAGGAATCGAACCTATAACCTTTTCCTTAGGACGGAACTGCTCTATCCAATTGAGCTACCGAGGCTCACTATTCTATTTTACCAGATTTTTTGAAAAATAGCGAGATTTTAGCGTGTGAATTTTTCGCGAGGCGAAGAATAATCGTATATTTCGTAATTCGAAAACCAATGTTCAATCTCTTGTTTAGCTTCCTCAACACTTCCTGAGGCGTGAATTAAATTTGGAATTCCAACATTATGTTCATCTGCATAGCCAAAACTCATATGCGAATAGTCTCCACGAATCGTGCCAGGGAGCGCCGATTTTGGTTCAGTCCCACCAACAAGTTTTCGAACTAATTCAACCGCCTCAACGCCTTCAAAAACCATTGCAATCACTGGTCCTTGAGTCATAAATTCGAGCGCCATATCAAAAGCTTTTTCGCCACGGCGCGTCACCATCTTGCCAATCCCTTCATAATGCTTATGATAATGCTCTTTATTCGGAAAAATCATTTTCGTGCCGACAATTTTTAGCCCAACTCTTTCGAAACGCGTTAAAATTTCACCCACAATTCCACGCTGAACCGCATCCGGCTTGAATAAAATTAATGTTCGCTGAATTAAATTTTTCGACATCAAATCCTCCTTAATCTTATATTAAAATTATACTATTTTTTATGAAAAAATGCTATAATAAGATTATGTATATTTCTGAAGGAATAGTTGATTTTATTGAATCGCTTGAAGTTGAAGGTGGGCGTTCGAAAAAAACCGCCGAGAATTATCAGCTTTACCTAGAACGTTTTATTGAGTTTAGTGGCGATATTTTAGTGAAAAAAATTGATTCCGAACTTGTTCGAAAATATCGTTTGTGGCTCAATCGTTATGAAAATAATTTTGGAAAAGAACTCAGCCGAACTACACAAGCTTATCATTTGATTGCCCTTCGAAGATTTCTAACTTATTTGGCACGGCGCGATATTCAGAGTTTAGAACCTTCAAAAATCGAACTGCCAAAAATCATCAAACCACAAGTTAATTTTTTACATTATGAAGAAGTTGAACGACTCATTTCCGCAATCCCAAATGAAACCGAAAGCGATTTGCGAGATCGTGCGATTATTGAGCTTCTCTTTTCGAGCGGATTACGTGTTTCCGAATTAGTTGGATTGAATCGCGGAAATATTAACACAAAACGGCGAGAATTTACCGTGCGTGGAAAAGGAAACAAAGACCGACCGATTTTTATTTCGAAAACAGCCGCCGAACATATCGAAAATTATCTTGAAGCGCGAAACGATAACCTTCAACCACTTTTTTTAAACTATTCAAAAAGATATAAAAAGCCATCAACTGATGGAAATTACCGCCGAATTACCCCGCGATCAGTTCAACGAATGGTCGAAAAATACGCAAGACTCGCTGGAATTACAAAACATGTTTCTCCGCACACGATGCGACATTCTTTTGCGACCGATTTGCTGGTAAATGGAGCCGATTTGCGATCCGTTCAAGGAATGCTTGGGCATGCAAGTATAGCAACAACTCAGATTTATACCCATATCACCGACCAACATTTGAAGGAGATCCACGAAAAATTCCACAGTGAAACAGAATAAAAGTGACTTTCGAAAAGCCACTTTTATTTTTTTTCTCCAGTCGTTCGAACCGTGAGCTCGAATTTATTGACTGCACAGTAATTACTTTTAACATCACCTTCACAGTTTCGGCTACCTTGATTCAATCTAATGTCACCATTTTCCGGCGTTCCAAGAACATAGTCAACATTAATCATCATCTGGTGCGAAATATCATTTTTCAGATTATTATTTGAACTGAATCGAATTTGGTGAATCTGAAGATTAATTTCACCTTCAGTTAAAATTTCCGTCGTAGTGCTATCTTTCGGAACTCTTTCCCAAATTCCACCATTTGTACTCGCGTCAGATTCACAATAAGATTTCGAAGTATCGCGAGTTTTTACAAATCGAAGTGTTGGCTGATTTCTACCAGAATATCTAATTTGTGCATTCGAAAGATTTGTATTCCATAAATAACTTACAACACCCGTGCAAAATGCACCAGATCCATTGAACTCGCGATAATATTCGTTTCCAACAGATCCATTCCAACCTTCAAGTGTTAAGGTTGAATTGAGTGTTTTTGTTAAATCAACGTTAATTGTTCGTGATGCTGCGTTCAAATCTCGATAGGTTGTTCCACGCGTGATAGTGTTTGTCATCTGGATAATTAATCCTGCAACCGAAATCATCAAAAATGCTACCACACCCATTGCGAGCATTAATTCCATAATTGTAAAACCTTTTTTCATATTAGCCTCGCGGATCATATAACCTCACAATTGTTCCAAGTGTTGTATTGATATTACTTCCTGGCGATAACCAACACGCACGAATATGAAAATCATAATATCGCGCGCCGATAGCGTGAACTTTTTCAACCCAAATCCCTTCTGAGCCATGATAATTAGCCTGCTCATTTGTTAAAGCATTAGAATCCACGTCATTACCATACACAACTCGCGGATAAGTTAAAGCATCTTTTATTCTGTCGTTATGATAAGACATATCATTTCGCGAAATCACAAAAGCACTCGTTCCTCTACTACAATCTTCCAGTCTAGTTGCCGAACCTTGTGTCCCAGTCGTGAGATTATTTTGCCAAAGTTGTGCCACTTGACTATTAATCCTGTTGTTCGAATTTCCATATTCGGCCATAAAAGCTGTATTCGAAAATCGCAAAGCCTCTGCCTGAGTATCCATCGCGTTGCGCGCCATTGTTAGCTGCAAACTTGCTAAAGCACGCGACATTCCGTTGTTCATTGTTGTGAGGCCAATCAACATTACAGTTGCAAAAACTGCAATTGATAGAAGCACTTCAATTAATGTATCACCTTTTCGAAATTTCATTACAATTTAACTCCATCAATTATCACATCTCCAAAACGAGCATCACCCGTTCGATCACCACCACAGGAAGATCCGTTCGCCCCATCAAGCGGAGCAACCTCAACCGCTGCCGATGAAGGACCAATTTTAATCACTTTGTTTCGATCGCCAAAGAAGTTAAATCCACCAGAGTACCAGTTATTATCGTCAATTGGGCGAACGCAAACATTGACGGTCTTTTTGTCGTGGATAACTAACCTCTGATCGACGCCAGATTCTCGAAAATCAGTAATATTTTTTTCATCGTTTAAATTTCCAAATTCTATATACACCGGAACTCCGAAAGATATAATAGAATTATCCAATGGAGACCTTAAAATCAAGATACCTGTTATCGTGTCAAGATTAATTTTTTTTCCATTATTAGTTGACAAAGTCATACTTGTGACTTCACCACTGAATCTTCGACCATTTCCCAAAAGAGGATCCTGTCGATTATCCGTTACGTTTTTATAAGTTCCACGCCATTGCAGCTCAATATCTCTTGAGCCATTCACCTCATTTTTACCATAATCAATTACAAATTTAGTCGCTTTCAATGCATCAATGCTATTATTACAAGCACCACCATCACAATCTTTGGAAGTATCAATATCTTTACCAATTACATCAAAAACCTTTGCACGATCCTGCCGGAGTGTTGCATTTTCATTTCCAGGAATAACTATACCACTATAAAGTGAAATAAACTTTCCCAGCACTACACAATTCGAAGAACCGGTTTGTGAGCCAGAATTATCCCGAGTGATACTTATATTCCTTCCTGTGTCATTGCATTTAATTCGCGTATTACCTTTTTCATTGCTTTGGTTTTCAACATCACTAAAAACGCTTTGTAGATCTGACTTAAAAGTGTTCACTGAGTCGTTATATCGTTGTTTTTCGATGTTTGCATTCCAGCCAATAAGCATCGTTGCTATCATTAAACCCGAGACACCCAATACAAGCATCACCTCAATAATAGTAAAAGCTTTTTTCATTTTAAAGTTTTTCATAATTACTCCTATTATACCATAAGCGTCTTAATTTTACATCATCAAAATCGCAAAATTTACCAAAATGTGTTGTTGAAAAATTAATAGAATTAAAGCCGCTAAAATCATTGCTGGCCCAAACGGAATTTGCGTTCCGCGTTTGACTTTTCGAAAACGTAAAATCGACTGAAAAACTGCAAAAAGCAAGCCGATAACATTCGAAAGAAAAAGCAGAAAAATTGCAAATACCGGCAAATTTGGAAGAATTAAAACAAGCCCAACCGCCAAAATCCAGTCACCACCGCCAACCCACTGCTCTTTCGAAACTTTTGCAAGCACAAAATAAATTAGCGGAAACATTGACATTGAAATTACGAAATTTATAGCAGAAACTAAATTAAATCCACCCCTAACACCAACAAAACCGCTTACCCAATAAATAAACGCTAAGCAGTTAAAAATCCAGATGATTTTTGTTGGCAAAAGTGACCATTTCATGTCGTAAATAAACATAATTGCCAGCGGAATAAAAGCCAAAAGCAAAATACCCAAACGAAAAGCCGCCAAAATTGATACAAAACCATTCGAAACTGGGTTAAAAACAAAGAAAATAATTGCAAAAAGCACAAACATTAAAATTTCAGAAATAAATTCTAGCGCACCGATTTTCGAACGACATTTTCGGCATTTCCCACCAAGAGAAATCCACGAAACAATTGGAATTAAATCGAACCATCTTAGCTGATAGCCACAACTCAAACAATGTGAGCGGTCGTTTTTGACTTTTTTTGAAACAAGAGAGTGGAGTTTTTTCCATTCAGCAGAATCAATTTTTTCACCAGCTGATTTTTCATCTTGAAGCTGACTGGCACGCAAACGCCAAACTTGTGCCACTGAAAAACTGCCAAAAACAGCGCCAATCAATCCAAAAACTAAACTTAATAGAAAATCCTCCACTTTCTTCCTTTCGAAAATTAAACTTTTGTAACAAGCGAGTAGATTGGAAACAAGATTGCACCAATCAAACCACCCGCCATCAAGGCCATGACAACCATCAAAATTGGCTCAATTAAAGTTGAAATTGCTTTAATTTGCTCATCGAGCTCGTCTTCGTAAACCTGCGCAGTTTTTCCAAGCATTTCATCAATTTTACCAGATTGCTCACCAATATTAATCATTTGTGGAACCATATCCAAAATATAATCTTTACCCTTTAACGCCTCAGAAAGAGTTTTACCACCTTGAACGAGTTTCCCGGCTTCATCGATACTTTTCTTTACTATAACATTATTCATCGCGTCGCCACAAATATTGAGCATATCGAGCATTGCAACACCAGTTGAAAGCAAAAGTTGACCAGTTCGCGCAAATCGAGCCATGTAAAGCTTTCGAAAAAGTGGGCTAAAAAGTGGCACGTTAAGCTTGAAGTTTGCTGCAAATTTAATACCAGATTCAGTTTTGAGATATTGTGCAAAGAAATATCCACCGATTCCCAAACAAATAATCACGAGCCACCAGAAATTAATCATAAAATCAGAGATCGCAATTAAGATTTCAGTTGCCATTGGTAACGCTTGGTGCATATCTTTATAAAGCTGTTTTACCTGGGGAACAACTTGCACCATCATAAACGCCATTACGAGGCCAATAACAACAAGCACAATCGCCGGATAAGTTAATGCTCCGCGAATTTTACTCATCATTGCAGCATCTTTTTCCTGTTGAGTTGCAATACGGCGAAGAGATTCATCAAGTGTTCCCGACATTTCACCGGCCGCAATCAAAGCAAGATAAACCTTGTCGAAAACTTCTGGAAATTTTGAAAAAGCATCTTTCAAGCTTGAACCACTTTCAACCGAAGCTAAAATATCGTCAACAATCACACGCATTTTCTTATTTTCAGTTTGCTCAGAAACCGTTCGAAGAGCCTGTGCAAGTGGCAAACCTGCGCCGATCAAAGTCGCAAATTGACGAGTGAAAACAATTTTATCTTTCATCGTAATGCGGTTAAGAAAACTCATCAACGCATTTTCTTGACCAACTTCACGAATATTGTCTTGCAAAATATAACCCTGATCAATTAAAGCTTTTCCTGCAGCTCGCTGACTTTCGGCGCTAATTTCACCCTTAATAATCTTTCCAGTTACTTTGTCTTTTACTTTGTACGAAAATTTTTTCATATTAGCCTCTCATTAACCTTTCGAATTCAGCCAAATCAACCGCGAATTCACGCGCATCATCGTAAGTTACAATTCCAGATTGAACCATTTTTACAAGCGTACGATCCATTGTTTGCATTCCTTGATCAGCACCGGTTTGAATTACGGTATCAAGCTGGTGAGTTTTGCCTTCACGAATAATATTTCGAATCGCTGAGTTCGCCACCATAATTTCCGCCGCCACAACACGACCGCCACCAATTGCAGGCACAAGTCGCTGAGCACAAATTCCTTGAAGAATATTCGCTAATTGAGAACGAACTTGTGGTTGCTGATGCGGAGGAAAAACATCAATCATACGGTCGATTGATTGAGCTGCAGCGTTAGTGTGAAGTGTTGCAAAAACCAAATGCCCAGTTTCTGCGATCGTAATCGCTGCCGAAATAGTTTCAAGATCACGCATCTCGCCAATCAAGACTACGTCTGGATCTTGACGAAGCGAGCTTCGAAGGGCTGCAGAAAATGAGTAAGTGTCATAATGAACTTCTCGTTGAGCAATCACCGAACGCTTTGACTTATGCGTAAATTCAATTGGATCCTCAATCGTAATGATATGTTGTGCTTTTTCATTGTTAATTTTATCAATCAAGGCGGCAAGAGTTGTGGACTTTCCTGAACCAGTTGGACCTGTTACAAGAATCAAACCACGTGGATAATCGGCAAAAGACTGTACTACTGATGGCAAACCAAGCTCATTAATTGTCTTGATTTGATTTGGAATTAAACGAAGCGATGCTGCAAGATTCCCTTTTTCATGAAAAGCATTCACACGAAAACGACCCAAATCTCCAAAAGCAAATGAGAAGTCAAATTCTTTATCTTTAATTAAGATTTTTCGCTGATCATCGTCAAGAATAGCAAAAACTAACTGTTCAACTTCCTCAGCATTTAATTGATTATATCCAGAAAAAGGAGTTAAAACACCATCAACACGCATCATTGGCGGCAAACCAACTTGCAAATGAAGATCGCTGGCATTTTTTCGAACGATCTCTTCAAGTAAAATTTCAATTCTTAGATTTTGGTTCATATTTCTCCCTTTTATGCACTATCCGATGCAACCCTATTAACTTCTTCGAGTGTTGTAATTCCTGTTAATGCTTTCAAATATCCGTCTTGTCGCATTGTAATCATTCCCTGCGCCATTGCAACTTTTTGAACTTCGTGCGATGTTGCATGTTTAATAATTAACTGTTGAATTTCTTCTGTCACTTCCATAACCTCATACAAACCAGCACGCCCCTGATATCCACCTGGTGTTTGTGGAGTATCACGACCTTTAACTAACGTATAAGATTTTTGATTTGCGAGCGGCAGGTTTTTATACCCCAAGTCGGCTGAAACTTTCTCAACTTCTTCTGGAGTTTTTGGTAATAGATGACCAACAGTTTCAATAATACTTTGTGTTTGGAGTGGCGAAGATTGATAGGTATTTCGCTTAGCTGCCACCCTTCTAACAAGTCGCTGTCCAATAATAGTGTTCACTGTTGAAGCAATCAAAAAAGGCTCAATCCCCATATCAATCAAACGTGGCAGAATTCCAGCAGCAGAGTTAGTGTGAAGCGTAGAAAACACCAAGTGTCCAGTTAGGGCAGCCTGAACTGCCAAGTTTGCAGTTTCGCCGTCACGGATCTCACCAACCATCACGATATCTGGGTCGAGACGCAAAATCGAACGCAATCCAGCCGCAAAAGTTAAGCCAACCTCAGCATTAACCTGAATCTGATTTACGCCGTCCATCTTATACTCGACAGGATCCTCGAGTGTAATAATATTCACCGAATCGTCTTTAATCTCCTTAATTAAAGCATAAAGCGAAGTCGACTTACCAGAACCTGTTGGACCAGATGTCAAAACCATTCCATTTGGCGCTGCAATCCCCTTTCGAATTGTTCGAAGTGCACGCCCTGCATAACCCATTTCTTCAAGATTGAAAGAGTTTCCTGTTTTATCAAGAAGACGAATCACTACCTGCTCACCCCAAACCACTGGCGAAATAGCAATACGAAGGTCGACTTCTTTACCGCTCACCGCCACGGCAAACTGACCATCTTGCGGAACACGGTGTTCGTCAATCTTCAAATTCGAAAGAATCTTAATGCGCGAAATTAACGCTGGCTCAATACTCTTTGGCAAATTCATGATTTCACGAAGGACACCGTCAATTCGACAACGAATTTTCAAAGCTTTTTCAAGCGGCTCAATGTGAATATCAGACGCTTTCGCACGAACAGCATATTCCAAAATTGTATTTAGAGCTTTCGAAATTGGTGAATCTTGAATAATTGTTTGAACTTGTCGCTTTGATTCTGCCTCAGCCTGAGTTTGCGCATCAACATTTTCCGCCAAAGCATCAACACCAGAAAGATCGGTTTTATATTGCTCCAAAACATGCTTAATCGAGTCTTGGCTCGCCATGAAAACTTTTAGTGGCCGTTGAATTAAACTTGAAAGATAATCGACAGCCTGAATATTTGTCGCATCAAGCATCGCAACAGCAACCCGACCCTGCACCTCAGCAATCGGCACAGCCATATTTCGCTCAGCAATATCAACAGTAATTAAATCTAAAGTTTCTTGCGGAATTGTTGTATTTTCTAGATTTACATACGGAATCCCTGAAACATGTGATGTAGCGTGAACAAGAATTTCGTTATCTAAAATTTTATGCTCAATCATATACGACATTAGAGACTGATTATTTGAACCAGCCTCTTTTATAGCCAACTCAATTTTAGATTCTTGAACAAGCCCTTCTTCAATAAGGAGTTTCGCAAGCCTATCTTGGGTATTATTAGTTGGTAATGTCATTTTATTCCTTTAAATTATTATTGTCCAATATTAATCTGAACGGTTGGGTTAATAGCGTCTTTATTAAAAATATCGCTGCTCGGTTTTACATATTCATTCGAAATTGGTTTAGTCACTTTAACGTCATAAGACTGCTCAGCAAAACCGCCTTGAGCCAATGAGTTAATAATTAAATATGAAACCAAAACGCTAATTCCAGCGATTAAAACAATCATCGCAATATCAGTTTTTTTCATTATTTTGAACCTCCTGACTTGCTTGAATTTTGAGTTCCATTCGTGCTTGAATTTGATTTTGACGGTTTAGCATTTTCATCTGCCACAACTTTCTTGTTTTCAAGCATCATCACATATTTAGGGTAATAATATGCTTTTGCCGAGAAATTCAAGCTAAACTTATTTGTTGAACGCTCAAATTTAAAGCTTGTAATATTAATCGCACGAATTGATTTCTCCATTTTTCGAACAGTTTTAATCAAGTTATTAAGCGCATCATCCTGAGATTTTGAAACACTACTTGCACTTGTGCCTTCCGTTTGGAAACCTGCAGAAATAGTTGCCGAAAATTGAATATCTTTTACATCGTTTGGAATTTTATTCCTATCTTCAATTCCAGCTGGTGACGATGTTTGCGTTGATGTTGTTGAAGTTGAACTTGAACTTGACGTTGAAGATGAACTGTTGTTATTATTTGAAGCTGCTGCAGAGTCAGCCGAATCAATACTGAAAGCATCCAAAGTTACACCTTCGGAAAAAATCTTCTTTTCAAGACTCGCAGCAAGAGCTGCAGCGTTTTCTCTATCTGGCAAAGCATCGGCAATAACTCGCAATCCACCATCTTCAAGATTTGACTTTAATTGACGTTCATTAAGATGTGAATCAGTTTCTAGTGCACTCAATTTACTCTTCAAATCTTCGATATTTTTGATATTTTGTTCAATGGTTTTAATACTTTTATCTTGCTCACCAATCACTTTCGCGTTAAAAGTAAAGATCCTAAACAGATAAATCATACCAACAACCGATGCACCTGTAATTAGAGCGGCACCAGCAACTGCTAAAAACATCATTTGGTTGGCTTTATTGATCTCATTCCGTTTCAAAAAAGCTACTTCTTTATTTTCACCCATTATTTATTCCCCTTTTCAGATTCTTTTTTCGAATTCTGTGTGAAAATTCCAGCAGGAACTTGAACTGTCGAGTCAGTAACATTCTTTCGGCCAAGAGTTTTAACAGCGAAGTTTTTCGAAGCAAATTTTAAAGCATCTTCGTTCAGCTTGAAATTAACGCCAAATCGCAAAACACTCTGACCTTTATCGTTTGTCCCCAAAGAACTCTCAGTTCGAACAACCGAACCTTCCTCAGCAATCATACAAATTGTTGAATCTTTTTCAACTTCACTTGCTTTACATTTAGAATTCTCTCCATCATAAATAATTTGCGAATATCGAATCGTTTTAATGAAAGCTTCAAGCGCTGGAAATCCGTTATTTGTCTGACCTTCAATCGAAACAACGCGAGTTTCTGGGTCGTAATTTACAGCAGAAAACAAAACCGCATTCCCACCTGTTGTCTGAATCGCTGGCATAATTGTTCCAATTAAACGTGAAGTATCTGGTGATGCATTTCGAATTTTTTGAATTGCGTTAAGCTGGTTTCGAAGTGTTGCGGCAGTATCACCATCTTGAATTTTTTGCATATCACTAAATTTATTCGAAATATTACTCGTATTTAGACCCATAAGTAACTGTTGAGCTTGTGTGGCAACAAATAATAAAACTACACTGGCAAGCATTACTCCACCAACAACGATAGATCCAAAAATAACCACATTTCGAATTCTTTGCGCTTTAAGAAGTTCGCGCTTAATGTCCGGCAAAAGGTTAATTTCAACCATTATTTATTACTCCTTTCTGCCAAACCAACAGCAACGGCAAATTCATTACCGACAGTCATAACTTGTTGTTGATATTTAGCTGGGACATTCACATTTTGGAATGGGCTCACAGAATATGATTGAATTCCAATTTTCGAAGAAATATACTCAGGCATTTGTGGAATAATTCCCAAAAATCCAGAAAGCGAAATCATATCAACTTGCGCAGTTTGGTATTTTACTCCCAAGAATTTAATTGATTTCGAAATTTCTTGAACAAAATTTTCAAGCGTAATTTCGATTGCACGAAAAACCTGACCTTCAAGTTTATCTTGAGCTAAACCAAATTTCATAATAAACTGACGCGCTTGGTCTTCTTTAATGTTTAAATTCTGCGCAGCCGACTTAACAAGCCCTGAAATTCCAGTTGGAATTGTTCGAACAAGTCGTGGGGCACCTCGATAAACAATCGAGAGATCTGTCGAAAGCTCACCCATATCAATAATTAGCTGAGCTTGACCAGATTGATTTGGAGTAAGCAATGAACGAGTCATAGCTAATGAATCTGGTTCGCTCGCAACAACGTTAAAACCTAATCCTTCAATAAATTCCATTTTTTCTTCACTATATGATTTTGCTGTGCTTGCAAGCAGGATCTCTAAAGAATCGGGATTTGACAAAGACTCTCCAAGTAAAGCCCAATCAACCTGCGCATCATCAACCGCCATAGGAATATATTGATCGAATTGATATTTGATATTTTTTTGTAGTTCCCTAGTGTCCTGTTTTGGCACTTCAAAAATTGTCGTGAATGTCTTTTGAGACGCAAGACTAATCGCTACATTTTTTGTTTTAATATCGCTCTGCCCGATCATCGTTGAGATAATTTCTCCCAAACGACGACGACTTTCATCGGAATCACTCAAAACTAATTGAGGGTCAACCTGCGTATAACCAAAGCCAACCAAATTCCAAGAATTCTCCCCAGCTTTCGAAAGCTGGACAGCACGAATCGCATTCGTTCCAATGTCTAACGAGAAGAAATCGCCCACACCTTTAATATTAATCATAGCTATATTTTAACATAAACGCGATATAAAAATCAAGCTTTTTATGCTTTATTTTGAAGTTTTTAGTTTTCAATTTAGGTTAATTTGTGATAAAATATATAAAGATTTTAAAAGGAGATTTTATGAGTTTATCAATTGGGATTGTTGGACTACCAAATGTTGGTAAGTCAACATTATTTAACGCTTTAACAAATAACGATATTTTGGCGGCAAATTACCCTTTCGCCACAATTGAGCCAAATACTGGAATCGTTCCAGTTCCTGACGCTCGTCTAAATAAATTGGCCGAGATTTATGGTTCACAAAAAATTATTCCAGCCACTGTAACTTTTGTTGATATTGCTGGGCTTGTTGCTGGCGCTTCGAAAGGCGAAGGTTTAGGAAATAAATTCCTAGCCAACATCCGCCAGTGCGACGCAATCGTTCATATTGTAAGAGCTTTCATAAATAATGATATTGTACATGTATCAAACGAAGTTAATCCAAAAAATGATATCGAAGTTATTAATACTGAGCTAATTTTAGCCGATATTCAAACTATCGAAAATCGCTTACCTAAACTTCAAAAAGAGGCAAAAGCTAAACCAGCTCTTAAAAAACAGGTTGAATACTTGAACAAATTAATTGAACAACTTCAATCTGGCATTGTTCTTTCGAATATCGAAGATCTGGACTACGAAGCAATAAAAGATTTACATTTACTAACCGCAAAGCCTGTTATTTATGCTTTCAATGTCGATGAAGAAACCCTCATGGATGATAGTAAAAAAGAAGAACTTTCGAAAATAGCTGCTCCAGCAAAATCGATCTTTGTTTGCGCAAAGCTTGAAGAAGAGCTAAAAGGATTGAGCGAGGAAGATGCAAAAGATTTACTCGAAAGCTACGGCGTTCAAGAAACTGGGTTAAATCAAATGATTCACGCAGCCTATGATACACTAGGATTACAAAGCTATATGACTGCTGGACCAAAAGAAGTTCATGCATGGACTATTAAGAAAGGGTGGACTGCCCCGCAAGCCGCTGGTGTAATTCATACAGATTTCGAAAAAGGTTTTATTGCTGCACAAATTGTTAATTTTAATGATTTAGTGGAAGCTGGTAGTGAACTTGCCGCAAAAAATAACGGAAAAGTTCGAACCGAGGGTAAGACTTATATAATGTCGCCCGATGATGTTGTTGAGTTCAGATTCAATGTTTAATCAAAAAATACCGCCTTTATATTGTGCGGTATTTTTAATGCTTCATTTATTCGTATATTTTCTTCAAAATATAAAATCGCTCCTGATTGCCTTTCGAACCTTTAACTTCGCTATCTCGCTTATTCTCTATGAACAAATTATTTATACGACACCATTTTTCAAAATCTTGAAGTATTTTTCGTCTATATGAATTATTTTTTACAACACCATTAACTGTTCCATTTTTCCCGGCTTCAAATTGCGGTTTAACCATTGCAACAATTTTTGTATTAATATTAGAAAGTCTGCAAATGCTCGGAAGTATTTCCTTTATTGATATAAAACTCACATCAATAACAACAATATCAATTTTTTGGTCAGTTTTAAAATTTCTAATATCTGTTTTTTCATGTAGTTCAATTTTTTTGTTCAACCTTAGAAATGGGTCCATTTGATCTGTACCAACATCAACAGCAATAACTTTATCTGCTCCATTTTGAAGAGCGTAATCAGTAAAACCGCCAGTACTTGATCCTACATCTAAAACAATTTTTCTTTTAAAATTAAGCCCTATTAACTTCGCTACACTTTCAAGCTTCATTCCAGCACGAGAAACGTATTGGATATCTTGAAGGATTTTAATGTCAGAATCAGCACCCACAAAGAAACCTGGTTTTTTTTGAACAACCCCGTCAACCAAAACCTTACCGAGCTTAATATAGCTCTCTGCCTGAGAGCGGCTATTCACCATTTTCTTTTGCGCCAATAGATGATCAAGTCTTATTTTCATAACGCTATTATACCACAAAACACCTTTAAAATCTACTTTTTCAATATTGTGCAACTTTTTTATACAATAAAAATAGGTCGAATCTTTCGAAAATTCAACCTATTTTGCGAGCAATTACTTATTTTTGTCGCTCTCGATAATCTCCTGTTGAAGTATCAACCGAGATAACATCATTTTCTTTAATAAATGCTGGGACTTTAACGATAATTCCGGTTTCAAGTTCTGCATCTTTCAAAACGCTTGAAGTTGTATCGCCTTTTACAACATTTTCAGTATAAACAACTTTTAGCCAAACATTTTTTGGAAGCTCAACATTAATAACTTTACCATCAAAAAATTGAAGGTTTAGTTCTTCTGCCTCTTTTAGATATCCAGCAGCATCATCGATAATATCTTTTGAAAGCTGAAATTGCTCAAAAGTTTCTGGATCCATGAAATGAAAATCTTCACCATCATTATAGAGATACTGAACTTTTTTATTCGAAACTTCGGCTGGCTCAACTTTATCTTGTCCTTTAAAAGTCTTTGGCAGAAGCGCGCCAGTGATAAGGTTTTTAATTTTTAAGCTTACAATACTTCCACCACGACCGACAACTTTTTGGTTATATTCAACCACGCGGTATGGCTGACCATCAAGCTGAAAAACTACACCTTTTTTTAAATCTGTTGGTTGGTACATTTTCCTCCTTTAAATTAAAAAATAAATCTTCCCCACCATTTGAGCAAGGAAGATTCGAAAATCAATTAAGCATTTGTTACGAATGCCAACAAGGCCAAATGACGTGCACGCTTGATAGCGACTGTCAATTGTCGTTGTTGCTTAGCGCTCAAACCAGTTTTTGTAGCTGGCTCAATTTGACCATAAATGTTTACAAATTTTTGTAAAGTTTTAATATCTCGATAGTCAAAATACGCTGGTATTTCTCGTTTAAATCGTTTAGCCATTTTTTACTCCTTAAAATTAGAATGGGATATCCGATAGATCAATTGGTTCATCTGAAAAATCTTCACTAACTGTTGGCTCTTGTGTTTTAGCAGCTGGAGCAGAAGAACTTCCTCCACGGTTGCCATCGCTAATAAAACTAAATTCTTCAACCACAACATCGATCGCACTGCGATTTTTGCCAGTATCTTTATCTTGCCAAGTTCGTTGCTGCAAACGACCGCTTACCAAAAGTTGGCGACCTTTCGAAACATATTTCGAAATAGTTTCACCAGTTTTTCCCCAAGCAGTACAGTTAATAAAACTTGTTTCTTCTTGACGTTCACCGTTAGCACTATTCCAAGTTCGGTTAATTGCAAGAGTAAAACTTGCAAGATTTTGGCCGTTTGGGGTTGTTCGAAGTTCTGGGTCTGTAGTTAAGTTTCCCATTAAAATTACTTTATTAAAAGCCATAATCTATCTATCCTATCTTAAAAATTATTTTTCTTCTGATTCTACGACTGGTCGTGCTTCTGCTTTAACAAGCAAGTACCGCAAAACTTCATCGGTAATATTCAAAGTGTTGCTGATTTTTAGTGGCGCAGCAGCTGGAAGTTTAACATCCATCGCAACATAAATCGCAAAATCTTGACCTTTGATAGCATAAGCAAGTTTTTTCTTACCCCAGTTATCTTCTTTTACGATTTCGCCGCCATTGGCAGCAACCAAACCTCGAACTTTATCAAGTGCTTTTTCAAGATCACTTTCGAAGTCTGGATGAATAAGAACTGTAAGTTCGTAATCCTTCATTTTTACTCCTTTGGTTAAAGCCTATTCTTTCAAATAAGCTGAGCTAATATTCTTTTAAATTATATCATTTTCGAAACAAAAAAACAAGCCTTAAACCCTTCAAAAAATAAAAAAATCGGCGAAAATGTTATTCACCGATTTCATCATAGCTCGAGATTAAAACTTCTCGCGGTTTTGAACCATTTGTAGGGCCGACAATTCCTCTATCTTCCATTTCGTCTATCAATTTTGCAGCACGACTATAGCCAATTCCTAATCTTCGTTGCAAATAGCTCGTTGAAGCTTTTCGCGCCTCAATAACAAGCTTAACAGCTGTTTCAAAAGTTTCATCTGTCGAAGAACTACCACCATTCATTACAACTCCACCCATTGAGCTTGGAGTTTGAGTTGGTTGCGAAATAACCTCATCATTATATTGAGGCGGCCCTTGCGAACGAATGAAGTTTGTAACTCTCAAGACTTCTTCATCCGTAACCCAAGCACCTTGAACACGCTTTAAATTTGGCGCACCGTTCATATAGAACAACATATCACCATTTCCAAGAAGCTTCTCAGCACCACCACGATCAAGAATTGTACGAGAATCTCCATTTGATGCAACTTTAAACGCAATTCGGCTAGGGACATTACCTTTAATTAAACCAGTTACAACACTTACAACAGGCTTTTGGGTTGCAAGAACAAGATGAATACCAACAGCGCGTGCCTTTTGTGCAATTCGAACAATCATAGCTTCAACATCCTTTGATGCTGCCATCATCAAGTCAGCGAGCTCATCAATAACAATCACAATATATGGCATCACTTCCAAAAGCTTAGGCTCTTCCCCTTCAACAGCTTCTTTTTTAATCTTTTCATTTTTTGCAATCGCATGCTTATTATAACTCTTAATTTCTTTAACTTTTTCACTTGAAACGACACGATACCTTCGCTCCATTTCATTAACAGCCCAACGAAGTGCTGAAAGTGCTTTTTCTGGTTCATTAATAATTGGAGTCAAAAGATGCGGAATATCTTCGTAAGCCGTCATTTCAACGACTTTCGGATCAACCATAATTAACTTTAGTTCGCTTGGTGAATGACGATAGAGTAAGCTCGTTAAAAGTGTATTCATCATCACAGATTTTCCCGAACCAGTCTGACCAGCAACTAAAAGATGTGGCATTTTTGCAAGATTACCAACAACAGGATGGCCAGAAATATCCTTCCCAATTGCAAAGGTTAAAGGATCGTGGTTATTTTTCCATTCTTTCGAATCAAGAACACTAAAAAGTCGCACATCGGCAGATTTAATATTTGGAATCTCAACACCAACTGCACGCTTCCCTGGAATTGGTGCTTCCACACGAATTGACTCAGCAGCTAAATTTAGCGCAATATTATCGCTTAAATTCTCAATTCTACTCAACTTTACACCACTTTGTGGAACTAAAGTATATTGCGTAACACGAGGACCAATATTTGCCGATTCCATTTCAACTTCAATATTAAATTCACTCAGTGTATCTTTAATCGTACGAGCATTCTGTTCAACATCACCAGCATCTGCGGGAGCTTGCGAATGTTCCAGTAAGCTAAAATCCGGTGCTTGCCATTTCGAGTTATCAAAATTAGAGTTTGAAATTGTAATTTCTGATTTCTTTAAATCTTCTTTTTTATCTTCTCGATCTTCTTTTTTCGAAATCAAAGCCAAGCCCTTCTTCTCTTTCGATTTTTCCTTCACCCTCGCTTTTTCGTCTAAAATATCAACACCAGCATTTAATTTAATTTCTGGCTTTTCACTTTCAGTTAAATCATTAACTTTTTTAAGCAACATCGACTCTTTCGCCTTTTCGAAAACCTTGGCATTTTTAGATTCTGTTGCAAAATCATTAGTTCGAAGCATTTCACCAATTTTTTTAATTACAACGATTGGTGAAACTCGCAAAATAGAAAGCAAAGTGATTGAAATCAACAAAAGATAAATTATCGCTGCAACCATTGAATTAACCATTGCGAGCATTATTTTATTCGAAATCTCTCCACTCCATCCACCATAACTCAAACCGGCTGAAACTCTAAACAATCCAAAAAAACCACTCAGCCAAAATAAAATCAGAACAAAACCGAATGTATTTAAGCTCGGAAAGCGATTTTGCTCATCTCGGAATATTTCAACAGAAATAAAAATTAAAACTGCCGGTAAGAAGAAAGTTGCCCAACCCATAAAACCAATCAAACCTTTATGAATCGCAACCAAAGCTGAACCGCCTGCACCGAACCAGCTCAAAATCAAGAAAAGTGAAAACGCCACCAATAAAACTGCACCAACTTGCGCCCAAAAACCAGCTGGCAAAACACTATGCTTTGGTGCCGAAGCTTTTTTCGATTTACCTTTTGTTGATTTCACTTGTTTTTTAGCCATAATCTTTTTACATTATATCATAAAAGTAACTTTTTATAAATAGTCTGAATTTTACCCATTTTAACAAATTTGGAATTTCCACTCCATTATTTAAAATTATTTTAAATTCGTCGCAATTTCGATTAAAGTTGATTCAATTAGATTCCAAGCATCAACACTTTCAGTTTTAATGATTTCATCAATTTTCGAAACTTTCGAAACAATTTTAGTCAACTGATTTTCGGTTAAATTCTGGACAAATTTATCCATTTTTCCTAAAGCCCAAGTATTCACGCCAAGATCTTTCGAAATTTCAGCAGTGGTTTTACCAAGTTGTTTACCAATTTTTAAGGCTGAAAAATTAAAAACTTGCGTTGAAAAAGTTGCTAAAAATCGATATGACCCATCTTCGCCATCAGTTATTCTTAATTTTGAAAGCTCTTTTTGAAGCCCAAGAACATTTCCTGAAAGTACCATTTCAAAAATCTCAAAAGCATTACTTTCAATATTTTGCGGGATAAATTCTCTAATATTTTCTTCGCTCGCCACGCCAATTAACGCTATTTTTTCAACCGCATCACGAATAGCCCATTCATTCACGCCAACCCAAGAAACCAAAAAACTTGCCGTCTTATTGTCTAGTGCTAAATTTTGTTTTTGTGCGAAAAGTCGCGCAAATTCAGCCAGCTCTTTCGAATCTTTCGCTGTCAAATTTTTAAATTCATTCAATTCAACAATTTTTGAAACTGATTTATATACAACCGAGCGCTTATCGATTTTATCCTCAATCAAACAGAGGTGAGCATCGCTAGAAATCCTTGGAAGAATCTCTCCTAAACTCTGCCAAATTTCAGAATTTTCACTCAAATTTCGAATATAAACAAATCGCTTTTCCGCTAAAAGGCTAACTCCACAAATTAAGTTCACAAAATCACTTTTTGAAAGTCCGTCAATCTCTTTTTTCTCAATTTCGAAACTTGATTTTTCAGCATCAATTTTCATTTTTGCTAAATGTGTTGTTCGCTCATATGAATTTTCGCCATAAAGAATTGTCGTCTTTCCGCCAAGCATTATTTTTCTTCTCCGATTTTAATTTTCTGGCAATTTTCACAAAAATGAGTTCCTCGTCCACCGACGCGAATCTTCGAAATTTCAGTTCCACATCGCTTGCAAGGCTGACCGTTTTTATGATAAACGGCAGCATATTCCAAATAATTTCCGCGCGAACCATCAGCGTTCACATAATTTCGATCCGTCGAACCGCCTTTTTCGATCGATTTATTCATTACAAAACGAATGGATTCGTGTAAATTCTTAAAATCAATGTTCGAAAAATCTTTAATTCGAGTTTCTGGGTGAATTTTCACTCGCCATAAAGCCTCGTCGGCATAAATATTACCAACACCAGCAATCACGCTTTGATCCAAAATTGTCGGCTTAACCAAACTATTCTTCTTTTTTAAAAGACGCTCTTTAAAAATTTCAACCGTGAAATTGTCTTCCAAAGGTTCTGGCCCAAGCTTCACGAAAAATGGCAATTCTTCAATTTCTGGCTCAGGCAATAATTTCATATAGCCAAACTTCCGCTGGTCATTAAAAAATAACTTGGTTTGATCTTCGAAATCAATCTCAACTCTTGTCGATTTGTTCGGCAGATCATTCAAAAAATCATCATTTGGATGCCCCGCACCCCAGTTTTCTTCACCACGATAAACCATTTGACCCGTCATTCGAAGGTGAGTAACTAGCACCCAACCATTATTCAGTTTAATAATAATTGCTTTTCCGCGCCGCTGAACTTTCAAAATTTCAGCACCAATCATAAAATCATTTACATCTTTCTCTAAATTCGGAAAGCTTTTAGGCCAATCGTGCTTCACTTGTACAATTTTTTTCTTCAAAATCAACCTATTCAAACCACGAACAACTGTCTCTACCTCTGGTAATTCCGGCATTTTCCCTCCTTTATTATTTGTAAAAATTCACTCCAATTTTGATATAACATTCCATTCAAACCAATCTTTTTTGCTGCTTCAATATTCGTGTAAGAATCGTCAAAAAAATAAATATCTTCCGGCGGTACATTTGCCCGATGTATAGCGATCTCAAAAATTTCTTGCGAAGGTTTAAAAAAACCAACCTCGCCCGAAAATACCAAAAAATCAAAAAGTTCCTCTTGCTCTTTTTTCGAAAAAAATTGGTCAAATTGATATTGTGCGACATTTGATAAAACACCGATTTTTGAACCTTGGGTCTTTTTTTCTCGAATGAAATTTATTAGATTTGAGTCTTTTCTCCATTCATATTCAAAAATATGCTCCGAAGAAGGCTGGCGTAAAACCAGCACCCCAAAGCAGTCAAAAATCAAAACTTTATCGTTTAATTTCATTAATTCCAAGATCTCGAACAATTTGTTCATTTCCTGGAACTTGCGTGATGAACAAATTTTGAAGCTGTTTAGTATTGGCTAACAACGACCCCTTCGAACCTGAGCAAGTTGATGTCCAAAGGTGTTTTTCAACATTATCACCTTTTAGTATTGAGAAGTCATAAAGATGTCCAGTAGCACAAACCCCTGCAAGATCATCAGCTTCGCCACTAAAAGCAGTTCCTTTCATCATATTAGCTTTGTTCAACGCATTCACAAATTGAGTATAGGATTCGGCATTGTTTTCAAATTTAACTTCTTTAATTACTTCGCCAATATAGCCTTTGTAAGTTGTTAGTTTTCGAAATTTTGGCGAAACCTCAACCGTATAAGATCGAAAGTTTTCCTGCGCAACAATTGAGCCACGAACCGCCATTTTAACACTTCGATCTTGTTCGATACTTAATAATTCTTTACTAGAAGCCGAGTTATCCTCTTTTGAAGCTTCAGAATTAGTTTGCTGAACTTGGCTTGGTGTGCTATTTCCGCCATTTATAAAAGCATTAACAATTGTCACAACAGTAATAATCGAAAGGATTGCAATCGCGATTATTAGCAAAATTGGCGCAATTCGTATAAGTTTTTCTTTCATTTTAAACCTTTCCCCACCCTTTAATCCAAATATTCATGAAGTTTTTTCGAATCTTTGTGCTTTTTTAATTTCATTAAAGCTTTAGCTTCGATCTGGCGGATTCGCTCACGAGTTACCGCAAATTCAAGACCAACCTCTTCAAGCGTGTGGCTTTTTGTCCCATTAAGCCCAAAACGCATTTCGAGAATTTTTCGTTCACGATCCGAAAGCGTTGAAAGAATTTCGCGAACCTGCTCTTTTAATAATTGAACTGTCGCAGATTCCTCTGGACTAGCGGTATCTTCATCTTCAATAAAATCACCAAGAGTCGATTCTTCACCCTCTTCACCATCGCGTCCAACACCAGCATCCAAAGAAGTAATATCTTGCTTAATTTTTTGGATATACTCAATCTTTTCAACATCCATATCCATCTCTTTTGCAAGTTCTTTATTAGTTGGTTCACGGTTTAATTCTTGTGTTAATCGGCGCTGAGTTCGCATTAATTTATTGATTGTTTCAACCATGTGAACAGGAATTCGAATTGTTCGAGCCTGATCTGCAATCGCACGCGTAATTGCCTGCCGAATCCACCAAGTCGCATAAGTTGAAAACTTAAAACCTTTGCTTGGATCAAATTTATCAACCGCACGCAAAAGTCCGGTATTTCCCTCTTGAATCAAATCAAGCAATTCCAAACCGCGGCCAGAATATCTTTTTGCGATTGAAACAACCAAACGCATATTTGCTTCAGCCATCTTATCCTTCGCGCGTTGATTTCCTTCCATTGCTTTTTTTGCAAGTTCGTTTTCTTCATCTATCGAAAGTAGCGGGATTTTACCAATTTCGCGCAAATACATTCTAACACTGTCATCTGTAATATCATCGGTATAGTCCCCATTTAACAGATCTTCTTCATCGACATCCTCTTCATCTTCGGTCGCAAGATCATCAAAATCTGGTTCGAAATCATCAAGCGACAGAGTTGCATCCACAACTCCATCTTCATTTAAAATTTCCTCGGGAAGTTCTTTCTTGTTTCTACCTTTTGCCACTATTTAACTCCTTATTTAGTTCTATAATTTCCATCAAAATCTTCATTCTTGAATCTTCATCTCCCTGAATTTCCGCGCTTTCGAGCTTTTCTTGAAGATCTTCTTTCTTTTTTTGTAGATTCTGGATTTTAACTTTCTGAATCAAACGCTTCATTTCATCGGTGGCACTGCCTTTTATATTCCCGAGTCGTTCATCAGCTTTCAATAAAAGTATTTTAACATAATCTTCGAATTTTTTCAATATTTCCAGATCGTTCGCTTTCAATATTTTTAGAATTTGATTTCGCAAATCGCTATGAAGCGAACCTTCTGGTAAATCGTTAAGAATTTTTGCTAATTTCGGCTCCCTAATTCCAAGTGCTAGCAAATCATCTTCATAGATATACTCATCAACGAATTTTTCATCTGTTTTTTGGATTTTCATTCGCTTTTTCGACTTATTTTTTTGTGGTTTTTCATCAAATTTATTTAATAAAGTCTCTTTCGAAACGGCAATTCTTTTCGAAATCTGATCAATATAAAACTCTTTTTCCACAGGGTCATTCAAGTTTTTCACAAGTTTCAATGCAATTGTTGAAAACTCTTTTTTCCCGACCGCCGAAGAAATATCGAGTCGCTTTTCGTATTGGTCGAAAATCCATTCCATTGCCGGTTGCGGTTTCGAAATTGAACTTTTCCATAAATCTAAACTCTTCTGGATCAATTCATCCGGGTCTTTTGCCTCACCTGCGGATTGATCAAGCGTGATAATTGAAAGTTCCACGCCAGCCTGTTGTCCAAGAGAAATTGCACGTTCTGTAGCATTAATTCCAGCCTGATCGCCATCAAAACAAAGGCGAATATCATTCGAAAATCGACTCAAAGCCTTCAAATGATTAACCGTCATCGCTGTTCCTGCTGTTGCAACAACATTTTTAACACCAGCTTGATGACTCGAAATCACATCCATATTTCCCTCAACCACCACCGCAAAACCAGTTTTTCGAATTTCATTTTTTGCCTGATAAAATCCAAAAATATTCGAAGATTTATCATAAAGTAAAGTCTGTGGAGTGTTTAAATATTTCGGAGCATTTAACTCGTCCTTAATAATCCTACCCGTAAAACCAACCGGTGCGCCAGTCGAGTCTTGGAGTGCAATCACCATGCGATTTCGAAAAATATCACCATCAAATCTGTTGAGCAAGCCCGCATCACGAATATCATTCATCGAAAACCCTTTTTTCAGCAAATAAGTTGTAAGCGTCTTTTGGCCTTCTGGCGCAAACCCAACTTTAAATTCTTTCACGATTTCTTTTGTGATTTTTCGTGTTTTAAAGATATAGTTCAACGCTTCTTGGTCGCGAATCAACATATGCTGATAAAAATTGGCACTAATTTGAAGAATTTTTCGAAGTCGATCTTTCTTTTCGGAAATTTCTCTTGAACGCTCAATGTTATAGCTCTGAAGTTCAACACCAGCTTTTCGCGCCAAAAACTCCAACGCCTCGCGGAATTCCATTCCTTCGACTTCCATAATAAAACCAAAAATATCACCGCCTTTTCCAGATGAAAAGTCGTGCCAAATTTGCTTATCTGGGCTAATTATAAAACTTGGTGTTTGCTCATTGGTCCAAGGACTAAGCGCTTTAAAATTACGCCCTGTTCTTTTGAGTTCAAGATATTCGCCAGCTAAATCTTCGATACTGATTCTTGATTTTATTTCATCTCTGGCATCGTTCATAATTATATTTTAACACAAAACACAGCCTTCATCAATTGAATTAGGCTGCGTTTTAAAAATTATTTTGCTTTTTTGTAATTCTCTAATTGTTTCGAAACTTCATCGAGATTTTTCTCGATTTTTTCATACATCGCTTTTTGCGAAGATGCGGCAGATTTTTTACGACGAATAATCAATTCTTTTACGCGCACCATCTGATATGCCATTTCACGAGAATAAACTTCATCAATTGTGGCATTCAAAAAAGCATCATCAAGATTCTTGTTAAGTTCCGCAAAAATTGCGTCAGTCTGTTTGATCGCTTGCGAATTCTTTTTCGAATCTCCGCGCGGAACTTCAATTTTCTTGGTTTTCATAAATTCTCGCAAATCTTGTTCGTTTGATCCGAGCGAGACGTTAATTCCCGCATTCACCGCCGCAAGATCGGAACTTTTGATTTTATTTTGATAAGCCTTCGTAGTATCCTTTAGTTGCGAAATATTATAATATGCTCGAATTACCGCCTGAGCAGAATCATCTCCGCGATCCCCTGTCATAATGATAAAAATCGAGAAAAACAATGCAATAGCTAAAGCTGAAGCACCCAAAATTTTACCTTTTGTCCAAAACGGAGCAGCTTTTTTTGGTGCAATTTTATTCAAATATTCAACCGTATAAGGGTTTTCGGTTAGAGTATCTGGTGAATAATTTTGATCCGGCATTAAATTTGGTGCCATTTGCGGATTTTGCCCAGCGAAATTTTGCGAATAATTCGGCTGATTCGAAAACTGTGGCTGTGCGCCATTCGGATATTGCGGAAAATTATTTGGTTGCACCTGATTTGGATATTGCGGATTTTGCCCAGCAGGAAATTGCCCATTTTGAGCAAAATCGTTCGAAAAACCACCGTAATTCTGCTGTGGAGGATACGGATTTTGAGGATAATTATTCGGTTGCGCGCCAAAATTAGGATTTTGACCGCCCTGATTCCAATCTTGGTTCGGTTTCATACTACTTATGATTATATCACAAAAAAGTTTTTTTCGCAAAAAACCCCGCTTTTTGGCTGACCTGACACCCAGCAATTTAGCTAAATGGGTTAATATTAGCGAGCCAATTCGTTTGGCTCGCTTTTTTCGTTGTTTAGGTTATTTTCTATTTAGCACCATTCTGAGTGGTGCTTTTTATTTTTCCGATTTATTAAATCCATATATGCAACATCAATGTAATCTTTTTTCTTTATATTTAACTGATCTGTTATAAGTTTAACATTTTTCTTTGCGGTTTGTATCGATTCTTTTTCAGGAATTATATATTCCAACTCGATAAAATTGCCTAAGTTTTCAACCCTATCTAAGTGAAATCTAATATTATCTTTCAGAAATAACTGCCGAACCTTTTTAACTTCGCCAGTCCTACCAAGAGATGCTGAAAGAATTTTATCAACAAGCTTAGGGTATTTTATATTAAAACGTTTATATTTTGAAAGTTTCATATCAGCAGAATTAGGACGACTATAAAATATCAATTCATGACTATCGTTATTTATCGTTCGCATTTTTAGCCTATAAGATTTAAGATTATAAAAAATATCACGCTGATTTAATTTTACGGGTTTATTTTGAGTTATTTTTGCAAATATCTTTTTCGTTTGTTGATAATCTTCGATTTTAGCCTTTATTTCAATATTTCGGGGCATTTTAACCTTTCATTATTACTTGTTAGTATATCTTAGCCAATCTTTTGAAATAGAATTTCTATTGATTTATGTAGTAGAAGTAGTTCTTTCTTTAGCTACAATAACTTCATTGCTAATTGCTCAGTTTATATTTTACCAAATCTTTGCTAATTTTTGAAGTAGACTTAGCTTATGCTTTTGCTATTCACTATAGAAAGAAGATGAAGTTAAAGAATTGCTCATTATCAGGAAAATGCAATGACAATCTATATGAATACGAAAAGAAGAAAAATGATAATAAATAAATAAGATAATTTAAAAGCTAAGACTGGTTTCGTCTTAGCTTTTTATCATTATTATAAGGTATGCGAACTCATATTCCTTTTAGACTACTGAATATCAAGTCATATTAGTAAGGCTTCCTATCTAAAAGAGAAGCCACAGAATATATTTTACTCGCAAACCAAGCGATAACTTAGTCGCAATAAATCTTTCAAATCTTCCACCGGAACTTGACCTTGTCCAATAATCAAATTCCACTCGCGCTCACTCATCAATTTCGAAGGAACGACACTTTCCTTTTCACGCAAAACTCTCGCAAGTTGTGCTCCAGTTTTCATCTCGACTTTTAGCGGATTTGAACCATCGTGAATAATTGCAAAAATTGCTTTCGAATCTTCGCTTTCTGAAATTTTCGAAAGAATCTTTTCGCCAGTTTCACGCTCAAAATCACCAAGTTCTTCAGCCATTTTTTCTTGCCAAATTTCTGCTAATTTATCAAAATTAACTTCAAAAATTTCAAGTTTGTTTTCTTCATCTTTTCGAACTTCTGCCGCATCAAAAGTTAACAAAAAATCTCTAATTTCATCTTGATTCATTATTTTTTCACCTTTTTTAAATAAAATTTCAACTCTTCAATTGAGCCACGAATATCATCCAACGCGCGGTGATTTTCGGGCTTGGAAAAAATCCGTTTAAACTTGGCACTCATTACAATTTTCCAAGCTGAAACATCCAACATTCGATAGTGCAACATTTTTTCAAGCTTTTTCCATTCCGCACGAATAAAACGGCGATCTTGGTGAATTGAATTTCCACCCAAAAGAATCTTTTCGCCTTTCGAAAGTTCTTCCGCAAAGTTTTCTTCTACAAATTTAATTAAGTCCGCTTCAACTTCTTGTGAATTTTTCGTAGCACGAGAATTTTGTAATTTTAAAGCATCGCGCGTTTCGCCAAAAGTATCCCAAAACTCGCCAACCATTCGGCTTTCAAGTATTTTTTCATCAACTTTAACTGCACTTTCAAAAGTGGCAATTTCATTAAAATCCCAATCTGTTACGATTGCAGCAACTTCTAAAATCCGGTCTTTTCGAGGATCAAGACCAGTCATCTCTAAATCAATCCAAAGAATTTTTGCGTTTTTCATTACTTAAATTATATCATTTTTTGGTAGAATAAGCAAAAAACTAATCTAAAATTCCAAAATCTTCAAGCTTTTTAGCTTTCGAAATATCAAAATCAGCAATTTTCGTGCGCCGGAGTTGCGAACAGAACGCACCACAGCCAAGATTTTCACCCAAATCTTCGGCCAGTGAACGAATGTAAGTTCCACTCGAAACATGCGTGCAGACTTTTAGCTTTGGAAAATTATAGCTTAAAATTTCGAAGTCGAAAATTTCAACCGTGCGTTTGGGAATTTCAAAATCCTCGCCCTTTCGCGCCAAATCATAAGCACGCTTACCGTCAATTTTGATTGCGCTAAAAGCTGGTGGTGTTTGTTCTATTTTACCCAAAAAATTGGTTTTAATTTCTTTTTCAATCTGCTCGAAAGTTGGAATTTCAAAATTTTCACATTTCGAAATCTCACCTTCGGGATCACCCGTGCTGGAAGTTTGGCCAAGTGTAAATTCAGCCTCATAGACTTTATCAAGTTTAGTAAGGCTCATCGCATTTTTAGTTTCTTTACCATATAGCAAAACTAAAAGCCCAGTCGCAAAAGGATCGAGCGTTCCAGTGTGGCCAACTTTTATTTTCTTGCCAAACTCATTTTTTAGCACACGGCGAATACGCGCAACCACACCAAAACTGGTAATTCCAGCGGGCTTATCAATTAAGATTCGCCCACTTTCGTTTTCGAAAAATGCCATTTTTACATTCCTGGAATTCTAAATTGCGACGGATCATTTGGATAAATTTGATCTGTCATTATTTTATTGCCGCTATTTTCGGCACCAGGCGCTGGCTGTTCAGATGGATTTGGAACAAAGTCGAAAGTTGGAACTTCTGGTGGTATCGGCATTGAGTTAAAATCCGGCACTGCTGGTGGCATCGGCATTGCAAAATCATTCAAATTCTGTGCAGGAATTTCGGTTGAATAATTCTGCGCTGAGTTTTCGAAACTTGCTTGAGGAATGCTTTGCGCATATTGCTCATTCGAAATTGGCATGCTAGACTCATAATTCGAAAGTGGCTGAATTGTTGCAGCTTGTGCATATGCATTAGTTTCAGGAATAAAATTATCATTATTTTGCGATTCTTCATAAACCGCATTTTGAGTTTTATTATGGCTCAAAATATAGTCGTTGTTTTCAAGATTCGAAACTGTAACCATTTCTCGAGGAGCTTGGCTCGGTGAAAAAGGTTGCGTACCCATTAAACCACCGGCAATTTGTTGTGGCTGAGTTTCTAGCTGAACTTCTGGCTGAACTGGCTGTTCGAAAACTGGCTCAGCTGGAATTTCTGCTTGCTGAGGTTGTTCTTCAAAAGTTGGAACTGAAATTTCAACTTGTTGTGCTGGTTCGAAAGTTTGTTCAGGAACTGGAGTTTCAGAAATAAACGCATTTTGATTTTCGAAAGGAACACTTGGCACAGGAATTTCTGGCGCATAATTTTGAATCGGTGCTTCAACTAAACCTTCAATACTTGAATTTTGAACTGGCTGTTCGAAAACTGGCTCAGCTGGAATTTCTGCTTGCTGAGGTTGTTCTTCAAAAGTTGGAACTGAAATTTCAACTTGTTGTGCTGGTTCGAAAGTTTGTTCAGGAACTGGAGTTTCAGAAATCACATTAGTTGAATTCTCAAAAACTTCATCAAGCTGGTTTTCTTGATTTTGCTCAGTTTCTTCTTTAAGATCTTCGAAAGCATTTTGTGGCGCGTTAATATTATTTAGTGTATTTAAAGAATTCTCAAGCTCATCTTCGGCTTGCGGATTTTTGCTATTTTCGGTTTGTGTGTTTTCGGAAAGCTTGGCTTCTTCATGCGCAATCACAAATGCTCCGTCACGTTTCTGCTCGGTTTTTGAAGCTGGAATTTCTTCTTTTTCGTTCGAAATTTCTTCCAAAGCTTCTTCCATTTTTGCATTTTTCTGAACTGCAAATTCGCCAGCTTTCTCTTCAGCTTCACGGATTTTTGAAACTACAAGTTGTTGATCTGCACCAGATGAAATAAGTTTTGCGGCAAGGCTCATAACTTCTGCCGTAGCTTTCGAATTTGAGAAACGATCGGTTTCGGCCACAATTCCAGTTAAAAGAGCTGTTGCGACTGATTGAATAAGATTTTTCTTGCCAAGGGATTCAATAATTTGGACAGCAAGCTCACTTAAAGAACTGGCGTTTTCGGCATGCCAGTGTATTCCATTAAGATTTGTTTGATTTTCGCCAACAGTTAAAATTCCAACTGAGGCATCATGGAAAATTCGCCCGTGCGCCGCCAAAGCACCATCGAGTCGATCTTGACTCTCAACATTTAGCGCTAAAACAAAATCAATGTTAAAATCACCCTGTTCGAATTCGAGATCTTTTTCTGAAATTACTGAACGATACGGTGTGATGAAAATTTTAACATGATCACCAACGAGTTTGTAACGAAGGTGATCTGCTTTTTCTTTATTTAGAGCAATGATAAAATCGCGCAAAGAATCAACCGAATTTTCGAAAGTTTTTTCTGGACGCAAAAAAGTTAGTGCGTCGGGCATTTTGCCACTTGAAACCGCTGTTGCGTGCTTGCCAGAATTATTTATTGCAAGCGTCAAAGCCAAGGCCGACGAAAGCTCATCAACGCTTGGATTATCATTCACCGCAATCAAAATACTTTCCGATTCCTTCAACTTTGCGATAATTTGCTCTTGAGCATTATTTTTTGACATTTATTGAATCCTATATGTTTATTTTGACATTTTATAGCTCTATATTAGCATAATCACAATGAAATGTCAATAGATTATTCGAAATACTTGCTTTTTCTTTCAAAATAATGTATAATCGATGTTGAATTGTAAATAACAACCTAAAAGAAGGAATTAAATGCCAATTATTAAATCTGCTGTAAAGCGAATGCGACAAACCGCAAAACGACGCGAACGCAACGTTGGAATTAAAAAAGATATCAAAGGTGCTGTAAAAGCTTTTGTTGCTGAACCAAGCGCAAAAAGTCTTTCAAAAGCACAAAGCGAGCTTGATAAAGCCGTTAAAAAAGGTCTTATCAAGAAAAACACAGCCGCTCGCCGTAAAGCCGCTCTTGCTGCTGCTGCGAAAAAAGCTGGTGTAAAACTTGCTTAATTCAATAAAATAAAAATCGCTCTATCTTGGGCGGTTTTTTGTTTTTTTACTCAAAACTTGACAAAATCAATTAAAAATGCTATAATTTAAAAGATTCGCCGTTTTGGCGAAAAAATAGTACCTTAGGAGGAAGTTATGCTTATAACTGATAAATTTGTTTTTCGATTTGGATATGAAGATATCCCAGCACTTTTGAGAAGTGTTTATGGTAAAGATTGGCGAAAAGAAGTGTCTGAAAAACGCCATTTTTATTTTAAAAAAAATACTTTTCTTACGATTTACCCCAGTGAATTAAAGATGGAAGACTACCAAAAATATTTCGAAAGTTTTATGCTCGGTTTTGTTTTTTTAAATAGCGTTGACCCAAATCGCTATAATTCAGCTCAAACTTCTTCAACAATGGTTGGACTAGTTAAGAAAACCTGTCTCGCGGTGAGTGAAGTCATGGAACTTCCACTGAAACTTTTCTTCAAAGGGATTGATGAAACAGAGTTAGGTAATCGGTTTATTAATAGAGTTGACAGAATTAACGGAATTGCTGAAACTCATAGAATTAATGGAACTAATATATATCTGAGCGAAATCGATTGGGTACCTCATGACCATTGGGTTAAAATTGGTATGGATACCATAAATGAATTTATTCAAAATGGTTTTTTTTATATTGAAAAATTTGACCCAACTTTGATTGGTAAAGAGCTGATCGAGGGGCAAAATGATTTCATCATCAAACCAACGGATCTATTTATTAATTCATTGGATCAGTTCAAAATTGAAGAATTTTAACCCTCCAAAAAACCCGCAATATCGCGGGTTTTCTTTTTACCATTTTGAATCACTCATTGAAAGTGACGGCTTAACTTCAAGTTCAAGCGGATTTTGCGATTCGCTCAGCACAGCCTGAAAAGCACCTAAAGTTGCCACCATTGCAGCATTGTCGGTGCAAAGTTCTGGCGGAGTGAAGATAATCTCCTCTGGAACTTTTTTCGAAACTCGGCGCAATAACTCCTCACGCAAAGCCGAATTTGCCGCCACACCACCAGCAATTACTACAGTTGTCGGAGCAAAATCTTCAACAGCTTTTTCAAGTTTATCAACCAGAGTTTCGACCGCCGTTTTTTGAAAACTCGCCGCAAAATCATTTCGCTGTTTTTCAGTTAATTTTGCAGCTAATTCAAAAGACGGAAAATTATAATCAACACCAACTTCTTTTTGGACCGCACGCAAAACAGCCGTTTTTAAACCCGAAAAGCTGAAATCATACTTCCCTTTTAGTCGCGCTTTTGGCAGTTTATATTTCGAAGAATCGCCATTCAGTGCGGCTTTCGAAATTGCTGGCCCGCCAGGATATGGTAGCCCAATAATTTTCGCAACTTTATCAAACGCCTCGCCAACCGCGTCATCTTGTGTTTCACCTAGAATTTCATAATTTCCATGCGATTTAAAAAGAACAATTTGCGAATGTCCGCCCGAAACGACCAAAGCTAAAAACGGAAATTTTGGCGGATTTTGATTTAAAAAATTCGCATAAACATGAGCCTCAACGTGGTGAATTGGATAAAAAGGTTTGTTGAAAATTCGAGCATAAGTTCGCGCAGTAAGTGTTCCTACCAAAAGCGAACCAATCAAACCCGGTGCATAAGAAACCGCAATTCCGTCTAAATCTTCAAAAGAAATGCCAGCCTGCGAAAGTGCCTTTCGAATGACAGGATTGGCATATTCGATATGTGAACGCGCAGCCACCTCAGGAATCACACCGCCAAATTGCGCATGAATATCAATCTGCGAATGAACCACGCTTGAAAGCAATTTCAACTTTGGCGAACTCTCGCGCGAAATTTTGCTCGCGTCAAACTCAACCACAGCCGCCGCAGTTTCATCGCAAGTGCTTTCAATTCCTAAAATCTTCATAGATATATTTTACCACCTTTCGAAAATAAGGTCAATTTTCGATTTATTAATTTTTTAACAAAAAATAATTCGCCCATTTTCGAGCGAATTATTTTTTTAATTCTTCCCTATTTTTTGAATTTTCGAACGATTTTTTTTGCAGTTGGTAGGAATGAATTCCAGATAAAATAACTTTTCGAAATCGGAAAATCAAGTGTTCCAACCAATAAATCTTCGTGGTTCGCAAATCCCGCTTTGAATTTCGAAATTCCGTCATTCAAAAGACCGTTAAAATCATATCGCTTAACACCACGATTTTTCATTTCGATTATCGCAATCCACTTCAAAATATAATTCGCTCGCGCTTTTTGCCCCGCCTCAGTCATTCCGCCATAAAGCTCAAATGCCACGCTATCGCTTTGTGCAAACCATAAAAACGCCACCATTTCTTGATTTTTGAGTTTTTCCGCAATACGCTCATCAGGAGTTTTATATCCGCTTTCGAAATTCTCTTCTTCATTTTTTGAAAAATCACCCTGCTCTTTCTCAATAAACGCCCCAAAAATTGGAGAATTTTCGCCCATTTTTTGATAAAGCTTGCGGTAATAATCTTTCGAATGAATCGCAAACCCAGCACGTTTGGCAGTTTCGGTATAAATTTCCAGTGCACGGTCGATTTCTTCTTTAGTTTTAAGCTGTCGAACTTTAACTTCCCCACCACTTTTTCGAATATATTGGCGTGTTTTTTTACTCATTTTCGCCAACAATTCATCTTTATTTTGGGTTAAATCAAGCACTAAAGTTCGAGGAATTAAAATCGTATTTTTACTCCTTCTCCAGCCGTTCGAAAGTTCAAAATCTCCATTATCCCAATCTGGCTCCATCGTTAAACAAACTGGTTTTGGTTTGATATTTTTCGAAGCCCAAAGCGCTATTTCACGCGAAATACGAGTCCGCTCAATTGGCTTTTTCGAAATTACCAAAGCACCGCGCGGAATATATGCAAAATTTCGAAGCGGAAATGGCAATTTTCTCACTAAAATTTGTGCTGCCGCGACAATATCAGAATGATCTTTTTTCTTGCGGTCAATATATTTTTCTTCGCCATTTTTCAAGAAAACTCGCTTCACTTTCCAGTTTGGCGATTGCGACTTTAATTCACCCCATCCCCAAAGTTGCAACGGATGACCACCGTGTTCATTGATAAAATCATCCCACTCTTTTCTATCAGTAATTTCGATAATCTTCAACATATTTATATTATACACCGAATGTGGTATAATTGTAAATGTAAAAATTAGCGTGATAAATTTCGCGTGAAATATTAAAAAATGCGATTTAAAGGGAACTATGAAAATTACAAAGACTTACGAACCAAATAATTACGAACCTGAAATTTATAATCTTTGGGAGCTTTCTGGTGCTTTCGAAAGTTCTGGTGTTGGACCAAAATATTCGATTGTAATGCCACCGCCAAATGCGAACGGAAACCTTCACATTGGCCACGGTTTGATGGCTGCGGTTGAAGATATTTTAGTGCGCTATCACAAAATGAAAGGTTATGATGCAATTTATTTGCCAGGTGCAGATCATGCAGGTTTCGAAACTTGGGTAGTTTATGAGCGACTTTTGAATGCGGAAGGGAAGAGCCGTTTCGATTATTCGCGAGATGAACTTTATAAAAATGTTTGGGATTTCGTGGCGAGCCAAAGGGGAAATATGGAGCTTCAATTACGAGCCCTTGGAGCTGGTGCAGACTGGAAAAATCTTACTTTTACTTTAGACGAAAAAGTCGTAAATCGCGTTTATAAAACTTTCGAAAAAATGTGGAATGATGGCTTAATCTACAGAGGTGAGCGCATTGTAAATTATTCAACAAAATATCAAACTTCTTATGCAGATATTGAGGTTGACTACAAAGAAGAGAAGGGCAAACTTTGGACGATCGCATATCCTGTTATCGATGAATTTGACGGCACAAGCGAATACATGTTGGTTTCGACAACTCGACCAGAAACAATGCTTGGTGATGTGGCTTTGGCAGTTAATCCAGAAGACGAACGCTACGAAAATTTGATCGGAAAAACTGTTCGAATTCCTTTGGTAAATCGTGAAATCACAATCATCGCCGACGAATACGCTGATCCACAATTCGGAACAGGTGTTGTTAAAATTACACCATTCCATGATCCAAACGATTTCGAAGTAGGAAATCGCCACAATTTGCCAAAAATTCAAGTAATTGGCTTTGATGGAAAAATGACCGGAAATGCCGGTGAATATGCTGGATTAGAAGTAATGGAGGCGCGAAAAAAGATTCTTGAAGACCTCAAGAAAATTAACGCCCTCTTTAAAGAAGAAGATATCACGCACGTTGTTGGTTACGACTATAAATCTGGCGAACCAATTCAGCCGCTCGTAAAAGAGCAGTGGTTTATCTCCACAAAACCTCTGGCTAAAAAAGCTATTGAAGTTCTTGAAAAGGATGAAATTAAATTTACACCCGAAAACAAGAAAAATGTTCTAATGGAATACCTTAAAAATATTCGCGACTGGAACATTTCACGTCAAATACCATGGGGGATTCCAATTCCAGCGTTTCAAAATGTTGAAGACCCAACAGATTGGATTTTTGATGAACGTGTTCACGAAGCTGAAATTGAAGTTAACGGCAAAATCTATAAACGCGATGAAGATACACTTGATACTTGGTTCTCAAGCGGTCAATGGCCATTTATCACAACCGATTTTCTTGAAGGCGGTGAGCTTTCGAAATTCTACCCAAATAGTGTAATGGAAACTGGCCACGACTTGATTTTCCCTTGGATTTCACGAATGATCATGTTAGGGCTTTATTGCACAGGGCAAATTCCTTTCCGCGAAGTTTACTTACATGGAATGGTTCTTGATGAACATGGTCAAAAAATGAGCAAATCAAAGGGAAATGTGATTAACCCAATGGATGTAATTGCTGAATATGGTTCCGACGCTTTCCGTCTTGGAATTATTGCAGCGCGTTCAGCAGGGCAAAACCAAGCGTTTTCGAAAAACAAAGTTATCGCTGGGCGAAATTTCTGTAATAAATTGTGGAACATTTCACGATTTATCTCTGAAAAAATTGGTGAAATTAAAAGCCAAAAACCAGCC
This sequence comes from uncultured bacterium, assembly GCA_963526415.1. Lineage (GTDB taxonomy): Bacteria > Patescibacteriota > Saccharimonadia > Saccharimonadales > Saccharimonadaceae > Nanogingivalis. Next base: position 134,887 of record CAURNE010000001.1, on the reverse strand, counting down.
GAAGCTCATACGCCAGCAGATCACTGGGTAGTTCGCGAGCTTAATAAATCAATCGATGAAATCGAAAACCACATGCAAAACTATCGCTTTGCCGAGGCTTCTGAGACTGTTTATCACACCATTTGGAGCACGGTTGCTGATTGGTATATTGAAGCTTCGAAAACGCAAGAAAATCCAGAACTTCTTGCTTGGGTACTTGAAACTTGTCTAAAAATCGCACACCCATTTGCACCTTTTGTAACTGAAACTATTTGGCAAACTTTGTCTTGGACCGAGGGAATTCTTGCGAACGAAAAAATAGCCGAAAGTTTGAAATTCAACGAATATGAAGCTCTTCAATTCGAGCGAATTCAAGATTTAGTAAGCGAAGTTCGCTTCATCACAGCAGAATTACCTGGCAAAAAACGCTACAATTTACTTTTCGAAAAAGATGAACTTATTTCGAAAAATGCTGAAACAATTCGACACCTTTCACGCGTGCCAGAAATCGTCGAAACCGATGCACCGCACGGATTTAGTCTTGCTGCCAGCGGCTTGGGTGCTTATCTTGATGTTCCAGCTAAAATTTTGACTGAGTATAAAAATGATTTAGGCGAGCGAATCAAGAAAATTTCAAACGAAATCAATCTGCTAGAAAAACGACTTTCGAATGAAAACTATGTCACAAAAGCACCAGCCGAATTAGTCGACGAAACGCGCGAAGAGCTTTCAAATAAAAAAGCTGAGCTTGAAAAAGTACAAAAAGCTTTCGAAATCCTATAGTTTATATTGTTTATCAATGCCACACCGACTATAGTAAATTCTAATCTCAAAAAATTCGCCAAAATTTTATCGAAGAAGCTTTAAAAGGAAAATGGCAGTTTTAAATTTTAGTTCTTGACTTATTTAGAAAAGTTTGGTAAAATATTCAAGATGATTACTAAAGAGAATAAAGAGAAGGCAATCGCTTTGACTCAGGTTTCAAAGAATGACGTTGGTTCGCCACAGGCGCAAGTGTCAATCTTGACGGCTCGTATCAAAGAAGTGACGGAACACCTTAAATCAAATAAGCACGACTTTATGGCTCGTCGCGGTTTGATGCAAATGGTTGGTCGCCGTAAAAAACTTCTAAAATATCTTGAACGAAAAGATTTTGAAGCCTACAAAGCTGTTGTTTCTAAACTAGGTCTTCGAAAATAATAATTTTGAAACCGCAAAAATCGCTCAAATTCTGGGCGGTTTTATTTTTGCGTTTTTTCTAAAAAAATGATATAATTGAAGAGTAAAATTAACGCCGAATGTGTGGTAGAAATTATTTTCGAAAATCCTTCGAAGAAAATTCCTGCAACTCATTTGGCAGAAGGAGAAAAAATGATTATAAATCCAACAGGGAAAAGTGTGATTTCGGTCAGCACTGATTTTTTGGGGCGAAAATTAACTCTGGAAGTTGGCAAAGTTGGCTTTCGAACAACTTCAAGCGTGATCGCAAAATATGGTGAAACTGTTGTTTTAGGAACGGTTCAGCTAGGAAATAAACCAGTTGCACTGGATTATTTTCCTCTCTCAATTGATTATGAAGAAAAATGGTATGCAAGCGGTCGTATTTCTGGCTCACGATTCATTAAACGTGAAGGGCGACCAAGCGACGACGCAATTTTGATCGGGCGATTGATTGACCGACCAATTCGACCACTTTTTCCAAAAGGTTATCGCGAAGAAGTTCAAGTTGTCGCAACTGTACTTTCAGCTGATCCAGAATTTCGACCAGATATGATTGCGATGATTGCAGCTTCAAGTGCACTTCATTTAGCTGGCGTACCATTCGATGGACCAGTTGCCGGGCTTCGAATTGGTAAAATTAATAATGAATTTAAAGCTTTCTTAAATCCTGAAGAGCGCGAAAATTCACCACTCGATTTAGTTGTTGCCGGAATCGAAAGCGGAATTACGATGGTTGAAGCTGGCGCAAATGAAGTTCCAGAAGAGGAAATTATCGCAGGATTGGCTTGGGCTTATAAAAACTTCCAACCAGCAATTAAGCTTCAAAATGAATTACGTCAAAAATACATCGAGGCGGGATATTTTGAAGAACATGCTTTCAAATTAATTTTACCAGATGAAGAAATTTCGAAAGAAGTCGCTGAATGGTGTGAAGGAAAATTTGAAAATGTTCGCGAGGCTTATCCAAAATATAATCAAAATATTGCTGAAATTCGCGATAAATTCCACTCAGAAATGCTTGAAAAATTCGGCGAAGAAGAATATGAAGAAATTCGAAAAGATTATGACGAAGCTTTCACTTTGGCGGTTCATAAAGCGGTTCGAAAGGGAATTGTGGAAGATGGCGAGCGGCCAGACGGTCGAGCGTTAGATGAAATTCGTCCGCTTTCGAGCGAAATTGATCTTCTGCCACGCGCACACGGTTCGAGTTTATTTACTCGTGGCGTAACTCAAGCGATGAACATCGTCACACTCGCGCCACTTTCATATTCGCAATTAGTTGACACAATGGAGTTCAACGAAATTGAACGCAGATATATGCATCACTATAATGCGCCCGGATATACTGTTGGTGAACCTCGCCGACTTGGTTCACCTGGTCGTCGCGAAATTGGTCACGGATATCTTGCTCAACGCGCACTTGAAGCTGTTTTACCAAGTGAAGAAGATTTTCCATATGCAATTCGTAGTGTGACTGAAATTATGAGTCAGAATGGTTCAACTTCAATGGCGGCAACTTGTTCAAGTTGTATGGCTTTGATGAGCGCCGGAGTTCCACTTAAAAATGCGGTTTCCGGAATCGCAATGGGATTAATGATGGACGGTGAAACACCTTATATTTTAAGCGATATTGCCGACGCCGAAGACTTTGCTGGCGATATGGATTTCAAATGTACGGGTTCGAAAAACGGAATTACAGCACTCCAGATGGATATGAAAGTTCATGGTTTGCCAGTTTCAGTTCTCGAAAAAGCAATTTTAACTTCGAAAAAAGGTCGCGAACACATTTTGCGCCATATGTTAAGCGTAATTTCTGAGCCAAAAGCTGAACTTTCACCTTACGCACCACGAATTGAAAAACTTAAAATCAACCCTGAAAAAATCGGTGCAATTATTGGTAAAGGTGGTGAAACGATCAATAAAATCACCTCTGAAACTGGTGCTGAAGTTGATATTAAAGAAGACGGCTTAATCACAATCGCAAGCTCAAATGCTGAACAAATCGAAAAAGCGCTAAACTGGATTAAATCTTTGGTTGAAGAACCTGAAGTTGGCAAAGTTTATCGCGGAAAAGTGGTCTCAATTAAAGAATTTGGTGCTTTCGTAAATATTCTTCCTGGAATTGATGGAATGCTTCACATTTCGCAAATGTCTGAAAAGCGAACCGAAAAAGTGACCGATGTTTTGAGCCAAGATCAAGAAATTTGGGTAAAACTAGATAAAATCGACGAAAAGGGTAGGCTTAATCTTACTATGAAAGGTGTAAAACAGTAAAAGCTACAGTATCCTAAACCCAAAAGCTTTTTTGCAACAATCTTTTATCGAAAAATATTTTCTAATTGAATTTACAATTCTTGTAGTGCTTGAACTAATTAACGCTATGTGTTATCATAAATTAAGTGTAAAAACACATAGCATCTACTCTTCTCATAATAGTATACAGAAACTCTAAGCTTAAGTTTAAAAATTTTGGCAATGTTAACTTTTTAACTATTCTGTATAAAAAATATAATAAATAAGGAGGTTTTCGAAATGCCTGAACCTTTAGTACCTAAATTGACACCAGAAGAAGACATGTGGGAAGCTGGACAAGCTTTAAAAGTATTAGCTCTTGGTGATTTAAGATATATAAATAGAGATGAATGGCTTAAGGCAATCAAATATGAGCCATATCCATGCCCTAAGAATACAAATACTGAAGAGTAGAGTAGCCTCAAGACCCACTTTGTGGGTCTTTTTCATGCTTTTTACAGATAATAGTCAAATATAAAAGATGGCTCATTTAAACCATCTTTTAGCTTACTTATAAGATATGTGAACTCATATTATTTCAGAGTGCTGAATGTCAGCCAGTCTTCAATGAGTTTTTTATTTGGCGGAGGATGGGAGATTCGAACTCCCGCTCCAGGTCTCCCCAGACTAACGATTTAGCAAACCGTCCCCTTCAGCCACTTGGGTAATCCTCCAATATTTCTATTTTACCAAATTTTTTCAAAAAACACAAGGGCATTGACAAAAAAGCATTTTCTTGATATAATATAGTCATTATGAAGAATTTAAAACAAATTTCGAAAATCTCAGTTAGCGGATTTATCGCTTCAACTTTTCCATCAGCATTTTTAGCGCTTAATGCTTTTGCAACAGGAAATATGTTTAGCGGTGGCGTTCAAGGTGGGGCAGACAAAGGTCGCGGAGAGGGCGTTCCAACTCAACTTTTCGGTGATAACAACTCGGGAATCCTCACTCAAATGATCAATATGATGCTTTTCGCTGTTGGAATCCTTAGCGTTATAATGTTAATTTACGGCGGTTTGCGTTATGTGCTTTCGAATGGTGATTCGAAAAAAGTTGACGCTGCAAAAAATACAATTCTTTACGCAATTGTTGGTTTAATTATCGCAATGCTTTCGTATGCAATTATCAATTTTATTATTAGCCTCTTTATGGGAAGCGCCGGTACAGGATTTGGTGGTGGCTCAAACGGAGCAAATGGAATTCCGCCAACAAATGTTTAATTTTTAAACCTAAAAGTCGCCCAGTTGAGCGACTTTTATTTTTTAATTATTTTTATGAATATTGACGTAAGCTAACAATTGGATCTTTTCGTGCAGCTCGGAAAGCAGGATAGAGTCCAAAAATTACACCAACAATCACCGAAACTCCACAAACTAAAACGGCAATTTGCCAAGAAATAATCGGGCTAAATGGTAAAAACATACTCACGCCAAATGAAAATGCATAACCGATAAGATATCCGAAAAATCCACCGCTGAGCGAAATAATCATTGATTCGGTTAAGAATTGAAACAAAATATGCCGATTATTCGCGCCAAGTGCTTTTCGAATTCCAATTTCGCGCGTTCGCTCGCTAACATTCACTAGCATAATATTCATAATTCCAATTCCACCAACAACCAGCGAAACACTCGCCACAATCGCCAAAATCACCGTTGAAAGTTCAATAAATTTATCTGATGGATGTGAAATATTTTTGCCAGTCAAAACTTCAAAATCCTGTTCACCGTTGTGATTTTTCAATATTCCGTTTTCAATTTCTTTTTGGACTTGACTCAATTTATTAACACTCTTAACACGAACATTAACTTGCTGAATTTGGAGATTTTCGCCAATAATTCGCTTAGCAGTCACGTAGGGAATTATCGCGGTATTATTAAAATCTACATTACTAAAATTAATTGGTGAACTTTGATGCGCCAAAACGCCAATCACGATGAATTTTTCACCCTTCATTGATATTTCTTTACCAAGCGCCTGAGTCGTACCAAATAAATCAATAGCCATTTGATCGCCAATTACAACAGTGTTTGCGTTAGCACTTTCCGCGATAAATTGTCCCTCGCGAACCTTTAAACTCGTAGTTTGGTCAAGATTTGGGCTTGTTGCCAATAAATTCGCGTATTTTTCTTCACCGTCACCTTTAACTTTAGCTGAAAAATTCGCAAGTGGAGCAACAGCTGAAACATCTTTAGTCTTCGAAATTAACCCAAGATCTTCATTTTTAATCGAACTCTGCGTAAAAGCTCGCGAAGTCGCTAAGCTTGTAATTACATTCTTATTATTTGCTGTCAATTCCTTTGGTCGAATAACCGCTAACGCACCACCTTCGGACATAATTTGATTCGAGATCATCGAACTCACACCACCAGAAAGCGAAAAAATTATCACCACGCTTGAAATTCCAATCATCACGCCAAGCATCGTCAAAAAAGTTTGCAAACGGTTCGCACGAAGCGATTCGAGAGCATTTTCAATATTAGTTTTCAAAACTCGCGGACTCATTTAAACCCCCAATTCTTCTTTTAGTTCATCGATTTTTTCTTCAACCTGTTCAAGCTTATCCAAAGTATTTGGCTCGCCAGATTTTTCCGAAGCGATTTTTGAAATTTTCTTTTTCGTATCCGTATCGATTTTGCCGTCAAACATTGTAATAATTCGCGTTGCGTAAGCCATCAATTCAGGATTGTGAGTCACCATAATTATCGTATTTCCTTTTTTGTGAACTTCCGCCAATTCTTCCATAATAATGTGCGAACTTTTTGAATCAAGATTTCCAGTTGGCTCATCCGCAAGAATAATTGAAGGCTTATTCACAAGCGCGCGCGCAATCGCAACTCGCTGAGTTTGGCCACCCGAAAGCTGCCACGGCATATAAAACTCGCGCTCGCCAAGATGAAATTGCTTCAAAACTTCTGAAGCTTTTTCGAGGCGCTTAACCTTTCCGACACCTTTATAAACCAGAGGTAAGGCTACATTCTCAATTACAGTTAAGCGGGGAATTAAATTGAAATTCTGAAAAATAAACCCGATTTTTTCACTTCGAATTTGCGCCTGCTTGCGTCGCGACATCCTCGCAACATTTCGCCCATCAAGAATATAATCACCCTCAGTTGCTCGGTCGAGAAGCCCGATAGTGTTCAATAGTGTAGTTTTTCCGCATCCAGAAGGCCCCATAATAATGATAAATTCACCCTGTTTAATACTCAAATTTACACCGTTCAAAGCGTAATTTTCGGCGTCACCAACACCAAAACGCTTTTTCAAATTTCGAAGTTTAACAATCTCTTTTTCATTTTTAGCCATAGTAATTCTATTATATATTTTTTTGCGGTTTTTCGCAAATGATTTCAGATGATTTTTTCGAAATTTAAAGAAGTTTCCACAACTTTTTCCACAATAAATAATTTATTCGTGGTGATATTTTCCGCCTGAAGAAATTTCTTGTGCTCGATAAATTTGCTCAACTAAGATTAATCGCACAATTTGATGCGGAAAAACTAATTTCGAAAGACTCCAAACAAAATTCGCACGCTTTCGAAGCTCTTCCGTAACCCCGAAAGCACCACCAATCACAATCACAAAATTTTGCGAATTTACAAAACCATTAGCCAGTATTTTCGAAAGTTCTGGGCTAGAAATATTTTTTCCGCGTTCGTCCAGTAAAATTACAAAATCGTGCGGTTGAACTTTCGCCAAAATTCGTGCCGTTTCTTCTTCTCGTGCTTTTTCTTCGGCAAAATTTGAATGCGCCAAAATATCCCATTTTAAATCAAACGGCTTTTTTAAACGCTTTTCGAAAAGCTCAATTCCACTTGAAACCCATTTTTCGTGCTTTTTGCCAATTGTAATAATTCTCATACTTAAATTTTAACATAACTCTTGACTTTTTTCAATTTTAGTGATATAATTAAGTTACTTGCGTTGGCAAGTGAACATTTCAGAAGTGAGAAATTGGCTATTGATCGATTTTTTAGTTTCGAAAATTGAGTTTAAAAAATTAAACTTAGCTTTCGAAGCTAAAAGTTTCGAAAATATCCTATAGCCAAGCGGGCTTTAAACGCAGGAGAACCAGTATGGTTAAAGTTTTCAAAAAGTTTGAAAAGCAAGAAAATGGATCAGTCTCACTGATGCTTAGTTCATCCGAGCACAAGGAGACAAAACGTGTGGAAGGACTCGACTTTAAAAATGCATCAGAAGATGACCGTAAAGCATTTCTTGATCGTGAAAAGCGCCACATTGATAACTATTTAGTTAAAGGTAAAACTGGCCCTTACTCAATCAACTGCGCTTCCAAGCACGACAAATACTTCGAAGCTCACGTTAGGGATACAATTGATTTCTGCGAAAGACACAATATCATAATTCTCTAAGAGCCTACTTCACTTCAAAACCCCACAAATTGTGGGGTTATTTTTTATTTTTCGAAAGCAATTTTTTGCGCAATTTTCATTAATTCTTCAGGAGTAGTTTCGGCGGGGTAACCATGATGAAGTTGTAAAACATTTTTATCATAAAGTGGAACAAGGTGAATATGTGCGTGTGGCACACCAAAACCTTCAACCACAACGCCCACACGAATCGGCTTCATTTCAGTCTGAATTTTCTGTGCAATTTTTTTCGAAATTTGCCACAAATAATCATAGTCATCTTTCTCTAAATCCCATAACAAATCAATTTGCTTTTTCGGAAAAACCAAAACATGACCGTTCGAAAGCGGTTCGATGTCGAGCATTGCGAAAACTTTTTCGTCTTCATAAATCTTATAGCAGGGAATTTCACCCTCAATAATTCGTGTAAAAATTGATTTTTCGTTCATTAAATTTTGTTCCAATCTGTTCCTTTTTCATAAAATTGCAAAGTTTCTTCGCTCGAATTTTGCCAAAAATCCAAAGCCGGCTGAAGAATCTCCCACGCCCGCAAAATTTCATCACTTTCTGCAAAGAAGACTTTTTCGTTATGAATTGCTTCGGCCAACACTTTTTCATAAGCCTCAGCGGTCGTGGCATTTTCATCATATGAAAAGCTTAGATTTCGAATTTCGGTGCGACGATTCAAGCCTGGAATTTTTGTCGCAAGTTCGATTTTTACACTTGCCGAATCATCGAGTGAAATCTGAACCAAATTTGCTTGGTTTTCCTCAGTTTCACGCAAATGAATGCGAATTTCACTGCGTTTTTCGCTCAAGTTTTTGCCTGAAATTAATTCGAAAGGCACATTTTTCCAATTTTCGTCTTTTGAAAATAACCGAATTTTTGCAAAAGTTTCAACGCAAGATTTTGGATTCTCAACTTCTTCACGATAAGTTTGATATTGTCCACGAATTGCGTTTTCCTCAGGATTTTGAAGAATTTCAATCTGTTCCAAAGCTTTAAAACGCGCACCCGGCAAATCACTCCAACTTTTAGGAAAGTCCGCTAAAAACAGCGCCAAAATCTGAATTAAATGACTCTGAATAAAATCACGCAAAGCACCACTTTGTTCATAAAAAGTTCCACGACCTTCGATTCCAATCTGTTCGCTGGCGACAATTTGAACTTTCGAAATTGATTTCCCATTCCAAATTTGCGAAAATAACGCATTTTTGTGTCGTAAAATTAGCAAATTCTGTGCCATCTCTTTTGCAAGATAATGGTCAATTCGAAAAATTTGCTTTTCACTAAAAAATTCTGCCGTTCGTGAAACAAATTCGTGTGCAGATTTTAAATCAATACCAAAAGGTTTTTCGAAGAGAATTTTAACATTTTCGCCGTTCAAACCAGCTTTTCCAGCAAGAGTTGAAATTTGTGCGGCGCTGGCTGGTGGAACCGAAAGATACAGTAAAATTTGCGATTCACCATCTTTTTCAAGATAATTTTTAAGTTTTTCGTAATCCGCTTCTTCTGCCAAATTCATTTCAAAAAAGCTCAAAATTTTCGAAAGTTTCGAATTTTCTGCGCGCGAAAATCCGAGCGAGCTTTCAAGAATTTCGAAAGGCTGGATTTCTCTTCGCGAAACACCAATGACTTCAATTTCGTCTGGCAAAATTTCATTTTTTTCAAGTAGGGAATCAAGTGCTGGTATTAGTTTTCGACGTCCTAAATCACCAGTTAGCCCAAAAATTACAAGTTTCGTTTTCATATTTACCTCTTTTCTATTTATATTTTAGCACATTCAGCTTAGAAAAATCTTAAAATTTCGAAAAATAGCAAAAGAAAAACTCCCAAATTCTCGGGAGATTTTCTAAATAATTTCTGGTACACGAGAAAGGACTTGAACCTTCACGCCAATTGGCACTAGTTCCTAAGACTAGCGTGTCTACCAATTCCACCACTCGTGCAAAATTACTTTACTATTTTAACTGATATTTTTCGAAAAGTCAAGGATTTTTTCAGAAAATAGATTTTTTGGCGGAGAGAACAGGATTCGAACCTGCGAGAGCTTGCACTCAACACGCGTTCCAGGCGTGCGCCTTAAACCACTCGGCCATCTCTCCATAAAAATATTTTACTTTATTTTTTAATTTTTTTCAATTAAATCGTGGAGACAAACAATTTTTTTAAAAAAAGATTAGGTTGTTTTTTAAAAAAAAATATGATAAAATGTTTATGATTATTCAAATAATCGAACTTTTCATTATAAGGAGGGCAATTCAATGAAATTGCAAAAAATGTTAGGTGTATCTACTGTAGCGGCGGTAGCTGGTGTTGCTTTAGTATTTCCAAGTGTTACAGCAGAGGCTTCCAGTGGCAATATTATGGACTCTTGGCATAGACCAATTGTTGGTATTTGGGTTGAAGTTCAAGGTGGACGTTCGGGATGGGCAGGTTTCTCTCCTTCAGTCCCAGGCCAAAGATATTCAGTGTCTTGGAACTATGATACTCAAGGTAAGCCTTTCTCTCTTCATATAGGCGTTGGAGGAACACCTCAAAATTGGCAAAATAATGTCAAAACGAGGGTATTCCCAAGAAATACCTATGGCGGTCAAATAAATATTGCACCGGGCAATCAAGTATATACAGATAGAATGCCTTAGACCTTCTTAGTCCTGAGTATGACGAAAAACTACTCTTTTTTATTTAATCTAAACAAGGTGTCATATATGAAAAAATCCACAAAACCACGAAATTTAAAAGATATTATAATTATTTCATTAGTTGTTTTTAATTTTATTGTGAGCATTTTTGCAATCTTTTTGGGAGTTCAATTTTACATTCAAAAAGATGCCCTATCACATTATTTAGTCCAAGACCTTAACACTAATCAAATAAATTACGAATGTCACAAAACACCTTCAGACCAGTGTACAAAAGAATATAACCGAATGGTTGATATTGAGCGAAATATTGTTTCAAAATATTTAAAATAATTCCCGAAGATTTCCGCGCCTAAAAAGGGGCGGCTCTTTCTTTCAAAAATTTGCCTGAAAATCTAAAAAGTGATACAATTTAACTATGAGCATTAAGAATAATTTAACGAAAACTGCTCGCAAAGTTTTGCCAAAATCGGCACTTGTTGGGCTGGAAAAATCTTATCGAAAAAGCCGTGCAAAAATAATCTCGGCGCGTTTCGGAAATCCTGCGCGCGACCTTCGCGTGATCGCCGTAACTGGCACAAACGGCAAAACAACCACTGTTAATTTTCTTAATGAAATCTTGAAAGAAGCAGGCTATCGAACTGCGATGTTTTCAACAGCAAACATCGAAATTGCAGGTGAACAAACCGTGAACGATACAAATTCCACCACGGCAACGGTTGCTCGGCTTCAAAAATTCTTTCGTGATGCAAAAAAAGCTGATGTCGAATTCGCACTGATTGAAGCCACTTCGCACGCGCTTGACCAATATAAATTCGAAGGTGTGCCGATCGAAATGGCGATCATGACAAACCTCACGCAAGATCATCTTGATTACCACAAAACAATGGAAAACTACGCCGCAGCAAAAGCCAAACTTTTCGAAATGAATCCAAATTTCGTGGTTCTAAATGCTGATGACGAATGGTTTGATTATTTCAATAATTTTGCCACTGAAAGCCAAAAAATCACTTATGGCGAAGGAGAGTTGGCTGATGTTAAAATCGAAAATTTCAAGCTTTATAAAAAGGGAAGCGAGGCCAACCTTCGAATCGACAATAATGTTGAGCTTGAAATTGCTACAAATCTGCCAGGAGAATTTAATATTTACAATATGACTGCTGCTGCTGCGGGTGCATATCTTTTAGGGATTTCACTCAAAGATATTCAAGAGGGAATTGCTAATCTTGAAGGTGTTTCGGGTCGTTTTGAATACGCAACTCCAGGATTACCATTTGACACGATCGTTGATTATGCTCACACACCAGACGCACTTGAAAAACTCCTCAAATCCGCAAAAGAGATTTCGAAAAATCGCACAATTTTGGTTTTTGGCGCTTGTGGCGACCGAGATCGCGAAAAACGCCCAATTATGGGGAAAATTGCACAAGATTTGGCCGACCGAATTATTATCACTGACGAAGAAAATTACACCGAAGACGCCACACAAATTCGCGAAGAAATCATCTCCGGAATCTCAAAAAAGAACGAAAAACTCCCAGCAAATATTCAAGAAATACCAGATCGAAAAGAAGCAATTCGAAAAGCTTTACAAATTGCAGGCAAAGGTGATATTGTGTTAATTACAGGTTTAGGGCATGAAGTCTACCGCGTAATTGACGGCGAAAAAACACCTTGGAATGACACTCAAATTGTACGTGAAATCGCTCAGGAAATCTTTAAAAAATAACTCAAAAATCGCTCAAATCGAGCGATTTTAATTTTCGAAAATAAAAACCACTCTTTTGAGTGGTTTAACTTAAAGGGTTTGGTTGATTTGCCTATAAAAAATTGAGTTTAATTGAATGTCTGAAGCTGTAATTTCACGAATATACCAATTTGCAATTTGCCCCTCTTGAAGCGCCTTTTTAGCTTCTTCAAGATTATCATTATTTAACTCAAAGAAGAAATTCTTCTTTCGAAAAACTCCAGTAGGCTCATTAACAACAATTTCAAGAGTTAACTCCTCAAAATTGAATTTATCTGCAAGAAGTCTAGATTTTTCCGGCTCAGTGACTCTTTTAGTGTAAAGAGTGGCAGCCATCCAAAAAAACAAATCAGTTTTACCAAACCTATTTAAAAGTGCTTTCGATTTCATTATATTCACCCCTTTTCGAAAAGTATTTTAATTTTAGCATAATATTGATTTTTTTGCAATTATAATATAAAATTAAAATAGATATAATTATTATAAATTAAACGGGAGAATAAATGAAAGTAAAAAATACTAAGGTTTTAATGCCTGCAATTAGTGTGGCTATTTTAGCTCTGGGGGGGGGCGGATATTATGGACTGCAATTAGTAAATAATCAAAATCTTCCAAAAGCTTTAGCATACACCTCAGCAATTAACCCCGTCGATCCAAGTACTGCACCAGATAGTTATGAAATTAAATTTACAGATAACAATTTTAAACGAGCGTTAAATTCAGTTTTAATGAAAACTGACACTTCTCGAAATCTCGACAGTCCAATTACGGTTGGTGATGCTAAAAAAATACGTGAATTCAATCCAGATGGTCCTTATCGTAATTTCGAAAACTTTGAGGGAATTCAGTATTTTACAAACCTTGAAACAATTCATGTTCATGGAATAGGAGAGTTAAAGGATATCTCTGCAGCAGCTACACTAACTAAAATTAGAACAGCTTACTTGAGCTCATCAAATATTTCAGATATGTCGGCTGCAAAAAACTGGAAACAGGTTGGGTTAATTTGGGTTCATGATAATCATGTTACAGATTTCTCATTTCTCAAGGATCTTCCACATGCTGGAGTTTGGGGAATTCGATCAACTGTAAAAATTAAGGCTCAAAAAGGTCAGAGAATTTTAAAAAATCCTTTCATTAATGTTGATGGTACAATTATGCCGATTAAAGAGAATGAAAACTTCATTAATGTTGATGTAAATGGGAATCCAAAACAAGACGGAGGATATGTTAAAATTATCAAACCAATCTTAAAAGGTGATTATGGTTTTGATATCCCAGAAAATAAAGATGCTCTACCAAATGGAAATAAATTTTACCAAAATTATAGTGTAAGTTATGCTTCAGTTAAAGGTATTGACGTAAACTCAGAAGAAAAACCTAATATTCATTTCAATTTTAATGGCTCAAGCATTTCATTAAAAGAAAATGCACCTTTGGTTTGGGAAAAACCAAGACAGGATAATTCAACATTTAACGAAAATACCATAGCCTCATTAAAAAGAGACTACAGCCCTCAAGCTGGCGGCACTTTCTTTACGGCAACTAGCCCAACTTCAAATATAACATCTATCACATCTGATGCAGAAGAAGTTTTCAATAATAAAGAAAATCAAATTAATGGTGACTATTTGATTACCGTTACAGCGACAAATGATTTTGGAAATACAACAACCGCCAAGTTTAGGTTATTAGCACCTTTTGTTAACCGTGAACCAGTAAAAAAAGCTCTTGAGAATTTTGAAAGTCGACCAGACTATATCAAAAAAGCTATCCCAACTGAATTGGTAAATGAAGCAAAGCGCGTTAAAACTCAATCTTTTGATATAACTAATACTCAAGTTACGAATGCGGCTAACGCCCTAAATAACAAAATTACCGAAATTGTTCTTCAACAAAATGAATATAAAGCTAATGTAGCTAGTGCAATTCTTGAAATGAACAAAAATTTTGATAATTTAGAAGACTTTAAAGATATTTTTGCTGAAAATAGTAAAATTTTAGAGCAATCAGTTAAAGAAGAAAATCTTAAAGGACTTAATAAACTAGCTGAGCGTTATGCTAAAAATGCTCAAAAATTTGAAGATATTTTAGATAAAATTATAAATCTTCAAAATATTGATAAATACTCAAAAGAAACACTAAAGAAACTTCAAGAAGTTATGCAAGCAGCAGAGCATGTAAATGTTTCAACTAAATTAAAAACTGCTGAAGCATTAGCAAAATCAACAGAAAATCTTGCTTCTGAGTCTGACATTATTGGCTTAACTAATGCTCTTGAAAATGCATTAAATGGACTACGAGCTAATAAAACAGCCTTGAATTCACAAATCAAGAACTTTGAAAATGCACCAAAATGGCTAAAAGATGAAGTTAAAGCTGAATCTCAAAAAGCTATTGAAGTTCAAAAAGCTGATAACCCAACCATTAAAGAAGTTCAAAAAGCTACTGAAGATTTAAAAAATGCAATCGAAAAGGCTAAAAAAGCTGAAGAAAATCGTCAAAAAGAAGCAAGCTTAAAAATTAATGAAGCTCAAAATATTCTTGCGGAAAATAAATCTAAACCAGATGAATTACCGGTTATTGATATTGAGAAAATTGAAGAGTTAATTTCGAAAGTGAAAGATGAAGCTAAGAGTAAAGAATTAACCAAAAAACTTCAAGATATCAAAGATAAGATAAAAGCAAAAGAAGCAAAGATTGAATTAGATAAGCTTGAAGCCGCTCGTAAAAAACGTGATGCTGAAATTGCAAAACAACGTTTAAATTCACCAGAAACCGGATTTTTGCGAGAACAAAATCAAGAAAATAAAGCAACCGTGCCAGTTTTGATTGGTTTAGTATCATTGATTATTTCTCCAGTCGTAGTACTGTTTGCCAAAAGACGCAACCGCAAAATGCGCAAATTTTAAAAAATCAGCGAAAGCTAATTTTTAAAATAAAATAAGCCTTCCAGAGAGGCTTATTTTATGTTTAAAGAGATTGTGAAAGTTTAGTAATTTTATAGAGGTTTTAAAAAACTGCGAAAGTTTGAAAATCGCAGTTTTTTTGCCAGAATTATTTTGATTTGAAGTAATCAATTTCTTTGATCACATCGAGAAGAGCATTTGCACGCTTGGTTTCATCTTCGATGTTTCGCGCAGCATTATATGCTGGCTCAATTAAAGTATTGTCGTCGCTCGAACGAAGGAACAAAAGATAAATATCGAACTTTTCTTCATTCGAAACTGTTAGTTTTTCAACCAATGGTCGCAAATCCTGAAGTGCGCGACCTTTAATTGCATCTAAATCCAAACCACCAAAACTTGGCATTGCTGGCACTGGCTGTTCAACTTTAACCGGCTGAACTTCTTCTGGAGTCTCTGGCTCCTCTGGAGCTTCTGGGATTTCTGGCGCTTCAAATTGAAGTCCGTCATCGGCAGTATCACCATTTACGCCAGAAAGAATCTTAGCGAGCTCTGGGTCGTCGCTAACTGGCATTTTGCTAATTTGATTTGTATCAA
This sequence comes from uncultured bacterium, assembly GCA_963526415.1. Classification (GTDB taxonomy): domain Bacteria; phylum Patescibacteriota; class Saccharimonadia; order Saccharimonadales; family Saccharimonadaceae; genus Nanogingivalis. The sequence goes on along the minus strand of CAURNE010000001.1, from coordinate 119,127 downwards.
TATCCATAACCCACCTTATTTGTTAATTAACTTTACTTTTTATTAACAATATTGTATCATAGAATTAAAGCATAATCAAGATTATTTTTTCGAAAGGGTGGAAATGTTAGATAATTTTAATTTATTGGTTCAGCGCGATCCACAAAATGCGCTTTTGGTTGCCAGCGAACAGTGGAAGCAGGCACTTTTTCAAGCTGAAGTTCTTTCGCCAGAGCACGACGGACGCGAGATTAAAAATATCGTTATTACCGGAATGGGAGGATCGGCACTGGCTGGATTAATCGTAAAAAAATGGCTTGAAAATGAAATTTCTTTGCCGATTGAGGTTATTCGAAATTACAATTTGCCAAAAAGTGTTTCGAAAAACACTTTAGTAATCGCGAGTTCGTATTCAGGCAACACCGAGGAATCAATTTCAGCACTAAATCAAGCGATTGAGATCGGCGCGCAAATCGCAACAGTTTCTTCGCATGGAAAAATGGAAGAAATTGCCCGCAAAAATCAAATAGCACACGTTAAATTACCAGCCGGTCTTCAACCTCGAATGGCAGTGATTTATAATTTTCGCGCTTTAACGAAAATTTTGGTGAATTTTGGAATTATTTCAAATGAAAAGCACGAAGAAATCGAACATTACGCCGATTTTTTGCGAAAAGAGAGCGAATCTTGGGTTGCGAGCGTTTCGAACGACCGAAATTATGCCAAACAGCTTGCATTATATTCAGCGGGGCGAAGTGCAGTATTTTTGAGTTCGAGTGAATTTTCACCTCTGGCTTATAAATGGAAAATCTCCTGGAATGAAAACGCTAAAAACATCAGCTTTTTCAATGAATATCCAGAATTCAATCATAACGAATTTATCGGTTGGAGTTCGCATCCAATTGAAAAACTTTTTGCAATTTTCAATTTACGAAGCAATTTAGATCATCCGCGCGTTCAAAAACGTTTCGAAATCTCTGATAGGCTTTTGAGCGGAAAACGCCCAGCAGCACGAAATATTGAGCTAAAAGGTTCAACTTATCTCGAGCAAGTGCTTTGGGGTTCAATTTTGGCAGATTTTGTGAGTATTTATCTTGCAATTTTGAATAATACTAATCCAACGCCAGTGGAATTGATTGAAAAATTAAAAGTTGAATTAGTAAAATAATATTTTTAAAAACTGCTATTAAATCTCAAAAATAGCGGTTTTTATTTTTCGAAAATAAAAAAGCCAGCTTTTGCTGACTTAGAGAGGTTATTATTCTGGATTTTCTGAAATTAAAGTTTTATATATCCTAGCAAACCTATATAAAATATAACTAGATTGTATAATAACAGCTATAGGGATTGTTAACGTAACCCCGAAAAATATATATAGAAATATATCTAAAACGAAAACAAATAGAATAATATATGGCCAAGATATTGAACCCTCTGGAAATTTATCAGGGTCAGCAACATTATTCTTAAAAATCTTCTTTACTAACCATATCGTAAATCTTGGGATAAAAAGCAACATACCTGTAAATATACTATAATCAAAAAGTAAAATTCGTGCTACAAGATAGTTAGCCTCTGAAAATCTTGATTTAAAAATTAACAGTAATATCGCAACAATTAGCGAAAACGCATAAACAAAAATAAATTGAAAAAACATCTTTTTCATATATCAACCTCATTTCTAAAAGAACTATTTCTAAAAATATTTTTCCATTATAACAAATCTTAAAATCAAAGTCAATAAATACGAAAAAAGCCCGCAAACGCGAGCTACTTTCGTGGCGGAGAAGGGGGGATTCGAACCCCCGATACGGTTGCCCGCATACACGATTTCGAGTCGTGCGCCTTCAACCACTCGGCCACCTCTCCAGTATCCCCATTATATCATAGTCATAGATTGAAATAAAGACTATTTTCCGGAATAATAGATCTGACCAGCCTGTAATTCACCCAAAAGTTGACTCACAGTTACAAAACGAAATCCACGAGATGTTAGGTTTTGTAAAATACATGGAACTGCTTCAACTGAAGTTGGATGAATATCGTGTAATAAAATAATTGAACCCGAACGAACATTCGAAACCGCACGATTACAAACTACTGCTGAATTTCTATCTGCCCAATCGCGAGTATCAACAGACCATAAAATCGAACTCATTCCAAGATTTGAAACAACCCTCTGTACGGATGCATTAGTTGCACCATATGGAGGTCTGAGTGTGTTAGGCTTTACACCTGTAATACCTTGTAAAATATTATTAGTTGAAGATATTTCATTTTGAACTTGTGCAGGGGATAAACCTGGTAGAGAAGGATGCGACCAGGTATGATTCCCAATCTGGTGACCACTTTCAAAAACTCGTTTTACGATAGAAGAATATCTCTGAGCACTTGGGCCAATCATAAAGAATGTTGCTTTTGCATTATAATTTCGCAAATACCCCAAAAGTCGATCAGTATAAACTCCTGGACCATCATCAAAAGTGATAGCAATACAATTTGGGCAATTGCCCGAAACAACTGGCGCTCTCGAGATAACCGGTGCAGGTTTTGGTGGCTCCGGAACGTCAAAAGTTTTTCGTGCAAAATCATTTTGTAGAAATTCGTAAATTTCACTAATTTTTAATTGAATTTGAATATCACCATAACTAGACGGTAAGATATCTGATCGAGAAAATGGAAAATCAATAGTTTGCTTATCTAAAATAATGAAATTCTCAAGATTATCAAAAGTTAATTCATCCAAAATATCTTTTGAATATTCTAATTTTTTACTCTTTAAAAATTCGAAAACTTTATTTTTAAAAATTTCTAAAACTTTTGGTTTAAATTTATCTTTATCCGTTAAAAAACTACTTAATTTTATAATATCGCCACTATTTTTATCAAAAGTCCAAAAAAGATTTTCATCAACTAAATTTGCCCCATGAGTATCCTGCTTAACCGAAATAACTAGCGAAATAAGATTATCTTGATTGTAATAAACTTGATAACTCATTTTTTCAGTCGCCGGCTTATCGAAAACCAGTTTTTTAGCATCCGCGCTAAAAGTATCATCAATTTCTTTAACTTTTTTATTGATAAAATCATTAATTTTCGAGTTTTTTGTTACTGGAATCTCCAAAAAAGCTTCTTCTTTTTTAGTTTTTCTTTCAATGAATTTTGAAGCTATTCCTTCGTATTTCGAATCTTTAAAATAATATTTTATAATGTCTTGATTATGTTTTTCTTCAGTATTATGGTTGATTTTATTAAGAAATATAATCCCATTCAATAAAAGTAATAAAATGATAATTGAAATATATATAATCTCATTATTTTTTCTTTTTTGTATTTTTCTAATCATAAAATGATTATATCACTAAAATAGAAAAAACACCAGATTTCTCTGATGCTTTTTCTATGGTACACCTGGCAAGATTCGAACTTACGACCTTTGGCTCCGCAAGCCAACGCTCTATCCAGCTGAGCTACAGGTGCATATGCTACTTTTCAGTAGCTAACTTTTGAAGTTCCTCCACATTAAGTGGACATTCTTAATTTTAGCACATTTTTTTAAAAAAAACAAGATTAGAGCTTAATTTTGTGAATAATTCGATCAATCAAGTCGAATTTAACTTCCTCCATCGGCAATCGTGCACCAATAATATCAGTAATTTTCTCGCCGTCCTCTTTCGAAAAATAGATAATTGTGCTTAGTGAAAATCGTTTTTTAGGTAATAATACTATTGAATAAACACCTAGGTCTTTCCGAACACCGAAAGCACGAAATTCACCATATGAATGAAAAGTTTCTCCCATGTAAACACCATGTGTTGAAAGACTGTAAGAGATGATTTGCGCGTGATCAGCTTTTCGAAGAGTGACAACTCCAATCGCCGAAACTATAATCAAAGCAAGAAAGCTCCACGCCTGAACAATTACTGCAAAAGCACAAAAAGCCAAAACGATAATCGCAAAGCCGATATACCAAACCTTACCCTTATCGCCAATTATCAAGTCTTGTGCTTGCCAATTTACAATTTCTTGCTCCTCAGTGATTTTTTCAGCCGAAGTCTCGTTATCTTCAACTTTTCGAACCTGCGTATATTCTTCCAGCTCAAAAGGCTGAACTTCTTTTAAATCGGCCGAATCTTGAAAATTCTGAACAGGCGTTTCAGCAATATATTTTCCAATTGGCGGAGTTTGAAACTGTGACTCGGGCAAGCCAGTTACTCGCGGAACACCACCTTGATTTTCATTATCGAAATTCATAATATTCTAATTATATCATAAGCTCTTTAAAAATTCAAAAAAATTCAAAAGCACCAAAAAAGACAAAATCCCACCTTTTAAGTGAGATTCTCTCTTCTGGCGGAGAAGGAGGGATTCGAACCCTCGATACGTTTTACCGCATGCCGGTTTTCAAGACCGGTGCCTTCAACCACTCGGCCACCTCTCCGCAGTCCAGAATACTACCATTCTATCATATCAATTCAAAAATATCAAGCTTATTTTATTGTTGAAGTAAATAAAATGCCCAAATTTCACCAGCACCATTTTTTAGAAGGATTTCTGCAATTGAATTTAAAGTTGCACCAGTCGTTCGAATATCATCCAAAATCACATAAATTTTATCTTTCGAAAGCTTTTCACCGATAAATTGATATGATTTTTTAGCTTGAATTTGCCGAGTTTTAAAATTAGCACCTCGCTGAGTCGTTTTTGAAACTTTTGCAATAATTTTTGAACTTTCAATTTTTAAAATTTTAGAAAGTTGTTTCGCTAAAATTTGCGTATGATCAAAACCGCGTTCACGAATGTGTGCCGAAAGTGTAGGAACGGGAACTAAAATAATTCTATCGCGATTTTGGTTGAACACCTCATTCGAATTCAAAAAATCCGCAAAAAGATGCGACAAATAGCGTGCATTCTGACGCTTGCTTTGAAGCTTAAATTCATCGACAATTTTTTGTAATTCTCCCGAACGCTGCGAAAGATAGAATTCCTTCGAAATCATTGCACTTGGTCGCGAAAGAAAATCACCAAATTTACAACGAGTTTTTAGGCAATTTTTACAGATTGAATCACCTAATTTTTGGCAAAAATAACACTCATCCGGTGCCAAAGAATCTAAAATTATCTCGGATATGCTTTTCTTCATAAAAAATCGTTTTACCTCTTGATTATACAACAAAAGTGCGGTATAATAAAGTAAATTAAGCCTGAATTATGAAATTAATGTGGAGGAGAAATGGCTAGAAGACAAAATGACGACAGCTTTTTGAACGAAGAATTGGAAGCTGCTTTCAACTTTGGGGACGACTTAATGGATGTTTCAAACAATGAAACTTTCGACGATCCTGAACAAAACGAAATCCAAGAAGAAGAAAATGAGCTTCCAGGACAATTAGCTGTTGATGTTTATGAAACAGAAGACAAACTTTTTGTAAAAGCGCGAACTGCGGGTGTAAATAAAAATGATTTGGATGTTTCACTTTCAGACGGAACATTAACAATCAGTGGAAGTCTAAACCCTGGCGACCAAGAGGGAATTGTCGCTCATCATGCGCAAGAATGCTACTGGGGAGAATTCAGCCGAACTCTAACATTGCCAGTTCCAATTAAAGAAGATGAAGTTGAAGCAATGTTGAAAGACGGAATCCTTACAATTAGCTTTACAAAAATTAAAGCACAAGCAACAAGAATCAAAGTTCTATAATTATCAAAAATCTCGAGGAATAAAACTTCGAGATTTTTATTCTATTTTAAAAATAATTTTCTGAAATTTTATAACAATAAAAAAGACCTTCATAGGGAAGATCTTTTTTTATTAGACTTTTATTAGCCTTTGTTTGTGATAGAAGTAATAACAAAGTTCACAATTGCGTAAGCAAGGATTGCAATAACAAGACCGATAATTGCGTACATAATTGTATTTTTTGCATTCTGAACCGCACCTGCATCACCACTTGATAGAACGTATCGAATACCACCATAGATAAGCATAATAACACTAAGGATACCAATTACGAAAAGCATAATATTGATAGCTGTTGTAAATATTGGTGAATCTCCATCGAACAAGCTTGTTGGACCACCATTTTCTTCTTGGACACCTTTGGCACAATTATCAGCAGATTTTAGACCACCTGTAACTTTACAATCCGCAGCATATGCTGGAAGTGTAAAAGCAGTTATACCAACTGCGAACACTGTTGTAGCTACTAATAGAGCTGTTTTCACATTTTTTTTCACTTTAAACTATTTTCCTTTCTTAAAAAGTTTATTCATATTTAAATTATATCAAATTATGATTATTTTTCAAGTGTTTAATCTAATTATTATTCTTCTTATCTGAAGATGAACTACTATTTGAATTATTAGAGTTATTTGAAGATGAAGATCCACCATTTCCACTAACAGTATTAATAACGAAATTCACAATTGTATATGCAAGAATTGCAACAATTAGACCAATGACAGCATACATAATTGTATTTTTTGCACTTGTCAGAGCAGCACTATTTCCAGCTGAAAGCACATAGCGAATTCCACCCCAGATAATCATAATAACCGCCATAACACCAACGATAAAAAACATAATATTTACAACATCTTTTGCGATATCACCAGCTGAACGTGAATCTTGTTGACCTGTCGAATCTGCACCTTTCCTAATTAGATCAGATGCACTATTAGCATAAGCTTTATTTTCATAAATTCCAGCAGCTACGATAAATGAACCAACTATCGCAATAATCAATCCAAAAGTTATTAAAATTTTCTTCATTTTTTCTCCTTATAATTTTAACTTATACCTTTTCCGCTTGAAGCACCAACAACGAAATTCACAATTGTATATGCAAGAATTGCCACCGCAAGACCAATAACTGCATAAATTATCATTGTTTTCGCTTGCGCAACCTTGCCTGGATTTCCGGCTGCAGTGATAAATATAATTCCAGCGTATATTATCACAATAACCGCCAAAATTCCAATAATCCAGAAGAGGATTGAAATTATATTCTTCACAACATCTTCCGCTTTAGTTTTACTACCAGCACAGACAGCCGTTCCTTGAGTCTTTACATGCTTGCACGCATCAAATGTTTTTGAACCTCCACTTTCACCAGAATTTTCTTCTGCAAAAGCATTTAGCGGAGCAAATAGTGCTAAAATTATACTACTGATTAAAATAAACTTTTTCATTATACTGATCCTGTTAAAATTCCACCAATGATTAAATTCACAATTAACGCCGCCGAAATAATAACTATAATTCCAACACAAGCATAGATTAAAGCAGATTTTGCTTTCGAAAGTGTCCCCGGATTACCGGCTGCTGTAATAAAGGTTAATCCTGAAATAATGATTACAATCACGCAAATCATTCCTGCCCAAATAAACACCGTATTGAAAGCATTCTGCATTGAGGCGTCACTCGCTTTATCTTTATTTGAAGTATCAACACCTTTTAAAACTTTCGTTTTATCAAAGCCATCACTACCATTAGCTATAAATCTATATTTTTCCATCTAACCAAAAATTCCTAAAATTAAGTTCACTATTATAGAAGCCAGAACCGCAATCACTAAACCAATAATCGCATTTGTAAGTGATTTTTTGGCACTTGCGATTTTTCCAGGATCACCAGTTGCCAGCATATATTGAAATCCAGAATAAATTATATAGCCAATCGCTGCCAAACCAACAATTCGAAAGGCTGCATCAATCAAATTTGCAACAACTGTCCAAACAAATTCTTCAACTTTAAGTCCTCCATTTGGGTTGATATCTTTAATTTTACATCCGTTTCCACTAGGCTCAACTAAACCTCGATACCAAGCAGGAAGGCCAAAAAATGTTTCTTCTCCAGTACAGCTAGCAGCATAAGCATTATTTTGCGGAAGGCTGAAGACCGAAAGCATCACAATAAAAATTGCTAATAATATTTTCTTCATTAAAGAACTCCTCCTGGAATAATCCATTCCAAAAATGCCCACATTAAAATATAGGCGATAATCCCAATCACTGTGTTCATAATCATTGTTTTTGCTTTCGAAACCTGTCCAGCATTATCTCGTGCGGTAATATAAAGAATTCCAGCAAAAACGATCGAACCAACTGCTGCAATTCCAACACCAGTAGTCACTACAACTAAAATCATATTTAAGATATCTTCAATTTTCCAGCCTGAAGGGAGAATTGCAGTCTTTGCTTCAGCAGTAGTTCCATTACTTTTACCATTATTACCATTTGATGTGGTTAGATTTCCATTTCCATCCTCAACAAGTTCTTCAGCAAAAGCATAATAATTAGAGCCATAACTTGAGACAAAAACACCTTGAAAAGCTGTAAAAAAGCTCATCAAAATTAGCCCAACTATTATTATATTTTTTATTTTGTTTACCATGATAATTATACTTTAAACCATTTTTAGGGAAAAAGCAAGTGTTTTATTTTTAAAAATCAACTTTTAAGGTTGACAAAAGGGTTAAATTATGATAAAATCAGGTCATATGCAAACTTTGACGAGGTTCAAAAAAGCAAAAACTCAAGATTTTCGAAATGGATTTTTTGTCGCGATTTTTACAGTAGTCGCAATCTTGGGATTTTTTAATTCGAATTTCGCACAAGCTCTTGACGGCGCACAATGGACGAATGCTTCAAAAGATGGCATAACATTGGGTGGAAAAACTTATACAAAAGTTTCAGATACTTCTAAGTACCCAGAATCAATTCGTTCAAAAAAACTTTATGCCGAAAATTCACCAGCTAGCGCAGGAAATAATAAAACATCCGTTATTGCGCTCGACAACGAAAATGATGTTTCAAGCGGAAAGATTTATTCTTTTGATGTAAGCGCACTTGGAAACATATCACAAACTGGCAACACACAAGATGTTAAAGTTGATGGCGTTTCAAAAGATGAAGATAAATCGCTTTGTAGTGTTGAAGGTGGCGGTGGTTGGATGGTTTGTATGGTTGCTAACACAATTTCAAAATGGATGGACGGAATTTATGACTGGGTTCAAGGATTTTTGAGAGTTCAACCACTTTATACATCACACAAATCCGGGCTTTTTCAGGTTTGGGATTATATGCGAAATATCGCAAATATTTTCTTTGTAATTGGTTTCATTTTTGTAATCTATTCACAAATTACAGGTTTTGGAGTTAGTAATTATGGCGTGAAAAAAATTCTGCCAAAATTAATTGTGGCGGCGATTTTAATTAATATTTCTTATTATATTTGCGCGATTTTGGTCGATATTTCGAATATTCTCGGTGCGCAAACGCAAAATCTTTTAATTGGAATTCGTAATAACATCTTTAATAACGGTGGTGAAAATTCGATTCAGACCGCAAATCTAGATTGGTCGGGAATTACAGCAGCGGTTTTGAGCGGAGCTGGAGTAGTTTCTTATGGCGTATATTCTTTCGCAGTTGCAACAGCAGGAAGCAGCGGTGCAGCAACATTAATGATTTTAGGAGCTTTGATTGCAGTAATATACTCAGCCGTTGTTGCTTTAATAATTTTAGCTGCACGACAAGCGATAATTATTGTTTTAGTTTTCTTAGCACCACTCGCTTTTGCCGCCAATATTCTACCAAATACTGAGAAATGGTTCGAAAAATGGAAAGATTTATTCACAACAATGCTCGTAATGTATCCGTTAATTTCACTGCTTTTTGGTGGGTCGCAATTAATTGGTACAACAATTATTGCCAGCGCGAATGGAAGTTTCTTAATATTCCTTTTAGGTGCGGTAGTTCAAGTCGTGCCACTCGCTATTACACCTACAATTATGCGTGTCAGCGGAAGTTTGCTTGGTAAATTCGCCGGAATCATCAATAATCCAAACAAAGGTCCAGTCGATGGTTTGAAGAGATTTATTGGTGAAAGTCAAGAAATTCAACGAAACAAAAAGATTGCAACAGATCCAAACGGTATGTTTGTCAGATTAAATCAAACTCGATACAATCGCTCTCGAAGAGTTAATTCTTCTCGATCAATTGCTGAAAAATACCAAAAAGAGAGATTTGACAATTTCGAAGCTGAACAACTAGCCGAAATTGCAAATGAACCAAAACAAGGTTCGAATGCATTTTCGAATAGTTATTATGACGCACGCCGAAAGCATGCGCTTAGTTCAAACACATTATATCAAGAAATGCTTGCAACCGAAGCTCTAAATCGCGCAACAGCAAATTCGAACGCTGGAATTTCACAACTTAAAGCCGAATTATTTAATGCAACTCTTCAAAAGGGAATTGATGGAAATATATCTGGCATTGTTAAGCTTGATGATGACAGCTTAAAGAAACTTCAAGGAAAATTCGGCCAGCAAGCTCTTCAATTTGTTGAAAATGCTAATCAAGCTAATGCTCTTAAATTGGCTGAAAAGAATAATAATCTTTCACTCAATAATGCAATGGCAAATAATATACGTTATAATAATGATCTGCTCAACACTGCATCTGGCGTACGTGGTGAAGCCGGAAAAGTCTCAGCACTTGCAAGCTCTTTAGTAGCAGCTTCAAAAGAGAATAAGGAAGAAGTCGAATCGCTCACAAACCTTACAAAATCACTTAATTTTTCAGGTAGTGACTATAGTGAGATCTTTTCGAAAAATATGGGTGAAAAAATCCAAAAAGATGGAATTGATTTCGAAATTACCAAAAACTTGCGAGCTGCAACAGCTGAGAAATTCATGGGAACAACTGATTTGAAAAGTGCTATCGACTCACTTGGTAAAACTGAAATTGGCGGAGAATTAAATGCTAACCGTAATGACTTGGTTGAAGCTTTCAAGAAAACCAAAAAAGACGACCTTCAATTTATCGGTGGTGCAGCACTTGAAAATATTGCCGTTAATGGTATGAGTTCAAAAGAAGTTTACAATGCAATTCATGATAATTATGCCAAAAATGTCTCGGATGATAAAATTATCAAAGCCTCAAATGATGCAATGAAAATTATTTGGGATAAATCAGCGATTTCAAGCATGTCGAATGAAACAATGAAATCTACACTTGAAAGTATTAAAGCAATTAATGAAAACCCTTCAGAATACGGAAAACTCAACGCTGTACAGGGTGCTGAAATTCGCAAGATGCTTAAAGAAATTGAACAAAATAATAAAGGTCTTTACGATAAAGTTTTGGGTGGAAATTGGAAACCTGAAAATATTAAAAATAAGAAATAGGCAGAATATAAAAATTTTGCCTATTTTAATTTTTTAAGCTTTATTTTTTTTCAAAAATATGTTAAAATTAATACTATTGGAATAAGGAGAAGTGGGCAAATTAAATAATGAGCGTTTATAAAGTTCCTCAGGACGTCGAGGCTGATGACAAATTGCTTGGGCCGTTTAATTTTCGGCAATTCATTTACCTGATTATTGTTGCAGGTTGTATTGCGCTGGATATTTTTCTTTGGGGAATTTTCCCAGGGTTAATTATTTTACCACTTCCTGTAATTATATTTTTTGGTGCACTAGCTTTACCACTTCGAAAAGATCAGCCGATGGAAACTTATCTCGCAGCTATTGTTTCGTTCTATCTTAAGCCTCGTAAACGACTTTGGCAGCCCGATGGAATTGAACATTTAATTCAAATTTCAGCACCAATTAACAAGGAAGATAGTTTAACTAAGGATATTACACAAATGGAAGCCTCGCGCAGGCTTAGTTATTTGGCGGATATTGTTGATACTGAAGGTTGGGCAATTAAGCATTCTGTGGCACCAACTCAAACTGCTGTTCGTGAAGAATATTCGAACGAAGCACGCGCAGCAGAAGATATGTTTGATAATTCACGGATTTCTTCAAATGTTGATAATTTACTTTCTCAGCATGACAATCGCCGAAGACAGCAAATTATGCAAAATCTTGATATAGCACGCAACTTAGCACAATTTACAAATGAAAATTCCGAAATCATTCAGGACCAGACTTATTATTTTGACCCAAAAAACCGATACGAAGGATCGGATAATATTAAATTTGAAGATATTTCAACTACGGCTCAAAATCCAGCACCTCAGCCAAGTGAATTTTCGCAAACTCAAACTTCACAATCTCAAATAACTTTTGAACAAAACCAAAATGCACCACAACAGTTTGGGGCAATTTCGAATTTTGAAATTTCCCAATCTCAACCGCAAGACACTTTGCAGAATCCGCAATTGCAAAATCAAGCTTTCAGTCAAAATCCTGAGAATATTCAATTATACTATAACCCTTATCCATATTCGATGAATCAAACAGTAATTTCGCCAAATTGGCAACAAAATCAGATGCAGAATTTGATTCAACCATCACCACAACCGCTTTCGAATTTTACACCTCCACCACAACCACAAGTTGTTATGCAGCCACAAATCCAACAAAATACTTTCGAAAATCCACAAGATTTAACCCAAAATCTGGAAGATATTAATGAAAGTATTAACCGAATTCATAAGATTAACGAAACAGTTGAGCGAGAAAAACGAGATCCTAAAGTGCGAGTTTCAACAAATCCAGAAAATAATCCTTTCATTAATAAAAAACATATCACGGAGCAAAATTCTGTTCGTGAAATCAGCGCTGAGATGAAAAGATTAGTTTCGGAAGGGAAAGATCTTTCGGTTGAAACGCTCGCGCGACAAGCAAATAAAATAGCAGATAAAGAACGACAAGCCCAAGCAAATTCAAGCGAGATCGACCTGGGCGAAAACGAAGTAGTAATATCATTGAGGTAATATGAGTAATAATAAAATTAATCCAAATCAGCAAGATCCAAATTTAAACCAAAATCAGACTAATTTAACCGCTCCTTCAAATCCATCTTCAACACAAAATTCACTTGAAATTGCTGAAATTCGCGAAGGAATGGTAATTATGCATGATGGAAGTTTTCGCGCAGTAGTCGCTTGTAAATCTATTAACTTCGATCTTATGAGTGCTCGCGAAAGGGAAGGTGTAGAATATTCTTATCAAAGTTTTTTGAATGCTCTTACTTTTCCAATTCAAATTTTAGTACGCTCACAACGTGTTGATATTGAGCCATACCTAAGTAAATTGGCAGATATTCAAGTTGCACAAGATAATATGCTTCTTGGTGATTTAATGGAAGATTATATTAACTTTATCGACAGCCTCAGCCGAAGCGCAAATATTATGGATAAATCATTTTTCATCGTAATTCCATATTATCCAACTGGTGACTTAAATAACTTAAAGGGTTCAGCAAAAGGATTTTTCGGAAAATTATTCACAAAACAAAGTGCACAAATTTCGAAAATAGATCGCACAACTTGGGATTCAGCTCATGAAGAAATCAAAAAACGTGTCGATTCAATCACTGGTGGACTTTACCAAATGGGAATTAAATCAGTTCAGCTCAACACAAAAGAACTCGGAAATCTTTATTATAATGTTTATAACCCCGACACAGCAGTTTATGAACCTTTAGGAGACTTTCGCGATACAGCAAGCTTATTTGTTCGAAAAGGTGAGGGCGAAAAACCAGAACAAGGAGGATTTTAATTATGACTAAGAAAAAAGATGCTGTTGATATTGCGGCCCAACAACGTGCACAAGAGCAAGCGGAAGTTGAGCAAGCATTTTTAACTGGTATTAACACTTTGCGTGACCTTATTGCACCATCAAGCCTTGAATTTCATTCGAGCTATTTTCGACTTGGCACAAAATATGGTCAGACGATTTATGTTTATGGTTATCCTCGCCAGCTTTATACAGGTTGGGCTTCTCCAATTTTGAACGCCGACGAAGTTTTGGATGTTTCGATGTTTATTTATCCGGTTGAAACCGAAATCGTGATGAAAAACCTTCGCCGAAAAGTAACTCAGCTAGAAGCCGATCTCGCAATTAACAATGAAAAAGGTAAAACCCGAGATCCAGCGCTTGAAGCAGCACTTAGTGATGCTGAAGAACTACGTGACCAATTACAACTTGGTGCCGAAAAATTCTTCCGCTTTGGATTATACCTAACACTTTATGCAGACAGTCTTGATGAGTTGAATTTTGTTCGAAGTAAGGTTGAAACTATGCTCGGTCAGCAAATGCTATTTTCAAAAGTAGCATCAAGCCAACAGGAACAGGGATTAAAATCAGCTGTTCCGCAACTTTCCGACCAACTTCAAATTCGTCGAAATATGAATACTGGCGCAATCTCAACATCATTCCCGTTCACATCTGCCGATTTAACTCAGGAAAACGGTGTTCTTTATGGTGTAAATATGCATAATAACGGATTGGTGATTTTTGATAGATACACACTCGAAAACGCCAATATGGTGGTTTTTGCAAAATCTGGTGCTGGTAAATCTTTCACCGTAAAGCTTGAGGCACTTCGAACAATGATGATGGGAGCTGAGGTTCTAATTATCGACCCTGAAAACGAGTATCAAAAATTAAGCGACGCAGTTGGTGGAAGCTATATTCGCCTCAGTTTAAATTCGGACGTTCGAATTAATCCTTTCGATTTACCACACGTTATTGATGCTGAGGAAGCTGACAATGCTTTACGTGCAAATATCGTGACACTTCACGGTCTATTTCGCTTAATGCTTGGAGGAACTTCAGCAGGTCAATCAATCGGACTTTCACCAAATGAAGAAGCCGATCTCGACCAAGCAATTATCGATACTTATGCGCGCGCCGGAATTACTTCCGACCCGCTTACACATAATTCAACACCACCAACAATTCATAACCTTTACGATACCTTAGTTCATATGGATGGAAGCGGACCAAGCTTAGCGCAGCGCCTTCGCAAATATACTACCGGAACTTTTGCGGGAATTTTCTCACAGCAATCCAACATTGATATTAATAACTCAATGGTAGTTTTCAATATTCGCGACCTTGAAGATGAACTTCGCCCAGTTGCGATGTATATTGTGCTTTCTCACATCTGGAATATTGTCCGCTCAGAACAGAAAAAACGAATGTTGATCGTTGATGAGGCTTGGCAGCTAATGAAATATGACGACTCAGCGAACTTCTTATTTAGCCTTGCAAAACGCGCTCGAAAATACTACCTCGGACTCACAACAATTTCACAGGACGTTGAAGACTTTATGGGTTCAAAAATGGGTCGCGCAATCGTTTCAAACAGTTCAATGCAGCTACTTCTTAAACAATCTTCAAGTGCAGTTGATGTTTTAAGTGACGTCTTTAAATTGACCGAGGAAGAGCGCAAACGGCTTTCAAACTTCCCAGTTGGACAAGGTTTATTCTTCGCAGGACAAAACCACGTTCATATCCAAATTATCGCCAGCGACACAGAACATCAACTAATTTCAACCAGCCCAAACAGTTCGAAAAATCGCCAAGGCGACAACATGATGACGAATGGTTACGCTGATCCAAATGAGCTATTTTAACCTTGAAGCACAAGCATAAATGTGGTAAAATAGAATTATAATTTTTTAGAGTTTTAGGAAAATGGGAGCAGACAGAGATTTCGAAAGAGATGAAAATCTTGATTTTAGCGATTTAAGTGATTCCAACCAAGCTAAACTTGCAAACGAGCAAAAAAGCTGGGGAACTGCAGAATCAATTCGCGGCGACGACGGCTATAATCCGTCTGCTTTAGCGAACGCTGAAAAATCATCAGTTTCGGCGGATTCAAATTCAGGAATTAGCGACTCTGAAACACTTTCGAAAGACTCTCAAGCTTCAAAATCTGGCGGCTGGCAAAATAATGTTAGTGGTGGCGGAACCCACAAATCCCGAAACGCCACAAACTCAAAAGGCGGCTGGAAAAACCGCGCAAAATCATTCTTTAAAAGTAAAGGGGCAATGGCTGCAACTGGTGGCCTAATTGGTGGTGGTGGAACATTTATTTTTGTAATTTCAACTGGAATTGCCTCACTTGCACCAGTTCATATTCAAGAAATTATTACCGAAAAACTAAATTCAGCATCAACAAGTATGAATAATCGCTCTACGAAAATACTTAGCTTAAAAATGAAGGGCATTAAATGTACTGCTGGAATCGTTTGTCGAATGTCGCGCGTAACCGAACGGAACATCAAAAATCTCGAACGTGCTGGCTTTAAAGTTGAATTTGAAGAAGGTAGTAGTCTTTTTGGTCGAAAGAAAATTTCAAAATTAACTTATATTAAAGACGGCAACAATATCTCAATACCAAATGATTCGAAAGCTATCAAGGAAATAATGCGAACAAACCCAACTGTTCGTCACGCTTATCGGCGCGGTTTTAGTGGTCGTTTTGCATCTTTTCTAGATAAATCTTGGCAAAAACTTAAGGGTTGGTTTAAATTTAAAAAAGCAAAAAAGGATAACAAGGGTAAAACCGAAGAAGAGATTGACGAAGATATTAAGAAAACTGCTAATAACCACAGTAAAGAAGAAGAGACTGACACAAGAAAGTTACCCGGAGATTCAGAAGAGGTTGAAGAAGGTGGTAAAAGCAAAGTCACTAAAGGTGAAAAAGGAACGAAACAGCTTAAGGAAGATCTTAAGAGTTTTAAAGATAAGTTAAAAAAGGGAACTAAGAGCCTTAGCGAAAAAGGAAAGATGGGGCTAGAAATACTCGAAAAATCAAAAGGAAGTCTAATGGCTCTGGGTGGTATCGATCTTGTTTGTGGAGCATATAACCTTATATCTATGGGATGGAGTGTTTTAAAAATTTCTAATGTTGAAGTTTTCGCACAATTTGGACTATCCTTCCTTTCAATGGCCTCAAAAATTAAATCTGGTGAGGCAACTCAACAGGAAGTTACTTCACAAGGAAATAACCTAATGGGAATCGCTAATAAAAAGGATTCAAAAGAAAATAAAAATCCTACAGATAAAGGATCGAATACCTCGCGGCTAAAAAATGCCTTTGCATTCTTTGCGGATTCGACAGCAGATAATGATAAGGTTAAAAGCGCAACCGAATCTCAGGGATGGCGAGCTGTTGCCTACGACGACCGCGTTTCAAAACTCAATGATTCAGCAAAAGATTATCAAGTTGGAATCACAGGCTGGTTTGCTAACTTAATGAATATGATGACCACCGGATTTACCGGATGGGTTGTTCGACAGGGATGTAAATTAGCGGGTGTTGTTTCTGCTGCAGTAGGAATTGCCTATGCTGCATTTACTATTCTAGCTTGTATGGGAACTGGATTTTTTGGCTGTATTGGTCAGGTTATTAAAAAATCTATCTGGCTAGTAGCTTTACAGATAGCAATTGGGGTTGCAGGTAGAGTACTAGCCGATAAAGCCTTAAGTGAAATTTCACGCCAGGTTGCTGAAGGTTTAACTGGAACAACCCTCAATGACTCAACAACTGGCGAAAACTTTGGAAACGCCATAATGTCAGGATCTGGTGCAATGATGGCTAAAAACACTATGGCAGGAAGTGGTGGAGTTTTAACTAAAGCTCAAGCTGTGGCATTTCGGCAAGAAACTGAGCGCCAAATTGCACAAAATGCGGAAGAAATTCGAATGACTTCAAGCCCATTCGACCCAACAACTCGACACACATTCGTCGGATCAATTGTCAGTAATATGCTACCATACGCAAAACAATTATCTTCAATTAGTGGATTTTTACCGTCGTTAATTAGTAGTGCTCAGAGATCTTTCGCATCAATTACACCTGGCGCAAGTGCTGCAAACAATGCAAATTTCGCAGCTAATATGGAAACTTGCGAAGATAAATCAATTACCGATACTGGCGCAGCTACAGATATTTTCTGTAATGTTTATACCGGAATAGATATGGGGATTGTCGAAAAAGAAACTGACGATATTATTAACGAACTTAAAGAATCAGGAGATATTATTGAAAAGGAGAATACTAGCGAAACTGATGACGTTTTAAGTACAATTCAAATGAGCGGAAAATTGAAGAAATACGAAAAATATTGCTTCAACCGAAAGGCTCCAATTGGTGTTCAAGAAGACGAAGATGACGAAAGCCTTGGTGGAATATGTAACACAACCAAAAATCCGAAAGCAAATTTATATGCAATGTTCTTAACCGATGTTCGAACAGAGCGTGGAATGAACGAAGATTTTAAGCCAGATACGAATGGTGGTGGAGTTGGAACTGAAGGCGGAAGAGGATCAGCTAGCGCAGGCGGACCTTCTAGTGAAGAAATATCAAAAGCTAAATCTAAGTTTGCACCACCCCTTGAAGGTGAACTAATCGTAACTTCACCTTATGGTCCACGAAACCTTCCAATTGACTGCGAATTTAACGGATGTGTTCATACCGGAGCAGATCTTGGTGGAGCTGAAGGAACGCCAGTTTATGCCGTAGCAGACGGTGTAGTTTCAGATCTCAGTGGAGATTCGAGCCGTGGTTGTGGACCAAATTTGCGAGTAATTTCACACAAAGAAGCAACAGGTTCAGATATAGACAGTTTGTATTGTCATATGAGTGCCGGATATAAAAACCCTGGAGACAGTGTTAAAAAAGGAGATATGATTGGACGAATTGGAGGTTGGGGGTCAAATGGTCCAAATACCTTTCCACCACACTTACACCTGGAATTTTATAAAGGTCGAGCAGTCTATGGTGGTAATCACTTCGATCCAATGTCAATTATAGGTAAATAATATGTATAAAAAAATATCATCAATCGTAGGAATAGCATTAATTCTAGCTTCATCCTTTTCGAATATCGCAAGGGCTGAGTTTAATGAACATTTTTATAAATTGAATGATATCATTTATTATGATGCTGGTGAAGAATGTTTAACTGGTGGGGATAGTAGTGGCAAGATGGCTGATGTTAATCTTGAAGGAAATGATAATGCTGAAAAAATCTGGAACTTCCTTAAGTCTAAGGGACTCACAGATGAACAGGTTGCCGGAATAATGGGTAGCCTCTGGGGTGAGTCAAATCATTTCAATCCGGATCTAAATGAAGAGGGTAATGGTATTGGCTATGGTATAGCACAATGGTCTTTTGGTCGTAGAACTAATCTTGAAAATTATGCTAAAGAACAGGGAAAACCAGTTTCAGATCTTGGTGTTCAACTAAGCTTCCTTTGGCATGAATTGGAAACTTCACAATCTGCTGCAAAAAATGCAATTACCTCTTCAAATTCCATTCTTGAAGCTACAACTGCCTGGACACTTCAATTTGAAAGGCCTCGCGAAGATTTGCGAGCTGGACGTATTCAAGAAGGTCAAGAAGTTGGAAATAGAATCCTTGCACAATTTGGCGGAAAATCAGGATCATCAAGTTCATCCTCAAGCTCATCATCAGGCGGGGTGGATGGAAAAATAACCTTCATTGGAGATTCGATCACAGTCGGTGTCCAAGATAAACTTTCATCAACATTTTCGGGGTCAAATGTTTCTGCAACAGTTGGAGACTCAATCGCCGCCGCAACAAATAAGCTGCCTTCAGAAATTCACAATACAGTCGTCGTCAACCTTGGAACGAATGATAATTTCGATGAAAGTGCTGCCGAAAATCTCCTCGGAAAGCTTAAAGGTAAGAAAATTTATTGGGTAAATAATTTTTCGAAAGGCGGAAATGCCAATTATGAAATTATTAACCAAAAATTATCAGCATTTGCTTCAAAACATAGTGAAGTGAAAATTTTAGACTGGAAATCTTATGCTGAAAAAAATGGTGGCAGAAATCTTTATGCTAGCGACGGAATTCACCCGAACGCAGAAGGTCAAGAAGCTTATATTAAATTCTTACAAGGCGCCGTCAACGGATCAAGTAATTCATCTTCATCAAAATCCTGCTCTTCATCTTCAAGTGGCAGCGGTTTAAGTAATAATACAATTGCCGGACGTGCGATGGAATTAGCACGCCCAGAATCTGATAGAGCTGCAGCCTATGCCGGTGAAGTTACAGATAAACAGACGGAAGCTTTAAGAGCGACAGGATTAATTAACTATGGTGAATCGTATGTTCAGAAAGGTATGAGTTGTGATGCCTTCGTTTCGATGGTTATGAGTACAACCGTAGATCCAGAATATGCTAAACATTGCTGCGGAGTTGCAAATCTTGTTCAATATATGCGTAGCAACCCGGATAAATATGAAAAAATACCATATAACGGAAGTACAAGTAATATGAGACCGGGTGATATTATATCATCAGGAACTGGCGGTGGAGCTAGTGCACATATAGAATTTTATGTTCAAGTTAATGGAGAAGATAAAGTAGCGAATGCCGGATATAGTAGAACAACTGGTGTTATTGAACCAATGAATCTTCAAATTATGGAAAGCCTTGGTGAGGTTGAAGTCTGGAGATGGAAAGGATAAAGAATGCAAAATATTGATCAACCAACTAAAATTAAAATTTATTCTGTTTTAGCTATATTTGTTTCGATTTCTATAGTTGTTATCGGCTGGTGGATATGGAATGATGTCTATTGCGGAAAATTAATTCTTACCGTTGCACCAGAAAGTTCTTCGATAAAAATTAATGGAAAAAACCTCAAAAACGGAACTCACACAATGACGCCTGGAAAATATAAAGTAGAAGTTTCAAAAGATGGCTTTGAGTCTGCCTCTAAGGAATTTGAAATAAAATCCGGGCAAAAAACAAATGTCCTACTTTCAATTGGGCAAAAAGATCCAAAAGGTAATTGGTATTTAAAACATCAAGAAGACGATATTATTCGCTCTGGTGTTACTCATGAAAAAATTACTGATAAAATGAAAGATTTAATTTCAAAAAATCCGATCGTTCGCGATCTGCCATATACTAATACTACTAAAGGTGCCGTTACAACTGGCTTTACAGTTTCATATGTATTAAATCCGGAAGATAAAACAGAGATTTCGAAAATAAATGTCGTGATTTACAGCAAATGTAATTCTTCAAATTTCAACTTCTATAAAAATCTAGCAATTGATTGGATGAAATCAAAGCAAAAAGATGTTCTAGATAAGTATACAGTTAATTATGTTGATCCAACCTGTGGTCAAGTCTAAAAAATAACCTCACTAATTTAGTGAGGTTATTTTACATTCTTCGACTTCAATTTCATTTGTTGAGGTTATAATTGTCTGATATTTCGAAAAGTGTTTCGTTAACAATTTTTGACGCTCACCATCAAGCTCTGAAAAAACATCATCAAGCAAAATAATTGGTCGCTTTGCTGTTAAATCTGCTAGAATATCTGTTTCAATAAATTTTAAAGCTAAAACCAAACTACGATTCTCACCTCGACTTGCTGTATTTTGTGCCAACTTTCCATTAAATATAAACTGAACATCATGCTTATGTGGTCCAAAACTCGTATATCCTAAAATTTTATCCCGCTCAATATTTTTGCTCAAAATGGCCAAAATTTCAGTTTTTGAAACTTTTTCACCCAGATATTCAATCTTAATTTTATCTTGAACTCCTGAAATTTCAGCATAAGTCTCTTCAATCTTTGAATTCAAAAGCTCTAGAAAATCGCATCGTCTTGAAATTATCTCCGCACCATATTCAGCAAGCATTAAATTCCACGGAAAAATCTCATCTTGCGAAAAATTATCACGTTTAAGCAAGTTATTTCGTTGTTTTAGAGCTTTATTATATCTCAAAACCGCTAACTGAAAACTTGGAAAAATTTGCGACAAAAAACGATCTAAAAAATTTCGTCGTCGAGTTGGTGAACCACTTAAAAGTTGCAAGTCATCCGGTTCAAAAAGCACTACAGGAACTCTCAAATTTGCGCTCAAGCGTGCTTTTTTATCACCATTAATAATGAATTGCTTTTTTGATTTTTGAACTGCATCGTTAAAAGTTATCGTTCGGCAGTTATCTTCCGAATCTTTCAGATCAATTCGAAACCAGTTTGAACCGTCATTTTTTAAAATTTCTCTATCAATTGATCTAAAGCTCGTTCCTTGAAGAGAAAAATAAATCGCTTCGAGAAGAGAAGTTTTTCCGCTACCATTTGCGCCAGAAATTAAAGTAGATTTTTCGCCAATTTCTAAAATAAAATCAGAATGCGTTCGAAAATTCTGAACTCTCAGGGTCTTTAAAATCATTCAATTCCTAACTTTTTAACGGCATCACGATATGGATATAATCGTCATTTTCAAGATCTTTAAAAACAGTTGGTGCCAATTTTCCAGAAAAACCAAAAGATATTTTCGGAGATTTTAAAGTTCCAAGTGCGTGCTTAATATAAACTACATTTAAAGTTACTTCACCGCCACCAGAGATTTCAGCATCAGTTTCAGATGTACTTTCGCCAATTTCACTTGCAATTGTATGAATCGATAATTTTGAATTTTCTTCATCAGCTCGTAAAGTGATACTTCCGCCAGAATCGCGAGTAAAGACTTCAGCAACTTTAATTGTTTGCAAAAAATCAGCGCGTTTAATCTTTAAAACAGTCTCGGTTGAATTTGGAATCAAGCGACGATATTCAACATATTTTCCATCAATTAAGTTGCTTATGATTAATATTTCACCAACCATAAATTGAATTTGGTTTTCATTAATAATGACCTCGATTTCGTCAAGATTTTCAGGAATAACACCTGCAACTTTTTTCAGAACACTGCTTGGAACGATTGACGCAAATTCTTGATCAGTTTCAAAAAGCTTCCGCTCGCTCAAACGATAACCATCTGTTGCTGCCATATATATATAATTTTCGAAAGTATGGAAGAAAACTCCAGTTAAAATTGGTCGTGAAGTGTCATTACTTACAGTGTCAACTTGACCAACAACTTCTTTGAAAATATCAGTGCCAATAAAAAATCTAGCAGTAGGATCGTCAATAGTTGGGAGTTCAGGGAAGTCTTCAGCCGAAAAACCGTTAATTTTTGATTTATAATTTCCACTTTCAATTGAAATATTTTCACCCTTAACCTTAAAAGAAACATCACTACCAGATGGTAAACTGTCAATAAAGCTTTTAGTTAGTTTTTCAGGTAACATCACCGAACCAACTTTTTCGATTTTTGCGCTAATTTTTTGTGAAATAGCAATCTCTAAATTAGTTGCGGCAATTAAAAGTCTTGAACCATCTGTTTGAAAAAGAATATACTCAAGACTAGGCAAACTTGTTTTATTACTTGCAATTCCTGCAATATTATTGAGTGCCTTAGCTAAATCATCTTTTCGAACAGTTAGTTCCATAAAAATTTTAAATCCTTTTTCTTAGAAGTTGTAGTTATAATAATAGGTGTTGTGGAAACTGTGGAAAACCAAGCTTTCACTACTTAAAATTATATCATTTTTTGTGTGGAAAATCAAAGCAAAACTTTATGAAAAACTATGTGGAAAACTTGAATCTTTTCCATAACCTCCAACTTTCAAAATTATCCATAGCTAAATTGTGTAAAACTCACAGGAAGTTTCAACAAACATTTAAAAGACTTTTACTAACAAGGAAAACGATTTTTCCACAACCTTTCAACACTTCTAAGAAATAATATAGCTATAATGTCAAACATAGTAATAAAACAAAAATAAAGTTTTTCAAGTGAAGTAGAAATAATCCTACTTAAAATAATATAATAAAATAAAGAAAAGTCAAAAGAGAACAGAAAAAACCGTTCGCTTTTTATAAACCAAAATAATAGTATTGTCAAATTAATAGATATAAAAAATAGAGCCAGTAAGCTCTATTCATAAATTAAATCTCGCAGGCTTTCAATTTGTGATCGAATTTCGGCATCAAGTTTTAAGCATTTTTCGATTTTTGAAACGCTATTCATAATGGTTGAATGGTCTCGTGAGAATTCTTTGCCAATTTGTGGAAAGCTCATTTTTAGCTCATACTTCATTAGGTAGCAGGCAGTTTGGCGCGCGTGATTTATATCTTTTTGACGCGATTTTCCTAGAATATCTTCTTTTGAAATTCCAAAAAACTTGGCGGTTTTATCGATAACCTTTTTCGAATTTAAATGATTTGGTCGCGTTGGGCGACTATTTTGAATTAATCCTTGTGCTAGTTCAAGATTTGGTTTGATATTTTGAAATTCTGCAATTGTGATTAACTGAATAACTGCTCCGATAATTTCGCGAATATTTGTGCGGTAGTTTTCAGCAATAAATTCTGAAACCTCAGGATCGAGCTTAACATTTTCATGTTCAGCACGCGCCTCAACAATGTTTTGGCGCGTTTCAAAATCTGGAAGTTGAATATCAACTGTCATTCCACTTTCGAAACGACTTTTGAGCCGATCGGTTAGAGTTGGAATACTTGAAGGTGCGCGGTCGCTCGATAAAATAATTTGCTTATTCGCGCGATGAAGTTCATTGAAAGTGTGAAAAAATTCTTCTTGTGATTTTTCTTTACCAGCAATAAATTGAACATCGTCAACGATTAAAATGTCAACATTTCGATATTTATCAGCATAACCTTGCTTTTTCGAACGGACATTTTCAAGATAGTCACGATAAAAATTTTCCATTGTAACATATAAAACCGAAAGTTCTGGATGATTTTTTTCGATTTCATTACCAATCGCTTGCATTAAATGGGTTTTACCAAGCCCAACCCCACCGTAAAAATATAATGGATTATACTTTTCGCCAGGATATTTTGCGACATTTTGTGCCGAGAAAAAAGCTAAATCATTTGACCCACCAACAATAAAATTATCGAAAGTCATATTTTTATCAAGGCCACTTTGATGTTTATTTTTTTGATTTTTAGACTTGATCAATTCTTCGACTGAAGGTTTTTTTGGAGAGGGGAGTGGAATCTTTTCAGGCTCCTTAGATTGCTTATCGAAAGATATTACTGTAAAAGATATTTTTTCACAAATTTCGCCATTTTTTTGAAAGGCGTTTTTAATATTTTCGAGGTATTTTTTAGTAATTGTCGAGGATGCGAAAGAGTTTCTTACACCAATAACAGCCTGATTATTTTTAAAAGATAATAGTTTTGAATCTAGAAACCAAGCCTTAAAAGTTGCGCCCCGAATTTCAGGGTCCATTTCGAGTTCAGCTAAGATGTTTTTCCACAACTCATTCATAATTCTATTCTATAACATTTTTGACTTTTCCACAACCTAAAATTTTAAAGAAATAAAAATATGATATAATTTTTGAAAAGGAAAGCGATTTTTCCACATTTTATAATTACTACTGTAAAAATTGTGGAAAACTTCTTGATTTCTGTGGAAAACTATGATATACTATGAAATGAATCCAGATAAAATTCAAGTTTAAATAACAGATTAAAAAGCTTATGAAAAGTAAAAGAACTTGATTTTTTTAATAATAAATTGTAAAATAGGATAGATATGCCAAAAAGAACACATCAACCACACAAACGACATCGCGCGAAAACTCATGGTTTTCGAAATAAGATGTCTTCAAAGGCTGGAATTAAAGTTTTGAAACGACGCCGACTAAAAGGCCGAAAACGACTTACAGTCTAATAAAATCGCTCCACTGCGAGCGTTTTTATTTTGTACTTGATTTTGAAAATAGCTTATGCTAAAATAAATCTGTATTTTATTTAAATTTTGAGGAGGAAAATGAAGCGAAAATTATTAATTTTTATTGGTATTTTAGCGTTTATTTTTCCTTTTTTATTTTCGAAAAACACTTTTGCTGACGAAAAAGATATTTATATTTCACGAGTTTATGCAATAGATAGTAAAGAGTTTGTTGAGATTTTTAATAAAGATAAAGATTGTAATTTTAAAGATTTATCTTTAAGGGATGCACAAAAACAAACTGAAATTGCGAATATTCAGAATGAAATTTTGAAGGCTAATAATTATATTACAATTGCGCAACAGTCAGAGGATTCGGATATTAAGTTTAAAGAAGAATTTCGAAATATCAATATAATTGGTCAGCAGCCGATTTTAGGACTGTATATTGATGGAAAATTGAAGAGCTATATTTGCTCTGATGAGAAGCGTTGTACTAAGGGGTACTTGAAAAACTCAACCGATTTGAAACCAATAAATAAAGGTATTAAAAAAATAGCTGTTACTAGAGAAGAGATTTTGAAAAACAGTGAAAAAAAGTCCAATATAGAAAATTATAAAAAATATACTTTTGGAATAAGAAATTTTGATGAGTACAAGCCAAAATTTGGGGGCTTATTAAAAGTTGAAAATAATCAAGAAAATCCAGTCGAGAATAATCCTACTAACAGTATTAATAAAGAGCCTAAAAAAGAGGAAGATTTAAAAAAGGATTTATAATGAAATTATTTAAGTATTTTTTGGCAACATTTTTAACTGTTTTTATTTTTAATTCTTCCCAGGCTTTTGCAAAAATTGCTCAAAATGGTATTTTTATTTCGAAAGTTTCAAATTCGAAGATCGAAATCTCGAACACTGGCGAAGATTTTCCATTTTCGAAACTTGAAATTGTGCAAAACGGAAAAAGCATAGGCTTAATTCGTGATGGAATTTTCTTGAAAAGATCGCAAATTTTATTTGGTAGTGAAAAATCAGACGGAAAACTTTCGGCAGAATTTATTTTTAGTCAGCCGATAGAATTGAAAATTAACGATCGAAAAGTAGATTTTTTATGTAGTTATAACATGAATTGTAAAAAGAAAAATGCGCCAATTTTCGAAAATGAAAATATTCTAATAAGAGAAGGTTTTTTGAATAAATTTGAAATTTCACAAAATGATACATTCTTTAAATCGAACGGTTTAGCTGATAAAGAGCAGGATTTTTGCGAAAATATTCAAATTAATGAAATTTTAGTAAATTCAAATGAGCAATTTTTGGAACTAAAAAATACTTCAAATGAAATTGTAAAATTAAAAAATTGTAAAATTGAGGTTTATTTAGGAAATAATAAAAAACCGCAAATATATAATTTTACAGATGAAGAAATTGCTGCTGCTGGATTTTTAACTTTGGATTTTGATAATGATTTTAAGTTTTTGAAAACTGGCATGAATAGAATTATTTTTCTAAATTCTGAGAATCACGAAATTCAAAAGGTTGAAATTAGCCATTCAAAAAAAGATTCTAGTTGGATTTTTGAGGGAGAAAAATGGATTCAAAGTGTTAAAATTACAAAAAATAGCGAAAATATTCTTCAAATTTGTGAAGATGGTTTTAAATTGAATTCTGAAAATAAGTGTGAAAAAGTTAAAAAAACTTGTGAAGAAGGATATTTTTTAAATGAAGAATCTGGCAGGTGTAATAAAAAACAAGAGGAAAAATCTGAAAAAATATGTGAAAACGGATATGTTTTAAATCTAGAAACAAACCGTTGTAATAAAGTTTTAGCTGAGAAAAATATAGTGGAATGTCCTGATGGATATTATCGAAATTCTGAAACGAACCGTTGCCGAAAGATTAGCTCGGCTTCGCTTTTAAAAAAAGAAGTTTTGTGCTCACCTGGATATACACGAAATCCTGAAACAAATCGTTGTCGAAAAAATATCAGTGAAGCTAAGAGAGAATTAACTCCTTGTAGAGATGGCTATGAACGAAATGAAGAAACGAACCGTTGTAGAAAAATAATTAAAAATAACGGCGAGGAAGAAGGAAAAGTTGAAAAGGCGGGTGAAGATTCAAAAAATGCTGAATTCACAGGCTGGTGGATAGTTGTGGCTATAATTTTGGTATCTTTGGTGATTATGTTTTTTGAGTTTCGAAAAGATATTTTTGCAAAGTTTTCGAAAGGTAAAAAATGACCAAAAGGAGAATTTTAGGGATTGACCCGGGAACGGGAATTCTAGGGTTTGGTGTTGTGGATTGTGAAATTGGGAAGCCGATAAAAATGATTACTGGCGGAGTAATTTCAACACCAGCTCATACGCCGATTGAGATTCGATTAGAGGAAATTTACAATGGTTTAAAAGAGATTATTGAAGAAACTAAACCAGATGAGGTTTCGATCGAGAAGTTATTCTTTTCGAAAAACGTAACGACGGCGATTTCAGTTGCGCAAGCTCGAGGTGTGGCAATTTTAGTAGCTCAACAATCGAAAATTCCGATTTCTGAATATACACCAAATCAAATTAAGCAAACCTTAACTGGATATGGCGGTGCAAATAAGAAACAGATGCAAGAAATGGTGCGTTCAACTTTGAATTTGGTGGAGGTACCAAAACCAGATGATGCGGCCGATGCGCTCGCTGCTGCAATTACACATTTTTATATGACGCGTATTTAAAAATTAAAGTAGTTATGGTAAAATTAAATAATGATTGCACATATTTCTGGAACAATTGCTGAAAAATTTGCTGGGAGCGTGATTGTTGACGTTTCTGGTGTTGGATATGAAATTATTGTTCCCGCAGGAGAATTTGAGCGGGCAGTTTTAAGCGAACAAATTAAATTTTATACTTATCATAATATTACTGATAGAAGCCAAGAATTATTTGGTTTTTCAAGCTTGGCGGCAAAAAAACTTTTTGAATTGTTAATTACTGTTCAAGGAGTTGGGCCAAGAGCTGGAATTGCTATTATGAGTCTTGGAGAAACTGAAGAAGTTCGAAACGCGATTGCTTGTGAAGACGCGAAATTTATTCAAAAAGCTTCTGGCGTTGGTAAAAAATCCGCCGAACGTGTAATTTTAGACCTAAAAGATAAAGTTGGAATGGCTATTTCGAAACCTGATGGCGTTGGCGCTAATGTTGGCTTAGCTTCAGATGAGGCTTTAGAGGCGCTTATTGCGCTTGGGTTCAATTTAAACGATGCAACAAAAGCATTAGAACAAATTCCGCAAGATTTACCAACGGAAGAGCGTATTACTTTAGCGTTAAAAGCTGGAATTTAATTTTAAAAAAGCCGCAAATTTTGCGACTTTTATTTTATATTATATGGATCTAATACTGCAAACTGTAGGTCGATTTTTAAAAACTTCTTTCGCAGCTTGGCAAAATTCACGATGTAGATAACCGAGTTCATTTTTTGGAAGATTTAAAATCTCATTCAAATTAAGTCGACGGAAACCGTATTTATTTCCAGATTTAACCGAGAAGCTATAAATTTCTCCGCAGTTATTTACACCAAAGCAATTATTTGTGCGAGTTAGGAAAATAACTTCTTCCTCAGTTCCAAATCCGCCAGTTGTGTCAATTTTTTGTAGGCTGACTAGCTTGCTTTCTTTTAGTTTAGGAGAATTAAATTCATTTCGAATCAATTTAGCGAAACTGATAATTTTTTCGCTAAGTTTTTTTCTTGCAGCTTCTTCATTGCCGTGAGCTGATTTCAAGGCATTTTCGAAAATGAGTTCTTCTTTTACAAATTCTGCGTTCTTCATTGAGAACCTCCATATAGTGAATTACTTATTCCAAAAGGAATAGCGAATAACATTATATCAAATTTTTAGTTTTTTGTCAAATCGTGGTATAATATAAGCGATGGCTATCGAGAGAATTATTGATGCAAACTTACATAATGACGAACCGCAAGAGCAGCAGGTGGAGATTTCTTTACGCCCAACGAATTTTGATGAATATATTGGTCAGGAGCGATTAAAAAAGAATTTAAAGCTTGCGATTGACGCGGCAAAAAAACGTGGTGAAAGCATTGATCACGTTTTACTGTATGGTCCGCCGGGGCTTGGAAAAACTACAATGGCGAATGTCATTGCGCGCGAAATGGGTGCGAATATTCGAATTACATCTGGACCAGCTATTGAGAAAGCTGGAGATCTAGCATCTATTGTGACGAATTTACAGGACGGTGATATTCTCTTTATTGACGAAATTCATCGCATGCCACGTACCGTTGAAGAAATTCTTTATTCTGCAATGGAAGATTTTAAACTTGATATTGTGATTGGTAAAGGGCCGGCCGCACGCTCGGTTAGATTAGATTTGCCGCATTTTACGGTTATTGGCGCCACAACTCGAACGGGAAGTTTAGCAGCACCACTCCGAGACCGGTTCGGACATATCTATAGGTTAGAATTTTATAAACCTAAGGAAATTTCAAAAATTATCTTACGCTCAAGTAATTTATTGGGTAGCAATATCGAAAAAGCAGCTTCAGATATTCTCTCAACTCGAGCAAGACTAACGCCGCGAATTGCAAACCGTATCTTAAAACGCGTTCGAGACTATGCGGATGTAAAAGGCAATGGAGTTATAGATTCAAAAACGGTTAAAGAGGCTTTAGAAATGCTTGAAATTGATGAGTTAGGTTTAGATGCAGCAGACAGAAATCTATTAAAATCGGTTATCGAAAATTATGGCACGCGGCCAGTCGGTTTAAATACAATGGCTGCATTAACCGGCGATGAAACTGCGACAATTGAAGATTTTTATGAACCATATTTGATGCAGATTGGTTTTTTGCAAAGAACACCGCGAGGAAGAATAATCACAAAAAAAGCGTTTGAGCATTTAGGAAAGGAATTTAAAGATGAACGATAAGCAAAGCTTAGCCCAGAAATTTGAGGAAAAAATCGCCCAGAATCAAAATGAGAATTTAAGCTTTGAAAATAGTTTGGGTGCACCAATTCAAGCTCAGCCAGTTATGTATGTTGAAGTTCCTGCTGGTGATCTGCAAACTATTAAAGCACGACATGATCATTCTGTTAAAAAATACCCAGAGATCACGGTTGATGAAGATGAATATGTGGTGCTTTCGATGCGACGGCATTCGCTTGGATATCTTTTAAATATTATTTTTAGTTCAATGGTGGCGGTTTTCTTGATTAGTGCTTGGATTATTGTATGTTTTATGCCGAATCCGCTCCCAATCCCCGCAAATTTTAAACCGCAACTTTCGGTAATTTTTGGTTCAATTACGTTACTTTTAATTCTTCTGACTTACGCAAATTATGTTGTTTATCGAGCAAATAGGATCGTTATTACTAATGAGCGCGCAATTCAGTGGATTTCAACGACAATTATGAGTCAGAAAAAGCAGGTGATTAATCTTGAATCAATCGAGGATATTTCGTATTCGCGCGATGGAATTTTGCAACATATATTTGATTATGGCACAGTTAAATTAAGCACGGTTGGTGATGAATCGACTTATACATTTGCTTTCTCCCCAAACCCGGATAAGAAAGCAGAATTTTTAAGCGATGTTGTTGAAGCAGCACGAGAAAATCAAATGCTTTCGGATAAACTTTTTGAAGATGGTGAAAAAATGAGCGTAAAATAATATAAAAAAAAACGGCTTTCGAAAATTCGTTGGCCGTTTTATTTTAGCTGTTTCGAGATTTTTTAATAAAATCACCTTCTTTTTCTAGTTTTGCGCGAATGGTAAATTTTTTACATTTACCGTTTTCGCATTCAGTTGGTTCGTATCGATATTCAGAATGCTCTTCGTTGATTAAAATTCCAGAAGGGTCGGTGAGAAGATTTGGTTCAATTCCTTTGATTGCATTCTCATCGATTTTTTCAGGGAAATAGCCATTCTTTTTGTAATAAACTTCTTCAAGATTGTAATAAATTTCGTTGATTGAAAGTTTTCGAATTTGATCACGCTGAATCGAAAGCAGTTCGAAACGTTGCATTGTAAAAATTATACCAACTAAAATCAAAAAAGCAATTACAACACAGATTTCAATAACTGTAAAACCGGATTTTTTCTTCATACATTCTTATTATATCATAATTTATTTTTTTGGTCTAATATGTTTGAACTTGTTAGAAAATTATGATAAAATTTGTTTATTACTGTCTTAAAAAAAAATAGTAAAGTAAAATTAAGGGGGGGGTGAAAAAATGATTAAAATTCCTATTGGTATGGATGCCAATGGTAATACGGCTTGCGTTAATATTATAGAATTAGACCAAAGATTTAGTACTATGACTAATAAAAAATTAGCTGCAATCCAAACTGAAATTATAAAAGAAGCTCGTATAAAATTAGCAAAACAGAAGGGTGCGATAGTTTTTTGATTATTTTTTAAGGTTCATTTTGGGCCTTTTTATTTTTTTAAAAATAACCTTGAACATTTTACTGAAAAGTGTTAAAATATAAATACTATTTAAAGGGAGAATTATTTTATGGCTAAGGCAAAAAAAGATATTGAAATGGCAGAAAATGGTAAAAAACAAGCATTAGATTTGGCGATTGCGCAAATTTCGAAACAGTTCGGTGATGGTTCAATTATGAAACTTGGTGAAAATCATAAGGTTGATGTTGAGCTTCTTCCTTCAGGGTGTTTGAGCTTAGATATTGCACTTGGTGGCGGTTATCCAAAAGGACGAATTATTGAAATTTACGGACCAGAAAGTTCAGGAAAAACCACTTTAACACTTCATGCGATTGCCGAAATTCAAAAGCAAGGCGGAACTGCTGCATTTATCGACGCTGAACATGCACTTGATCCAGCTTACGCGAAGAAACTTGGTGTTGATACTGAGAATCTGCTCGTTGCACAGCCAGATAATGGCGAACAAGCACTTGAAATCACTGAAACTTTAGTGCGTTCAAATGCAGTTGATTTGATTGTTGTTGACTCTGTTGCAGCGCTTGTTCCGCAAGCTGAAATCGATGGTGATATGGGCGATGCACATATGGGGCTTCAAGCTCGATTAATGTCGCAAGCGCTTCGAAAACTTACTGGAATTATTAACAAGTCAAAAGCAACGGTAATCTTTATTAACCAAATTCGAATGAAAATTGGTGTAATGTTTGGTAATCCTGAAACTACAACGGGTGGTAATGCTCTTAAATTTTACGCATCAGTGCGTGCCGATATCCGGCGAACTGCACAAATTAAAAATGGTGATGATGTGATCGGAAACCGTACAAAAGTAAAGATTGTTAAAAATAAGATTGCTGCACCATTTCGAGTTGCTGAATTTGACATTATGTATAACGAGGGAATTTCGAAAACTGGTGATATTCTGGATTTAGCGGTTGAGCATGAAATTTTAGGCAAGTCTGGTGCGTTTTATAAATATAATGATCAAAATATTGGTCAAGGTCGCGAAAATGCAAAGAGATATTTGCTTGAAAATCCAGATATAATGGCTGAAATTGACGCAAAAGTTCGAGCGAAAATTCGTGGTGAAGAATTTATCGAAGAAGCTCCAAGCGAAGAAAAAACCAAAGAATGAAATAATTAGCCCGATAAATTTGGGCTAATTTGATTTTAAATTATGGCTTTAGATATTTTTGATCAGAATGATTTTAAAGAAAAAGTTACAAAAAAGAGTTTTCGAAAAGAAGACGTTTTTAAAGATGGACATTTTAAGATTACGGATATAAAACAAGCAGTTAAAAATCCAAATCGTGCTAATATTTTTGTAAATGGGAAATATCGTTTTTCTTTGGATATTTTTCAGCTGACACAGTTAAATATTAAAATTGGTGCAAAGTTTTCGAAAGTTGAAATTGAAAATCTTGAACAGCAGAGTGAATTTGGCAAGCTTTATGCTTTAGCTTTAAATTATTGCTTAATGAGGCCACATTCTGAAAAAGAAATTCGCGATTATTTATGGAAAAAAACTTTAAATCGAAAACTAAAAAATCGCAAAACGGGTGAATTTTATGAGAAAAAAGGAGTTTCGAAACTTTCGGTTGATCAAGTTTTAGATAGATTAATCGAGAAAAAATATATTAATGATGAAAAATTTACTCGATTTTGGGTTGAAAACCGAAACCAGAGAAAAGGAAGTTCAATTAAAAAATTAAAATCTGAATTATTTTCGAAAGGTGTTTCAAGCGAAATTATCGAGCAAATTTTAAGTGAATCGAGCCGGAATGATGGTGAGGAAATTCAAAAAATTATTGCCAAAAAGGCAAAAAAATACACAGACGAAAAAAAACTTGTTGCATATTTGGCGCGACAAGGATTTTCATATGATGAGATTAAACGAGCTATTTTGAAAGATGAATTTTAATCTCTGAACGGATTAATATAATTTGGCACGAAATTTTCGGTTTTTTCAGTTCGCTTTTGAGGTTTTGTTTCTTTTTCGGTTCGAATTGTTAGAATTTCGTCGTTAATTGCTGTAATTTGCGAGCGGTGAATTGTTAAAACTGGATCATTGAGTGATTTTAAAATTGGTCGTTTAACAAGTAGTTGTTGAACTGAAAAATCTGACAAACTTAAAGTGTAATCAATAATTTTGCCGATCTTTACTCCTTTTTCATCTTCAACTTTTAAATTTAAAAGATCGAAATTTAAATCGAGAATTTCTTTAATTTTAATCACATCTGTTGGTAGAATAAAGTCTTCGCCGGAATCAACAATAAAACCAATCCTTGAAAGCTCTCGAATATCGGCGATTCGAACAAGCATTTCTTCGCCTGAAAAAGAATTTGCTTTCAATCGGTAAGCTAAAATCTGCAAATTACTTGGGTCGATAATAGCATCGCTGGTTAGCGCAAGTTGCGATCCGGTTTGAAGCCCCATTATTGGCGTGTTTAATAATTTTGAAGCTAAAATTAACATAATTACATTACAATTTTAACAAATTTTCAGTTTAAAATCCAGTTTTTCGCATTAATTCTGACAGAATTGTTTCACCTTGGATTGTTTTTATAAGTCCATCGAGCTTAATATTTTTAAAATTATTTGTCGAGAGGATTTCTTCAATTTCAACGGATGTTGGTTTTAGTGGAAGAATACTTTTGATTTCTTTCGAAAATTCGCCTTCAATTAAGTTTAAAACTTCAAAAATTCCGGTATTTCCAGAAAAAGCTAGCTCGGGTTTGATGTTTTTTCGAATTTTTGGTAACTCTAAAATTGAAGTTGTTGAAGTCCTGAGTGAATTTTGTTTATGGTTTCTATCGCGAAAATCTTTTTCAAATTGGTGAATTTTTTGCCCAGTAGTTTTAAATTCTTGTAAAATCAAATCAGATTCTTCTTTCGACATCTTCGTTTGAGAGATAGCTTTTTTTGAAACGGTTCGAATTAATAATTGCGAAGAAATTCCCAGAACATTTGCGCTAATTAAAAATGGTTCAATTTTTAAATAATTCAAAAATGGAATAACTTCGCTAAGTTTTTGAACGGGTAGGCTTGCAAGAATGAATTTTCCACGCATTGAAGCATCAAAAATTAGTTCGGTAGTTTTCGAGTCTTTTAGATTGTCGATATAAATAATGTCTGGATTTTGACTGAGAGCAGATTTTGTCATTTCGAAATAATCAAGTCCAATTCTTGGATTGATTTCGGTTTGATTTATTCCTGGAATCGTTTTTTCAATCGTTTTTTCAATCGTAACGATGTTTTTTTCACTTGAATTTAATTCGTTTAAAATTGCGAAGTTGGTTGTGTTATTTCCTTCACCAATTGTAAAAAATATTCCACGAGGTTGTCGTAAAATTTGCTGAATAGATTGAAGATTTTCACCCCAAAGACCTATTTCTTCTAGTTTTCGAACGCTTTTTCGTGCGCGAATAAGACGAAGTGTAATCTTTTCACCCAAGAAAACTGGAGTCGTTGAAATTCTAATTCGCGCATCGCCGTATTGAATCGTTGAAGATTGTGGAAAAGTTTTTTCACTAAAATTTAGCCCGCCAAGATGCTTGAAATATTTTATAATTTTTGGTGATATCTCTTTCGAAAATTTATTGATATTTTTTAAAACGCCATTAATTCGAAAACGTACCAAAATCGAATCTTCTCGCGGTTCAATATGGACGTCTGTTGCATGCAGATTTAGGGCATTTTCAATAATGCTTTCAGCCGCAAAACTCACAGATTTTTCGAATTTAACTTCTTTAATTTTCGATTTTTCCCCACCATTTTTCATTATTTAAATTTTAACATAATCGATTTAGAAACGCAAGTATGGTAAAATAAATTTATATGAAGAAAATAGTTGTAGCAGTTTCTGGCGGTGTAGATTCGGTGGTTTTGCTTGATTTTTTAGTGCGATTTTTTCGAAATAAAAATGGACAAAAATGGCTTGAAGAAAACTTAATTGTTGCTCATTTTGAGCATGGAATTCGTGGAAAAGAAAGTCAAGAAGACTGTGAGTTTGTTCGAAAATTAGCAGAAAAAAATAGATTGAAATTTAAATTTGAGCATGGTAATTTAGGTGAAAATTCAAGCGAAGAAAAAGCTCGAAATGCTCGATATATTTTTTTGAGAAAAATTGCTAAACGAGAAAATGCTATAATTTTTACGGCTCATCATAAGAATGATTTGGCGGAGACTTTTGCGTTAAATTTGGCGCGCGGTGGTGGTTGGCGAGCAGTAGCATGTTTTGATTCACCAGATATTGAACGTCCTTTTTTACAATTTTCGAAATTAGAAATTCTAAAAATAGCAAAACGTCGAGGTTTAATTTGGCGAGAGGATTCAACTAATTTTAGTCAAAAATATGCACGCAATCGAATTCGAAAAACTTTGAATTTTAGTGAAAAAGATCTGGAATTGATTTTTGAAATTTGGCAAAGGCAAATTGAACTTCGCCGTGAAATTGAGAAAATAACTCAAGAGATTTTGTTTGAAATTGGTAATGGGAAAAAATTTGAACGAGAGTTTTTTCGCACAAATTCAGATGAAGTTTGTTATGAAATCCTGCGCGAAATTATGATTAGGCAATCTGGCAAAATTCCGCTATCGAAGCAGATTTTTAATTTATTGTGTTCAATTCGAACTTTTAAAAATGGATCAAAAACACAAATTTTAGGTGGGCAAGAAGTTATGTTTTCTAGAAATCACTGGAGCTTTAATATTGACTAGATATCTAATTTATGGTATAATTTAGGTATAATCATATTTTTAGGGGGTGGTAAAATGATTAAGTACAATCATGAAAAGGCTATCGAGTATTTCGAGAAATCTAAATATAAAGAGCTCGAAAAATTAATTCACTATGCCGATACTGATAAAATGTCAGCAGAGGAGATAGTTGAATTAATTGCTTTTATGGCTTTAACTCAACAAAAGCTTCACAAGATCTATTGGTCTGATGAATTAACTCAACTAACAATATTAGCTTTAGAAAAAGCTGATATTAGAGAACGCCGATATCTTGAAGCAAAATTATTACTCAATGAGGCTCAGATTATCATCCGCAATAAAAAAGATGATAAACGCTTCAATAGAGCAATGGAATTGCTATCTTTGGCAGATGATTACTTCACTAAGCAAGGCTACAAGCTTGAAAAGCTTTTTGTAAAAGACGAAAAACTTCGAGTGGATTTTGAATTCCTAAGGAAGAGCGGTGGAGCTGAGGAAATTAATCAAATAGTCGAGGAATATATAATACTCGATAGTAGATTTGATAAATTCAGGGGCGAAAAAGCTGAAACTTGGCAATTGAATGCTGAGTTTCATAGCTTAAGAATAATGGCCTATGCCGGCTATCCTTATGCTAAAATTTTAGGTAGGAAAGTCGCTGAAAAGTTTAGTTTTCGTGGTAATAGACTTAAAGCGTTAGCTGCGAGAACATACACTTTAGGTCGGTTGGGATTTTATCTAAATGAAATCTTAGCTCGAATTAGGGGTGAATAATTTACGAGGTTCGTTAGAGCCTCTTTTTCTTTTTTGGTTGAAAACGCTTTAAAAATTTGTTAAAATAGTAAGAGTTGAATGATTGGAAAGGAAGATGATGAAAGATAAGAGAAATAATAATTTTAAGAAGCTATCTTTGAATGCTATTTTTTGGGTGGCAATTATAGTTATTTTTGGCGGAGTTTGGTTGAGTCAAGGCTTTTTTTCAAATGGTTTGAAAGAAGTTGCGATTTCGGATGTGATTTCGCGTGCAAATAAAAGTGAGATTTCAAAACTTGAAATTCAAGGAAACGATGTAAAAATTACCAAAAAAGGTGAAAAGAAAGCGACTGAAAAATCGGTTAAAGAGAGCGGAACGATTTATGAGCAAGGTCTTGAAAAGGGTAAAACTACTGTAGAAGTTGCGCCAGTTGATAATTCATCAGAAGTAATATGGAATCTTGCAGTTATAATCGTTCCCGTTATTGCTATTATTGCTTTCTTTATGTTTATTATGCGTTCTGCGAATGGTCAGAACTCTCAAGCGATGAATTTTGGGAAATCTCGAGCAAAACTTTACGGCGAAGATAAAAAGAAGATTAAATTTGAAGATATTGCGGGAAATGAAAATGCTAAGCAAGATCTTTATGAAGTTGTTGATTTCTTAAAAGATCCTAAAAAATATCAAAAAATGGGTGCAAAAATTCCAAGTGGTGTTTTGATGGTTGGAAATCCAGGAACTGGTAAAACGATGCTTGCACGTGCTGTTGCTGGTGAAGCTAAAGTTCCATTTTTCTCGATTTCTGGTTCAGAATTTATGGAAATGTTTGTTGGTGTTGGTGCTTCACGTGTTCGAGATTTATTTTCGAAAGCTAAAAAGAACGCGCCTGCAATTATCTTTATTGATGAAATCGATGCAGTTGGTCGAAAACGTGGCTCAGGAATGGGTGGCGGTCATGATGAGCGTGAACAAACTTTGAACCAGATTTTGGTTGAAATGGATGGTTTCGAAAAAGATACTGGTGTTATTGTTCTTGCAGCAACAAACCGTGCGGACGTTCTTGATCCAGCACTTCTTCGACCTGGCCGTTTTGATCGCCGTGTTGAAATTTCTCTTCCTGAAAGAAAAGATCGTCTGGCAATTTTAGAGGTTCATTTTAAGAATAAAAAAGTTGATGAATCGGTTGATTTAAATGCTATAGCAAAAAAAACAGCGGGTTCGGCTGGTGCTGATCTTGCAAATATTGCTAACGAAGCTGCAATCTTGGCGGCACGAAATAATCGTGAAGTTATTACTAATGGTGATTTAACTGAAGCTTTTGAAAAAGTTGCGATTGGTCCAGAGCGGAAATCGAAGGTGATGAGTGATTTAGAGCGCGAAACTACTGCCTGGCATGAAGCTGGCCATGCTGTGGTTGGTCATGTTTTACCAGATTCGGACCCCGTTCATAAAGTGACAATTATTCCTCGCGGTGGAACAGGTGGAGTCACTTGGTTCTTGCCACCCGAAGATCGAAGTTATACAAATATTTTTGAATATAAAGATATCTTGGCGCGCGCAATGGGTGGACGCCAGGCTGAAATGTTGATTTATGGTGAGGCTGGAATTTCAACAGGTGCTTCGAGTGATCTTCGAAATGCAACAGATATTGCTCGAAATATGGTGATTGAGTTTGGTATGGGTGAAGATTTGCTTGATCAAGTTTTCCACGAAGAAAATTCAGGAATGTTCTTTGATAAGATGACTCGTGAGCGACCATATTCTGAAAAAACGGCAGAAAAAATCGATGTAGAAATTGCGAAATTGATTAAAGAGGCGGTAAATCGTGCAGCTTTAATTTTGAAAGCAAATAAAAAACCGCTCAAAGATTTGACTGATGCACTTCTTGAAAAAGAAACTTTAGACGAAAAAGAAGTTGCTGAAATTTTAAAAAATGCTAAATTGCCAAAGGAAGTTAAACTTCACGATTAATTATGAAATCGAAAGTTAGATCAATTGTTTCGAAAGCTAATTCAAGATTAACGATTAAATTTGCAGCGATAGTTCTAGCGAGCTCGACTCTTTTGTCGAGCTTGTTGGGCTTTTTGCGTGATAGGCTTTTGAACTCGTATTATTTAGATTCTTATCCAGATGGAATTGACGCCTATACAGTGGCATTTACGATTCCAGATTTTATGTTTTTTATTCTTGTTTCTGGTGCACTGAGCGTGACATTTATTCCAGTTTTCAACCAGCGAATGGCGAATCGAAATAAGAAGTCTGCTTGGGAATTAAGCTCGAGCGTTTTGAATTTATTGGCTTTTTTGACGCTAATTACATCTGTTCTGATTATTATTTTTGCTGAACCGTTAGTGAAATATATCGTTGGTCCAGGATTGAGTGAATCTTCGCGAGCTTTGGCGGTTTCGATGATGCGGGTAATTGCGATAAATCCGTTTCTTTTTGCAATTGCAACAGTTTTGACGAGTATCCAGCAGGCGATTGGGAGATTTACTTTTTCAGCACTTGCTCCAGCAATTTACAATATTGGAATTATTATTGGAACGGTATTTTTCACAAATGGGATTAATATTTTCGGCATTCAGATCTTTGAGGGTGGAATTATGGGTGTCGCGATTGGTGTTGCTTTTGGATCAGTTCTTCAACTACTTATTGCTGCAGCTGGATTAATTGGGGTTGATTTTAAATATCA
Source organism: uncultured bacterium (assembly GCA_963526415.1). GTDB lineage: Bacteria > Patescibacteriota > Saccharimonadia > Saccharimonadales > Saccharimonadaceae > Nanogingivalis. The sequence continues at coordinate 79,200 of CAURNE010000001.1, read as the reverse complement.
ATTCAAGATTTTTTGGAAGAATAAATGTTTTCAGCAAGTAATGAAACTTTTACCAACTCGCTCGATGGATCAAGGTTTAGATTATGTAAATTCAATTGTTGAAACAAATATGGCGAGTCGAATGGGGTCAGGGACAGTACGTGCTTATTCTCAAAGCTTAACACTTCAAATGATGCCGGTTAATTTGATTGGCGTAGCGATTTCGACTGCATTTTTCCCAAATCTTACTGAGCGATTGGCGATTGGGCGTAAAGATCTCTTTCGAAAAGATTTGCAGTCTGCGCTTCGAATGATTGTTTTTCTTGCTCTACCAGTTTCGGTGATGTTTTTCTTTTTGCGAGGCTATATCGTAAGCTTTATTAAAAATGGTGGCGATGACTTGATTGCTGGACTTTTAGGGGTTTTAGTACTTTCAATTTTTGCAAGGTCTGTTTATCATATTGCGGCGAGGAGTTTTTATGCGATGAAAGACACAAAAACACCGTTTTATATTTCTTTGGTGGCGATTGGTCTAAATATTGTGTTAGCGATTGTTTTTAGTTTAGTTTTTAAATTTGGTGCTTATGGTTTAGCTTGGGCACAGGCTATTGGTGCGGTTTTAGAGATAATTATTTTGTTATTTTTGATGAGAAAAATAATTGATGGGCTTTTTGATATAGAATTTATTTCAGGGATAATTCGAATGATTATCGCGAGCGCTTTATCTGGCATTGTTTGCTATTTTTTGGTGGCTCGAATGCCATTGATGGGCTCGGATTTACGCTTTTTCTCGACTTTTCCAAAATTTATTTTCATTGGTTTAGTGAGTTCTATGGTTTATATTTTGTCTGCTAAAATTTTAAAATTAGAAGAATCTGAACCAATTATTGCTCAAATTAAAAAGATAATTTTTGTGCAATTTAAGGTTAAATAATTTGCCTAATTTTTGATTATATGTTAAAATATAGAAAGTTTATGAATTTGGAAAATATTAGAAATTTTTGTATTATTGCACATATTGATCATGGAAAATCAACCTTGGCAGATCGAATGATGGAGATCACGGGAACAGTTCAAAAACGTGATATGAAATCTCAACTTTTGGATTCAATGGATTTGGAGCGTGAAAAAGGTATTACAATTAAACTTGCACCCGTAACGATGAATTGGAAGGATATTGAGCTCAATTTAATTGATACACCAGGGCATGTTGATTTTTCATACGAGGTTTCGCGTTCACTTCAAGCTTGTGAAGGCGCGATTTTAGTGGTAGATGCTTCGCAAGGAATTCAGGCGCAAACGCTCGCAAATGTTTATCTTGCAATGGCAGCTGATCTAAAAATTATTCCTGTTTTAAACAAAATTGATTTGCCAGCAGCTGATATTCCAAGAGTTTCAAAAGAAGTAATCAATTTGCTCGGTTGTGAGGAAAGTGAAATTTTGCATATTTCAGCAAAAACCGGAATGGGTGTTGAAGATGTTTTGAACGCGGTAATTGAACGTATTCCTGCGCCAAAGGAGGTTGAATAAATGAAACCACTAAAAGCTTTAATTTTTGATAGTTATTATGATGATTATCGTGGTGTGATTTTGTATGTCCGAATTTTTTCTGGCGAGCTAAAAAAAGGTGATGAAATTAAAATGATGGCGACAGACTCGAAAGGTTTGGCGCTTGAAATTGGCAAACTTCAACCAAAAATGATACCTTTCGAAAAAATGGGTTCAGGTGAAATTGGCTATATCGTGACAAACCTAAAAACTACACGCGAGGCGAAAGTTGGTGATACTGTAACTTTGGTGAGAAATTCTGCCAGTGAACCTTTACCGGGATATCAGAATGTCCAACCGTTTGTGTACGCTGGATTTTTCCCAGTTTCAAATGAAGATTACCAAGATTTGAAAGATGCTGTTGAAAAATTGAGTTTGAGTGATTCAGCACTTCAATTTGAGCCGGAAAATTCGCCAGTTTTAGGGTTTGGCGTGCGAATTGGTTTTCTTGGACTTCTTCACATGGATATTGTGCGCGAGCGTTTGGAGCGTGAATATGATTTAGATTTAGTGGTTACAAACCCTTCGACTGATTACCATGTAATTTTAACAACAGGTGAAGAATTAGATATTAAGAGTGCAGCTGATTTACCAGATCAAACAAGGATTTCTGAAATTCGTGAGCCGTGGATTAAGGGTGAAATTGTAGTACCAAAAGATTATGTTGGTGCAGTAATTCAGCTAATTGTTTCAAAACGTGGGCTACAAAAGAATTTGAGTTATATCGATGAGCGTGTTTTAATTTCTTTTGAGGCACCGCTTGCGAATCTTTTGACTGATTTTTACGATCAACTGAAAAGTGTTACATCTGGCTATGGTTCATTTAATTATGAGCTTTGGGATTATTTGGCTGAAGATTTAGTGCGAGTAGATTTTTATGTTGCGGGTGAAATGGTTGATGCTCTTTCGGTGATGTGTCATCGTTCAGAAAGCGTGCGGATGGGTCGCGAAATTACTGCAAAATTGAAAGAAGTGATTCCGCGACAGAACTTCCAGGTGGCAATTCAGGCGGCAATTGGTGGAAAATTCATTGCACGTGAGAATATTTCAGCTTATCGAAAGGATGTGACAGGTTATCTTTATGGTGGTGATGTTTCTCGAAAGAAGAAATTGTTAGCTAAACAAAAACGTGGTAAAAAGCGAATGAAGAAATTTGGAAATGTTGAAATTCCGAGTGAAGCTTTTACTGTAATGCTTAAACGAGATTAAAATAAAAGAGGATTTTAAAACCTCTTTTTTATTTTTATACTTGACAAAATGGTCTGGGGGGGGGGGTAAAATGATTATATAATAATTAAAATTTTTAAAGGGAGTTCTAATGAAAGAAGAAAAACCAACTATAAATTCTAATGATAATAAACAGTTGAATAAAATATCTACAAAAACTAAATCTGAAAAACCTTTTTACAAAAAAGCTTGGTTTTGGATTGTTATAGTTGTAATTATTGTTGTTGGCGGCCAATCTAAACAGGCTGAAAAAGTTGGTGAAAACAAAAAACCTGAATCAAACGGATCATCTCAAATTCAAAATAAAGAATCCAAGAAAGAAGAAAAAACTGAATTTAAGGTTGGTGATATAATTGCATTTGATGGAAAAGAATTAACCGTTGAAAAAGTTGAGCGAAACTGGAAGTCTGAAAAAGCTTACATAAAGCCAAAAGATGGTAAAGAATACGTAAAAGTTTCAGTAAAGATTGAAAATAAATCTGAAACTGAGATGAACTATAATGTTTTCGAATTTAAGGCTGAAGATTCTAACGGAGCTGCTGAAAATGCTAATTGGCAAACCTATAGTTTACCAGATAGTCTTGGTTCTGGCGATTTAGCGAAAGGTGGTAAAAAGAGCGGTTCTATGATTTTTGAAGTCCCTGCCGGCTCTTCATTAAAACTTCACTATCAACCATCATTCTGGTCAAATAAAAAAGTTATTGTTAACCTATAATAAATTTCAAAACGGGCTTACTGTGAGCTCGTTTTAATTTGCTAAATTACTTAAAAAATGATAAAATATAAACAGTTATGTTAGCTTATAAAAATAGATTTCACGGTCATGGTAGTTTACGCTATGTCTATTCAAACGGAACTTCGGTTCGTACACAAAAAATTACCGTGAAATTTGCGAAAAATCCACGCCGTAAAGATTCACGTTTTGCTGTGGTGGTTTCGAAAAAGGTTTTAAAAAGTGCAGTTGGGCGAAATCGCATTCGTCGTCGAGTTTATGAAATTATTCGCCATGAATTGCCAAAAATAGATGGTACTTTTGATGTTGCAGTTATGATTTTTCATAAAAGTGTTAAAGATATTTCTCACGAAGAGTTAAAAGAAAATATAGTAAACACTTTTAAAGAAGCTGATTTTTATTGTAATAAGTAGTGAAAAGTAGTATAATAATAGATATGAACTTGTTTGAAATATTTATTACCCAGCCAATTTTGAACCTATTATTGGTGATTTATAACTTTATCGGCGATTTTGGTTTTACAATTATTATCTTTACTTTAATTGTGCGTTTTTTGATGTGGCCACTAACAAAAAGTCAACTCCATCAGTCGAAGGTTATGCGAAAGCTTCAACCTGAATTACAGAAGATTCGAAAGAACACAAAAGGCAATAAACAGCTTGAAACCCTCCAGATGATGGAGCTTTATCGCAAGCATAACTTTAAGCCATTCCGCTCAATGTTAACGTTATTTATTCAGCTACCAATTCTTTTGACAATTTTTAGTGTAATGAGAATTGTAGTGAATTCTCCTGATCAAATTTCGAAATGGGTTTATCAGCCAGTTGCACAAATGGGCCGAGTTAGTGAGGTTATTTCGCACAAAAAGCTCGATCCAAAATTCCTTGGTGTTATTGATCTAACAGATGCAGCTGTGCCATTAAATGACTTTTCTAGCGGATTTATGATGGTTATTGTTCTTGGTTTAGCGGTTTCACAATGGTATATGATGAAACAACTCCAACCGAAAAATGAGAAGCGTCGAGTCCGTGATATCTTTAAAGAAGCTGCGGAAGGAAAAGAGCCAAATCAGTCTGAGCTTAATGCTGCGGTTAGTTCTAATATGAATATGTTAATTCCGGCAATTTTGCTTTTCGTGATGAGTGGCCTTTACGGCGCGCTAACATTCTATTACTTAATTTCGAACATAATCCAAATTATTCAGCAAAAATATGTTTTCTCGATTGATTCTAAAGAGATGGAGGAGATTGCTAGTGAGTCTTTAAAAAAGAAACTTCGAAACGCTAAAGAGGCGGTTGTTGTAAAAAATATATCAGTTAAGCCACCTAAAAAAGATAATAAAGAAAAAACTGGTGGATCTAATATTCGAAGGATTAAAGCAAAGGATAAAAAACGGAGGTAATATGAATCGGGAAGAATCAATTGTTTTTGCACAAAAGTTTTTGGAAGATATTCTGAGCTTTTTCGGGGTTAATTTGGCGGTTCATTCAACCGCGGATGATGAAATTATCCAGCTTTCAGTTCCTTCGAGTGAATTAAACTCATTATTTATTGGCCGAGATTCGAATAATTTGCGATCATTGCAGTTTTTGATTTCGCGGGCTTTGGAGTCTAAAAATGCTGAAATTTCTCGCGTTAATATTGATGTTGCTGACTATAAAAAACAGCGTGCCCAAAAAATTGAACAAAAAGCAGAAAAGTGGATTGAGCAGGTTCGAAAAACTGGAGAACCTTATCGCTTAAATTTAAACCCAACGGATCGATTTACGGTTCACAAATTAGCGCAAGATTATTCTGACATTGAAACTCATTCTGAAGGTGAGGGTCGTGAACGCCAGTTGATTATTTCGAAAAAGCAATAATTTTCAGAACAAACCTTTAGGGGTTTGTTTTTCTTTCGAAAAAGGTTGATAATCATAAGCAAAAAGACTATAATATAAGCTATGAATGATTTTTTTCAAAAGGGTAATTTTGGCTGGATTTTTGGTTTTGTAATTTTTGCTCTGATTATTAGTGGAATGTTAATTGATGTTTTGTATCGCGAAGGTTTGATTGGCGATAGAAAAAGTGTTTTAGTTGTTGGAACACATGCGGGATTTAAGCCGTTCGAATATTTGAAAAATGGTAAGGTTATTGGTTTTGATATTGATATTTCGAAAGAGGTTGCAAAAAGTTTAGGGAAAGAATTAAAGATTGAAGATACCGCTTTTGATGGTCTTTTGCCGGCACTAGAAAGCGGTCAGGTTGATATGGTGATTGCAGGAATGACTAAAACTCCGGAGCGAGAAAAGAATGTGCTATTTTCGGAACCTTATTATTTGGCGGCGCAAAAAATTATCGTTCGAAAAAATAGCCCAATTAAGAACAAATATGAACTTTCAGGTAATAAAATTGGCGTTCAGCTTGGAACAACGAGTGACACGATTGTTTCTAAAATTAAAGGCGTTAATGTTGTTAAACTTCAATCTGTGCCGAGCGTTTTGCAAGATTTAAGTTCTGGTAAAATTGATGCCGCTGTTCTTGACGAAGCTCCTGCGAATCAATATGTAAAAGGATTTTCAAATCTAGAAGTTTTGCCAGATTCTTTAGGTAATGAAGAATATGCGATTGCAATCAAAAAAGGAAACGATGATCTGAAAAATCAGGTTGATAAAGTGATTGATGAAATGAAAAAGGATGGCAGATATCAAGAATTGTTGAAGAAATATTTTGGCGAAAGAGGTAAGGAATGAATTTCTGGGAAGTAATTTTTGGCGGAAATCGCTGGATGTTTTTATGGCAAGGATTAGAAGTTACCTTGGTTTTAACGGTTTTGTCGTTAATTCTAGGTTCAATTATCGGTGTTATAATTGCTTTGATGCGAACATCAAAATTCAATCCCTTTCGAAATTCAAAAAATGGGAAATTGGTGAATTTTAATCCATTTGCATTTTTGGCAAAAATTTATGTTGATATTATTCGCGGAACACCGCTTTTAGTACAGCTTTTAATTATGTATTATGTGGTTTTTGGCTCATATCAATTTATACCAAAAATTTTCATTGCGACAATTGCTTTTGGCATTAATAGTGGTGCCTATATTGCTGAAATTATTCGCGGTGGTATTGAGAGCGTTGATAAAGGACAAACTGAAGCTGCAAGATCGCTCGGGTTTAGTAATTGGCAGGCGATGCGGTTAGTGATTCTTCCTCAGGCGCTTCGAAACTCTCTACCTTCGTTGATTAGTGAATTTATTGCATTACTTAAAGAGACTTCAATTGTTGGATGGATTGGTTTGAGTGATATTATGCGAGGTGCGGATAATATTCGTTTCGAAACTTCGACAGCATTTCAGTCGCTTTTTGCAGCTGCACTAATTTACCTCGGATTGACTGCTATTTTTACTCGAATTATGTCGAAAGTTGAAAGGAAGTTAAACAATGAAAATAATTAAAGTTAAGAACTTAAAAAAGAATTTTGGTTATAATCATGTGTTGAAAGGCATTAATATTGAAATTGAAGAAGGTGAAGTCGTAGTTATTGTTGGATCGAGTGGGTCTGGAAAATCAACATTTTTGAGATGTTTAAATTTACTAGAAGAACCAACCTCTGGCGAAATCACGATTGACGGAGTTAAATTGACAGATAAAAAAGTTGATCTTAATATGTTGCGGCGAGAAGTTGGAATGGTTTTTCAGCAGTTTAATTTATTCCCAAATTATAATGTAATTGATAATATTAAATTAGCACCAAAAAAACTTCGAAAAACTTCTGATCAAACTGCTACAAAGAAAGCAAAAGAGTTGCTTGATAGTGTTGGTCTTTTAAATAAAGCTAAGGAATTTCCGGTAAATTTATCTGGTGGCCAAAAACAACGAGTTGCAATTGCGCGTGCATTAGCGATGGAACCTAAAATTATGCTTTTTGATGAGCCAACTTCAGCACTTGACCCAGAAATGATCGGTGAGGTTTTGGACGTAATTCGAAATGTTGCCAAAAAGGGGATGACGATGGTTATTGTAACGCACGAAATGAAATTTGCTCGCGAAGTTGGAACGAGAATGATTTTTATTGATAAGGGTGTAATTATTGAAGATGGTACGCCAGAAGAGGTTATGGACCACCCAAAAACGGAGCGTGCAAAGCAATTTTTTAGTGCAAAATAAAATTAAAATAATGTGTCGAAAATGGCACATTATTTTTTGAAGACAACTTTTTTGTAAAGAATAAAATTCCAGATTAGACTAAAAATTGTAGCAATTAATTTTGAAATTAGAAGAGCGATCTTATTATTTTTAAAGATGTTTTCGAAAATTGGTGAAAGTATAAAAATAATGAAATTTTGGATGACCCAGAGTCCAAAAAGTGTAATAATGATGAAAAGAGCTATTTCGCGAAACAATTCTTTTTTATTATTTGAAATGGATTTAAAGGTAATTTTCTTGTTTAGTGAAAAACTGTTTGCGAAAGTTATTCCTGTTGAGCAAATATTTGCAATAATAATAGGAACATTGAAGGCTGCTAAACTAAAAAGAATAACAAAATCGAGAATTGTGTTTAATCCACCAATAACTGCGAACCAAAATTCTTGGCTATTTTTTAGTTTTTCTTGGAGATTCTTCACGTTTAAATTCCTTAATTTCTTGAGTTAAATAAACTGGTCGATTTTTTGACTCGATAAATATTCGACCGATATATTCACCCAAAATTCCAATTGAGATAAGTTGAATTCCGCCAAGAAAGAGAATTACTGACATAATCGAAGCATAACCATCACCGGTTGGAACACCGAAAAGCGGACGAATTAGCAAAAATGCGATCCATAAAAAAGCACCAATTGAAATGAAAAATCCTGTAATTGTTGCGATTCTAAGCGGAGCAACGGTAAAGCTCGTAATTCCTTCAATTGCTAAATTGAAAAGCTTTCGATAATTCCATTTGGTTTCGCCAGCAATTCGAGCATCGCGTTTATAGGTAATTTCTTTCTTTTTGAATCCAACCCAAGAAAACATCCCTTTGGTGTAGCGATTATTCTCGCGCAGAGTTTTTAAAGCTTCAATTATGCGGCGATCAAGAAGCCGAAAATCTCCGGTGTCGCGCTGGATTTCGATTTGAGAAATGCTATCAAGAACGCTATAAAACCATTTTGAAGTTTGTTTTTTAAGCCAAGTTTCACCATCTCGTGATTCGCGTTTTGCATAAACATCATCATAACCCTCCTCCCAAAGATTGAGCATTGCGGGGATTAATTCTGGTGGATCTTGAAGGTCGGCATCGATAATCACGAGCGCATCACCTTTTGCATAGTCAAAACCGGCCAGCATTGCATTTTCTTTTCCGAAATTTCGACTCAAATTAACATAAGAAACTCGCGAATCTTTTTTGCTTTCATTTCGAATGATTTCCATTGTTTTATCTTTTGAGCCATCATTAATAAAAAGGAATTCAAAATCATATTTTGAAGTGTTTTTCGCTAAAAGATTAAGCCTTTCGAAAAGTTTTGGCAAAGATTTTTCTTCGTTATAGGCTGGAATCATAATTGTGACGAGTTTTTTCATAGTAATTATATTATAACATAAGACGATATAAAATATAAATAAAATGTTGAAATTTGATTGGGCTTATGTTAAAATGAAGTCAGGAGAAGATAAAATGAAAATAAACACACAAAATACCAAAAAAACTAAAATTATTATTATTTCTATCATTGCGATTGTGCTAGTTTCTGGCGGGATTTTCTGGTGGGTAAATTCGAATAAAAATAATAACGAGAAAAAAGAAGAAAAAACTACAAAAATTGAAGAGAAACATGAGGATTCGAAAAAGGATGAATTAATAAAAACTGAAGAACAAAAAACGAGCGAGAAAAAACTCAATGACCTAAAAACCAAGAGTCTCAATACTGATCATGCTGAGGGAACAGTCGAGGCTTCAGGTTATACAAAATTTCCAACTTACACAACAGTTCAGGTTGAAGATGGTACAGTTCGTGTTGCGGGGCAAATTTCAGGATTACTTTATGATGAAGGTGGAAGCTGTTCTTATACATTAACACATACAGATGGAACAAAAATTGAACTTTCGACAGAAATTTTGGAAAGTCCAGGGAATAAATACTGCAAAGCGATTACAAAAAAAATTATCGACAGTGAATTTAAATCTGGAAAATGGACTGCAATAACAACTTACAAAAACTCAAAGCAAAAACAAGAAGGAAGGTCAGATGCTCAAAGTTTTACAATCGAGAAATAAAGAGTTTAAAAAAGTAGCAATAATTGGTATTCCAATTATTGCAATTGTAGTCTTTAGTGCTTTAGCAGTAATTCGAAATCTTTCGAATGCCGTTAAAGCGACTGATTTTAATCCTGGTCGAATTATTGATGATAGTATTTTTTATAATAAAAATGCTATGAATGTTCAGCAAATTCAACAGTTTTTGAATTCGCAAGTTGGTCAATGTGATACTTGGGGAACTGGTCCATCTGGCCGAAACGATGGAAGAACTGCAGCACAATTTGCGGCATCACAAAATTCGTCTTATTGGCACAGGCCACCTTATGTATGTATAAATAATTATCACGAAAACCCAAACACTGGTGAAACTTCCTTTGAAAAAGGTGGAGGAGCTTTCGAAGGTGGAATTTCGGCGGCACAAATTATCTATGATGCAGCGCAAAAATATGGAATTAATCCACAAGTTTTGATTGTTTTGCTGAAAAAAGAATCACTAAATGTTTTGAACGACAATTGGCCGGTGAAAAATCAATATAAATATGCGATGGGATATGCTTGCCCGGATTCTGGACCAGGGTTTTCAGCGTCTTGTGCGGATTCAAAAGCTGGTTTTTATAAGCAAATAACTTTAGCAGCTTGGCAGATGAAGTACTATAAAGACCATTATAAAGATGGTGGCTATTCGCTAAAACTTGGATGGAATAATATTCAATATTCACCAAATCCAGCTTGTGGCACAAAACGTGTTAATATAGAAAATATAGCAACTTTGAGTTTATATATTTATACACCATATGTACCAAATGACGCAGCACTGGTGAATTTCCCAGGAACTTCACACTGTGGGGCTTATGGAAATCGAAACTTCTTTATGTTCTTTAATCAGTTGTTTGGCTCAGCTCTTGAAAGTAAAAGAATACATAGTGGAATATATGAAAGATATATTGAGCTAGGCGGTGAAAAAGGGTATCTTGGTGGTGTAGATTCTGAATTTTTCAAGACTGATAAATCAATATTTCAAAGGTTTAAAAATGGTTTCATAATTGGTAGCGATAGTACTGGATATTGGGAAAATTATGGTAAAATTAGACAAAGATATTCTGAGCTAGGGTATGAACATGGTAAGATGGGATTACCACTATCTGGATATTTTAATACTATTAATAATGGTCATGCACAAAAATATCAGAACGGTTTCATAATTGGAAGTAGCAGCACTGGATATTGGGAAAGCATTGGTCTAATTAGGGAAAAATATGCTCAATTGGGATATGAACACGGTAAGATGGGGCTACCTATAACGCAGGAATTTTCAACTATTAGTGGTGGGTGGTTTCAAAAATACCAGAACGGATTCATTATAGGTAGTCCAAAATCTGGATATCATGAAAGTTATGGTAAAATACGTGAACGCTGGAATAATATTGATAATGAAAAAGGTGTTTTAGGATTTCCTATTAGTGATGTTGTTGAAAAAAAAGGTTATAAGATACAGCATTATGAGAAGGGGAATATTATGGGGAATGATAATTTAGGATATTGGGAAATTCAGGGTGATGTATTTAAATTTTATAATTCATTAAATGACTTACAAAAAGATAAACTTGGCTTGCCATTAAAGAATGAAGTATGGAATAGCAACAAATGGACTCAGTATTTTGAAAGAGGGTTAATAACGGGTGTTGGTGATAAATATATATTAAAAATAGATAAGTAGTATAACAAACTTATGGTAGTTTAAGGTATTCTAATATTACATAATTCTAAAGTTAAAACAGCAGAGATGCTGTTTTAACTTATTAAAAAAGAATTCAGAAAACTATTATTTCTCTATATCTTTATTAGTTTAAGAAATGAGAAAATTAATAATATTAAGATGAACTGATTATTCGAATAAATAGAAAAAAATATTACAATATACAACAATAAAAATATAACTATATAGGTATATTCTGTTTAATTGTAATCTTATTTAAAATCTTAACCCTGATAAGAGGTATTGTTATTATTAAAAGATGATGAAGAGGGGGATAGTATATGAAAGAGCAAATAGAATTGGTAAAATTTACTTACTCAGTCGAGTAAATTTAGCAAAATAACAGGGTTGGACATTAGTTTAGTATTGGATTGTAAGCCTATATATGATATAATTAAAGGCATAATGATTAAACTAGGATTTTTTGAAAAGAGGAATAGGGTTTTACTTACAGAACTCGTCAAGACCGATTTTAAGTTAAGATATCAAGGCTCAGCTTTAGGAATTTTATGGTCAGTTCTTAAACCTCTTATGATTTTTGTTGTAATGTATTTTATATTTGTAAAATTCTTGCGAATCACTGACCCTTCAATTCCAAATTATGCAATAACTCTACTTCTTGGTCTTTCTCTTTGGGGATTTTTTACCGAAGCAGTTACTCTAGGGATGAATTCAATCGTTGCTCGTGGTGATTTAATGCGAAAAATTAATTTTCCAAAATATATCGTGATTATTTCTTCAATGGTAAGTGCTTTAATTTCACTTTCAATTAACCTATTGGTGGTTTTAGCTTTTGCAATTTTTGCTGGTGTAAAATTCCAATGGTCTGTCTTACTTTTACCATTTAATATTGTCCTTCTTTTTGCTACAGCTTTTGGATTATCATTAATTCTGTCGACCCTTTACGTTAAATTTCGTGATATTTCGCATATCTGGGAAGTTTTTATGCAGATTTTGGTATATTCAATGCCTATTATGTATCCAATCTCAATGGTTACAAAAGTTTCATTTCTTGGAGTTTCGATTGCAAAAATTATGATGCTTAACCCGATTGCGCTTACAATTCAAGATATTCGCCACAACTTGATTGCACATGAAACACCAACTTTCTGGACTCTTTTCCAAAATTACTGGCTTGCATTAATTCCAATTCTGATCACAACATTATTAGTAGTTTTTGGATTATGGTATTTTAATAAAAATTCGAAAAAATTTGCGGAGATTATGTAATGGGAAAATATGCTTTAGAAGTAAAAAATGTTTCTAAGAGCTTTCGCTTGCCAACAGAACAGGCAAGTGGTATTAAACAAGCTTTTGTAAACTGGACTAAGGGAATTAAGGGCTACAAGGAACAGAAAGTTCTTAAAGATATTTCATTCAAGGTTAAAAAAGGTGATTTTTATGGTATTGTTGGGCGAAACGGTTCGGGAAAATCTACACTACTTAAAATTATTTCGCAAATTTATACACCAGAAAAAGGTGCAGTAAAAGTTGATGGAACTTTGGTGCCATTTATTGAGCTTGGTGTTGGGTTTAATCCAGAGCTTACTGGCCGCGAAAATATTTATTTGAATGGTGCGCTTCTTGGTTTTTCTAAAGAGGAAATTTCCGCAATGTATGATGAAATTGTGGAATTTGCTGAACTTGAAGAATTCATGGATCAAAAATTAAAGAATTATTCTAGTGGAATGCAAGTACGTTTGGCTTTTTCAATAGCAATTAAAGCCCAGGGCGATATTTTAGTATTGGACGAAGTTTTAGCAGTTGGTGATGAAGCCTTTCAGCGTAAATGTAATGATTTTTTCGAAAATATCAAGAAAGATAAAACTAAAACTGTTATTTTAGTTACACATTCAATGGCGGATGTTAAGAGATATTGTAATAATGCTATTTTTATAGCAGATGGTATGATAAGCGAATCTGGTGATGTTGATAAAGTTGCCGAGAAATATATATCTTCTAACCTAGATACTCTTAATTCACGCAATGCTAATAGTTCTTCTACTGATAATAATTCTTCAATTAGAATTGTTGGGGATAAATCAATTATTCGTAATGGTGAATATTTTGAGGCTGATATAGAGTATTCATATAGCGGTGATGCTGAATTATATATTGCTTATACTCTTCAAGATGAAGGTAGAGGTGGAAGAGTATATGATAGTGGTCATATAAAGGTTCCTTCAGATGATTCGGTATTTAATATTAGTATTTCTTTAGGCAATTTTAATTCTACTGACTTTAGGATTGTTGCAGTCTTATATGAAAAGAATAAAGATCATTCTAAAGCTATTGCTAATACTTTTGACGGTGGTGATTTTAGATTTAAATATTTAACTACTAAAACCAATAACGATTATGGTTTAGTGAAAAAAAATATTATTAAATAGAGTTAAAAAGATTTTAAACAATACCACTACTTGAGCTTAAGTAGTGGTATTAAAATAAAAATTATTTTTTTTAGATTATTTTTTTCAGTGTGTAATATTTTTCATCTAATTTTGTATTTTTTTGAGATTTAATATTTTTAATAAATAACAATATATTAGCTAAAATAAATGTTAATAGAGTATTTTTTAATATTAAGGTTACTATAATTAGAGATATATATTTTATCATTCCTATCTCGGGTGTTTTTTTAATAAATTTTGGTGCTAGTATTCTATTATTAATAATATGCTTTATATCATTTAAAGATTTTCTATATTCTTCTTGTTTGGCTGAATATTGAATAGATGACATTATGAAAGATATTATCCATCTAGCTTTAATAAGTTGAGTATATGGATTGCTATACTGGTTTGATAATTTCGAAAATTTATCTAGTTCTCTTGCATTTTTTATTCTATATTTAATGTTGAGTTTTGAGGTTTTTACTATACTTGTTTCACTGTTAGATATATATGTGTAATAAGGAGTCGTGTCTAATATATCAATCCTGTTTGATTTTAATAAGAAATTCAGGTTGAATATTAGATCTTCTCCAAATCTAAGGTTTTCATCTAATTTAATATTATTATCATGGATTGTATCTTTTCTATAAAATCTATTCCATAGATTGTACATTCGTCCATCTAAACTTAGAGATTTCAATGTTTTTCGTGCTATATCATTTTTACCTGTTATGGATTGTTTTTCTAAATTAATGTGTCTATAAGTACTTTTATTATTTTGATTATGTCTTATATTCCACCCAAGAACAAGCATATCTGAATTTTTATAATTACTCCTCTGTATTGTTTCTATGGTGTTCAAAAGATGGTCAGTATCTATAATGTCGTCTGAATCACAAAATCCAATCCATTCTCCAGATGCGTTAAATATTCCAATATTTCTAGATGCGCTAGGTCCAGAATTTTTTTGTCTTATTACTGATACATTATTAAGCTTGGATATATTTTTTAGAGAATCTAGCGTTTCTTGATCATCTGATCCATCATCAACAACTATAATTTCTAATATATTGCCCATTATGTTGCTTACTTTAAGTATTGAATTAACGATGTTTTCTATATTAGTGCCTGTATTGAATACGGGCACTATAAAACTTATTAAATATTTCGAATTATTGCTCATATATATAATTATATATCCTTAGAAATCTTATCTATAAAGCTTTCCCATGAGTGCTGTGTTTTTAACTTTTTTCGTAAATTTACCGCAAATTTTTCTGCATATGTCGGATTATTTTTTAGGAATTCTATAGATTTTACATATCCGTCTATATCTTCCATATCTACTAGCAATCCACTCTCTTTGTTGGTTATAAACTCGCTAATTCCGCCAATGTTGCTGGATACTATTGGTATTCCTTTGGATGCTATTTCTAATAATATATTTGGAACTCCATCTGTTTGAGAGGTGTATAAATATATATCGTAGTTACTCGTTTCTATAGAATTTATACCTTTAAATCCTCCCATGTAGTTAACACGAGAGTCTTTGAAATAATCTTTACTATATTGTTTTTTTTCAATAACCCCATATGCATCTATTTCGAAATCTTTTGAGAGTTCTTTAGATATTTTTTTAAGGATATCTGGTCTTTTTTGGAGCGCCACTCTGCTAGCCCATAGAATTTTAATTTTTTGACCATATTCTATATTATTCGAATTATTTTCTTCTTCTATAGTTTGTGGTTGATAGTGAACTCTAAATTTAGATTTTTCAAATAAATTATTTTCCAAGGCTTGATTTATTACTGCTTGATTGTCTGTGAAAACTAAATTAACAATATCCCATACTTCTACTAACTGAGGATCTGCGAATGAAAGTATTCTATCTTTTTGATTAGTAAATTCACGCATGAATAAAGATATATTTAATTTAATATTTTTTTCTTTTATTACTGACTTGTGTTCTGATAGCCATCTATACCAGTATTCATCGTTTATTAAGTGTAGATTTTTAATTTTTGCTTGAATTAGGAGACGCGACCATATTATATTCTTTTCATAATCTCCCATTTTTTTCGTTAATCTTCCGAAATCTATTAGATCCACATCTAAATTACTAAAAAAATCGATAGTTGGCTTATTAAATGGCTGTGTCGATAATATTCCTATATTCCATTTAGGGTGAATCTCTTTTAAAGCTCTGATATAGTTAGAAATTAACTTTTCTGTTCCGCCCCTTCCGCTCATAGCAGGTGCTAAGAATAAATAATCTATATTATTTCCAGATATCTGTTCGCATATCTTTTTATATACGATTCCATACTCATTATCTAGTGGGTTAAAAGTTAGTGGATGAAATTCTACTTGTGATATTTTTTCTTTTGTAGGGTAGAGTTGATTTTCTATGGCATTAATTTCTCTCCAATCCTCAATAAAGAAGGCAGGGAGCTTTTTCATATTTTTTTTGCTTAGGATTCTTGATGCCACTGGTGACATAGCTCTTCTTATATTCTCTGATTTTTTTGCAATATCATACAGTGCTCGATAATATTTTTTAATATTAATCCTAGGATTTGTCTTTTTTTGAAGTATTGGCATTTCAATTGACCTAATATATTCTATATCGAACAGATTTGAATAGTCTAGAATTGTATTTTTATGTTGGGTTGATACTGAGACGTTAGGTCGCTGGCGATAGAAGAAAGTAGTTTCAGGCGCAACAAGTATGGGTATATTTTTAGAAATAATATCGCAGTTAAATAGATAATCCTCAAATCCAAAACCTCCTTTTTGGGGTTTGAATGGCGTATCTTTTAATAACTCTGTTTTAGCTATTAAAGTTAATGTCCATGGATTCCAATATGACATCTGTATAGAGTCTATATTTTTTTCTGTAGAATTTCGCATTTGCCATATCGATAGAGAATTCATGCGTGTGCCAAACATCGCATGTATTTGAGGTCTAATAATTGAATTTTCGTTTTCTTTTAATTTTTCTAATCCATTTTTGAACCATTTTTTAGACACTAGATCATCACCATCTATAAGAGCGCATATTGATCCTTTTGCTTTTGATATTGCAAAATTTCTATTATCTGCAGGGTTTCCGAAAGATGATTCGAATATTCTGATTTGTTTTTTCTTACTCAAATATTGGGCAACTCTTATAGTTTCATTATCTGGATTATCTAGACTTGCAATTATTTCATAGCTTATTTCAGGTAATAGTTCTATAGATTTTTCTATAGATAATATTGTTTTATATAGATACAATCCTTCGTTATGGGCTGTTACTACTATAGATAATTTATTTTCTTCTATATTTTTCATATATATTATTATAGCATATAGCGTGTTGAAATTGAATATTGGATTAGTGTGTGTTATAATGATGACATGGTAATTAAGGCATTAAGATTATTTTCTCTTATCAGCTTAATATTTGGCATATTTGGTCTTTCGAAAAATATATTCAGTATATATGATTCTTACAAAGTATTGATTGTAGCAATAGTATTGATTTTGTTTATTGTGGCGGTTTTTTTATTATCTAAAAAATTTAGTAAGAAAACTCTGCTTATATTCTTTATTTTTATTGCTTCAATCTCTCAAATGATAACTGGTTTTTCTACTGCATCAACACAACACTCTTGGGATGCTGGTGCTATACAAACCATAGCTAATAACTATATAAAAACTGGTAGCACTGATCCAGACGATAAAGCTTGGGAATATAATTATTTATTGAGATATGATAATAATATAACTATAACTTATTTTGTAGTAATAATATATCGTATAGCTAATTTTGTAGGTATTGATAAAGATATACTTCTAATTTTTATAAATAATATATTAATTCTTCTTTCTTCATTGTTTATAATGGCTATTATCTATGTTAAATTTAATAAATCTGTATTTTCTATTATATCAACATTTATTATTGCTATAATAAACTTTTCTCCATATTCTACGGTATTTTATACGGATACTGTCGGTCTGTTTTTTGTTGCTTCCCAATTATTTATTCTTTTAATTATTGAATTATATGCAAAAAAAGGTAATGGCTACATACTAAAAATCTTAACTATATTATTAGGAATTTTTGCTTACTTAGGGTATGCTATAAAGCCTACTACTTTAATATTGATGATAGCAATATTTCTATCTTCGTTATTTTTTATAAATAGATGTCGAAATGTTAAAATAATCGCAAAATATTTTGGTTTATTTATAATTGGAGCTGTTTCTTCCTTTTTTGTATTAAATACTTTAATTGTATCTTCTAACGGTTTTGCAAAATATTCCAGTAGTCAAATACGCGAAAAAAGAACTGGATTTTTGCATTATTTAGGTATGGGATCTATGCGAGGGCTTCCACCTTATAATGAATGTAATACTGGATCATATTGCCCAAGATACGCTGATGATACTGCCGCTAAAGGTGCAAGAGAGCGCGAGAAAGTAAGTTTAAATATATTTATTGATAGTTTGACAAATAATTTTCCTTTTGGATGGCTTAAATTTGCTATTCTAAAGATTTCTAATTTCTTTAACGATGGAACATTCGGAGTGTGGGGAGAAGGTTCTAGCAGGAATAATTTCATACAGTTTTTAACTGAAGGTGATACAGTACATAAATTTAGGCGTTTTCTGTCCTGGGATGGCGATAAGTTTCGGCTATTTAGTGTTTTTATTTCTATTGTTTGGGGCGCTGTTCTTACTTTATTCACAATTTTTATATTTAAATCAGCTGACAAGTTTAAATATTATTATGTAGTTTTGCTATTTTTTACTATTTTAATGGTTATATATCAGGTTTTATTTGAAAGTAGAGCAAGATATATTTTTATATATTTACCTATTTTTATGGTAGGCGCTGCATTTGGTTTGAATTTTATATTGGAGATGTATAATGGCCGTAATGAAAAAAGATAAAATAACCATATTTAAAGTTAATTTAGTATTATCTGACACCTTGGCAGTTGTAAGCTCATTTATGTTAGCTTATTTTGCGCGAACTCACCTCGATTCACGCGCATACTATTTTGCACCAAATATCTGGAATTTTGTTTTTTTGGCGGTTTCGCTATTGCCACTTTGGCTTGCAATTAATTATTTTTTTGGGCTTTATGAACGATCGGTATTTTTTTATCGACCGAAAGAATATGGACGAGCTCTAATTGTTTCAGTGATTAGTATTATGGCAATGATTTCTTATGAATTTTTCACTGGTGATGAAGTTTTTCCAGTTCGAATAATTGCCGTATTTTTTGTTCCAATAAACTTTTTGATGATGATAATTGGTCGCGAAATTGTGCGTTTTATTCGCCGAGCTTTAATTCGAAGTGGTTTTGGTCGTCAAAAAGTATTAATAATTGGTTCGAATTTGCGTTCAACTGATTTGGCACAATTTTTCCATGATAATATTGATTTTGGCTACGACACAATCGGAATGGTTGCAAAAAGCAATTTTTTGCCAATAAATTCGGGCGTTCGGCATTTTTTGAATTTTAAAGAGGCGGTTTTGAAAACTAAACCTGATATTCTAATTCAAACTGATTCATTAAGGAGCGAAGATATTTATAACTATGCGATTGAAAATCATCTCGAGTACATGTTTGCGCCGCAACAGGATCGGTTGCTTTCGCAGATTAATACAATCGAAGTTATTGGAGGAATTCCAATTATTGATGTAAAAGTTACGAAACTCTTTGGAATGGGACGAATTTGGAAGCGCTTGATGGATTTAATTCTATCGGTTTTAGGCTTAGTTTTAGTCTCGCCAATTATGCTGATCGTTGCAATTATTATGAAAATTACAGCACCGAAAGATTCGATTTTTTTCAGGCAGGTTCGTCTGACTCGGTTTAATCGTGAATTTTATATCTATAAATTCCGCTCACAAAAGGCTGAATTTGACGGATTAACACCAGAACAGGCTTTTGAAAAAATGGGAAAACCTGAGCTTGCAAAAGAATATCGCGAAAATGGCGATCAGTTAGATAATGATCCGCGAATTACAAAAATTGGGAAATTCATTCGGGCAACCTCAATTGATGAGCTTCCGCAACTTTTTAATGTGATTAAAAGTGATATTTCATTAGTTGGACCACGTGCTTTAATTCCGCAAGAAATCAATAAATCAAATCGAAAAAATGTAATTTTGGCGGTTAAAGCTGGGGTGACTGGTTTAGCTCAGGTTTCAGGTCGTCGTGATATTTCTTTTGAAGAGCGCCGTCGATTGGATGTTTACTATGTTCAAAACTGGTCGATTATTTTTGATATTCAAATTCTATTTAAAACTGTTGTAAGTGTATTTTTTAGAAGAGGAGCAAAATAATGCAAAACCCAAAATGGCTTAAAGGTAAAAAAGTTGCAATTGTGACCGATTGGTTGACAACCTATGGGGGAGCTGAAAAAGTCGTATTAACAGTTTCAGAAATTTTTCCAGAAGCACCAATTTTTACTTCACAATATTCTGAAAAAGAAGTTGATTGGTTTTCGAAAAATAATGTTCGAACAGGCTGGTTGAATATTTTTCCGGCAAAATTGCGCAAAATATTACCGGTTGGTCGAATTTTATATTTTCGAAATTTAGGCAAAAAGTTGCAAGATTTTGATGTGATAATTTCAATTTCTTGTGCTGAAAGTAAGGGGTTGAATCTTTCGAAAAATCAACTACACATTAGTTATCTACAAGGACCGCCAATTCAATATTACTGGGGAATGTATGATGATTATGTAAAAAATCCTGGTTTTGGGAAGTTTAATTTTTTGGTGCGATTTTTCTTTAAAATGCTTGTGAATCCGCTTCGAAAAAATGATTTTAAATTGGCGCAAAAGCCAGATTTTTTGTTGGCAAATTCAACTTATTCAAAAGAGGAGATTTTAAAATACTATCAGCGAGATTCGAAGGTGATTTTTCCACCAGTCGAAACGGAGAATTTTAAACTTTGTGAAAAAAAGCAAGATTATTATATCACGACTTCTCGACAAGTTAATTGGAAAAAACTTGATTTAGCGGTTGAGGCTTTTGTAAAAAATGGCCAAAAATTAATTTTGGTTGGTGGCGGGGCGGAACACCAAAAACTGAAAGAATTGGCAAAAAGTGCTAAAAATATTGAATTTATCCCGAGAATTAATGATTTAAAAAAGCTTTCGAAAATTGTAGCTGAGGCAAGAGGTTTTATTTTTCCAAGCCTTGAACCTTTTGGGATAGCACCGATTGAAGCGCTTGCAACGGGGACACCAGTTTTAGCTTTTAATCAAGGCGGCGCGCGAGATTATATTGCGGATGGTAAAAATGGTGTGTTTTTCGAAAGCCAATCTGTTAATGAAATTATCGAAGCCGTTAAAAGATTCGAAAAGATGAAGTTTGACCTGAAAGAAGTTTCGAAAACTGCTAAAAGATTTTCGAAAGATAATTTTAAGAAAAATTTTGAGCGAGAAGTGAGAGAGAGATTTAATGAAAAATTTTAAAAAATTGAGTTTGATCGAGAAGGTTTGGTTTTTTGCTCCTTTTGCGGTTTGGTTTTCGTATTATCCGAATTTTCATTTTGGTAATGCTGGCGGTGCAAATTTGGAGTTTTCAATTGCTTTAATTTATGCTGTTATTTTGATGTTGTTTGGTGTAAAAAATATTTTTAAAAATAGATCAAAATTAATGAAAAATAAAGCAGTGATTTTAACGGGTTTTTTCATTTTTTGGAATTTTATTACTATTATATTTTCACAAAATCCATTGCGAAGTTTTTTGGTTTCGGGTGTTTGGTTAGTTTTGTGGCTAGATTTTTTGGTTATCTTAACGCTTTCGAAAAATATAAAATTGATGAAAGTTAGCATTCAAAATTTTGTTTTCAGTGCCTTTTTAATGTCAATTTTTGCAATAATTCAGGTTATTTACGGAACTTGGACTGATTGGGGTCTTTGTACTGGATGTACTGCACAAGGTTTTGGATTTGTTCGACCAAGTGTTTTTGCGATTGAACCGCAGTTTTTTGCAAATATGCTTCTTGTACCAATTTTAATTTTAATAAGTAGAATTTTTAATAAAAAATCTACAAAAAAAGAAAAAATAGTAGTTTGGATTATGCTTTTCACTTTATATCTAACACTTTCACGGGGGGCAATTTTTGCATTTTTACTGGCGTTTTTAGTTTTAATTTTTGTAAATCAAAAACTTTCAAAAAAAGTAATTTTACAAAATTTCTTAATTTCTGGATGGCTTATTATCTCAAGTTTTTTGTGCGGAATGATTTTTCATGCAATTTTTACTGAGCTAAACCCTCGAATAAGTGATAGTTTTTATGATTCGATTTCGAAAAGTGTAAACCAAATAAGCTTGGGAAAAATCAAATTGATAAAAATTAAAAAAGTGGTTATTCAAGAAACTAAAGAGCCAGAAATTAAGAGTGGCAGCTTGAAATCGAAAGAATTAACAGAAAAAGATTTGAAAAAACCTAAAAAGGCAATGTTTGATGGTTATGTTGAAAAATCAACCAATGAGCGCACGAAAATGTCGGATTTAGCAATAGAAACTTGGCTTTCAAATCCTTTTATCTTATTTTTCGGAGTTGGTTCTGGTGCTTCCGGAACGGCGATCTTAAAATCAACTCACCAGATAGCCAATAGTTCAGAAATTGTTCAGAATGAATTTTTATCGATTTTGTTAGAATTGGGTATTTTTGGTTTAATTATTTGGGGACTAATAATATTTGGTATTTTTCTAAAATCCAGAGAAGAGAAATCTGTTTGGGCAATTTTAACTGCGTTTTTAGTTCAATGGTTTTTCTTTTCAGGGCTACCAAATGCATTACATATTTATTTGATTTTAGCGACATTTTTTGCTATAATTGAAAAAGCTTATGAAAAATAATCAGCAATCAATAGACGGATTTACACCAAGGCGAAGAGTTAATTCTTTGAGCCAAGAAAATGATAATAAAAAGGCGCGGGAGCCTATTTCAAAAACCATAAAACAAGATAAAAGTCAGCTTAAAAAGCTAGAAAATGACTCAAAAGAGGAAATTGAACTTGCTTTGCAGAATTTGGAGATTGAAGAAAATCAAGAAAATGAGTACAGAGAGCGAGCAGCTTCAAAACGTCAGCAAAAACTTCTTCGAAAGCTTGAAAAGAAAAATGCCAAGCGTGAGAAAAAGAATAAGAAACCACTTTCTATCGAACAATTTAAGCGGCGAAGGGTTGTTCAGCGAATTTTCTTATTGATTTTGATTATTATAGGCGCTTTCGGTGGCTATAAGGTTTATGAGCAATTCAAGGTTTTGAATAAAATTACGAATGGAAACGTAATTTCAGCCATTATTGAAAAAAAGAAGCTTAAATCTGATTCAAATGGGCGAACGAATATTTTGATTTTTGGAACTTCGCCAAAGGGCTGGGATGGCGAAAACCTAACTGACTCGGTTATGGTTGCATCAGTAAACCAAGATAGTAAAAAAATCTACACGGTTTCTTTACCGCGCGATCTTTGGGTTAAACATACTTGCCGAACTTGGCTTGGAACAACTGCTGGAAAACTTAATGAAACTTACGGCTGTGCTTATTATGACGCAAAAAATAGTGGATCAAGTGAAGGAGTGGCTGAAAAGGCTGGACAGCAAGCTTTGGCTTCAACGGCAAAAGATATTCTCGGTTTGGATATTCAATATGTTATTCACGGAAACTGGAAGGTTTTGATTGATTCAATTAATGCTGTTGGTGGAGTTGATGTTTTGGTTGAGGCTTACGATGGATCAAAGCGGGTTTATGATGTTGCTACGAAGATTAATTATGTTAGTGGTCAAACTTATCATATGGACGGTAATACCGCGTTGGCATTTTCTCGCGCTCGTGGATCTGAAGGTGGTGTTGGTTTGAGTGGAAGCAACTTTGACCGTGAAAGAAATCAGCAGAAAATCCTAAAAGCGGCATTTGCTAAAATAAATCAGCAAAAAATGAACCCGATAGCATTGATGGCGATCGCAGAATCTCTGGGTGAGAATGTACATCATTCGTTTGAGGCGACAGAACTTCGAACAGCGGCAGAGCTTGCACAAGAATTTAATAGTGGCGAAATTACTTCACTCCCACTTATTAATGCAAAAGATGCGGATGCTAATTATTTCTCAACAGGTATGATTAGATCGGTTAGCGCAGTTATTCCAAAAGCTGGAACTTATGATTATAGCCAGATTCAGGCATATATTTCGAAAAACACTATTGGTGGAGAAATCGTGAAAGAAAATGCAAAAATTTTAGTTTTGAATGGAACGAATTATTCGGGTTTGGCGGCTCAGGAGCAAAAAGTTCTTAAAAAAGAAGGACTAAATATTCAAGATATTGATTCTGCACCAAAACGAGACTACAAGAAAACTAAGGTTTATTACAAGGAAAAAGATTCAAATCCTGCCACAATTAAGAAGTTGGAATTGAAATATTCAACTAAGTCTGAAAAACTTCCAACAGATTTGTCGAAAATTGGTGAAAACTCAGATATAATTATTGTTTTAGGTGAAGACAATGGCAATTAATTTAACTAAAAAACAGGTTGAGTTGCTTAATTTTATCGAAGTTTTTATTGAAGAAGCTGGATATAGTCCAACTTATCGTGAAATTGCTCGAGGTTTAGGTTATAAATCGGTTGCTACAGTTGCAAAACATATCGATAATTTGGTAATTCTTGGAAAATTAACTAAATCAGATGGTGGTGAAGCACGTTCTG
The DNA here is from genome assembly GCA_963526415.1 of uncultured bacterium. GTDB lineage: Bacteria > Patescibacteriota > Saccharimonadia > Saccharimonadales > Saccharimonadaceae > Nanogingivalis. Next base: position 54,625 of record CAURNE010000001.1, on the reverse strand, counting down.
TTTCTATTAAGAAACAAATAACGGAATTAACCGGTGATGAAAAAGCTGTTCATGATTTTTTGGTAAAAAAGCGTGGTCTTTATGCCGAAAATAATAAAATTGAACAGGCAAGAAAGATTGATGATGCAATTTTAGCTTTGTGGTATTAATATGGATATTTTTAAAAATATTGAGAAATTTGTAAACGGAATTGCTGAATATAACTGGTTTGATCCGATTACAATCATTCTTTTGGCTTTTTTGGCGAGCTTTCTTTCGCGACGAATTATTGATTTTGCTTTTGAAATTCGAAAGAAAACCAAGAAGATTAAACGTTCAGAAGAGCGGTTGAAGAGAAATGAGACGATTTCGAAAATTGCTAAAACAGCCGTTGATATTGTGATTTGGATGACAGCGGCGATGAATTTTCTTGGTTTAATCGGTGTTAATGTTGCATCGCTAATGACCGGTGCTGGTCTACTTGGTGTTGTAATTGGTCTTGGCGCACAAACGACGACTCGCGATGTTTTGGCGGGGTTCTTTATAGTTGGTGAAAATCAATATCGCGTGGGTGATACTATTGAAATTATGGTTGGTGGTCGCTTAATTTCAGGAAAGGTCGAAAATATTTCTTTACGAATTACTCAGGTTCGTGATGCTGACGGAAAAGTTCATACAATTCGAAATGGAGCAAGTGAAGCTGTTACGAATCTTTCATTTAAGTATGCGAATGTTAATCTACTTTTTGGCGTTTCGTATGATACTGATATTGATGTTTTGGAAGAAGTGATCAATAAAGTTGGCTTAAAAATGCTCGAAGATCCAGAATTGAAAAGGGATATTATTGAGCCGATTGAATTTGTGCGAGTTAATAAATTCTTGGATTCGTCGATGGAAATTAAATGTTTGGGAAGAGTGAAGGCTGGTAAGCAATGGAATGTAGCTGGAATTTTTCGGCGGGAAATCAAGAAAGCTTTTGATGAGAATGATATTGTTTTACCTTATCCGCAAATGGTTATTCACGATGTAAATCGAATAACTGCAAAAATGAAAAATTCAAAAACTAGGAATCGCCACGCAAAATATTCAACATCTAAACAAGATAAAAATAAAACCCTTTAAGAGGGTTTTAATATTTGTGGAGATTATTTGGGCATCTTTCGAAATGACCAATCTCACAAAACAGACAATTTTCTTTGTCACAAGCAGAAAATTTATCTGTTCTATGTGCGAAAGATTGACTTTTTGTAGTGTTAAAGCTTGGCTCAATTCGCTGAAATTTTATACTTTGGGCTTGAAGTTTATTGCGCGAATATTTACATTTAGCAAGATACATTTCGAAAATTTTATAAATTGCAGAATGATAGCCTTTTTCAGCTTTGAGAAGTAATTCTTCTGGAATATTTAATTCGACAGTTCGTTTTCGAAATTTATGCGAAACTCTAATTTTTACCATACTTTCACCTCCGAAAATGTGCTAAGATAACAATATTTTAATATAAAAAAACTAAAAAATCAATATCTCGAAAATGATTGATAAAACACAAGCTTTATGGTAAAATTAAAGCATAAACATAAAAAAGGGAGGGAATATGGGTGAAAAACCGATTCAGGTTAATAGTGAAATCGGAAAACTCAAAACTGTAATTCTACACAGACCGGGAAAAGAACTCGAAGGGCTAACTCCGGATTATTTGGAGCAGCTTCTTTTTGATGACATTCCATATTTGGAAGTTGCACAGGCTGAACATGATGCTTTTGCGGAAACTTTGCGAAATCATGGAGTTGAAGTTCTATATCTTGATCAATTAGCGGCAGAATCGCTTTATAACGATGAAATTAAATGGCGATTTATTTCGGATTTTGTTCGAGCTTCAAAACAGGGCGAACGACATGTAACCCATGCTTTGATGCGCTATTTAGGTGAATTTGAACCGCTTGAATTGGTTCGAAAAATCATGGCTGGCGTTAAAAAGGATGAAATTAAAACAGATGAAGATGAAAAATCTCATTTGAATTATTATTTTAAGAGTGATTATCCGTTTTTGCTTGATCCAATGCCAAATCTTTATTTTACGCGAGATCCGGCTGCAGCGATTGGTAATGGTCTGACGATCAATAAAATGCGCTATCCAGCCCGCCGTCGCGAGAGTTTATTCATGGAATATATTATGCGATATCATCCACGATTTGCTGCAAAAACTCCCAGTGGAGAAGTTCCAGTTTGGTTTGATCGCTATAATAAATTCAATATGGAGGGTGGCGATGAGTTGGTTCTTTCGAAAAATGTGATGGCGATTGGTGTTTCTCAGCGAACAACTCCGGAAGCGATCGAAAAAGTTGCTTCGAAATTGTTTGAGTTCTCAGATTTTAACAAGATTTTGGCGATTCAAATTCCAGTTTCACACGCATTTATGCATCTTGATACTGTTTTTACAATGATTGATCATGATAAATTTACAGTTCATCCAGAAATTTTGGATAAAGATGGCGAATTGAATATTTATGTTTTGGAAGATTCTGGCATTCCAGGTCAGCCAAAAATTACACATCGCACAAACTTGAAAGAAACTTTGGAAGAAGTTCTTGGTCTTGATCATGTAACCTTAATTCAATGTGGTGATGGTGATCCGATTGCTGCTGCACGAGAACAGTGGAATGATGGTTCAAATACTTTGGCTATTGCACCAGGTGTGGTTGTGACTTATGACCGAAATTATGTCACAAACAAAGCCTTGCGTGAAGCTGGTGTTGAAGTGATTGAGATTCAAGGAGCTGAGCTTGGTCGCGGACGAGGAGGTCCACGATGTATGTCAATGCCAATTTGGAGAGAGGAGATTTAATTAAATGGCTTTAAATTTAAAAAGTCGAAATTTTTTGACGCTTTTGGATTTTACACCAGAAGAAATTCGCTTGATGCTTGATGTTTCACACGAATATAAGCGATTAAAGCGTGCTGGGATTTCGCATAAAATTCACGAAGGAAAGCAAGTTGCATTGCTTTTCGAAAAAACTTCAACTCGAACTCGAACCGCTTTTACTGTGGCGGCTCGAGATTTGGGAATCCACCCAGAATTTTTAGGTAAAGATGATATTCAAATGGGTAAAAAAGAATCGATTAAAGATACAGCGATTGTTCTTGGTCGTTCATTTGATGGAATTGAGTTTCGCGGATTTGAGCATTCAACAGTTGAAGAACTTGCTAAATATGCCGGAGTTCCAGTTTGGAATGGGCTGACTGACATGTATCACCCAACTCAGATTTTGGCCGATTTTATGACGATTGAGGAACATCTCGGTTATCTGAAGGGTGCAAAACTTGTTTTTGTTGGTGATGGTCGAAATAATATGGCGAATAGTTTAATGATTGGTTCGGCTAAAATGGGTGTTGACTTTCGAATTGCTGCTCCAAACGGACTCCATCCAGATCCAACTTTGGTTGAAAAATGTCGTGAAATTGCTCGTGAAACTGGTGCAAAAATTACAATTACAGATGATCTTTATGGTGCTGCTCATGGTGCGGATTTCATTTATACTGATGTTTGGGTTTCAATGGGTGAAGAAGATAAATTCGAAGAACGAATTCATCAACTTCGAGGATTTCAAGTTAATACTGCACTTCTTCACGCAACGGGCAATCCGAATGTTAAATTCATGCACTGTTTGCCAGCCTTCCATGATTTAAATACGAAAATTGGAAAAGAAATTTTTGAAAAATACGGTTTGAAAGAAATGGAAGTTACTGACGAAGTTTTCAATTCGAATGCTTCAATTGTGTTTGATGAGGCTGAAAATCGAATGCACACGATTAAAGCAGTAATGGCTCTGACTCTGTAAAATTAGGAGATGAAAATGACTAATAAAAAGGATACGGATAAAAAAGCTACTTCAAAAGTAGGTAAAAAAGTTTCGAAAAAGCTAAAAGTGTTCAAATCACCTTCAGCTTTTAGTGTTCTTTTCGTTATTATTGCTTTAATGGCGGGGTTAACTTGGGTGATTCCGTCTGGGCAATATGAGCGAAAAGGTGGTGAAATTGTTCCTGGTTCATACAAAGAAATTAAGGATAAAGAAAAGGATATTCCTCAGCTCCAAAAAGATAAAAAAGGAATGGAAATCCAAACAGATAAAGATGGAAAAGAAGTTAAGGGCGATGGTCGTCAAGGCTTCTGGGATATCTTCACATCACCAATTTACGGAATGGTTCAAAAACTTGATGTGATTGTATTTATCTTGATTTTAGGTGGGTTCTTGGGTGTGGTAATGAAAACTGGTGCTCTTGATTCTGCAATCGGTGGATTACTTAAAAAGATGAAAGGTCAAGAAAAATGGCTAATCCCAATTTTAATGGCTCTTTTCGCGATTGGTGGAACAACTTACGGTATGCAAGAGGAAACAGTTGCGTTTTATGCACTGATTGTGCCGATTATGCTTGCTGCCGGCTATAATGCAATGACCGCTGTAATGGTAATTGTACTTGGTGCTGGTTCAGGTGTTTTAGCTTCAACAGTCAATCCATTTTCGACAATTATCGCCGCAAATGCTGCCGGTGCAAAATTATCAGAAATTCTTTTACCACAAGCGATAATTTTAGTACTATCATTGATTGCTTCAATTATCTTTACGATGCGATATGCTGCAAAAGTTAGAGCTGGAAAATACACCGAAGATTCGAAAGGTAAGCCAGCCGTTAAAGAAATTGACGCTTCGAATATTCCAAAATTCACACTTGAACGAAAATTTGTAATGGGAATTTTTGGCTTCACATTCCTTGTGATGGTAATGTCACTTGTGCCTTGGGAAAGTCTTGGAATATCTTTCTTTAAAGAGTGGCATAACTGGCTTTCAACTTTACCAGTTCTTGGTGCAATCTTTGGCTTCGAACATTCATCGGCGTTTGGTGATTGGTATTTCAATGAAATTTCAGCTTTGTTCTTGATTTCAACTTTGTTTGTAAAAATTGTTTATTACGAAGAATTCAAAAAAGATGATATTTCAGTTACTAACACTTTCCTTGCTGGATCGGCTGATTTATTGAGTGTTGCTTTAATTATTGCAGTTGCTGCTGCGATTGGCGTTTTAATGCAGGCTGGTGGAATTCAAGATACGATTGTTCATTGGGGCGAAGAACTTCTTCGAAAAGTTCCTTCACAAATCTTTGGCGTTTTAGCATATATTTTCTATATTCCGATGTCGTTCATTATTCCTTCATCTTCGGGATTGGCTGAAGCAACAATGCCAATTATCGCGCCTGTTGCAGATTTAGCTGGATCAAGTAAGGAGATTGCAGTTGTTGCATTTGCTACTGCATCTGGGCTTCTAAATATGATTGCTCCAACGATCGCATCTTTAATGGCGGGTCTTGCTTTAGCTGGTGTTTCATATAAGAATTGGGTTAAGCGAACCGCTCCAATTATGGCAGTTTTAGCACTTATCAGTATTGTTGTAATTGTTGTGATGGGCTTCTTAGTCTAAAATTTGGAATAATTAATTGCTCGTAGTATAATTGGATCATGAAATTATTGAGTGATCAAGTTGATGAGCGTGAGATTAAAGTTATATTGCGCGAGTTAGAAAAGACTCGCGCAATTTTTGGTGATATTGTTGAATTTGGCTGTTATGTTGGAACGACAAGTGTTTTTCTGGCAAAAACTCTTGAAAAATGGGAAACTGAAAAGCAGCTTTGGCTTTATGATTCTTTCGAAGGTTTACCTGAAAAATCTGCAGAAGATGTTAACTCGCTAGGTGAACCGTTCAAAAAAGGAGAACTTTTTGCCAGTAAAAAGCAACTAATTTCTAACCTGCGAAAATCAAATATTCGAAAAATGCCAAAAATTACAAAAGGTTGGTTTAATCATCTTTCGAAAAATCAAATTCCGGAAAAAATTAGCTTTGCTTTTTTAGATGGTGATTATTATGATTCAATCTTGGATCCGCTAAATTTAATCTGGGATAATCTTGAAGGTGGAGCAATCATTGTGGTTGATGATTATGGAAATCAGGCTTTGCCGGGTGCTTCTAAAGCGGTTGATAAATGGTGTAAAAAACACAATATTTCTAAAGAGATTGAAGCGACTCTGGCGATTTTTAAAAAGTCATAAAAATTCTAAAAAGCTATTGCGCTTGCGTATAGAATGATGTATTATATAAGTATAAGCGCTAAGGCGATTTTTGGGAGAAATCATAAAAATAGCGTGTTTTCTTGACATTTATTATTTTTTTTGATATTATAGTTCATAGGCTCGCGCCAAAACGTATAAAATTCGTTAATTAGAAAGAATAGGTCGAAGCGCGTGAGTTGCAAATAAAAGGAGAACACATGCCTATCAAAATCAATTTTCCTCCTTCAAGGAAGAAAATAATTGCGGTGGATGTGGTGCCTGCTGAATGGCAACGCTACATTGAACAATAAAAAGTGACAAAAAGAAAATCTCACTCAGAAATGGGTGAGATTTTTATTTATAATTATGATTACTTTTGGTTTCTAATAGCTTCGTCGAGTGCGGATTTGAATTTCGAATCATTACCCCAAACATCAGAAGTAACTTCTTTGCCATTAATTGCAAATGAAGGCGTTCCGGTTACTTTTGCTTTTGAACCAACAGATTGATCGAATTTAATCTTCGCTTTAACTTTTTCACTCTCTATATCTTTTTTAAATTGGTCAATATTGAGCTTTAATTCGTTGGCGTATTCTGTGAAATAATCCATTCGTTCCTTTGCGTTGGCTGCCGACCATTCATCCTGCTTATCATAAAGTAATTCGTGCATTTCCCAGTATTTTCCTTGAAGTCCAGCGGCTTCTGCTACGCTTGCGCCAGCTAAAGCGTTCGGATGAATTGAGACGAGAGGGAAGTTTCGAAATACAACATTCACTCTACCCTTATATTCTTCAGCGATTGCTTTAATTCGGCTATCGGCGGTTTTACAGCCAGGACATTGAAAATCACCATATTCAACCAAAGTTACTTTTGCGTCGCTTTTATGGTAAATATGCTCAGTGATTTTTCCTGAATTTTTGCTTGCTGGAATCTCTTTTGAAATATCAATATTGCTCAAATCAATTTTTTGAATATTTGAAAGCCAGATCATTCCGCCCAGAAAAACTACAACCAAAGCCGAGAAGATAATTGTAAATTTATTATCCGAAAGAAACTCTTTAAAAGCTTTTACTTTATTATTTTTTTTAGTCATTTTCTCCTTTCATTAACTCTTACCATTTTAACATAAAAATAAGCTTTTTCAAAATGTGTAAGTATGATAAAATAAAAATATGTTGTTTTTAAGTATAATTTTCTTAATTTTAATGCTTATAACTTTTTCGCTTAAAGAGAAAGAAATTGAATTTTCGGAATTCGAAATCCAGCGGAGAATTGATATCGGTGATAAACGAGCCGAAAAGATGCTCAACAAAAAGAGATTCGTGCTAGTTTATAATTATTTTTTGAGATATTTTGGCTGTATTTGTATGATTTTATCGATAATTTCGCTTTCGAAGGCTTTTGATTTTTATCAATCTGCTGTGATTTGTTTTATGGCTTTTTTGATTTCGAAAGGAATCTTGAAGAGTGGAGTTTTGGCTAAGTTTTCAGTTGTAATCAACCGAAAAATTATCCCAGTTTTTAGTGGAATTTATTTTGCGCAAAGTTCGAGAATGCAAAATCGGATTTTGAAATTAGTAAACAAAAAACAGCCGTGTACTTTTTATTCAAAAGATGAACTTTTGGATTTTTTAAGCAAACACCGGCGAATTTTAGATGAAAATGAGCAAAAATGGCTTGAAAAAATCTTCAAACTTAACGAAAAAAGTGTTTTGGAGATTGGGATTTCTAGTGAGAAAATGGCAATAATTCACGATGATGAGTTATTAACGCCACTTATAATTAATGAGCTTTTTAAAACTAAACAGAATATTTTTCCAGTTATGAATAAGAATGAAGATAGGGTTAAGGGTGTGATTTTTTTGAATGACATCACGAAAATTGATTCGAGCGATTCGAAAAAAGCTCAAAAAGTGATGCGGGAGGATTTTTTCTCATTAAAGTTGAATATTAGTGCGTTAGATGCTTTCGAAAAAATGATTTCGAAAGATAAAAACTATGCAATCTTGCTTGAAAAAAATAACGATCTAGCCGGAATTGTTAATTTAACAGATTTCATTCGCAAAAAATAGTAAAATGTGGTAAAATATAAAGAGTTAAATTCAGAAATTAGGAGAACTATGCGGATATTAGTAAAAAATTCAATTGAAAAAGTTGGTGAAAAAATTACAGTAAAAGGTTGGGTGAATTCTCGGCGCGATCACGGCGGATTGATTTTCATTGATTTGCGGGATCATTCTGGGTTACTTCAACTTGTGATTTCACCAGATTTTATGGATAGTTTTGAGTTAGCCGAAAAATGTCGGGATGAATTTGTAATTTCGGCAACTGGTATTGTTAAAGAACGTGCTGAAAATTTGAAAAATCCGCATATCTTGACAGGTGATATTGAATTAGTGGTTGAAGATTTTGAAATTTTAAATCGAAGTGAACCTTTACCTGTTACAGTTTCTGATAACGGTCAAAAATCAAATGAAGAATTACGTTTGAAATATCGTTTCTTGGATTTGCGCCGTGAAAAAATGCAAAAAATGTTGCGTCGACGTGCAGAATTTTATAGTGAAATTCGAAAATTCATGGAAAATCATGAATTTACTGAGGTTGCGACGCCAATTCTTGCAAATTCTAGCCCAGAAGGTGCGCGTGATTTCTTAATTCCAAGCCGTGTGCATCCTGGAAAATTCTACGCTTTGCCGCAAGCTCCACAGCAATTCAAACAGCTTTTAATGGTTGGCGGAATTGATAAATATTACCAGATTGCTACTTGTTTTCGAGATGAAGATCCACGCGCGGATAGGCTCTATGGTGACTTCTATCAATTAGACCTCGAAAAGGCTTTTGTTGAAAATGGTGAAGAAGTTCGAACTGAAATGGAAGTTCTTATTAAAGATTTGGTTAAAAATTTTGCTGGAAAGAAACTTTTGAGCGAAGAAATTCCACGGATTCCTTATGAAGTTGCAATGGAGAAGTATGGTAGCGATAAGCCTGATTTACGTTTTGGAATGGAATTAATTAATTTGAATAATGCATTGGCCGAAACTGAATTTGGTGTGTTTAAAAATGCCGAATGTGTAAAAGCGATTTGTGTAAAAAATGGTGCAAGTTTGAGTCGTAAGCAAATTGATAACTTCACTGAAATTGCCAAGAGTGAGGGCGCTGGCGGTTTGGCTTATATTACATTTATTGAAGGTGAAGCAAAAAGCCCAATTGTTAAATTCTTGAGTGAAAATGAACTTTCGAAAATTAAAGAAGAAACTGGTGCAGAAGATGGTGATGCAATTTTCTTTGGTGCGGATAAACGCGAAGTTGTAAATAAAGTTTTAGGTCGTCTTCGAAATGAATTTGCCACTTTCTTCAACCTAAAAAATAATGATGAAGTCGCTTTAGCTTGGGTTGTTGATTTTCCATTTTATGAATTTGATGAGAAAAATCAGAAAGTTGATTTTGGCCATAATCCATTTTCTATGCCAAAAGGCGGCGTTGAAGCTCTTCGAAATGCTGAAACTGATGCTGAAAAATTGGCGATTAAAGCTGATCAGTATGACATGGTAATGAATGGCTATGAAATTTGCTCAGGCGCTGTTCGAAATCATAATCCAGAAGTAATGTATGAAGCTTTTGGACTTCTTGGATATAATAAAAAATATGTTGAGGCTAAGTTTGGCGCAATGCTAAACGCCTTTAAATTTGGTGCTCCACCACATGCGGGTTGTGCATTTGGTTTGGATCGAATTTTCATGATTTTGATGGATGAAGAAAATATTCGTGAAGTTGTAGCATTTCCTAAGAATGGTTCGGGCGTTGATGTAATGATGAGTTCTCCAAGCATGGTTGACGAAAATCAGTTGAAAGAATTAAAAATTGAAATCGCTGAAGATGAGGACTAAATTGGTTAATTTTCGAAAAAAATCTGGATTTTTAATGGTTTTCGCATTGTGTGGTTTGTTAATTGTAATGCATTTTTCAAAGGCAGTTTTTGCTGAAGAATCTGCGAAAGAAAAACCAACCGATATTCAACTTTCGAAAATAAGCAAAAGATGCACCAATTTAAAAAGTGAATTGAAAAAATTGCGTTCCGAAGATGCCTTAAAACGCGTGAATTTGGGTAAAAATTATGAGAAGATTTCGAACGGATTGATGTCGAATTTTAATGCTCGAATTGCACTGAACAAGAAAAATGGTGCGGATTTAATTTTTATGGCATCGGAATTCGAAGAGAATTTCAAATATTTTAAAGAGAATTTTCAGGCTTATGAAAGGGAACTTTCTGATTTGGTTGAGCAAGATTGCTCTAAAAATCCGAGAGAATTTTATCTGAAGCTTGAAAAAACTCGTCGTGCACGACAAGAAGCTAACTATAATACAAAAAAAATGAAAGAGATTTCCGAAAAATATGGCATTCAAGTTCATGATTTTGTTGTTAAAAATACAACAGGAGGTTTAAATGGTTGATTTTTTTGCGAAATTTAAAGATAAGATTATAGCTTTTTTTATTAAAGATTCAAAAAAGAGTTCAGAAAAAAGGTTGAAAGAAATTAATGGTTCGAAAAAATTAATTATTTTTATTGCCGGAAGTCTTGGAATTGCAACCTTTTTGGTTGTTGTAAGTTTGGTGCTTTATGCTGCGGATGGAACGATTCAGCTTGATTTGAGTCGGCCAGTTTTACAAGAGGCTCGTGAGGCTCAAAAAAAAGCCAAAGAGGAGGATGAAAAACAGAAGAAAAATGAAAAAAATGAAGATTTTTCTCCGCAAGGTGGGCTTTCATCTAAGGATATGTCGGATTTCGAAAGATTTTATTCAAACGCCGATAGAAAAATCCATTCAGATGAGTTTAGCGAAAATGTTTTGAGCGATGAATCTTTAAAAATAACAGACCAGTAAAGGAGAAAGATGGCTTTTTTAAACCCGAAAGATTTTATCATTACACGAAAACGTAAGCTTTATAAATTTGCGTTGTTTAATAATTCAGCGATTTGTTTCGAATTTGATGAATGGCCAAAAGAAAACGCTGAAGTGAATAATCTTGAAATTGGTGCTGGAACGGGGCTTTTTAGTGAGGCATTAGCGGCAAAAAATCCAACAAAAAACTTTGTCGCGGTTGATGTTAAAGCTGATAGGCTAGTGAAAGGTGCGATTCAGGCTGAGCAAGATGGTGTAAAAAATATTCGTTTTTTGCGCGCGCGAGCAGATCAGTTACTTGAAGCTTTCGGTGAGAAATCGGTTAAGTATCTTTGGGTAACATTCCCAGACCCTTATCCACGCGATCGTAATGCTGGGCGACGATTAACTCACCCGACTTTTTTGCGAATTTATGCAAAACTCTTAGCTGAAGATGGCGCGCTTTATTTTAAAACTGATGCGAAAAATCTTTTTGATTGGAGTTTGGAGCAACTTGTGGCGGAAGGCTGGAAGATTGAACGGCTAAGCTTTGATTTACACGAAAGTGATTTGAACGAAAATTATAAAGTGATGACAACTTACGAAAAACGCTTTACCGCAGAAGGTTTGAAGATTAATTTCGTAAAAGCAACGCCACCAAAAAACTAAAATTTAAATTGACAAACTGGAAAAAATCACCAAAATATGGTATGATAGTTCGAATAGTAAAGGAGAATTATGGCGGATTTTTTGGAAATTAAGGGCGCGCGTGAGCATAATTTAAAAAATGTAGATTTAAAGATTCCGCGCGATAAATTAGTGGTAATAACAGGGCTTTCTGGCAGCGGAAAGTCTAGCTTGGCGTTTGATACGATTTATGCGGAAGGTCAGCGTCGCTACATGGAGAGCCTTAATTCTTATGCGCGACAATTTTTGGGCACAATGGATAAGCCAGATGTAGATCAAATTACTGGACTTAGCCCTGCAATTTCAATTGATCAAAAATCTACTAGCCGAAATCCGCGTTCGACCGTAGCAACTGTAACTGAAATCTATGATTATTTACGTCTTCTTTTCGCGCGAATTGGTACTCCGCATTGCCCAATTTGTGGTCGAAATGTGGTTCGTAGAACTCCCCAAAGCATTGTCGATAGTATTATGAATTTTGAAGAAGGTTCACGGCTGATCTTGCTCGCACCAATCGCAAAAGCCAAAAAAGGTGAATTTGCGCATATTTCTGAAGAATTCTCGAAAAAAGGTTTTGCCCGTGCTCGTGTTGACGGTGTAATTTACGCCTTAGATGAATTCCCCGAGCTTGAAAAAAATATTAAGCACAATATTGAAATTGTAGTTGATCGTTTAGTTCTTTCGAAAGAAATGCGGACACGTTTAGCTCAAAGTGTTGAGCAGGCTCTAGATATGACAAATGGAATTCTTGAGGTTTTAAATGATGAAACTGGTGAGGTGAAGATTTTTTCACAACGTTATGCTTGCGAACTTCACCCAGATGAGCATATTCCCGAGCTTGAACCGCGATTGTTTTCATTCAACGCGCCACAAGGAGCTTGTGAAACTTGTTCTGGGCTTGGAACACGAATGGAAATTGACCCAGAATTAGTACTTTCGCCAAATTTGACAATTTCCGAAGGTGCAATTCGTCCGTATAATCGTGTAATGGAAAAGGGCTATCGAATTAAATTGCTCGAGGAAGTTGCAAAACGTCATGGATTTTCAACAAAAGTCCCAACTAAAAAACTTTCGAAAGAAGCGATTGAAGTTATTTTATACGGCACAAAAACAGATGAAAAATATCCGATCGAAATGAACGGCCGTGTTTATAATATGAATTTTGAAGGTGTAATTCCGAATTTGGAGCGTCGCCATCGAGATACGGATAGTGAATTTCAACGCAAGGATATCGAAAGATTTATGCGCGTTCGAAAATGCCAAACTTGTGGTGGAAAACGTTTAAAGCCAGTCGTTCTTGCTGTGACGGTGGCCGGTTTGAATATTGTTGAGATTTGTGATCTTGCAATTGATGAGGCGGTTGAACTCTTTAAGAATTTAGAATTAAATGAGCAGCAAAAGTTTATTTCAACTCAAATTCTAAAAGAAATTTCTTTGAGATTAGGTTTTATGAATAATGTTGGCTTGAATTATTTGGAGCTTTCACGCGCGGCAAACACTTTGAGCGGTGGCGAGGCGCAGCGAATTCGTTTGGCAACGCAAATTGGTTCTGGTCTTCAAGGTGTGCTTTATGTTTTAGACGAGCCTTCAATTGGGCTCCATCAACGAGATAATGATAAATTGATTGCAACGCTAAAAAACCTGCGTGATTTAAACAATACTGTTTTGGTGGTTGAGCATGACGAAGATACTATTCGGGCGGCAGATTGGCTAGTTGATGTTGGTCCTGGTGCTGGCGTAAATGGTGGAATGATTGTGGCTTCTGGCACGCCTGAAGAGGTTTCGAAAAATCCAAAATCATTAACAGGAAAGTTTTTAAGTGGCGAAGATAAAATTCAAACGCCAAAAAACCGACGCAAAATTCAAAAAAATGAAAAGCTAGTAATCAAAAATGCGCGTGAAAATAATTTGAAAAATATCGATGTTGAAATTCCATTGGGTGTAATGACAGTAGTTTCTGGTGTTTCAGGAAGTGGAAAATCAACCTTAGTCAATGAAATTTTAAGTAAAGAATTGTTGGCGCGAAAGCATCGTGCCCAAGAAGTTCCTGGTGCGCATGATGAAATTTTAGGTTTGGAAAAACTCGATAAAGTAATTGTGATCGATCAGAGCGCAATTGGTCGCACACCGCGTTCGAATCCGGCAACTTACACGGGTGTTTTCACTCAAATTCGCGAGCTTTTTGCTGGCACGCATGAAGCAAATATCCGCGGGTATAAAGCTGGTCGATTTAGTTTTAATGTTAAAGGTGGTCGCTGCGAGAATTGTCAGGGCGATGGTGTTATTAAAATTGAAATGCACTTTTTGCCAGATGTTTATGTGGAATGTGATGTTTGTCACGGTAAGCGATATAATCGGGAAGCATTAGAGATTCTTTATAAAGGAAAAACGATTTCAGATGTTTTAGAGATGACAATTGACGAAGCAACAGAGTTTTTCGAAAATATCCCTGCAATTTATCGAAAATTAAAAACGATTCAAGAAGTTGGTCTGGGCTATATTAAACTCGGCCAGCCTGCCACAACGTTCTCGGGCGGAGAGGCGCAACGAATTAAACTTGCAACTGAGCTTGCGCGTGCTTCAACTGGTAAAACGATGTATATTCTGGATGAGCCAACGACCGGCCTTCATAATGCAGACGTAAAAAGATTGCTTTCGATTTTGAATCGTTTGGTTGATGCTGGTAATTCAATGGTAATTATCGAGCATAATTTAGATGTGGTTAAAAGTGCCGATTGGCTAATCGACATGGGTCCAGAAGGTGGTGCTGGCGGCGGAACTATTGTGGCGACTGGAACTCCAGAACAGGTTTCAAAAGTTCAAAAAAGTTGGACGGGGCGATATTTGAAAAATGTTCTTTAAAGAAAGCTTGAATTAAAAAATTCGGGCTTTTTATTTTAGAATAACAACTTAAAACTTTAAAAAATCAAACTTTTTTCAAAAAAGTACTTGACTTTTTAAGCTACCTTGTATAACATAGAAGTATGAAGGAACAAGAAAGTATTGAAAAATATGCTTCACAGATTTCGACCCAAATGCGAAAAGGTTTTATGGCATTTTGTGTGCTAAAAGTTTGTGCAAAAAAGCCAGTTTATACCAGTGATATCATTCGGGAACTCCGTGAAGCTAAAATGGTTGTGGTTGAAGGCACGATTTATCCGCTGCTTTCAAGGCTACAAAAGGATGGACTATTAAGCCATGAATGGCAAGAGAGCGAGCAGGGTCCGCCCAGAAAATATTATTCGATAACGGAATTTGGCACGGGCGTTTGCGAAAAAGTTAGCGAAGAAATTAGTAAATTAAATAAAACGATCAGTAAACTTTAAGGAGGAATATGAAAGAAATTACAAGAATCCATTTGGCAAAAATTCCTTATGAAATTGAAATTTCTGCTAAAAAACGGCTTGAAAAATATTTGAAAGATTTGAAAATTTATTCAGGCGATGAAGATATTTTCGAAGATGTAGAAATTAGAATTACTGAAATTTTGGCGGAACTTGGCGTTAAAGAAAATGGTGTAATTACCGAAAAAGAAATTTCGAAAATTGAAGCTCAAATTGGTTCGCCAGAAGTGTTTCAAGATTTGAATTTTGAGGGTGAAAATGAAGATACTCGCGTGCCAAAGATTTCGAAAAAGTTATTTCGAGATGAACAGAATGGAATGATTTCTGGTGTGGCAGCAGGTTTGGCTCAATATTTAAATATTGACACGGTTTGGGTTCGATTAGCTTTGATTTTGGCGTTTTTTGCAAGTTTCGGTGTGATTGTTCCGGTTTATATCTTGTCGATTTTTATCATTCCAGCAGCAAAAAATGCGAACGATATTTTGCGACTTCGTGGTGAAGTTATCACGGCGAGTGCAATTCGAGAAGTAAATGAAGAATATGATTTCGAAAAAAATGCGGCTCGAAACTTAAAGATCGCACGAATTTTTGGTATAATTTTTGGAACTTTCGCAATTTTTGCATTTCTTGGTGGAATTTTGGCGATGTTTTTTGGCAACTGGGCTTTGATACGAATCAATGAAATTGCTGATTTCGCCAACGCAAAAAATGTTGCAATTGGTGTGATGATTTCAGCAAATTTGATGGGAATTTCTTACTTGATTTTTACGGCTTTTATTGCAAAAATGTTGTTTAAGTTGAAAGCTTCGAAAATTGATATTTCTGCAATTATTGCTTCGGTGGCAATTGCTTTAGGTGGAATTTTGGGCATGGTGTCTTTTGCTTCAATCTTGCGCGATAAAACTAATGAAAAAATTTCGAAAAGTTTAGTTTCTGAGCAAATTAAAATTGATTCTGAAAAAATGAAAAGTATTAAAAAGTTGAAAGTTGATTCTTCGGTAGCGGTTTTTTATCACATTTCAGATGAGCAAAAAATCGAATTTACACATATGAATTTTCGAAAACACAATTTGAAAACTGATTTTGATGGCGAAACTTTGAAATTAAACTTGAATAATATTCCGCAAAATTTATATTTTGGTGGATTTGGCCACGAAGAAATTCATATTTATGGTCCAGAATTGAACGAAATTAATGTAACTTCAAGCTCAAATGTGAATTATTTTGCAAAAGATTCTGAAAATATGAAAGTGAAAATGAGTGGCGGTTCGGTACATTTTGAAAATTTGGCCAAAATTGAAAATTTAGAGATTTCGAAAGGCGAATACGGCACATTTTCGGGCAAAGGAATTGCGGTTTCAAATTTGACGCTAAATTCAAATGGCGGAAGAGTTGAGCTAAAAAGTGTTGAAAACGCAAATGTTAAAACTAAAAATTGTAGTTTTGGTGGCTCAAGAGTTACACATTTAGAGGTTCGGGCAAAAAATGTAAAAGTGAATGATTATGATTTTAACGAGAATACAAAAGGTCAATGTTTGTATCTTGAAAATCCAGATGAAAATGAATTTTAATTAAAAGGAGGAATATGATTGAAGTTCGAAATATTTCAAAAACTTATGGCAAAAAGAAGAATCTTTTTCAGGCGTTGAAGAATGTGAGTTTTAAGATTGAAAATGGTTCAAGTGTGGCGATTATTGGAAAGTCGGGAAGTGGAAAATCGACACTGATTCATGCAATGAGTGGATTGGACGCACCAGAAAAAGGCGAGGTTTTAATGGATGGCGTGAATATTCTCTCGATGAATCAAAAGAAAATTGATAAATTTCGTTCGAAAAAAATGGGATTTATATTTCAGAGCTTTTTTGTGCAGGGAAATGAAACTTGTTTCGAAAATGTGAGCTTGCCGCTTGAAATTGCTGAAGAGCCAATTTTTCGAAGGAAAGAAATTGTGGAAAGTGCGTTGAAAGCAGTTGGTTTGAAAGATAAAATCAAAACGCCAGCTCGCGACCTTTCGGGCGGACAAAAGCAGCGGCTTGCGATTGCGCGAGCAATTGTGAATTCACCAGAGATAATTTTTGCGGATGAGCCAACGGGAAATTTGGATTCAGCGACCAGCGAAAAAATCGAGAAATTGCTTTTCGAATATAATAAAGAATCTGGTGCGACGCTGTTCATCATTACGCACGATGAAGAATTGGCAGCGAAATGCGATGTTCAAATTCGAATCAAAGACGGCGAGATTGAAGAAATTAAAGGAGTGAAAAATGCGTAGAGTTGATATTATTAAGCGAGCTGGTAAAAATATTCGTTTAGCAAAAGGGAGAACAATTTTGACGAGTTTGGCGATTGCGGTTGGTGCAACAACAGTGGCACTTGCTATTGCAGCAGCAAAAGGTGGAAATGCTTATGTTGATAGTTTAGCGAACAAAATTGGCGACCAAAATGCTTTAACGGTGGTTCGTTTAGTTAAAAATCGGCGAGATCCGTATGCACCAAATAAGGTTGAAACTACAATTGAAGATTCACGAAAAAATTTGGCTAAATCTGATATGGAAAAGCATTCAATAAAAAACGAAGATTTACAAAAAATCACAAAAATTAAAGGCGTTCGAAATGTTTCGCCAAAAGTTCCTATAAATATTGATACTGTTCGTGTTGAAAATGGAGTAAAATATGATGGAAGTGTTGCAACAAAAAATGATGAGCAAGAAATGGAGCTTTCGGCCGGAAAACTGAACAAAAATAATCAGATTAATACTGGCAATGTTGTAGTTCCAAAATCATACGTTGAAGCACTTGGCGGAAAGAAGCCTGCAGATATTGTAGGTAAAAAAGTTATTTTTGAGATTAAAGATTCTGAGGGGAAAATTTTCGAAAGAACATTTGAAATTCAGGCGGTCGATGCTGGAAAAACGGATACTAACTTTAATTATCACGGAAATTTCTGGATGAATAATAGTGATGGTTTGGAAATTGCGAAAAAGCAAAATTCTGGTGAAATGCGATTTTATAGTGCGAGCGTAACAACCGACGGTACACGAAAAGTTGATGAAATTAAAAAGGAAATTTCGGTATTGAATGGCGGTGAATATTTCTCGGTGATGACTTTTGCGGATGATAAAGCAGCTGTTCAAACAGCGATAAATGTTATGGCGGCTGGTCTTGCAGGGTTTGGATTCTTAACACTTCTTGCTTCGGCATTTGGAATTATTAATACGCAATATATTTCAGTTTTGGAGCGAACTTCACAAATTGGTTTGATGAAATCTCTTGGCATGCGAAAAGGTGAAGTTTCGAAACTTTTCAGATATGAAGCTGCGCTGATTGGCTTATTCGGTGGAATTATTGGAATTGCTGTTGCGTATGGAATTACATTTTTAAATCCTGTAATTAAAAGTGTTTTAAAACTTCAAGAAATGTCGGGCGTTGATACGAATTTGCTCCAACCAGATTTGTCAGCTTGGATTTTTCTTGTGATCGGTTTGATGTTGATCTCGGTAATTTCGGGATATTTTCCAGCGCGAAAAGCTGCAAAAATGAATCCAATCGAGGCTCTCAGGACCGAATAGAGAAAATTAGAGATAAAAATGGCCTACATTAAAGATGTGGGCTATTTTTTCTAAAAAAGTTTCAAAAAAGTCTTGAAAAAGTCAAAAAACTCGTGTATAATAAGATTATTATTCCGGCATAGCTCAGTGGTAGAGCGGTTGGCTGTTAACCAATAGGTCGCTGGTTCGAGCCCAGCTGCCGGAGCCAAATTTGATTTAGAAGGGTCTCAACAAAAGTTGGACCTTTTTTATTTTTAACTTTTTAGGAAATTTAAGGATAATTTAAGCAGGATGTGCTAAAATGTAATTAGAAAAGAGGAAAAATGAAATTTGATAAAATTATAATTGGTTTTGGAAAAGCTGGAAAAACTTTGGCGGTTTTTGCGGCGAATAAGGGTGAAAAAGTTGCAATAATTGAGAAATCGCCAAAAATGTATGGTGGAACTTGCATAAATATTGCATGTATTCCAACAAAAGTTTTGGCAGTTGCGGCAAGCGAAAATCTGAATTTTAAAGAGGCGATCGAACGCAAAAAAGATGTGGTTCAACGACTTAATTCTAAAAATTATCATATGCTAGCTGATAATGCTATGATTACGGTTTTTGATGGTTTTGGCTCTTTTTTGGATAAAAATACGGTTTTGGTTGAAGCAAACGGTGAAAAGTTAGAACTTTCAGCTGATAAAATAATTGTGAATACTGGCGCAGAGAGTTTTATTCCGCAAATTCCTGGAATTGACGAAGGTTTGAAAAATTCGAAAATTTTTACAAGCACAGAACTCCTTGGTAATCAAGAAAAGATCAAAAATTTGGCGATTATCGGTGGTGGATTTATCGGTTTGGAATTCGCTTCAACTTTGGCAAAATTTGGCACAAAAGTGACGATTTTCGAAAGAGGAGAGCAAATTTTAGCGAACGAAGATGATTCGATGCAAAAAGCAATTTTTGATTTCTTGGTCTCGCAAGGTGTTAATTTTGAGTTTAATGCAAATATCGAAGCTTTCGAAAATTCTGAAAAGGGAATTTTCGTGAAAAATAATGGCAAAAATTTTGAATTTGATAAAGTTTTAATTTCAACCGGACGAAAACCGGTGACGGCAAAATTAAATCTTGAAAATGCCGGAATTAAAACACTTGAAAATGGCGGAATTTGGACAGATGAAAATCTTCAAACTTCGAATTCGAAAGTTTGGGCGGTGGGCGATGTGCGTGGAAAAGAACAATTCACGTATGCTTCTCTGGACGATTTTAGAATTTTGCGATCGCAGTTTTATGGAGATGGAAAATATTCGCTAAAAAAGCGCGCAACCTTACCGAATTCAGTATTCCTTCAAACTCCATTTTCAAAAGTTGGCTTAACCGAAAAGGAAGCTTTGGCGGCTGGGTATGAAATTAAAGTAAAGGAAATTCCGGCAGCAGCAGTTCCAAAATTACAGCTTGAATTTAAAACTGCAGGACTTTTGCGTGCGGTTGTGGATTCGAAAACGAATAAAATTTTGGGTGCAGCTTTGTTTTGCTATAATTCACCAGAAGTGATAAATATTGTAAAAACTGCGATTGATGCAAATCTTGACTATATGGTTTTGCGAGATCAAGTCTTTACACATCCGACTGTTGCAGAAAGTTTGAACGATTTGTTTAATCTTTAAGTTTGCTTTATTTTTGAAAATTTGATATAATTTAAACAAAAGCATAATAATTTTTAAAGGTGGGAAATGAAACCGACGATTTTATCGATTGGAAATGCGACAAAAGATAACTTTTTAGACATTCAAAATCAAAAGATTTATAAAGATGAGCTTAATGACTTTCATTATGACTTGACTTTTGACGATTCAACTTTAAATTATCAAAAGCGAGCTGGAGTTTTTGGTGGAACAATTTTGAGTGAAAAAATCTTCACAGCTGCGCATTTTAAAGCCTTTTCGAGTGCAAATCCAAACGGGCTTTCGCATTTCGAATACGATGAAATTAACGATAATTTGATTGATCGTTTTGTGGTTTCGCACAAGGGTAAAAGTTTTATTTTAACGAGTAATCCGCGCAACACAAAATGGGTTTCTCCCGCTTTTTCACCAGATTTAATTTATATTGCGGACGCGAATTTTTCACAAAATTATTTGGCTGATTTTAAAAAATATCTTCGCGAAAATCCAAAAATTGAGCTTGTATTTAATATTGCTGATTTAGAGCCAGAACTTGCGCGCGAGTTTTTTATTCGTGCAAATTTGGTTTTTGTGGATTTTCGAAAGCAAAATTTGAGTGATTTGATTGATTATTCAAGTTATGAAAGTGCTATAAAATCGTTATTGGATGCTGGCGTTCATGGTGTTGTAATTTTTGATAATTCGAAAATTATCGCAGGGAATAGAGAGAAAATTGCGAGTTCTGAGACTGATTTTGAGCTAAATTCATTTTATCAAAATAATATTTTTCAAGCGGCTTTTGTGGCTGAGAACTTTTCAAACTCTGAAAAACTTGAAGAAAACCTACAAGTTGCGTTAACAATTGCGAATAAATCTGATTTTAATGATATTTTGAAGCCTTTTTATGCGCACCAAATCTTGAATCGAAAAAATTATGAATTGCCGGTTGAAGTTTTGAGTGACACACCAGATTTTGAGGCTCGACTACGAAAAATAGCGGCAAAATTAGTTGCTCGACCAAAGGGGATTTTTGCGGCAGATGAGTCAGGCGGAAATATTCATAAAAAATTCGAAAGTATAGAGCTCGAAGATACTTTCGAAAATCGCCGTCGTTATCGAGAAATGTTCTTCAAAACACCAGATATTGAAAATTATTTGAGCGGAATTATTCTGTTTGAAGAAACGACCGATCAGAAAACTTCCGAAGGTGTGAATTTTGTTGAATATATCAAAAATCGCGGAATGTTGACTGGTGTAAAGCTTGATGGCGGTCTTTATCCTTTGAGTGGATTTGATGGTGAAACTATCGCGCACGGACTTGATTCTTTAGATGAAAAATTACAGAAATATTCAAAAATGGGCATTGATTTTGCAAAATGGCGAGTTGCTTTCGAAATTAATGAAGAAAAAGATACGCCAAGCAATGTTGCGATTGCGACAAATTTGCGAATTTTGGCGAGATATGCCAAGGCTTGTCAGAATTACGGAATTGTACCGATTGTTGAACCAGAGGTGGTTTATGCTGGAAAGCATACAATCAAACAATGCCGAGCTGTGACTGAGAAAATTTTGAAAGGTCTTTTTGAGGAATTAAAACTGTTTAAAGTTGATCTTGAGGGAACAATTTTGAAGACTAATATGGTTTTGGCGGGTTCAGAGAGTGAGATTCAATCTTCGTCAAGAGAGGTTGCGCGAGAAACTGTTGAGGTGCTTAAACGATCTGTTCCAAAAGAATTGGCTGGTGTAGTATTTCTTTCTGGCGGACAAACAGAAACTCAGGCAACTGATAATCTTCAAGAAATAACTAATCTTGGACCATTTAATTGGGGCGTGACTTATAGCTATGCCCGAGCTTTACAACTTCCAGCACTTCAAGCTTGGGCTGGGAAAGATGAAAATATTCATCAGGCGCAATTGCTATTTCTTGAAAGAGTTGCGGCAAATTCACACGCTTTATATAAAAATTAATATATTAAAAATCTCTCAATTTTGCATGAGAGATTTTTTTGATTTTTGAAATTATTTCTGTAATTTTTTAACGAATATTGCATAGATTCCGATTGCAATTCCTCCAATTGGGAATAAAATTTCTGCTGACGACCAGTCTTTTGAAATGAAGCTATAAATTAGGAAAATTGCGGTTAAACTAAGCATTAGAATTGCGGCGAAAAATCCGATTTTTTCGTTAGTTTTAATATTTTCGGCTTTATTGTCTTCAAAATTTTGAATTTTCGCAAAAACCGAATTCGCGTAAGTTGTAGAAGCTACGGCAATACCAAGTGATAACATAAATATCGCATTTGCAAGATTTTCGCCAAAATTTGTGAGATGTACAATAATTTGATGAGTTGCGATGGCTATAAACAATAAGCTTACAAGTAATATGGATGCCAGCATTTTATTTTTTGTGGCAAACTCAATTTCACTATCAGTAAAAATATTTTCCAGAGATTTTTTAGATTTGATTAATTTATTATTTGCGAGATCGTCGATGTTTTGCGCTAAAATGAATAGCGGAACTGAAATTGCGAGTGAAATTATCAAGCCTACTCCTGCAATGATACCTTTTTCAAAAAAGAATGCACCAAAAGCTATCCCTGAAAACAAGATAAAAATTCCTGAAGCGCGCAATAAAGCTATTTTTGAATAATTTTTTTCATATTCTTTTTTATCGAAATTGCTGGCTTCTGTTTTAATTTCTCCAACTAATTCATCGATTGAAACACTAAATAATTTACTAATTGCGGTTATTTTATCCAATTCAGGTGAAGCCTTTCCGCTTTCCCATGCCGAGATTGTTTGGCGAGAAACTCCGATTTTGTCAGCAAGTTGCTCTTGTGAAAGATTCTTTTCACTGCGTATTTTTTGTAAATTTTGACTAAACATTTTTCGTCCTTTCATATTAATTATTATACATCAATTATATGAAAAATACCGACTTTAAACCACCAAGTTTGCTTGAAAAATTAAATTTTCTTGCCAAAATTTTTAACATAATAGATTAGAAAATGTTAAAAATATTAGAACTTGAAGTTTTTGTAGGTTTTTTCTAGAAAATGAAGCTGAATTTTTGCCGCCTCTTTATAAAGAACAAATCGGCACACCCAATTTGTGAGAAATTACGTAAATATAACCTCTAGACCTTATATAATAATTTTCGCAAATCTTTCGAAAAATGTTATAATATAAAACATGAACGAAAGACTTTCGAAAAAGCTGAAAAAACTGCCAAATTCTGCTGGCGTTTATTTTCATAAAAATTCGAAAGATGAAATTATTTATGTCGGAAAAGCGGCAAATTTAAAGAACCGCGTGCGGCAATATTTTCAAAATTCACGCGGTAAAGATTCAAAAACGCAAGCTTTAGTGGCGGAAATAGTAATGACCGATTGGATTGAGGTTGAAACTGAAATGGATGCACTTTTTTTGGAAAGTGAGATGATTAAGCGCTATAAGCCTCAATATAATATTCTTTTACGCGACGATAAATCGCCAACTTATGTGCGAATTGGCTTTCGTGATAAAATTCCGCATGTCAGTTTTACTAAAAATCCGCTTGATGATTCAGCGGAATATTTTGGGCCGTTTTACAATTCGAATGCGGTAAAAAAATCGGTGCGGTTGCTTCGAAAAGTTTTTCCGTACTATTTGAGCGAAAAAATGCCAGCAAAAAATAGTTTAGATTTTCAAATTGGGTTAACACCAGGGTTGGAGAATTTTGAACAAGATTCACAGGAATTCAATCAAAAAAAGGCTGAATATAAGCGTAATTTACGGCAGCTCGCAAGGTATTTGAAGGGCGAGCGAAAAATGCTTCAGCTTGAAATTGAAAAAGAAATGTTTGATTTTGCGAGTGAACAGAATTTTGAAATGGCGGCAAAAAAACGCAATCAGTTGCGGGATTTGAGCGAACTTGGCAGGCAGGTTATTTTTTCGAATGAGGAGTTTTTGGATATTTCTAAAGATTATGCACTTTCGAAATTGGCAGAAATTCTTTCTCTTGAAAATCCTCCGCGGCGAATTGAGGCTTATGATATTTCACACACAGGAGGCGAAAATAATGTAGCCTCTATGGTGGTTTTTTCGAACGGTTTAAGCGATAAGCGTGAGTATCGAAAATTTAAAATGACTACTGGCGGAAATGATGATTTTTTGCACATGAAAGAAGTTTTAATTAGGCGATTTTCGAAACGTAATGAAAAATGGGCGCGGCCTGATTTAGTTTTAATTGATGGCGGAAAAGGACAATTGAGCGCAGCGTTAGAAGTTTTACCGAGCGATATTTTGGCAATTGGAATAGCTAAACGTGATGAGGAAATTATTTTCGACACTAGAAATACTAACCTAAAAACAGATTGGCTCAATGAAAAATTAACTAAAAGAGGTGAAGATTTTTCGGTTCGACGAGAGGGCGATTTTCTAATTCTAAATTTGCATTTGTCGCAAAGTCATTCGCACGGGCATGCTCGAAATTTACTGGGTGAGAATAATTCGGAATTTAGCGATTTAACTAAACTTTTTCAGCGGATTCGTGATGAGGCTCATCGTTTCGCGATTAATTATCATTCAAATTTGCGCACAAAAAAACAAACACAGAATATTTTAGAAAAAATTGATGGAGTTGGTGCAAAAACACGAGCGAAATTATTGCGTGAATTTAGCTCGGTAAAGCGAATTCGCAAAGCTCCATTGAGTGAGATTTCGAAAGTGGTTGGTGATAAATTAGCTGAAAAAATTAAGCAAAATTTGTAATTTTTTAAGATTTTTGATAAAATATACATAAGAATTATGGTGGGTAAAGGCAAGATTAAGAAGCGTCTTAAACAGATACAATCACTAAAAAATTGGCAATTGTTTATTTTGCTTTTGCTTGTCATATTTGTTGATTTAACCGCATTGAGATTAAATAATGTTGGAATGGTTCGTCGGCGTGAAGCTGTTGAATCAGCAGACAAATCTGGTGATGTTGAAGCAGCCAGGAAAGCTACGATCGAGCTTGCGAGCTATGTTTATAGCCATATGAACAGTGGTGGAATTATTTATAGTGATGAAACACATTGGTTTAAGATTAATCGTGAAGTTAAAATTGTCTGGGCGAATATTTACGAGAGTGATATGAAACGAGCCGAGCAGATTGCGCGCGAGTCTGAAAGTTCGAACCCAAATGGGAATATTTTTAAAAAGGCGGAAGAAGCTTGTCGTCCGCGATTTCATGGGGGGTATTCGCTAGCATATCAGCAATGTATTCTTGATGAGCAGAATAAATACCCTGCAAGCAATCAAGGCCAGATTAAGGCGCAATATCCAAATGTTTCGGAATATACTTATAATTTTATTGCTCCACTTTGGTCGCCAGATCTTGCAGGTTGGACAACTTTAATTGCGATAATTTTGATTTTTATGATTATTGTAAAGATAATTACAACCATGATTATGAAGCTTATTTTGAAAAAATATATGCCAAAAGTATAAAAACTATTGACACTACCTTTGAACTAGTATAAAATGAAAATATATAACAGTAGTAATGAAAGGATAGAAATGGCTTATAGTCAAACAAATTCAAAAGGAATTACATATTATTTGCATAAAAGCGAAGTAACTTTACGCGGTGGAAAACCACAAACAATTTACTTTTTTGCTAAAAAAGAGAATAACGACAAGGGTGAACCTTGCGACCTTCCAGAAGATCGAATCGTAAAAGAAAACCCACGAAACGGTTTCTTGACAGTCTCTCGAAAGAAATAATTGAAATAATCATAATTACTCTTCGTTTTGTACGAGGAGTAATTTTTTTGAAAAATTCAAAATAAAAACGCCACTTGGCGTATTTGGTAGGGGATGCTGGGTTCGAACCAGCGACCAATCGTGTATGAGACGACTGCTCTAACCGCTGAGCTAATCCCCCGACTATTTCATTATATCAAAAAATGTGCTAAAATTAAATAGTGAAATTAAACTTAAATGATTTAAAAATTAAAATTCACCGTGCAAAATACTATTTTTCTAACAGTGTTTTAACTTTGAGCAATATAATTATGGCGAGTGTGATTTTTGTTTCGGTAATTTGGGTTTGGGGGAATATTTCTGCGATGGAGAAAAATTATTCCATTCAGAAAAAACTTGAATTAAAACAGCGACAAGCTCTGATTGATGAAATAAAATATAAAACGCTCGAATATGAGCAGAAATATCTAAAAAGTGCGGAATATCAAGAATTAGCGGCAAGGGAAAAACTTGGCTTGGCTTTGCCGGGTGAGCATGTTTTGGTTCTTTCGAAATATCCAGAAGAAAAGGAAAAGGAAAAAGCTGAATCTTCGAAACCTTCGAATTTTACGCAGTGGATCAACTTTATCTTTGGCGGAAATGCCCAAAAATCAACAAAATAGCAGAAAACTATTGACTTTTGAAAATGCCCGTGATAAAATATAAAACAGATATCGCGGGATGGAGCAGTCTGGTCAGCTCGCTTGGCTCATAACCAAGAGGTCGTAGGTTCAAATCCTACTCCCGCAACCAAGAGATTATTTTTTAAAACAGTTTTTTTAAAGAGCTGTTTTTATTTTAATTATTTGTTGCAAATAAAAAATAAAATCACCTTTTCAAAAGGTGATTAAATAATTTCTGGTAGTAGCGGCGGGGATTGAACCTGCGACCTTAGGCTTATGAGTCCTACGCTCTAACCAACTGAGCTACGCTACCACAATGTTTATATTTTATCATAATAAAAAAGAAAATTCAAGAGAAAAGCCCGCATTTTTGTGAGCTTATTTTTAAACTAATTCGTCAAAATCATCAAATTGAGAAATTCTTGCGTCGATGAAGTTTCGAAGTTCTTTTTTTGTTCGGTGACGATCCCAAGATGCCATTCTTTCATGTTGTGCCATTTATTTTTTCCTTTTTGTTTTTAAATTGATATTACTTTATTTATAATAACACAAAAAAATATAAAAGTCAATAGTTTTTTGAAAAAACTTAAACATTTTTCTTGATTTTCGCTCGTGCTTATAATATAATTTAAGATAAAGGTTATGGATATTTGGATGATTTTAGTAATTGTGATTTTAGCGTCAATGGTGCACGCTAGTTTTCATTTGAGTATCAGTATTTTAACTCTTCTAGGCGGGCATTCTTTGAGTCGAAAAAAAACGAATTTTCAACTAACTAAATTATCGATGTCGTTAGTTTTTGGCTCGATATTTGCAACCGTTTTAATATTTTGCACTTTTGCTTATTTAGGTGAAATATTTTATAATATAGCTTTTTTGAAAATTACTTGGGCTGTTTTAATTGGAATGTTGGTTTCTGCTGGGATTTCGACCTGGGGATTTTATTACCGAAGAGGAGAAAAACTTCAAAATGGTACAGAGCTTTGGATTCCGCGACCAATGGCAAAATATCTAAGTTTTCGAGCAAGTAAAACTGACCATTCGGCTGAGGCATTTTCGCTCGGCATGGTGGGCGTTTTTAGCGAGATTTTGTTTTATTTTGCGCCATTGGTTATTGTTTCATTATTGACAACTAAATTTTCGCCAGCTTTTCAGTTTGCGATCTTAATTATTTATGTTATGATTTCGAACTTACCAGTTTTTAGTATTGCGTGTATGATTTCTGGTGGACATCCAATTTCAGAAATACAAGTTTGGCGAAATAAAAATAAGCGTTTTATGCAGTTTTCAGCTGGGCTTGGAATGTTGGTTTTAGCATTTATTGTGAGTGTTGTAATTTTTACGCCAGAATTTTTGGGAGTTTCATTATGAGAATGGTTATGAAATCTGGAGGTGAAGTTGAGAAATTCAACTATAAAAAGTTACAAAAGAGCTTGAATGAAACTTTTTTAATCGTAAAATCGCCAGAAGGGCAAAGTAATGAATTTGTTCGAAAAACGCTTCTTGAATTTGCAGTTTGGCAGAGGAATAAGCCGGAGATTACGAGTGGTGATATTCGAAGGCAGACAGCTGATATTTTGCAGAAAATTCACCCAGAAGCAGCGTATGTATATAAAAATTTCAAGAGCATAATTTAAGGAGTAGAGATGGCTAAGAGAAAATTTGATTTTGATTTAATTGTTCTTGGAAGCGGCGCTGGTGGTTCTGCGGCGGCCAATATTGCAGTTAAAGCTGGGCTGAAAGTCGCTATCGTAGAAAATGATCTTTTTGGTGGCGAATCTCCAAACTATACAGATATTCCGCGAGCAGCAATTTCGAAAGTTAAAAAAGCTTTTTTCGAAGCTAAAAGGGTTGAAAAGATGGGCTTGCGTTCGGCAAATTTGACTTACAATTTCCCAATGATTTTAAACTGGAAGAAAATCGCAATAGAACGAACAGGTGCTTACGATAATCAGAAGTTTTTCGAAGGTTTAGGAATTAAAACTTTTCGAGGTGAAGCGAGGTTTTTGACGCCGAATGAAATTTCAATCAACCAAAAACATTATTCCGCAAAGAACTTTTTAATTGCAACTGGTTCGAAAATTGCTTTGCCGGATATTAAAAATCTTGAAAATGTAAGATATTATACACCTAAAACGATTTTTGATATTGTTCGTCCGCCAAAAAGCATTTTTATTGTTGGTGGTGGTGCAGAAGCTGTTGAAATTGCACAGATTCTAGCTATTTTTGGTACGAAAGTTTATATTAGTGAAGTCTCGGCACGACTTTTACCTAAAGAGGATGAAGAAGTTGGAATTACCTTAGAAAATATTTTAGTTGAAGAAAATCAAGTTTATGTTTTGCCACAAACTCGCGTGGTAGCTGTTCAAAAAGACGGATTGATGAAGCGTGTGATTTTTCAGCGGGGTGGAGTTGAGAAATTTGTTCGGGTTGACGAAATTTTGATTATTGGCGAAAGGACTCCAAATACAGATATTGGTCTTGAAAATGCGCATGTCGAATACTCTAATGAAGGGGTTATAGTTAATGAATTCGCGCAAACTTCAATGAAGCATATTTTTGCAGTTGGCGGCGTGATTGATCCGAATTCACAAACGGCAGAAATTCTTTTGGCGAGTAGAACTGTTGCGCATAATATATTACACCCGCGTTCGAAAGTTGATGTTAAATTTTTGAATATTCCTCGAACAATTTCAACTTGGCCGGAAATTGCAAGCGTTGGAATGAGTGAGGATGATTGCTTGAAGCGTGATTTGAAGTATAAAACTGCTATCGCCCCGTTAAATCTGATTGCGAAAAGTAATGTCGAGAACTTTAACAGTGGGTTTGCGAAAATTATTTGCGATAAAAAGGGTAAAATTATTGGTGGAAGCATTGTTTCTCCGGATGCGATAAATCTAATTACGCAGATTTCTTTAGCGATTCAAAATGAAATGACTGCTCATGATCTTGCAGAAATTCCACAACCGTTTTTGAGTTGGAGTGAAATTATACGCGTTGCTGCTCATAAGATTAAATAATAGATAAAATGTTCATTTGGGAATTCAGGCATTTTAAAATAAGTTTCGAAAAATTTGAAAAATAGCGCTAAAAATGTTAAAATAGGTGTAGATTTATAGATAAAAATTAAGGAGAAATATGGCTGGTCATAATAAATGGTCAAAAATTAAACGACAGAAAGGTGTAAACGACGCAAAACGCGGTGCGATTTTTACACGAATCGGAAACCAGATTGCGATTGCAGCTCGTGGCGGCGCTGATCCAGATATGAATCCAGGTTTAGCGCTTGCGATTGAAAAAGCCCGTGCTGTGAATATGCCAAATGCTAATATTGAGCGAGCGATTGCACGTGCAGCGGATAAAAATTCAGCAGCGCTTGAAGAAATTACTTACGAAGGTTATGGGCCAAATGGAATCGGTTTAATTATTGAAACCGCAACCGACAACCGCAACCGAACTTTTCCAGAGGTTAAAACTGCGCTTGTTAAAAATGGTGGCCGGATTGCTGACGCGGGGAGTGTGATGTTCCAGTTTTCTCGAAAAGGTGTTATTTTAGTTGAAGCTACTGGTGAAGATGCTCTGCTTGAAATTCTTGATGCTGGCGCAGAAGATGCTGTTGAAGAAGATGGTGAAATTGTAGTTTATACAGATCAGAAAGATTTGATGAAAGTTCGAAAAGAACTAATTGAAAAAGGCCTAACTGTGAAAGAAGCTGAGCTTCAATATGTACCAAATATGGAAGTTGAAATCACTGATGACGAAACTCGCGCTAAAATTGAAAAATTAATGGATGCGCTTGATGATGTTGATGATGTAGTGAATGTTCACACGAACGCTAAAATAGGCTAAATGTTAAAAAGCTTTCGAAAATTTCGAGAGCTTTAATTTTTTTAAAAATTATTTGACATTACTATAGTTATTTGTTATAATATTAAATGTCTAAGCGATACTGGTAGGCGTTTAGGCGTAGTTTTTCTAATATTGTTGTAAAATAAAATTAGAAAATTACATTTTTACCAGAGTTCTTTTGAATTTTTTATGGAAAGTTGGTACTGTTATGGCTAAAGGAAACAATGGCAATAATGGCGGAAACCCTACTCAAGGTTCTGGTTTTGGAACTAATGGTGGTGGTCGTCGCAATTAAAATGGGTTTAGCTGCTTTATAGTACAGTAAAAAATGAAAGTTGAAATTCTTTCCGTATTTGGGGCGAAAGCCCCTATTTTTATAGGTAAAAACATGTTTAATTTAATTTTTAATTCAGATATAAGTAATTCACTAAAAACTAAAATTTATAATTATTTTGAAAAATATAATAATGCTTTTTTGAAATATTTTCCAAAAATGAGTGATGTTGATATTTATTTTTCACACGCTCAAAAAGCTAATCCAGAAATAAGTAAAAATCAAAAAGTTTGGGGTATTGCCCATCTTAAAGATAATTTTATGGAGTTTGTAATTTTCGAAGATGATTTTTCTGAAGCAGATTTTGTTCAAAATATTTTTCACGAGCTAAACCACGTATTTCGAGGTTTTTATGAACGTAATTTTTGGTTAATTGTGGATATTGTTTCTGAAGGTTTAGCAGTGAGTTTTGAGAAACAAGTTAGAAATGAAACTGGCATTTTTTGGGAAGATAAGCCGTTTTATTATTTCGAAAATGAAAAAGCAATGATCTTAAAGAGGCTTGCTGAAGCGATTGATATTTGCGAAAATAAAAAAGAATACAACTATAATGCATGGCTATATAACTTTAATGGTGAAAATCCTGATTTTCCACACAATTTGGGCTATAAAATTGGTGATTTTTTGGTTGGTGAATATTGTAAATCTCATAAAATTAAACCGATTGAAGCCGTGCGAATTCCAACAATGGAATTTATTAAATTTGCCAAAAAGGAGATTCTGAAATGCGAAAAATAATTTTGGGAAATTTTAAAAACAATAAAGTTTTCCGCAAGAAATTGCGCTCGAGTTACAGGCAGGCGGTGCGAATTTTACGCCCACAGTTTGGTGATAATAAAGGTTATGATTTGGTTTTCTGCCGAAAAATTTGGACTTATTCTGACGATGGAGTTGATTTTTATCGTCGCCAAAATCATGCTGCTTTTGAAATTTGTGAGATTTTTAGAGATATTCGCAATATTGATATTCGAAACGCGATAATTCGAGCTGTCACAAGTGAGAATTTGCGAAAATTGAATTTTAAAAACGAATTTTTAATGGATATTTTAGCGGTTGGCGGAGGATTTTATTTGGCTGGAATTTCAAAAAATATCAAACTTTCACCAGAGATTAAAAAAGATTTTTTAGAATTTTCTAAAAATGCTGAAAAATATGATTTTGATAAATATATGAATCTCGAAAATAAAATTGAACAGGATTTTCTTGGATTTTTTGCAGCTAAAATTATTTCGAAAATTGTTAAAAACCGAAAATTAAATGAAATTTCTGAGCAAGAAATTTTTGACGAAATCCAAAAAATATAGTATAATTTTAAGATGAATGACCTTGAATTCCTTGTAAAAAATTATCAAACGCCGCCCGAAGCTATTACTTTAGTTGAAAATTCTCGCATTTTATTACTTGCAGGAATTTCTGGTGCAGGAAAAGATACAACCAAAAAACATCTTTTAAAAAATGAAGAATATCGTGATATTATAAGCCATACAACTCGTCAGCCGCGTGAAAATAATGGAAAAAGTGAGCAAAACGGTGTTGATTACAATTTTATTTCAAAAGAAAAAGCCGAAGAAATGCTTAAAAAGCGCGAGTTTATTGAGGCAAAATTTGTTCACGGAAAGATTTATGGAACAAGTGTTGCAGAAATTGAAAAAGCGAATCAAAACGGGCAGATTTCTGTAACGGATATTGATATACAGGGAATTGCAGAATATAAAAAAATGAGCGAGCGTGTGGTTGCGGTTTTCATTTTGCCGCCAGATTTCGAAACTTGGCGAGCGCGTTTTGCGAATCGATATTCAAGTGCAGAAGAATTCGAAAAGGATTTCGCAAAGCGTTTACCAGAAGCGATTTCTTCACTAGAACAAGCGCTTGAAGTGCCATATTTTCACTTTATTTTAAATGATGATTTTCGAAATACAGCACGAATTATTGATCAAATTATACACCAAGATGTTGAGTTTAATTATAAAGATATTGAAGTTCGAGTGCGGGCAAGAAAGCTTTTAGAAGATATCAAGAGTAAGTTTTTAGAACTGCAAAAATAACCCAAAAGAAAAACCCGCATTTTTGCGGGTTTAGAAGAGTTATGGTCTGTAAATAACGGCTTTATCTGTTTTTTCATTAATATTTATCTTTGGTCCTGCAACCAATACATTTTTTATAAATACTGAATATGAACCGTACTGACCACTAGTAAAATATTTATCTGTTAAACCATTTTCGGCATCAATCTCCCACCCTTTTGGTAGGATTAAATTACGAAAATCTAAAGCACTGAATAATACTAAATAACCTTCATGTTTAGCACTTATCCCGAAAACCATTTTTGTTTTAGGGTTTAATTGCATCATTTCTTTTCTCTTGAGGTTAGCCATTTTTCTCACTTCTATTCCGCTCTTATTAGCGAAAACCTTTCAAATTTATTTTGGCGGTTTTCATTCCCGCGGGCGAGCTTTCAGACATTGAAAACCCATCTGCGGAAATGAAAATCTAGAAAAATGAATAGATAATCTTCCAGATAACTCTTCTTATAAAATTGCTTCTTAGTAATTACTAAGACTTTATAATTATAGCATAAACATAATAAAAAGTCAAGCGTTTTACAAAAAGCCGTTTTAAAACTATAACACAATGTGCAAAAATACAGAATTAGCACTCTATTGACCTAAGTGCTAATTTATGCTAAACTTAAAGTATGAATATTACACCGCGACAAACGCAGATTTTGGTTGCAATTATTGAACAATATGCCGAAGTTGCCAGCCCAGTTGGTAGCGTGACTTTAGCGAAACTTTTTGGAGTTTCGAGTGCAACAATTCGTTCAGAAATGGCTAAACTTGAAGATTTGGGGCTAATTACACAACCACACACTTCAGCGGGGCGAATTCCAACTGATAAAGGCTATCGTTTTTATGTTAATCGTTTAACTGAGCAAAATGAAAATGAACAATTATTGTTGAACTCGAATAATTCGAAAGATAATTTTTCGCGCGGTTTTCGAGCAATTTCTTCGCGGGTTGCAGCACAAAATGATCGCGCTGATCAGGCGATTCGATCGGCCGTGGATTCTTTGGTTGAGCTGACGGGGAATCTTGGGCTAGCAACAATTGGTGATCAGCTTTACATAAACGGAATTTACAATCTTTTTTCTCAGCCGGAGTTTGAAAGTGGTGAGGCGGTTCAATCTGTTGCGCAACTTCTTGACAATCTTGATCCTTGGCTGCGTGAAGTTGCACCAAATGAACCTTTGAATGTTTATATTGGTAGCGAAAATCCAATTGGTAAAAGTTCTGGTGCGAGTTTAATAATTTCAAAATTTGAAAGTCCTTTTTCGGAAAATTCTTACATTGGCGTGCTTGGACCGACTCGCCAGAATTACGGAAAAGTAGTGCGGTTAGTTCAGCGAACTGGTGAATTTTTAGAAGAGATATTGTAGTTTAAGGAGATATAGTGAATATTCTAGTGATAAATGGCCATCCAGATAAAAAGAGTTTTAGCGCATCTATTTCTAATGAAATTATAGAAAACCTTAATAAAGAAAAGCATAAAATTGAAACTCTAAATCTTGCGGAAATGAAATTTGATCCAGTTTTACGTTTTGGTTATCGAGAGAGAATGAAGGAGGATGCTGAAATTACGCATTCGCAAGAATTAATTCAATGGGCAGATCACTTAATTTTTATTTATCCAATCTGGTGGAGCTCGATGCCAAGCCTAATGAAAGGTTGGATTGATCGAGTTTTTACCCCAGGAGTTGCCTATTCTTCGAATCGAAAAGGAATCTTTGTTCTTAATTTTATAACGGGTAGACAATTTAAAAAGCTTCTCAAAAATAAAACTGCTGATATAATTACGACATCTCAAGGTCCAAGTTGGTGGTATAAAATTTTTAGTGGAATTATTAGCGTGCCGGACAGTTATGGAATTGCTGTTCTAAAAAGTGCAGTATTGAATCATTGTGGTATAAAAACCAAAAAAGTTATTAATTTGGGAAATATGAATCGTGATTCAAATACGTTAAACGTTCGAAAAAAGTTTTTAAAGAAAATTGCAAACTATGCAAGTAATATTTAAGGAGGAAAAATGGAAGAGAATAATTTGGAAAAAAAGCAAGAAATTTCGAAAGGTGAGAAAAAAGACGGATTTTTCAAAAAAGATTCTAAGATGGAAAAACTTCACGCAGAAAATTTAGAGCTAAAAAACGATCTACAACGCACGCGTGCAGATTTTGAGAATTATCGTAAAAATGTTGAAAGTCGAGTTTCTGGTGCACAAAAATTGGGCGAGAAAAAAGCAGTCTTGGCGTTGATTCCGATGGTTGATGATATTGAAAGAGCGATTTTGCATTTGCCAGAAGATTTAGCAAAAAATGCTTGGGCACAAAATGTTGTGAAAATGAGCAAAAATTTGGAAAAAAATCTTTCGAAAATGGGCGTTGTGAAAATTGATTCTTCGAAAGGTGCTACTTTTAATCCTGAACTTCATGAAGCGATTCAGTTTGATGAAGAATCGGAAGGAGAAGAAGAAGTTATTGTTGAAGAGCTTCGAGCTGGATACACTTTAAAAGGTGAGGTTTTGCGGGCCGCAATGGTTAAAGTTGGACGAAAGTAATTTTATCGTTGACAGAATATAAGGAATGTGATATTATTATAAGCGTTGATCCGTTTCACCTTATTTTAGAAGGTTGGGACTCGCGGATTAGCCTAATAATAAATAGAAAATAGAGTCTGTAGTTTTCATATTTGTTAGCGAGGGAATCTCCTCTTATGAAATAGAACCGTCTAATATTAGGCGGTTTTTAATTTTAAAAACTTTAAAATTAAGCATAAATATGATAAAATATAATGTATGAATAGTGGGCAAAATCTTGAAAATATTAAAAAGTTTATTCGTGCGACAAATTACCTCACGGTGGCGCAAATTTTTTTGCAAAATAATTTTTTGTTAAATCGTTCTCTGGAATTTGACGATATTAAACCCCGACTTCTTGGGCATTGGGGGAGCTGCCCGGGTGTAAATCATGTTTATGCACATCTTTTAAATATTCAAAAACAGCTAGAATTTGCAAAAAGTGGTCTCAAAACTGCTTTTATGCTTGGCCCCGGACATGCTTTTCCAGCACTTCAAGCGAATTTGTTTATGGAAGAAACGCTTTCGAAAGTTGATAAAAAAGCTACGCGAAATGCTCAGGGGGTTGAATATATTTCGAAAAACTTCTCTTGGCCGGGCGGTTTTCCTTCGCACGCAAGTCCTTTCACGCCAGGTGTAATTCTGGAGGGTGGCGAACTTGGATATTCTTTATCAACCGCATTTGGTGCTATTCTTGATAATCCAAATCTTGTAATGACAACTCTAATTGGTGATGGAGAAGCTGAAACTGGTTCAATTGCGGCTGCTTGGCATTTGAGTAAATTGATAGATCCTGTTAAAAATGGTGTAGTTTTACCAGTTTTACATTTGAATGGTTATAAAATTTCGGGTCCAACGATTTTTGGTTCAATGAGTGATTTTGAATTAATTCAATTTTTCCATGGTGCTGGATGGGAGCCTAAAATTGTTGATGAATATTCTGCAGAAGATTTTGACCTAGAGCTTTCAAATGCTTTTTCAAACGCTTTTCGTGATATTTCAAGAATAAAATTTGGGCGAAATAATAAATTTATTCGCTTACCGATGATTATTATGCGTAGTAAAAAAGGAAGTTCTGGCGTTAAGGAAAATAACGGAGATAAAATTGAGGGAAATTCTGCGGCGCATCAAGTTCCGCTTCTGAAAGCTGCAAGTGATGAAAATGAACTTCGAAAACTTGAGAATTGGCTTAAATCATATAAATTTGATGAACTTTTTGATTTTGAAAAAGATCAGTTTAAGAGTTGGATTGATAAATTTTTACCTGAAAATTCTAGTAGAATTGGTCGAAATCGTTTTGTAGATGCGAATTTAAATTTTTCAGAATTAAAATTACCAGAAATTAATGAAAACTTGGCGGAAAAATCACTTGCAATGAATGCGATTGGTGATTTTTTGACACAGGTTTTCGAAAAAAATCCAGAGAGTTTTCGATTTTTTAGTCCAGATGAAACTTATTCGAATAAACTTGATGCGATTTTTAAAGAAACTTCGCGTTCTTGGCAACGAGAAATTAAATCTTGGGAAAAGGATTTAGCAAAAAATGGTCGGGTGACGGAAATTTTGAGTGAAAACTGCTTGCAGGGGCTTTTACAAGGTTATATTTTAACTGGTCGTCACGGGATTTTAACTTCTTACGAAGCTTTTGCGCCGATTATTTCTTCAATGATGGATCAATATGCGAAGTTTTTGGCTCAATCTCAAGAGGTGAAATGGCGGGGCGATTTGGCGAGTTTAAATTATATCTTAACTTCAACTGGCTGGCGACAAGATCATAATGGGTTTTCGCACCAAAATCCAAGCTTTATTGATGAAGTTTTGCGGCGTGAAAATAGAATTGGGCAAATTTTTCTTCCGGCTGATGATAACTCGGCAGTTGTGGCGATCTCAAAAATGCTTAAAACACGAAATAATATCAATGTTTTAGTGGCAGGAAAAACTCCTGAGCCGCGGTATTTTTCGGTTGAAAATGTTGAAAATCAGCTCAGAAATAGTGGATTATTTGTTTTTGATACTTGGAAAAATCAGGAAATTACAGATTGGAATTTAATTTCAGAAGATGATGAGCCAGATTTAATTTTAGCAGCGAGTGGAGATTATGTTTTTAAAGAAACGGTTGCGGCGCTTCAGGTTTTGCTTCATGATACGCCACAGATTAAAATTCGGCTGATTTATGTACAGGCTCTGTGCAGTGAGGGGATTGGAACTTTCGAAAATGTACTTTCGAAAAATGATTTTGCAAAAATTTTCACCAAAAATAAACCAGTTTTATTTGCTTTTCACGGTTATGCTAAAACTTTGAAATCAATCTTATTTGATTATGGAAATCCGGCGAGAATTCAAATTAATGGATATGAAGAAAAAGGTTCAACAACAACACCTTTTGATATGTTGGCGAGAAATCGAGTTTCGCGATATGATATTGCGATTCGGGCTTTGAAAACGGTTGGTGGAAATGCTGAATTTTTCGAAAGGTTATCAAATGAATATCAAAATCGTCAAGAAAATACATTGAAATTTGCGCACGAAAAATCGGTTGATGCGCCAGAGATTGAGAATTGGAATTACTTGAAGTTTAATTAATTTTAAACCCGCGGTTGTGGGTTTTTAATTATTTAATAAAAGGTGTCTTGACGTGTTTTTTTTTTTGATATTATGTGTGTATGAAAGAAAATAAGAGTTTTGCAGATAAGTACGGGTTTGCAATATGTGCCATAGCAATATTTGGTATGTTTGTTGTATTTCCGATAGGTTCAACCATCTATCAAAATAATAAAGTTATTTGTTCTGAAGAAGACACCCCATACAGAACCGACTATGAAAGAGTCGAAGAAAACACTGGAGATATTTCGCTTTCAGGGAAAAGTAAGGAAGAAAAACTCCAAAATGGTTCAAACGGTAAAGATAAGGTTTGTAGAAAAGACCAAGGAAAAACTGAGGTGAGTAGGAGTATTATTACAGCCTATACACCAGAAAAGGTAAAAATTACAAAATACAATTATATTACTCCACCTATGCCACAGCAAGCTCATCAGCCTGCACGAGTATGTAATATTAAGGGTAATATCTCATATCGTTCATGAGAGAAAATCTATCATGTGCCAGGAGGAAAATATTATAATTCAACAACAATAAACCCTGCATACGGTGAAAAGTATTTCTGTTCAGAAGCAGAGGCACAGGCAAATGGGTTCAGAAGGTCGAGATATTGATATATGTCAACTAAACCATCCGACCCATTCAAGGATTTAATATTAGGTGTTATTGCACAAGTTATATATTTTGGTATATTATGTCTAATATTCTTTATAATTATTGAGGTTATATCTTT
The DNA here is from genome assembly GCA_963526415.1 of uncultured bacterium. GTDB lineage: Bacteria > Patescibacteriota > Saccharimonadia > Saccharimonadales > Saccharimonadaceae > Nanogingivalis. Next base: position 15,912 of record CAURNE010000001.1, on the reverse strand, counting down.
CTTTAATCCAAATAAAAATCAGATACACACTAAGAATGATAGTAGTAATTATAGTAAAGATGAAGAGGATGATTTCATTGATGATCGTGAATATATTTGCGGTAGGTGTTAAAAATCTTTAACCTATTCATAACCTAAAATGAATCTATTCCAAAAAGTTTTTCAATAGATTCGCAAATACTTTTCAATCTATTTAAAAAGGAGAATAATTATGGCTATAAAATATAAAGCGGTTATATGCTGTTTTGATGGCTTTAACGCAAGAAATTTCGAATGCGATTCAAAATGGCGAAACGGTGCATTTAGGCAATTTGGGATATTTTCATATTACACTTTCTGGAAAGGGTGCGAAAGATGCTAAAAGCGTAACAAGTGCAGATATTAAAGAAGCTCACCTGCGATTTGTGGCAGGAAATGAAATTGAAAGTAGTTTGAGAAGTGCTAAATTTGAGAAGATTTAAATTTTTATAAAATATTTTAAAACAGCTCAGTTGGGATGTTTTAATTTAGATCAAGATATTTTAAATATTGTAAATAATACAACATTAGCACTCTTGACTTGTGAGTGCTAAAAGCGTATAATCAAAATATAAGCGTGAAACGAATTGCGAGGCGCGCTTTATAGAATAGTTAATAACTTTCGAGAAGTTTTCTGAAAAATCCGAATGGGTTAAGAAATTCGAAATTGACTAGGAAAGCTATTGAACAGATAAATTTAATAAAGAAAGAAGGAGAAAATGGGAAAAATTATTGGAATTGACCTTGGTACAACTAACAGTGCTTTTGCGTATATGGTTGCAGGAAAACCTGAGGTTATTACAAATGCGGAAGGAAATCGAACTACGCCATCAGTTGTAGCGATTAATAAAAAAGGTGATCGCTTGGTTGGTCAAGTTGCTCAACGTCAACGCGTAACAAATCCAAAAAATACAATCTATGGCGTAAAACGTTTGATTGGACGAAAATATTCTGACGACGAAGTTCAAAAAGATCTTGGAATTATGCCTTATGAGATTGTGAAAAAAGGTAGTGGTGTTGCTGTAAAAATGGGTGACAAAGATTATACACCAGAAGAAGTTTCAGCAATGATTCTTTCGAAAATCAAAGCTGATGCCGAAGCTTTCTTGGGTGAAAAAGTTACTGAAGCTGTGATTACTGTTCCAGCTTACTTTGATGACAGCCAACGTCAAGCAACAAAAGATGCTGGTAAAATTGCAGGTCTTGAAGTAAAACGAATTATTAACGAGCCAACTGCAGCCGCACTTGCTTATGGCTTAGACGGTAAAAAAGACGAAAAAATTGCCGTTTTCGACCTTGGTGGTGGAACATTCGATGTTTCTGTTCTTGATATTGCTGATGGTGTGTTTGAAGTTCTTTCAACAAACGGTGATACGCACCTTGGTGGTGAAGACTTCGATAACCGCATCGTGAACCATTTCTTGGATGAATTCAAAAAAGAAGAAGGAATTGATCTTAAGAATGATTCTGCTGCAATGCAACGTTTGAAGGATGAAGCTGAAAAAGCCAAGAAAGAGCTTTCTTCAACAACATCTTACGAAGTGAACTTGCCATTTTTGACAGCTGATGAAGACGGCCCAAAACACTTTGAATACACACTAACTCGAGCAAAACTTGAAGAATTGGTTGCTGACTTGATTGAGCGATTGGCCGATCCTGTTGAAAAAGCCCTAAAAGATGCAGATCTAAAAGCTAGCGATATTGCTGAAGTTGTGATGGTTGGTGGTATGACTCGAATGCCAGCCGTAGTTGAAAAAGTTGAAAAAATCTTTGGTAAAAAACCAACCCAAGGTGTTAACCCTGATGAAGTTGTGGCTGTTGGTGCTGCAATTCAAGGTGGTGTTTTGGCTGGAGATGTTAAAGATGTGCTCCTTCTCGACGTTACACCTTTGACACTTGGAATCGAAACTGCTGGCGGTGTTCGAACTCCAATGATTGATCGAAACACGACTGTGCCAACTTCGAAATCGCAAGTTTTCTCAACTTATGCTGATAATCAGCCACAAGTTGAAATTCATGTGCTTCAAGGTGAACGCGAGATGGCTGCTGACAACAAATCTCTTGGAATGTTTGTGCTTTCAGGAATTGCTCCAGCTCCACGCGGAATCCCGCAAATTGAAGTGACTTTCAATATCGATGCGAACGGAATTCTAACAGTTACCGCTAAAGATAAAGGAACTGGTAAAGAGAATAATATCACAATTCAAAACTCAGGAAACATGAGTAAAGAAGATATTGAAAAAGCTCAAAAAGAGGCAGAACTTCACGCAGATGAAGATAAGAAAAAGCGCGAATTGATTGATGCAAAAAACCAACTCGAAAATGCTATTTATCAGGCAGAAAAAATACCAAGTGAATTTAAAGACAAAATTTCGAAAGAAGATGAAGAGGTAATTTCGAAAGCGGTTGAAGAAGCTAAAAAACACCAAAATTCTGAGGATAAAGATGAGCTTGAGAAAGCTTCGAAAGATCTTCAAGATGCAATTATGCCAATTGGTGCTAAATTGTATCAAGCGCAAAGTGCAGAAAATGCGGGTGAAGCTAGTGAGAAAGCTAAAACTTCGCACAAAAAAGATGACGATGAACCTGTTGAAGGTGAAGTTATTGATAAAAAATAATTCGAAAATCCACCTTTCGAAAAGTAAAAATGCTCAGGTTAAACTGGGCATTTTTTGCGCATTGATTTTTTTGATTTTATTTATTATAATTGAGTGATGCTCACCCAAGGCTTGCACTTTTAGAAAGAGGTATTTCTATGGTTAAAAAGATATTTAATACGGTTAAAAATATATTTATTACTGTAGTAATTGTTTTATTTACCGTAGTAGTTGGTTTATTTTCAGTTTTTCTTTTGCTATTAAAGCTGATACTCGTGATGTTGCTTTTTATCTGGATAATAGTTTTGCTGGCAGTACGTTCTTTAGTTAGAATGATATTCAGTAATGGAGAGAATTTTTGACAAGAAGATTAAGAGTTAATAGGGGGACTACGGTTCATATTTAAGGAGTTTTTTACCATAGAACGATATTTGGTGAAATAAATATGGGTAGATTTACTCGAAATGTTTATGTTCCGCACGATACGGTTGCGGTTACTGTTAAATAGCTTTTATAAGGGTGAGCTATTTAATTGAAAGTTTATGTAAATTTATTAATAAAAATGACAAAAAACTTATTACTATTATTTTGACGGTAATTATATTTGGATGGTTAGCTTATTTAACTTTCGAAATTAATCGGATTGATAATAATTTAAACGGCTATATTGAGAGTGCGATTAAGGAAAATTCGAAGAAAAAATCGGAATAATTTTTGATGAAAAGCTGGTTCGGTGATATAATATAGGGTATGAAAAATTTTAATCAAAATAATCAAAATGAAAACAAAGAAACCGGCTGGGAAATTACAGTAGAGGACCAACGGGCAGCGATTGAGGCGCAAATTCAAATGTTAGAAGCTCAGAGGTTGAAGCTTGAAAAACAAATGCGCGAGGAACTTCAATATATGCGCGATGCTAATAGGGATGAAATGGATAATCAAGACATTTATGAATCAATGAGTGGCATTTTTGAAGATAAAATGCGCGCGTACGATTCGAAATTTTATGAAATTGATGTTCAGATTAATGGGCTGGAATTTAAGCTAAAAAATATTGAAAATAATAATTAGCACTCTTGCTCTTTAAGTGCTAATTTGTTATAATTGTATATATGAGTAAAGCTGATTATTATGATATTTTGGGTGTAAAAAAAGACGCCAGCGCAGATGAGATTAAGAAAGCTTTTCGAAAAAAAGCGGTTGAACTTCACCCGGATAAAGGTGGTGATGAGAAAGCTTTTAAAGAAGTAAATGAAGCTTATGAAGTTTTAAAAGATAAAGAAAAGCGACAGCGCTATGATCAGTTTGGTCACGCGGGTGTCGGTGGAAATTCTGGCGGGTTCTCAGGAGGAAATCCTTTCGAAGGTTTTGGTGGATTTTCTGGGCAGAATGTTAATTTTGATTTTGGCGGCGGATTTGGAGATATTTTTGATGGAATTTTTGGTGGTGGTTTTTCACAAAATCGAGGGTCTCAAGCTAAAAAAGGTCGCGATATTGAGGTTGAGTTAATTTTAAATTTTAAAGAGGCAATTTTTGGTACAGAAACTGAAATCTCGTTAAATTTAGATGATGAATGTGAACATTGTGAGGGTTCTGGTGCTGAACCTGGCCACGGAATGCGAAAATGTCCAGATTGTAATGGGAGCGGTCAACAAACTCGAACGACTCAAACACTTTTTGGTCCAATTCAACAAACGGTGGTTTGTCCGACTTGTGATGGGCGGGGTGAGATTCCAAAGCAAAATTGTTCTGTTTGTGGTGGTAGCGGCATTTCGCGCAAAAAGCAATCAATTAAGCTTAAAATTCCTGCTGGAATCGATGATGGTGCAACAATTCGGCTTTCTGGCCACGGCGAGGCGATAAAAGGTGGCGAAAAGGGTGATTTATATGTGAATATTCGAGTTAAAGCTGACAAAAAATTCACCCGCGAAGGCGATTTAATTTTAAGCGAAGAAAAGATTTCAATGATTGATGCGGCACTTGGTGCGGAAATTGAAGTTGAAACCATTGATGGACCGCTTACGATGAAAATCCCTGCCGGCACCCAGAGTCATACCGATTTTAAGCTTTCTGGTCATGGAGTTCCACATCTTCGAACTGAACGACGCGGTGCGCAAATTGTGACGATTATCGTTGAGACTCCAACCAAGCTTTCGAAAAAGCAAAAAGAACTTTTGGCAGAATTTAAAAAAGCTAAAAAATCATTGTTCTGATAAAAAGCCAGTCTAGTTAAACTGGCTTATATTTTTGGTGAAAAAATATAAGTGTGATAAAATATGAATATGGCGGCAATAGTTTTTATCGTTATTTTGGCAATTATTTTAATCCTTTCTCGCCGAAAAATGGGGTACTTTAATTTGGTTATTTTGGCTGGAGTTGTTTTAAATAGATATTGGAATAAAGATCTCACAGTTTTTTTGACAACTTCAAATTTGGCAATTCCAGAATCCACTTTGAGTGGAATTGTTGGCATTTTGCTAATTTTAGTATCAGCGTTGTTAATTTTAATGAAAAATCCAAAGCAGGAAAAACTAATTTTAGGCTTATTTTCGTCAATATTTTCCTCGATTTTTGCTTACGTGGTTTTAATTTCATATTTTGAAAAAGTGTTTTTATCAGATTTGCTTTCAAAAAGTATTTCCGGGCTTTTAGAACAGTGGGCGAGTTGGATTATTTTAATAGGGGTAATTCTATCAATTTTGAGTATAACTTCATTTAAATTCAAGAAAATAGAAAAAACCTCTTGACTTTTGCAAAAAAATGAGATATACTTTTATATGTATTCAGCGAGTGGGTCTGTAGCTCAGCTGGTTAGAGCACCTGCCTTTTAAGCAGGGTGTCATGGGTTCAAGCCCCATCAGACCCTCCAAATATTTCATAAAAATCACCAAAAGGTGTTTTTTTTATTTTCGAAATATGCTAAAATAGTATATGTGAAAACACAACTGATGGAATTTATAAATCGATGGTTCTTGAACAGCTTTTTGCTTTGGATTTTGGTTTCTATTTTTGGAAGCGTAAGTAATTATAGCGCTGGAACTTTCTTTTTAGCAGGGTTGATTTTTTCAGTTGTGAATAGCTTGCTTAAAACTATTCTAACAATTTTATCATTGCCAATGATTATATTGACATTTGGCTTCTTCACACTAATTGTGAATGGTGTAATTGTTTGGATTTCAATGCTTTTAGCGCCAAATATTTCGATGGGATTTTGGAATTCTGTCTTTGTTGGTGCCGCGATAAGTTTATTGAATTATAGTTTGAGCCAGTTTTTAAAGACCGAAGATAAGGAGATTTTATAATGAATATTGATAGTATTTTACAATTTACTACTGTTATTTCTGGTATAATAATGATGCTTTTAGTGCTTTTACAACAGCGTGGTGCAACTTTGGGTGCAGGTTTCGGTGCTTCCGGTGAGCTTTATACTGAGCGTCGCGGTGTAGAAAAGAGTATTTTTCGCGCAACTGTATTTTTTGCATTTATTTTTGTAGCTTCAATTCTCACGACGCTACTTTTGCCTAAATAAGAGGTATTCTGATGGATTTTAAAAATAACCCTAAAAAGGTTAAGCGGGTTTCGAACTACTTACAGAAAAATAAATCACAGACTTCGAAAAGCCAAACTGTTCAAGTTGTACCGAACAAAAAAATGTCGCTTTCTGAAAGAGCTGATTTTGCTGAGAAAGTAATTATTTCGCATACGAAAAAAATGTTTTTTGGTCGTTTTGAGAACCTATTAAATATTCGAAAAGTGGTTATTATCTGGGTTGCGGTGATGGCTTTTTTGATCTTCTCGGTTGGTTTTTTTCGAGAAGTTAGTAGTAAAAATTATAGCGAAGAAGTTTTTTATAAAGGCGGAACTTATTCCGAGGGAATTTTAGGTGAAATTAAAACATTGAATCCGATTTTGGCTTCAACTGAAAGCGAAAAATCGTTTGAGCAGCTTGCTTTTTCGCAACTTTATGATATAGATGAGAGCGGAAGTTTAAAGGGTGATTTGGCTGAAGCTGTTTCAACTAAGGATAATTACCGAAATTTTAATATTAAAATTCGAAAAAATGTAAAATGGTCTGATGGAGAAAAACTAACTGCGGATGATGTTATTTTTACAATAAAACTACTTAAAGAGCAATCTTTAAATGTTTCAAACTTTAAGGTTTGGAAGAATGTTGAGGTCTCAAAAAAAGACGATTATGAAATTTCGGTAAAAGTTCCAACGAATTCTTCATCGATTTTGTATAGTTTTAATTTTTCAATTTTACCAGAACATATTTTGAAAAATATTCAACCAGATAAAATTCGAGAAATCACTTTTTCGAATAATATTGTGACATCTGGTGCATTCAACTTTAAATCGATTCAGTCGGATGCAAATAAGACTACAGTTTCTTTGGTGAAAAACAAGAATTACTACAAGGGTGAGCCTTATATTGATAATTTTGATTTGGTTGTCTTTAATGATAGTGACAAGTTGAAAAAATCATTAGTTACTGGTGAGATTGTGGCGTCACCGAGCGTTAAGATTAGTGATTTTTCGGAAAACGAACAGGTTAAGTTTAGTTCAAGAGAGACAAAAGTTAATCGAGGCATTTATGCATTTTTAAATAATTCTGATCCTATTTTGAAGGACCCTAAAATTCGAAGAGCTATTCAATCTGGAATTGATATTTCTAAAGTTCGAAAAGAGATGGAGTTTGTCGAAAAACTTGATTATCCAACTTTGAATCAATTTGTTAATACGAAAGATTTAAATTTACCGGAATATAATTTTAAGCAGGCCGAAAAAGTGATTGAATCGGCGGGCTGGCGCAAAAATTCTAATGGAATTCTTGAAAAAGATGGTCAGAAAGCCACGTTGAATCTTGCGACAACTAGTGTTTATAACTATAAAAAAGCAGCCGATGAAATTTCGAAACAACTTAAAGATCTTGGTTTTGATGTGAAAATTACAATAATTGATAAGGACGATAAAACAGGGGCATTTATTCAATCAATTCTTCAGCCAAGGAATTACAGTATTTTGGTTTATGAAATTGATCTTGGAGCTGATCCTGATATTTATGCTTTCTGGCATTCATCTCAATCTGGGCAGAGAGGGTTAAATTTTTCAAATTATAGTGATGTGATTGCGGATGATTTGTTGGTAAATTCACGACTTGCTCAAACTTCCGAAGATAAAAAACTTCAACTTACGAAATTTAGCCAGCGCTGGATTGCAAATTCAGCGGCAATTGGTTTGGGGCAAACAAAAACTAGTTATGTTTTTCGAAAATCAGTTAAGCCTTTTTCACCAAACAATATTTTCGTAACAGAAGTTAATCGTTATTCTGATGTTATATATTGGTCGGCAAAAAAATCAACTCTTTACAAGACGCCGTAATTTTGGTATAATAAAAATGGTCTTGCGCGCGTGGCGGAATTGGTAGACGCGCTAGCTTGAGGGGCTAGTGAGCTTAGGCTCGTGGAAGTTCAAGTCTTCTCGTGCGCACCATTTGAGTTTTAAAACCACACCAATAAGGTGTGGTTTTTTATTATTTTATACTTTTTCGAATCCATTTATCGAGCGATCCAGCGCTCATTGCTAGAATTAATCGGTTTTTTGCTTTTAGACTTAAAATTTTCTCTATTAATTCTTTTGGACTATCTGAAAAATCTAAAATTGTTGTTTTTTCAGAGATATTTTTTGAAAGAAATTCTGGTGAAAGAATTTCGAAATCAGGGTTCTCACGACTTAAATAGGTTGGCAACCAGATAATTTCATTCGCATTTTTGAAAACCTCGGGTGTATATTCATCTTGAACTTCAATTTGGCGAACATTCTGGTGTGGCTGATAAATAAGAGAAATCCCAGAAAAGCCTTTTTTTTCAGCAATTTCTTTGGCCATTTGAAGTGTTGCCTGAATCTCTTTTGGATGATGACCATAATCAGAATAAATATTTTCGGTTATTCTTTCGAAACGGCGATTTGTTCCGGGGAAATTATTTATGGCTTCAATTGATTTTTTGTAAAAATCTTTCGAAACTTTTAGATCTTGTGTCTCAACTAGGTAATCTAATGCCTCAATAACCAAACTTGCATTTTTGCGATTATGGATTCCGGGGAGTGTTATCTCTTTATCTGGTTGTTTCAAAATAACTTTATTTTGAAGATTTTTGAAAATTTCTGGATGTTGATCTTTCCAGGAAATAATAAAATCACTTTGCTCTCCAAACTGACTGAAGGCCTCGAAATAATCATCTTCGGTTTCATAAATATCAGTATGGTCGTGATCGATTGATGTAATTAAACTGACTGTTGGTGTAAAATGAAGGAAATTACGGTCAAATTCATCAGCTTCATAAATAAAATATTCGCTTTGTGGATCGAAAAGACCGCTTTCGCCAAACGAAATTGTTGTACCGATCGACCAGCTCACAGGAATTCCAAGTTGCTTAAAAATCCAGATTGCCATTCCGGTTGTTGTGGTTTTTCCATGCGTCCCAGAGATTGCTATAAGTTTTAGATTTTTTGAAGTAATAATTTCGTTTAAAAGTTCGTCGCGCTTGCTAATTTTTATTCCTAATTTTTTCGCCATCAAAAGTTCAGGGTGATTTTTTGGTAGGGCAGCAGTATAAATAAACCAGTCGATACCGTTTTCGATAAATTTATTTTTTAAAAAACCACCATTTTGTCCACCTATTTCGATTTCGATATTCTTTTTTGAAAGTTCTTCTATTATTAAGCTTGAGTTTTGGTCGCTTCCAAAAACGCCATATCCTGCACTGTGAGCAATGCTTGCGAGCGCCCCGATTCCGACGCCGCCGATTCCAGAAAAATAAATATTCATACATTTATTATACCATACTTCGCTCAGCAGTCCCATTCTTATATATAGAGCGATCTACAACTTGCTCTTTTAAATACTTAAATATCACCAATAAATCGGTGGTGTATTTCCAGTTTAATTTGTCTATTCTTGCCTCTACCAATCGGTTGGTGAATAATAATTTTATCAATCAATTCGTTGATAATTTTCGGTGTCAACTTCTCAAGCTGAGTATATTTTCGAATGGTTGTCATAAATTTTTCAATGTTGTGGGCAGATTTCATTTTCGCCCCAAGAGTTTCGGTGGCGGTTTGGACTTTTTCCTTCAACTCGGCTTGTTCCACCTCATAGCTATCGCATAATTTTTTGAAACGGTCGTCTGCAATCTCACCCAACAGTTGCTTTTCGTAGAGTCGCTGGATGATAGTATCCAACTCTACCATTCGCTGTTCGTTTTTGGTCAGCTGTTTTTGCAGTTCGCTGAACTTCTTGGTTTCTTTGATTTCAAACTTGTCCTTCAAGCGTTGTAATAAATCTGCTTCGTTAATCTGAAATGAGTTTATCAGTTCTTGAAGCTCGTTTAAAATTAGGTCTTCCAATGCTTCTTTACGAAGATAGTGACCGCCCGAACAAGTATCGCCAGATCGCCTAAAATGGTGACATTTATAATGGTCGAGATTTACACCAGCTTTTTCTTGTGGACAAAAACTGAGTTTATGTCCGTTTTCGCAATAAAGCAAGCCTGCAAACAAATTTTCGTGTCCTGTTTTGTTTTTCCAGTTCTGCCTTTGAATGACTCGCTTGTGTCCCATCATTTTTCTTGCAATTTCAAAATCTTCCTTCGAAATAATCGCTTCGTGGCTATCTGGGAAAATTAGCCAATCTTCACGAGGTCGCATGCGACAATTACGCTGTTTGTAGGAAATTTTCGCAGTTTTCAAGTTAATTGTTGAGCCGATATATTCCTCTTTTTCCAATATTTGCCAAATCATCTGAGTTTTCCAATAACAAGGGTCGCTCTCTAAAATCCGATAGTTCGCAATGCCCAGATTTATTTTGTAGCGAGCAGGAGTGAGGATTTTGTCACGCCTTAAACCTTGAGCTATCTCGGTTGGCGTTCTGCCTGAAATATACTCCGAAAATATCCGTTTAACGATTTCTGAAGCGTATTCATCTACCAACCACTCCTTACGATTTTCTGGATTATTGAGGTATCCATAAGGGGTAATCCAGCCGATTTTTTCACCATTTTTGGCTTTGGTATGTTTCGAAAGCTTAATTTTCTCGCTACACTGCATACTATACCAGTTGTTAAAGAGCGAAACCAACGGTGTGAGATAGGCATCTTGGCTGGATTTCTTGTTACTATCTATATTTTCTTGCAGGGAAATGAAGCGAATGTTTTTCGAAGGAAAAACCACCTCCAAAAGATTTCCTGAAAGCAGGTAATCTCTTGAAACACGGCTCAAATCCTTTACCACAAAATTCGAAACTTGGTTGTTTTTAACCAATGCCAGAGCTTGTTGGAAAGCTGGACGCTGGGCGTTTGAACCTGAGTAGCCATCATCGTAAAATACAATTGGGTTATTCAAATTTTCTCGCTCCGCCAGTTTGCTTAAAATCAAGCGTTGGTTGGAAATTGAGTTAGATTCGCCTTCGTTTGCGTCTTCTGCGGAAAGCCTACAATACAAAACGCTAATCTCGCTCAAACCTTCAAACTCAACCTCCGTCCAATCTGGAATCTGCCTTGTTAATGTGCTGTTTGTCATCGTGTCTCCTTTCAATTACACTCTAACCCATGGACAGGATACCTCGAAATGGCGAAGAAGTCCAGTCTTTTATAGGTTGTAAGCGATTTTTTAGTTTATTTGTGGTAGAATGAAGTTAATAAAATTTGGAGGTAGCTATACTGTGGAATTTGATGTAATTTCTTTATTATCCTCGCCTGTTGTTAGTGTTTCTGGAGGAACACTGTCTGCGGTTGCTACAACATTTCTCACAGATTATTACTATAAGGATAAGTTACAAGTAAAACAACTTATAAATGACTTGGTAAAAAGTAAATTTGAAAATCCAGATTTGCCATTTTCTGCTGTAGAAGTTGTTAAATGTAGAAATATTTTAAGGATTGCAGAGATTGCAGATAGATTACATTCAACTCACTCTGTAGAAGAGTGCGAATTTTCTTTGGAATGGTTCTATCGATTTTTTGAGGCTGCCTCAATGGTTAGTGATGAAGATATGCAAGCAATTTGGGCAAAAATTCTGAGGAGTGAATCAGACTCCAGTGGAGATTTTTCCTTTAGGTTGATAGAAACTTTAAAATTGATGAACAAATATGAAGCTGAACTTTTCTTAAAAGTAGCTCGATTAAGCATTCAAGATTTTAGTGGTGGTTTATATATTTATGCAATTGAAAATGAAGCAATAATGGAACTATATGAGCGTTTTGGAATAAGTGAAAGTGATTTACTTATTCTGGAAGAATGTGGCCTTATAAAAATGGCACTTCTTGCAACTCATGAGATGGACTTAAGCGTAGAAAGTCCGCACGGTTTTTATAACGAGCATGCCTATATTAATTTTCAGATGAATGAAGAAAAAGAAATTTCTATGTTTGAGTTTACGAGTTATGCTTTTACCAGAATAGGACAACAGCTGTATTGGTTAATTGAAGAAAAGACAAATAAAGAGTTCCTACTTGCTCTTGCAAGAGAATTAAAGAAACAAGTTGAAGGTAAAATTAATATTTCAGCACACGAAATTCATTTTAATGACGATGATTCTATTACTTACAATAAAGATATGGATTTGTTAAAAAAGAGTCCTAAAAACAGGACTCTAAGGCTTACTCGATACCGTTAAATCGTTTTATTTCTTGGTTGATTTTCTCGATATCCTTATAGCTCCTGCTTTTTGCAATTTTCACCATCGTTCCTTCTGGAAGTTTGATAATTCCGATATTGCTGAGAGAAATTAGAGCTTTTGCTTCTTCTCCAACTCTTTCTTTCCATCTTTTTCGCTTTTTTGCTAATTTTTCGCTAATTTTAATTTTCACAAAACTCATTTTATATTCCTCCTTAAAAAGAAAAAACGAAATAGAACAATTACAATCCACAGGTCTGTAAAGTTCTACTTCGTTGTTAAGTATGCTTGAATTATACTATAAAATAAATGTTTTGTCAATACGTAGAACAATTCTTTATTTTTCCTTCAAAATCAGCTTTTCCAGCAGCTCTTTCAAACTTTTCGAACCGCCAAACTTTCGGCTAATCCTAAATGTCGCACGCCCAATTTTGACAATTCGTTCTTTTTCGTTACTCATCTGTTCGTCCTCCAATCCATGAACTAAATTCCTCCAGCGTTACCACCTGAAACATTGGGTGAAAGTTGTTTAGCTCGCTTTCTATTTTCTTCGAAATCGCTTCTTTTCGTTTATCGTGTGGTACAATCCATATAACCAGTGGAAACACACCGTTTTGCTCTCGCTGCTCAATGCCTGTTTGGTAGTAGGCGATGTATTTTTTACACTGGTTAGCCACTCGGTTGAGGCTTTCGGTCGCCATATCGATTTCGAGAAAATAACTATCCTCGTATATCCCCAAAACTAGCTGGGCAAAAGCATCAGGTTTGAGAAAAATCTTCTTGCCCGAAAAGGTGGCGTAGGTGCGGTGGCAGGTGGGTTCAAAATTGAACCGTTCCAGCTGGATTTTGCCAGCTTCTTCCAACAATTTCAGAAAGACATACGCTTGTGCCACCGCCAGCGTGTGTTCCAAGTGGTGGGCAGTGGGTTCATACTTATTTTTAAAGCGTTGTGGACGATGTAATGCTTTCAACCCTTTTATCGTGATGTACCAAACGAAACTGCCTGAACCTGCTCGCACACCACCGATTCGCCGTTCGAGGTGATTGATGAGTTGGCGATTTTTGATATGGTTTAAAAGCAAGTTAGCTCTTCGGAAAGCAGTTCGCGAATGCTGGCTATCCTGAAAATAGAGGGCAACAATCTGCTTGGTGGTCGCATAACGGCACTGGGCGAGTAGGGTAGATTTACCGACACCCGTTCCGCCTAAAACTAATAAATGTTGAGTAGCGTCTCGAGGTAAAATCTGGAGTGGTTCGTTTTTGAGGCTTTCACCAAATTTTCGAACAGGCACATCTGGCACTTTATATCCCAAAGGCAGGCGGAGAATTTTGGGGTGAATATTAGCAATCCCAGCTAGCTCGCCTTCGCCAATAGGGGCAAGCCAAAAACTGGCAAGCTCCTGTGAAGAAAGGGTGAGTGGAAAAGACCACGGAATTTGAACTTTATTCACTTTCTCGCTGGAAATTGGGGTGAGAAAAAGTTCGACACCGCTGGATTCTAACATTCGAAAGGCTCCTAAAACGGTATGGTATAGCTCATTCTTACAAAAATGGCTATCACTTCGCACGCCAATCCGTATATCTGCTTGAAACTGGGCGTGGCAGAGTTTTTCCCGAATTAACTTGTCAGCATCTTTGGAAAGTTTTGGAATATTACCCGAAATCCATTGCCACCAAGTGGCGTTGAGGTGCGATAAATCCCGAGCCAGCGGTTTTGGCGAACGAGACTTGCCCACTACAACCTGCACGCAGATTTCCTCCAATGGTTTGAGGTGATGGCATAGTGCTAAAAAGGAACGAGTGAAATTTTCAACGCCATCTGTTTTGAGACTAAAATGGTTGCGTTTAATGGCGACATGCCACGATTTTTCGGACGGTTTTCGCTTTTTAGGGTGAAGTTTCGAAAACTGAATGTCATTGGAAACCTGCAACATTTTATGTAAATAGGGCGTGTCCAGTGGGCTACTGAGAAGTAAATATCGCACCTCATTTTTCGTTAAACGAATCTCCAAAACGAAGGGCTGGCGTCTGGTGTAGCCTGAGAGTCGCACCATCAAATCTAGTATGTCTTGAAATTCCACGGGGCGAGTGTAATCCATCTCGAATGCTTCAAAATTTGTTGGGCGCTTCATCGGTTCACCTCCAATCTCTTTTGTTTTTCCAGTAGCGAAAGGCAAGCATTCCGCCACCAAGTAATACGGCAAGCAAGCTTAAGGGTAGGGCAATTTCGATTAGCCAGTGAACCGCCCGATTGACCAAATAAGCCAGCAGAACGAAAAGCAAGGTGTAGCCAACTATTTTTCGCACACTTCATCATCTGCCTTTCTGTAGTCAATGGGGTTTTTAGAATATTGAGGAACGGGATAGTGAGAGATAATAATGTCGCTCTCAACTTCATTACCCCATATAGCCCATTTTTTATTAGAAGACACAGGTCGCCTTGCAAAGAGCTCCAAATAATCTGGTTCAGAACAGCGTTCGATGATAGCAAAGAGTTCCTCGGGCTTATGGCTATGGTCTTGTTTGGGGAAGAAGCCCCAATTCATTTGACCTTTAAACTTGATAGGAGCTTTTCCACGAGTAGCGAAAATTACATGCTCGGTGGAATTTCGCAGATAAGTTCCCAAGCCCAGAGTTGGTTTAACCCAAGTAAAAATGCTTTTTGGCTCAAAGCCCCACGCCCGAATAATATCGTAAGATTCTTCCATATAAGAGTTGGAAGTCCAAAACCAGAGATGGGCGTTGTCTGCAGCGATGTCCTTGATGGGCATATTGCGGATTTCCTCGTGGCTCATCAGGTTGTAATGCTTGCAGGCTCCGTAGCTACCTGTTTGGTTCTTCATATAGGGAACATCAGCGAGGATGGTTTTGAATTTCTTTGGTTGAGTTGGTTGTGTCATTTTAAAATCCTTTCTGTTTGTAACGCTCCGAGCATACCAGAAACCACTAGCAAAAGGGAGCATAAGCAGTTTATGGATTAGGAGCGATGAGAATGGTGCTATATCTGTTAAGGTGCTATCATATTGCTGTTTTGTTCGGTGATGTAAAAATTACTTCACTTTCTAAGTTCTTTGAGTAGTTCCGCCTGAGCTGAAAGGAATGCCTCGTTTACGGCTTGCCTTTTTTCGATAAATTGAGCTAGTTCAATTTCTTCTTCAGTGTAAACAGGAGGAAGATTTTTGTTTTTCTCTTTGACAGGTTGTTTTTTAGATTGAGAATCAAGATATACCAACAAGGCAATAACGCCAGCTACAAAGCCAAGAGAAACGGCAAAAATTATGGGCAAGATAAGTTCATTCATAGGGAACCTCCTATCTTATCTGCTGGGAGGCGACCAAAGCAAAAGTCTTGATGATGAAATCTGTGCGTTCCTTGGCATGGGGAGTTTTTGCCAGAATATCTGCCTCGAGCTTCGAAAGGTCGCCTACTTTGTTAAGAATGTCTGCCGTCAGAAGCTGATTCTTTTGAAGCACCGCCATCTCCTTCGAAAGTGATTTGGCAACTTCAAGCTGAAATGGATTCGCCAGTTGAGAGATTGCATCTGTTTGATTTTGAGTATTTTGTGGAAGCATAGTTTTTCTCCTTAATAGCCCCATAGAAGCAGGTTTATATTAGTGGGGCTTA